>DATKVK010000097.1:0-24981 GCA_035530095.1 Rectinemataceae bacterium | reverse complement strand
GCCATGTTTGAGAAAATCCTGCTTGCGGTGGATGGATCCGAACACGCTCTCCACGCAGCCGAGATCGCCGGGAACCTGGCGCGCTCGGAGGCTTCGAGCTCGCTGCGCGTGATCGCCGTGTACGAGAGCGTCCCCGAGTACCTGGGCGAGCCGAACGCTCAGGCGCTGATCGACGCGCACATGCTGCGGGCCGAGACGATCCTGACGGAGGCGGTGAAAAAGGTCGGCGAGATTCCGGGCTCGATCGAGACCGAGGTGCTCTCGGGCTCGCCGGCCGAGGTCATCATAGCCGTGGCCTCGGCCGAGAACTCCGACCTGATCGTGATGGGCTCGCGGGGCCTGGGCCGGCTGTCCGGGCTGCTCATCGGGAGCCACAGCCAGAAGGTGGTCGGCCACGCTCCGTGCCCCGTGCTCATCGTGCGCTGACCTCGGCTTCGGCGCCGGGGCTCGGGGCCGCGAGCCGCCGGCGCTTGAGGGCCGCGAGGGCCAGGATTCCGGCGGCGCCGAGGGGTAGGAAGGCGGCCACGACGCGGACGCGGATGAGGCCGTCGGCGTCGAAGGCCCAGGGCAGGAGGGCGTGGTCGTCGAGGTTGGCCAGGACGACGATCGCCCCGTTGTAGAGGAAGTGCACGAGGCTGCCGGCCCAGATGCTGCCTCCGGCGTCGAAGACGTAGGCGAGGTAGATGCCGATGACCAGGAGGGCGCCGAGGCCTATGTAGTTCTGGTGCACGAGAGCGAAGAAACCGCCCGAAAGTATCCAGGACCAGGGGCTTTTGAGGCCTCGGCTGAGCGTGCCCTGGAGGTAGCCCCGGAAGAGGAACTCCTCGAAGAGGGCGGGGGTCAGGCAGATGGCCGCGACGACGAGGGCCCAGGCGCCGGGGCTCTGCGCGCGCACGAGGCCGCCGCTCGACCGCTCCAGTTCCCGCAGGAAGGGGAAGGCCCGCGAGAAGATGTCGCCGGCGAAGAGGGCCAGGGGAAAGAGGCCCACGGCTCCGAGGACGGCGAGGGGCAGGGCTGCGGGCTTGGGCAGTCCGAGGCGGAAGCGCTTGCGCGTCGAGCCGCCGTGCCAGCGGCGGAAGAGCAGGTAGGTGCCCAGCCCGAAGAAGAGGAACTCGAAGGCCATGGTAAGCACGAGGATGGGCGAGCGGTAGCGGTCGAGGATCCCGTGGCGCAGCTGGATCCAGTCGCCCGAGCTGAAGCCGCGCATGTCGCCCAGCATGTAGGCCAGGAGCACGATGTTGCCCGCCAGGGAATAGAGGGCCACGATGAGGGTCGTCGCGATGAGGGAGCCCAGGACGGGGCTCCGGCCTTCGCGCTCCCAGAAGCCGGGCTCAGGCACGATCGCCGCCCGGGCTCGGCTCCTCGGAGTCGGGCCGGCTCTCGGAGTCGGCGCGGCTCTCGGAGTCGGCGCGGCTCTCGTGGGGCGCCGCGAGGGGTTCGGCGGGGGCCGAGGCTTCGGGCGGGGCGGAGGGCTCGGCCGCAGCGGGCGGGGGCTCGACCGCAGCCTCGATCTCGCCCGCGCGGATCCGCAGGTCGGTATGGAGGAGGGTGAGGAAGGCCGGCCAGAGGCTGCCTTTGATGATGCCCGCCAGGAGCATGGAGAGTCCGGCGCCCCAGCCGAGCGAGGTCATGAAGGCGGCGACGGTGTCGGGCGAGGGCTTCTCGCCGGCGATCGTGGAGCGCATGAGGGTGAAATACCCCGGCATGGCCACGGCGAAGGTGAAGGGTCCGGTGACTATGCCGAGGCCGAAGCTGATCACGAGCGACACGATGAACATGACGCCGAAGATCCGCCAGGGCCGGCCGCGCGAGAGGTCGAGGGAGCGTCCTATGCCCGAGAAGGAATTGGCGCGCTCGAGGACGGCCGCGGGAGCGCAGACGCAGGTCCTGACGCGCAGCCACCAGACGACGGCCATGGCCGCCGCCATCGAGGCCAGGTAGAGGCCGACGACCTTGAGCACGAAGGCCGGGGCCAGGCCCGAGGCGAGGCCAGGGGCCGCGTGCGGCCCGCCCGAACGCGCAAGATCGCCCAACGCGCCGAAGGCCAGGGGCAGGGACAGGACCGACACGAGCGCCACGACGATGCCTGCGGCTATGGAGCCCAGGGCGGCGTCCTGGACGGCCACCCTGATCCAGGACTGCCTGAAGGCCTGGATCAGCAGTTCGGGGAAGCTCGGGCCGCGTCCCTCGACGAGGGCGCCGGTCTGGGCGCAGACGAAGGCCTTCTGGAAAGCCTGGCCCAGGAACAAGAGGAGCGTGGCCGCGGCGATGAGGAAGAGGAGCGGACCGAAGCCCGACAGGGCGCGCGCCGCTCCCTCTCCGGGCGAGATCGGATCGGCCGCGATGCCCCTGAGCCAGGACGCCATCGAGGCTATGACCGCCATCCAGGCCGCCACGCCCGGGAGGAGGGCGAGGACCGAGACGGGCAGGGCCCGTTTCCAGAGCCTGGGAACGAGCATGAACGTGTCGTTGAGGAAATCGCCGAGGGAATGCGGCTTGAGCAGTTTCGTTCCCATCATCACCTCCGGGCGGGAGAGAAAAGTATAGTCGCGCCGGAGCGGCAAGGCAAGCGGCCCGATTTTCCCCGGCGCGGCCTTGCAGGAGTGATTAAATTATCCATACTTGAACCTGCCGCGTTGCGGCGCCGACGCCGGGCGTCGGCCATCTCGCTCGAGTTTTAAGGGGTTCGCCATGGATTATTCCAGCCAGACCGCCGACGCCATGCGCGCGTTCACGGTGCTGTACCCGATCATGGGCGTCGTGACCATCGTCGGGATCGTCGCCATGTGGAAGCTGTTCCTGAAGGCCGGGCAGCCCGGATGGGCGGCCATCATCCCCATCTACAACCTGCTGGTGTTCCTGCGGGTCGTCAACCGGCCCTGGTGGTGGATTCTGCTCATGCTCATCCCCATCGTGAACATCGTGCTCGGCATCATCGTCATCTTCGACCTGGGCAAGTCCTTCGGCAAGGGAGGCGCCTGGAGCTTCTTCCTTCTCCTCATCCTGAGCCTCATCGGCTGCCTCATCCTGGCCTTCGGCAAGAGCGAGTATCGGAAGATAGAGCGCCCGCGGGCCGCTGCAGCGGCCTAGCCGAGCTTCGCCGGACCGGACCGCACTGGACCGCACTGGATCGCACTGGACCGCGCCGACCTGGACCGACCTGGACCGCGCCGGACCGCGCGAGAAGCCGCCCAGGGAACCGGCTTCGGCCCGAGGACTCTCGGGCGCTTCGTGGTCGTCGATGATCGCGGAAGCGAGCGGCTCAGGGGGGCGAGCGGCGCGGCTTAAGTGCGAAACGCAGCCACTTCCGGCGGCAGTCGCATGGGGTGATGCCCAGGCGGCTGCCGCTCTTTTTTGCGATTATCGGCCGCATTACCGATATAGTTAATTTAGTATCTATATAACAAGCCGCTACTCCTTCAGTTTCGTCCTATCTGTATAGATCCATTAAAATCGATACTTTTTTCTTGACAAATAGCCAGACTGGAGGATACTCGCCTTAGGGCCGGATCAGTGTGACTTCGGTCACACAAAGACGGGCATTCGGCGCGGCGTCTAGCTTCGGCCTCCGCCGCGCGCGACCACGGCATCCGAATCGGTCATAGGAGGCAGCATGTCATCGACAGCGACGGCCAAGCGGCGAGAAGTGAGTCTCCCCGAAGTCATCGAGAAGCACAGCGGCAAGCCGGGAGCTCTCCTGAGCATTCTCGAAGAGGTCCAGGAACTGGAAAAATTCCGTTACCTGCCCGAGGCCACGCTCCGGGAGATTGCCGAAAGGATGAAGGTCCCCCTCGCGCAGGTCTATTCGGTCGCCACCTTCTACTCCTTCTTCAACCTGAAGCCGCAGGGCCTCCACTCCGTCGTCGTGTGCCGCGGCACGGCCTGCCACACGCGCGGCTCGCTCGAGCTGCTGGAGGCTTCGCTCAAGCGGCTCGGGATCGAGGAATTCCGCGAGGACGAGGAGAACTCCGTCACCACGGTGGACAACTTCTGCTCGGTCAGGACCGTGGCCTGCTTCGGCCAGTGCGCCCTGGCGCCCGTCGTGCAGATCGACGGGGTCATCAGCTCGCGCATGACCGTCGGCAAGCTCACCGCCGCGATAGACAAGCTTCGCAAGGGAGGCCAGAAATGAACGCCGCCAAGACTAGCCAGGGCTCGGAACCGGATCTCGGCGCTCTCCGCCAGGCGGGGCAGGACCGCATCAAGCCGCGCCGGCCCTTCGTCTCGGTGGGCATGGGCACCTGCGGCATCGGCAACGGAGCCGACGCCGTCTACGCAGCCCTGGGCGCCGCCGCCGCCGAGGCCGGCCTCGACCTCGCCGTTCGCCGCGTCGGCTGCTTCGGTTTCTGCGCGGCCGAGCCCCTCGTCATGGCCTACCGGCCGGGCAAGCCGCTGCTCATGTTCACCGAGGTGAAGAGCTCGCGCGCGTCCAAGCTCGTCGCCGCGCTCGCCGACGACGCGGCCTTCGACAAGCTGGCCAAGACCGCAGTGGCCAAGATCGAAGAGTGGGACTTCCGCACTTCCTCGATCGAGTTCGGCAAGGGCTTCAATTTCCTCCCCTCCTGGAACGAGCTGTCCTTCTTCAAGGGCCAGGAGAAGATCGTGCTCCGCGACTGCGGCCTCATCGATCCCGAGAGCCTCGAGGAATACCTCGGGGCCGGCGGCTACTCGGGCCTCATCAAGGCCATCACCTCGATGAAGCCCGAAGTGGTGATCGACGAGGTGAAGAAGTCGGGGCTGCGCGGGCGCGGCGGCGCGGGCTTCCCGACCTACAAGAAGTGGGAGATCATGCGCGCCTCCGGCGGCGCCTCGGCGACGCCCGGCGGCGAGGGAGCGCGCAAGTTCGTCATCTGCAACGCCGACGAGGGCGATCCGGGCGCCTACATGAACCGCAACGAGATCGAGTCCGATCCGCACATGCTGCTCGAAGGCATGGCCATCGGCGCCTACGCGATGGGCGCCTCCGAAGGCGTCGTGTACATCCGGGCGGAGTACCCGCTCGCGGTCGAGCGCTTCCAGAAGGCCCTCGCCGACGCGCGCGCCGTGGGCCTCCTCGGGCGCAACATTCTCGGCACGCGCTTCTCCTTCGACATAGAGGTGGTCACCGGCGCGGGCGCCTTCGTCTGCGGCGAGGAGACGGCCCTCATCGCCAGCGCCGAGGGCAAGGCCGGCAGGCCGTCTCCGCGGCCGCCCTTCCCCGCCCAGCGCGGCCTGTACGGCGCTCCCACGAACATCAACAACGTCGAGACCTGGTGCAACGTCCCCGTGATCATCGCCCGCGGCGGCGAGTGGTTCTCCGGCTTCGGCACCAAGTCCAGCTCGGGCACCAAGGTCTTCTCGCTCGTCGGCAAGGTGCGCAACACCGGCCTCGTCGAGCTGCCCCTGGGCTCGACCATCGAGTCGATGGTCTACGGCATGGGCGGCGGAGCCGGCCCGCGCAAGCGCATCAAGGCGGTCCAGTCGGGCGGCCCCTCCGGCGGCTGCGTGCCCGCGCGGCTCTTCAAGACGCCCATCGACTACGAGGAGCTGGCCAAGCTGGGCGCCATCATGGGCTCGGGCGGCATGGTCGTCATGGACGAGGACAACTGCATGGTCGACGTCGCACGCTACTTCGTGGGCTTCACGGCCGGCGAGTCCTGCGGCAAGTGCACGCCCTGCCGCGAGGGCCTCAGCCAGATGCTGCGCATCCTCGCCTCGGTGACCCGGGGCGAGGCCACCGAGGAGGACCTCGAGGTGCTGGCCGAGCTCGCCGAGACGGCGAGGGACGCCTCTCTCTGCGGCCTGGGCCAGACCTCGGCCAACCCCATACTCTCCACGCTCAAGTATTTCCGCGACGAGTACGAGCGGCACATCAAGGAAAAGCGCTGCCAGGCGGGCGTCTGCGAGAGCCTGTACCTCACCCTCTGCGAGAACTCCTGCCCGATGCACATGAACATTCCCGGCTATCTCCAGCTCCTGAAGGAAAACCGCCTGGAGGAAGCCTTCGAGCTCACCCTGCGCGACAATCCCCTGCCGGGGACCGTGGGCCGCATCTGCCACTTCCACTGCCGCATGCGCTGCAAGCGCGAGCAGATCGACGAGTCGGTGTCGCAGGGCGAGATCCACCGCTACCTGGCCGACACGATGTACAAGATGGGCCGCGAGCGGGCGGTCTACGCCAGGCTCATCAAGGAGAAGTTGCCCGAAACCGGCAAGAAGGTGGCGATCGTCGGCGCGGGCCCCGCGGGCCTGGCCGCGGCCTTCTACCTCGTGCGGCTGGGCCACGACGTGACCATCTACGACGCCCAGGACGAGGCCGGCGGCATTCCGCGCTGGGGCATCCCGGCCTACCGCCTGCCCAAGGACGTGCTCCGCAAGGAGGTCGCCTTCATCCGCAAGCTCGGCGTGCGCTTCGTGTTCAACACGCGCATCGGCAAGGACATCGCCTGGGAGCGCCTCGCCGAGATGCACGACGCCGTCCTGACCTGCATCGGCGCGCTCAAGGACATGGCCCTGGGCATTCCCGGCGAGGATCTCGCCGGCGTCGTGCCCGGCTACCATCTCCTGGAGGCTCTCAACTCGGGCGAGAAGCCCAGGCTCGGCGCCGAGGTCGTCGTCGTGGGCGGCGGCAACTCGGCGATCGACGCCGCCCGCTCGGCCCTGCGCTCGGGCTCGCGCGTCACCGTCGTCTACCGCCGCGCCAAGAGCGACATGCCCGCCAACGCGGAGGAGCTCGAGGGCGCGCTGGAGGAAGGCGTGGACCTGGTGTGCATGGCGCAGCCCCTCGAGGCCGTGGCCGGGCCGGAAGGCCGGGTGCGCGCCCTCAAGGTGATGAAGATGAAGGCCGGCCCCGTGGACCCCAGTGGCCGTCCCTCGCCCGTGCCCACGGGCGAGAGCTACGAGATTCCCTGCGAGAGCCTCGTGATCGCGGTCGGGGAGAAGGTGGACAGCTCGAGCCTGACGGCCGCGGGCGTGACCCTCGAGCGCGACGGGCGCGTCTCGGTCAATCCCTTCGACTTCCGCACCGCCAATCCCAGGATCTTCGCCGCGGGCGACGCCGTGTCCGGCCCGGCCACGGCGGCCGAGGCCATGGGCCAGGCCAAGCTCGCCGCCTCGGCCATGGACAAGATCCTCATGGGCAGCGCCGAGGCCGGGCTCGGCGCGCGCTTCGAGAGCCTGTTCCGCGAGTTCGCCTACGCGATGGAAGTGCCGCTCGAGACCTCGAGCGCCCGCATGAGCAGGGCCAAGCTGGTGCCGGTGGAGGACCGCCGCGGCAACTTCGTCGAGATATCCCTCGGCTACACCGGGGAGCAGGCGCGCGTGGAGGCGGAGCGATGCCTCCGCTGCGACGTGCGCGAGCGGGCCCGCAGGCCCTTCGGGCTCGGCGAGGCCAGCCGGAAGGCCGACGAAGACGGCTCGGGGAAGTCCGGCGAGCGCCGCACCGCGCGGGCCGCACGGTAAGGACAGGAGGAAGCAATGAGCGACAAGATGGTCACCATATTCGTCGACGGCCATGCGACGTCCGTCGACCCCTCGCGCAACCTCCTCGAGGCCTGCGCCCAGGCGGGCGTGAACGTGCCGACGCTGTGCTATCTCAAAGATGTGTCAGCCAACGCGTCGTGCGGCGTCTGCGTGGTGGAGGTCGAGGGCGCCAAGTCCCTGGTGCGCTCCTGCGTGGGGCGCGTGAGCGAAGGGATGAAGATCGCCACCTCCAGCCCGCGGGTCATGCGGGCAAGGAAGAACGCGGTCGAGCTGCTGCTGGCCAACCACCCGACCGACTGCCTCGTGTGCGCCCGCAACGGCAGCTGCGAACTGCAGTCGATGGCCGAGACGCTGGGCGTCCGCACGGTGCGGTTCCCCAGGACGCGCAAGCCGGCGGAGATCGACGAGTCGACCGACGGCATCGTGCGCGACAACGACAAGTGCATCCTCTGCGGCCGCTGCGTGGCGGTCTGCTCCGAGGTGCAGACGGTCTCCGCCATCCAGCTGGCAGGCCGCGGCATCCGCACGCACGTGGCGACCTTCATGGACCGCGGCCTGGGCACGAGCCCCTGCGTCCAGTGCGGCCAGTGCTCGGTGGTCTGCCCCACCGGCGCCATCACCGAGCGCGACGAGACCGAGGCGGTCTGGAAGGCCCTGGCGCAGAGCGGCAGGACCACGATCGTGCAGACCGCGCCCGCGATCCGCGCCTCGCTGGGCGAGGCCCTGGGCATGAGTCCCGGCAGTCTCGTCACGGGCAAGATGGTCGCCGCCCTGCGGCGCCTGGGCTTCGACCGCGTCTTCGACACGCAGTTCGCCGCCGACCTCACCATCATGGAGGAAGGCAACGAGCTCATCCGCCGCCTCACCCAGGGCGGGATCCTGCCCATGATCACGAGCTGCTCGCCCGGATGGATCAACTTCATCGAGACCTTCTACCCCGCCCTGCTCGGCCACCTCTCGACCTGCAAGAGCCCGCAGCAGATGTTCGGCGCCCTGGCCAAGAGCTTTTACGCCGAGAAGGCCGGCCTCGCGCCCGAGTCGATCAGCGTCGCCTCGATCATGCCCTGCACGGCCAAGAAGCACGAGGCGCGGCGGCCCGAGATGCGCGGCGCCCTCGAGTACTGGCGGGCCAAGGGCGAGGCCAAGCCCGGCGAATCCTACTTCGACGTGGACTGGGCGCTCACCACCCGCGAGCTCGCCCGCATGGTCAAGCGCGCCGGCCTCGACATCGAGTCGCTGCCCGAGGAGGACTTCGACGACCCGCTCGGCCGCTCCACCGGCGCGGCCACGATCTTCGGCACCACCGGCGGCGTCATGGAGGCGGCCCTGCGCACCGTGTACGAGGTCGTCACGGGCAAGGCCCTGCCGAGCCTCGACTTCGAGGTGGTGCGCGGCCTCGAAGGCATCAAGAAGGCCGAGGTCGACCTGAACGGCACCATCGTGCGCGTGGCCGTGGCGCACACGCTCAAGAACGCGCGCGTCATCCTCGACGAGATAGCCGCGGGCACGAGCCCCTACCACTTCATCGAGGTGATGACCTGCCCCGGCGGCTGCATCGGCGGCGGCGGCCAGCCCGTGCTCATCGACCTGGAAAAGCGCCTGGCGCGCAACAAGGCCCTGTACGCCGAGGACCTGCGGCTCGGCATGCGCAAGTCGCACGAGAATCCCAGCGTCCAGGCGCTCTACGCCGACTTCCTCGGCGAGCCCCTCGGGCACCTGTCGCACGAGCTTCTGCACACGGAGTACGAGCGGCGCGAGGTGTAGCTGCACAAATGCCTGCGAAGGCCACGGGGCGCTGCCAGCGACGCGACAAGCAAGAGGCGCGCCCCGTGTGGGCGGGCGACGAAGGGATCTGCCGCAGCGCGCTCGTGGCGGACAACGGTGTTATGTATCGCCCAACGCGCTGCTGCCTGGCAGGCCTGAGCATGTCGCACTTTGAAAAAGCCACGCAGGGCGGCGGGTGTCGGCGAAAATCAGGGACCGCGGAGCGAAGCGAGCGGCCCCCGGTGGCTCGCCTAGACAGGACCCGGACTTTCCGATATACAGCCAGCATGGCATATAAGGCTGTCGCCTTCGATCTGGACGGAACGCTCTACCCCCCTCGCGCGCTCTATTCCCGCGCCTGGCCCCTCGCGCTGGGCAACCTCCGCCTGACCTGGGCCTTCGCCGAGGTGCGCAAGGCGATCCGCGCCCCCGAGGCCACCGAGGCCTGCAGGACATCCGGCTCGGCCTGCGGCGAGGAACTGCGCCGACTCCAGGCCCGGATGACCGCCGCGCGGCTCGGCGCTCCCGTCGAGCTCGTCGCGCGGCGCATCGACGAGATCATCTATCGCGACGTCGTCGCCTGCTTCGAGCGCATCCGCCCCTTCCCGGGGGCGGTCGACGCGCTGGACGCGTTGCGCGCCGCCCGCCTCAGGCTCGCCGTCCTCTCCGATTTCCCGCCCGAGCGCAAGCTCGAGTACATGGGCCTGTCCCGATGCTTCGACGTCGCCCTCTGCTCCGAGGACTCGGGCTTCCTCAAGCCCGAGCGCGAGCCCTTCGTCATGCTCTGCGACTCCCTCGCTCTCGAGCCTGAGGACATCCTCTACGTCGGCAATTCGGTGCGCTACGACCTGGCCGGCGCCAGGGCCGCCGGCCTCGGCGCCGCCATACTGTCGCGCCGCAAGGTGCCGGGCGCCGACTTGAGCTTCTCGGCCTGGGAGGACCTCGTCGAGTTCGCCCTTTAGTCCCGCCACACCGCCTCTACCACCGGCACCTCGCGGAGCCGCTCGAGGCAGGACTCCGAGGCCGAACAGGTGATCTGGACGTGGGCCTTGACGACGGCTTCGTCGCCTTCCGAGGGCACGTGGAAGTACACGTTGCACGAACCCGGCTCGTCCAGGATGGCGTCCCGGAGGCCGTAGAGGTCCTCCTCGTCCGAAATGCCGTCGCGCAGCCTGAGGTGGACTTCCTTCCAGGAGCGCTCCTTGAGCGAGGCCGGATCGGCGAAGTCCTCGACCTTGAAGGCGCTCTTGCCGCGCGTCTGGTCGACCTTGCCCTTGAGGCAGAGCACGCCGTCGAGGACGAAGCGCTCGCGGAAACGCTCGAGGACGTCGGCGAAGACCACGATCTCCACCGAGCCCGAGAAGTCCTCGACCGCGCCGAAGGCCATCTTGCGTCCGGTCTTCGTGACGATTTCGCGCCACTCCTTGAGCATGGCCACGAGGGTGTACAGGCGGTCGGGGCTGGCCCGGTCGGCGTTGGCCAGGTCGAGGTCGCAGCTGCGCTCCCAGATCTTGCGCCACTCGTCCAGCGGGTGCCCGGAGAAGTGGAAGCCGAGCAGCTCCTTCTCGATGCGCAGGATCTCGGCGCGGGGATACTCCTCGGCGGACTGCGGCAGGAAGGGCGGGTACTCCTCCTCGCCCGAGCCGTCGAACAGGCTCGCCTGACCGTAGCGGCCTGCGGCCTCCTTCCCGGCGGCGTACTCGAGCGCGCGCTCCACCTCGAGCACGACGGCCCGTCTGGTGGTGCCGGCCTCGCGTCCCAGGGCGTCGAAGCAGCCCGCCATGGCCAGGCACTCGAGGCTCTTGCGGTTCATGGCCTGGGTGCCCAGGCGCTCGACGAAGTCGATGAAGGAGGCGAAAGGCCCGCGCTTGCGGCGCTCGTTGGCCACGGCCTTGGCGAGCGCCTCGCCCACGCCCTTGATGCCCAGGAGGCCGTAGACGATCCTGCCGTCGACGACCGAGAAGTAGGCCTCGGAGGCGTTGACGTCGGGAGGTAGCACTTCGAGGCCCATGCTGCGGGCCTCGCCGATGTAGGCCGTGAGCTTGTCGGTGTCGGCTATCTCGTTGGTGAGGTTGGCCGCCATGAACTCGGCGGGGTAGTTGGCCTTGAGGTAGGCGGTGCGGTAGGCGACGACCGAGTAGGCGGCCGCATGCGACTTGTTGAAGCCGTAGCCGGCGAAGGGAACGAGGATGTCGAAGATCTCCTTGGCCTTTTCCTTCGCGTAGCCCCGGGCCACCGCGCCCTCGATGAAGGGGGCTTCCTCCTTCTCGAGGACTTCCTTCTTCTTCTTGCCCATCGCGCGCCGCAGGAGGTCGGCGCGGCCGAGCGAGTAGCCCGCCACCTCCTGCGCGACCTGCATGACCTGTTCCTGGTAGACGATGACGCCGTAGGTCTCCTTGAGATACTTCTCCAGCGAGGGATGGGGATAGCTGATCGGCTTGCGGCCCCACTTGGCGTCGATGAACTGCGGAATGTTGTCCATCGGTCCGGGGCGGTACAGGGCGTTCAAGGCTATGATGTCTTCGATGCTCGTCGGCTTGGCCTGCTTGAGGATCGCCTGCATCCCGCTCGACTCGAACTGGAACACCGAGGTCGACTTGCCCTCGCCGAGGAGCTCGAAGGTGCGCGCGTCGTCGTCGGGGATCCTGTCCTCCTCGATGTCGACGCCCCGGGCGCGGATCAGGTCGATGGTGTTCTTGATGAGGGTGAGGGTCTTGAGCCCGAGAAAGTCCATCTTGACCAGCCCGCAGTCTTCGAGGAGGTCCATCGTGAACTGCGTCGAGACGATGCCGGTCTTCGGGTCCTTGAAGAGAGGCACGTAGTCGGTGAGCGCCGTCTTGCCGATGACGATGCCCGCGGCATGGAAGCTCGTGTGGCGGTTCTTGTTCTCGAGCTTGGCCGCCACCTCGAACAGATCGTGGTAGCGCTCCTGGGAGGCCAGCTCGCGCAGCTTGGGCTCCTGCTCGAAGGCCTTCTTGAGCGTCATCTTGGGATCTTCGGGCACGAGCTTGGCGATGTTGTTGGACTCGTCGAAAGGGATGTCGAGGACGCGCGCGACGTCCTTGATGACGGCCTTGGCCTTGAGCGTGCCGAAGGTGATGATCTGCCCCGTGCGGTCGGCGCCGTACTTCTGCGTCACGTAGTTGATCACCTCGCCGCGGCGCTCGAAGCAGAAGTCCACGTCGAAGTCGGGCATCGAGATGCGCTCGGGGTTGAGGAAGCGCTCGAACAGGAGCTCGTAGCGCAGGGGGTCGATGTCCGTGATGCGCAGGGCGTAGGCCACGATGGAGCCGGCCCCGGAACCGCGCCCCGGCCCCACCGGGATGCCGCGGTTCTTGGCCCAGTCGATGAAGTCCCAGACGATGAGGAAGTAGCCGGTGAACTTCATCTTGATGATGACGTCGAGCTCGTACTCGGCGCGGCGGACGATCTCCTCCGTCAAGCTCGCATAACGTCTCTTGAGTCCTTCGCGCGTCAGGTGCCGCAGATACTCGTCGGGGCTGGAGAACTCGGGGGGCACCTCGTACTCGGGCAGGAGGGGCCCGGGGAACTCGAGCTTGAGGTCGACCATCTCGCTGATCCGGAGCGTGTTCTCGAGCGCCTCGGGCAGCTCGGGGAAGATCGCGGCCATCTCCTCGGGGCTCTTCATGTAGAACTCGGGACCGTGGAAGCGCATGCGCTCGAGCTCGGAGCGCTTCCTGTTCGTGCCGATGCACAGGAGGATGTCGTGCGCCTCGGCGTCGCCCCGCTCGAGGTAGTGCATGTCGTTCGTCGCGATGAGGGGCAGACCGGTCTTCTTCGCGAGCTCGACCATGGCCTTGTTCACGGTCTTCTGCTCGGGGATGCCGTGGTCCTGCAGCTCGAGGTAGTAGTGGCCGGGGCCGAAGAGCTCGGCGTACCAGCGGGCCTTGCGCTCGGCCTCGGCGGCCCTGCCGGCCAGGAGCAGGCTCGGGATCTCGCCGGCGAGGCAGGCGGTGCTCGCGATGAGCCCCTTCGAGTGAGCGGCGAGGATCTCGTCGTCGATGCGCGGCTTGTAGTAGTAGCCCTCGGTGTAGGAGGCCGAGGAGAGCTTGAGGAGGTTGCGGTAGCCCTCCTGGTCGCGCGCGAGGAGCACGAGGTGCCAGTACTTGTTGCCCGTCTCGGTGCCGGTGCGCTCCTTGCGCGAGCCACCGGCGACGTAGAACTCGCTGCCGAGGATGGGGTTGATGCCCGCCTGGACGCAGGCGCGGTAGAACTTGACCGCGCCGAACATGTTGCCGTGGTCGGTCAGGGCGAGAGCCGGCATGCCCAGCTGCACGGCCTTGGCCACCATGGACTCGACCGAGGCGGCGCCGTCGAGGAGGGAGTAATCCGAATGATTGTGGAGGTGGACGAACTGGGCCATACGCGCGGAGTATAGCGCCAAGCTCGGGCTTCCGAAAGAGCGCTTCATGTTTTTGCATTCTTACGCTATTATGCAATCATGGCTCATGATCTCGATGCTCCGCCCTCATCTCCTGCCCGGGTCATCCTCTCCCCGGTTTCCGAGCTGATCTTCGCCTCGAACTTCGTCCTCTCCGGCGACCCCTCGTTCAAGGACTTCGACCCCGAATGGCGCTCGGGACAGCGCCGCAGCCTCCCCGAATCGGCCCGAGCCTACATGGACTTCGCCGAAGGCGGACTCGACTGGGCGACCTTGTCGCTCTGCGATTACGTGACGACCAGCGGACTCCACGACAGCTGGGAGGCTTTCGCCGCCTATGCGCGAAGCAGACCTCTGGACGAATTCCTCCACGTGCTCCTCAACGGAGACATTCCCCGCGAGGAGATAGCGCGACTGCGCGGCGATCCCGAGGGCGCCGCGGACTGGGTGAACAGGCTCTCCTGCTTCTCGCGGATGACCGGCGAGCGGGCGGCCGCCCTGTTCGCGGATGCGGAGGGCTTCAGGGAGCGCCTCCTCGCCTTCGTGGGGGCCAATAGGACAGCCTCGTTCACGGCCAAGATGGAGGAGCTTCGCCCCGGATTCGAGCGGCTCATGCAGAAGATCGCCGAACGACTCAAGGGCAAGGATCCGATCGCCTTCGCCGAAGAGCTGAGCAGGAAGCCCTTCCCCTACCCCCGCGACTATCGGAGCTATGTCTTCGTCCCCTCGTATTTCGTCGGGAAGCGCTACCTGTACTCCTACGGCAACGGCAACTTCGAATGCGTGTTCAATATCACTCAAGTTTCCGAGGGCGGGACGGAGGAAGCCAAGATTCTGTCCGAGCTCCTTCGAGTTCTCGGCGATCAGACCCGCCTGGAAATCCTGCGCATGCTGAGCGGCGGACCCAGCTACGGGAAGGAACTCGCCGGACGCCTCGGGCTCACGACGGCTACCGTCTCCCGGCAATTGGACCAGCTGAAAACGGCCGGGCTCGTACTCGAGGAGAAGGCCGATACTAACAATGTCAAGCTCGTGCGCCTTGAGCATACGGCTGTCGATACCCTTTTCGGACAGCTTCAGGATTTCCTCCGGTCCGGATGATTTTTGAGGGACTTCACTTGACTATGCGGAGAAACATTTATAGATTATTGTTACGTAGTTGAGCAACTACAAGGAGACGGAATCATGAAGACTTCACTGTTTACTGCTTCCATAGCTTCTTTCGTGGCTCCTCGGAACACCGAAAACGACGTGCCTTCCTCCTCCTGGGATCTCGATCCCGATCTTCCCAATTGGGAGCGGCACCCGAACCTGAAGACCTCGCTCGGCTGGGTGCCTGGCAAGCTGGTCCTGTTCGGCGGCCGCCAGGTCTGAAAAACAGTGCCGGCGTTGTACGCGCCGGCACTGTCTGAAAACACGGCGGTATTGAACTTCCTTCGGCGCCCGGATAGGATTGACCGCTCCCGGCGGATAGTGTTACGAAGATTGTTGAAAGCCCTGGATGTCCCCTTTTGGAGTGGCAAAATTCCTGGCAGGCCACCATTAGGTGTGGCATCAACAAGGTTCGGAACACTGATGACCGGGCGCGGAGGAAGGCAGCCATGGAATTGCAGAAGATCGCGAGTTTCCAGGTCGACCACACCAAGCTCGATCGAGGCATGTACATCTCGCGAATCGACGCCGATGTCGTAACCTACGATATCCGCATGAAAAAGCCCAATGCCGAGCCGGTGCTCTCGAACCCCGCCCTCCACAGCATCGAGCACGTCGTCGCCACCTACCTCCGCAGCTCCCCCCTCTCCGAGCGCATCGTCTACTTCGGCCCCATGGGCTGCCGCACGGGCTTCTACCTCCTCACCCGCGCCCTCGGCCATCGCGAAGCCATAGACCTGACCAAGGCCGCCTTCGACTTCCTCGCCGGCTACCAGGGGCCGCTCCCGGGAGCCTCCGCCGCCGAATGCGGCAACTGGCGCGACCACGATCTGGCCGGAGCTCGGGAGGAGGCGCGCCGTTTCGCGCCGGTGCTATCGGACTACTCCGAAGCGCGCCTCAGCTACACCAGGTGAGCCTCCGGTAGTGTTACGAATCTTGTGTACTGCACAACGAGTCGTATCCTGCCCGAGGCTCCGCCACCTGGGGCGAGGTATATTCTGAGTCATCCACAACTTTCGTAACACTACTGGAAGGATAGACATGACAGCAGGCAGCGTCGGTCAAATCGCGGCCTTGGCGACAGCGGTGGCCTGGACCATAACCGCTCTGGCCTTCGAGCACGCGGCCAAGCGGATCGGGGCCATTGCGCTCAATTTCCTCAGGCTCGCGGTCGGCTTCATCCTGCTGGGCCTCTGGGGGCTGGCCACCAAGGGCGCCTTTCTGCCCCTGGACGCCCCCGGCGGCGCCTGGCTGTGGCTTTCCGCCTCGGGCGTCGCCGGGCTGGTGATAGGCGACCTGCTCCTGTTCCAGGCTTTCATAGACGTGGGATCCCGGGTGTCGATGCTCGTGTACGCGAGCGCTCCGGCACTCACCGCTGTGCTGGGCTTCGCCATTCTGGGCGAGCGGCTCGGGGCCGCCTCACTCGGCGGCATGGCGCTCACCCTGGCGGGCATAACCCTCGTCGTGCTCGGGCGCGGCGCCCCCGAAGGCAAAGATGCGCCCCAAGACCGCGCCGGTTCGGCATCGGCCGCCGCTCCGGCCGCTCGCCGCGCCCGCGGCATCGTCCTGGCCTTCGGGGCGGCGCTCGGCCAGGCCGGAGGCCTCATCCTGAGCAAGATCGGCGCGGGGCACATGGACCCCTTCGCCGGCACGCAGATCAGGGTGAGCGCGGCCATGCTCTGCTTCGGCATCATCGTCGCCGTGGCAGGCGCCGGCGGCGGAGTGATCTCGGCCCTTCGCGACCGCAAGGCGGTGGCGAGTCTCACGGTCGGCTCCTTTTTCGGCCCCTTCCTGGGTGTCAGCCTGAGCCTCCTCGCGGTCCAGTCCACGAAGGCGGGCATAGCCGCCGCGATCATGTCCATCATGCCGGTTCTCATCATCGCTCCCTACGCCCTCATCTACGGGGAGCGGGTCAAGGCGAGGGAGATACTGGGAGCCATAGCCGCGGTCGCGGGCGTCTTTGTGCTATTCTTGGTATGATCGAGGGAGTGGCATGACCGTTATGAAGAGGCGGAGAACCGCCCTCGTCCTCGCGATTTCGGCGCTCGGCCTTTTTTCCCGGCTCTTCGCGCAGGGTCTCGATTCGGCGGCCGCGCCGCGCCCGACCGACAGCGCGACGCCCGAGTCGCTGCCCAGCATCGGCCTCTGGATGATAAACAGCTCGGGCGTCATCGCGCACTGGCTCGGCGAAAAGATCGAGGGGCGCGCGATTCAGGAACCGATCAACATCATCATCGTCGATTCCCTGTCCAAGGACGGGGAGGAGGCCATGGCGCGGCTCACTTCGGCCTGCGAGAAGTCGGAGTTCGAGAAGAGGGTGGGACACTCGGGCGGCTACTCAGCCTACATCGACGGCGAGGTCTACCCGCAGATTCCCAAAGAAAAGATGAGCGCCTACTCCGACGGGCTCTTCGAGTTCCCGAACAATCACGGAAGACTTTTCGGTCCGGCCCCCTGGGGCTCGGGCTTCGTCTTCATCGGGGCCTTCAGCCGCGAACGCACGAATATCGTGACCAGGGTGATGCACCTGTTCACTTCCTTCGATCAGGCCCGCGACGCTTTCGCGCGGGCCATGGCGAGGAGCGGCCGCTACGAAATCGCGGGCTTCGTTCCCCTCGGGAACGCGATCGTCGGCTCGTCCGAATATACGACGGGCGACCACGACGGCATCGCCGTGCTGCTCAGGGCCATCCCGGCGCCGGGCAAGGCGGCGCCGGCCGCTCGAAAGCCTGTAGTGGAACCCTCCGCCGCGGCCGTCGCCCCCGGCGCCGAAGCGGGCGCCCAACAGCCCGAGGCGGCGCCGGCGGCTTCGCCGATCCCGGCGGCGCCGGCGGAACCGCCCCTGCCGGAGGCCGCTCCCGCCGCCGTGCCGGCTCCGGCTACAAACGCGCCTACTGCCGCGCCGGCCCCGGCAGCGGACGAGCCCGAGGCCGCCGTCCCCGCCTCGAGCACGAACGCCCCCTGAGACGGAAGACCCGCGTCTTCGGCCGCTTGGAGCCCATCCTCGGCCGCTCCGCTTCCCGGCGACCGACTCCTCGCGTTGACCGCCGGGGCGCGCGGTGCGATACTTTTCGGGTATGGACCTATCCGAACTCGCGGTCGTGGTTTTCTTCGCGCTTCTGGCGCTCGTCTGCATAGTCTCCATCGTCCGCGCCGCTTCGACGCGCCGAGTTCCGCCGCCCCGGCAGCCCCTTTCGGCGCGGGAGCTCGAGACGGCTTCCGGCGTCGAAACGGCCCTCGCCGCCCTCGTGCGCCGACCCACGGTGTCCTGGTTCGATTACGGCCGCACCGACAAGACCGCCTTCGAGGCCCTCAAGGCAGACCTCGTCGAACTCTTCCCCCGCGTCCACGCGGCGCTGAACCGCCGTGAGATCGGCGACTGGGCCCTGCTCTACGAATGGGAGGGAAGCGAGCCCGGCCTGGCTCCGGCGATACTCTGCGCCCACTTCGACGTGGTGCCCGCCGATGACGAGGAGGCCTGGACCCATCCGCCCTTCTCGGGCGACCTGGCCGAGGACTTCGTCTGGGGGCGGGGCAGCCAGGATGTCAAGGTCACGCTCGCCTCGATCCTCTCCGCGGCCGAGCGCCTCCTCGCCGAGGGCTTCGTCCCTCGCCGCAAGCTCTTCTTCGCCTTCGGCGGCGACGAGGAAGTGGGCGGCCCCTTGGGGGCCGGGGCGGTGGGCGCCTTCCTGGCCGACCAGGGCATCCGCGCCTCCTTTCTCCTCGACGAGGGCGGCCCCGTGGCGGAGGGTCTCCTCTCCTTCGCGGACAGGCCGCTCGCCTTGGTCGGCGTCGCCGAAAAAGGCTACATCGACGTGGCCATCGAGGCTTCGGGCGCGGGCGGCCATGCGTCCATGCCGCCGCGCCGCACCGCCGCGGGCGATCTTTCGCGCGCCGTGGCCGACATCGAGGCCAGCCCCTCGCCCGCGCGGCTCACGAAGACCGTGCGCGCCTTCCTGGAACGGGTTGCGCCCTACTCGTCCTTCACCTATCGCCTCTTGTTCCGCAATCTCTGGCTCTTCTCCGGCCTCGTCAAGGCGGCCTTCTCGGCCTCGCCGAGCTCCAACGCCCTCATACGCACGACGACCGCCCCCACCATGCTGCAGGGCAGCGCCAAGGAGAATGTGCTGGCCGACAAGGCCCGCGCCAACATCAATGTGCGCATCCTGAGCGGCGACTCCTGCGGCCAGGTGATCGAGCGGCTCGGCCGCATCGCGGCCCGCTCCGGCTGCACGGCGCGGCAGGCCTACGAGGGCCTGGGCGTCGAGCCCCTGCCCGAGTCCTCGGTGGAGGCCGAGGGCTACCTCGCCGTCGAGTCGGCCCTCGCCGCCTCCTTCCCCGAGGCGGCCTGCGTGCCCTTCCTCTTCAGCGCGGGCACCGACACGAAGCACTACCGCTACGTGGCAGAGAACATCTACCGCCTCACTCCCCTGCGACAGACGGCCAAGGACCTGTCCCAGGTTCACGGCCGCGACGAGCGCGTGTCGGTGGACAACGCCCGGCGCTGCGCGATCTTCTACGAGAGACTGATCCGCTCGCTCTGAACGCGCCGCTACTGCCCTCCGGCCACCGACTTCGTCCCGAGGTAGGCGGCCCTGACCGCCGGATCCTGGGCTATGTCGGAGGCCTTGCCCGACTTGAGGATGTTGCCCTGCTCGAGCACGTAGGCGCGGTCCGCGACTTCCAGGGCCATGTGCGCGTTCTGCTCGACGAGGAGGATGGTCTTGCCCAGGCCGCGGATCTCCCGGATGATGTCGAAGACCGTCTTGACGAGGAGCGGCGCCAGGCCGAGCGAGGGCTCGTCCATGAGCACGAGGTCGCCGTTGGTCATGAGGGCCCTGCCCATGGCGAGCATCTGCTGCTCGCCGCCCGAGAGGGTGCCCGCCATCTGCTTCATCCGCTCGCGGAGCCGGGGGAAGATGTCGTAGACCTTCTCGAGGTCGGCGAGGATCTGCCGCCGGTCGTGGCGCAGGTAGGCGCCCAGGAGGAGGTTGTCGTGGACGGTGAGGTTGGCGAACACGAGCCGCCCCTCGGGCACGTGGCAGATGCCCAGCTTGACTATCCTCGCCGGCTGCCGCCCCAGGCGCTGGCCCTTGAACACGACCTCGCCCTTCCCGGGCTTCAGGAAACCGGTGATCGTGTTGAGCAGGGTGGACTTGCCGGCTCCGTTCGCGCCTATGATCGTGACTATCTCGCCCGAGTCGACCTCGAGGGACACGCCCCGCAGGGCCCGGATCCCGCCGTAGGCGACGTGGAGGTCGTGCACGCTCAGCATCATTTCTTGGCCTCCTCGGCGCCCAGATAGGCCTCGACGACCTTGGGATCGTTGGCCACCTCGTCGGGCGTGCCGTCGGCCAGGGTGCAGCCGAAGCTGAGGACGTGGATGTGCTCGCAGACGCCCATGATGAGATCCATGTGGTGCTCGATGACGAGGACGGAGAGCTCGAAGCGCGAGCGCACCTCGGCGATGAGCCGCATGAGCTGTTCGGTCTCGTCGGGATTCATGCCCGCGGCCGGCTCGTCGAGGAGGAGGAGCTTCGGGTCGAGGGCGAGGGCCCGCGTGATCTCCAGGCGGCGCTGCAGGCCGTAGGGCAGGTTGTTCGCCGTGACATCCACCCGGTCCTGGAGCCCCATGATCTCCAGGAGCGAGGCGGCCTTCTCGTGCAAGGCCTTCTCCTCGCGCCGGAAGCGCGGCAGGCGGAGGATGGCCTCGGCCAGGCCGTACTTCGCCGAGGCGTGGCAGGCGGTGAGGACGTTGTCGAAGACGGAAAGTTCCTTGAAGAGCCTGATGTTCTGGAAGGTGCGCGTGATGCCGAGGCCGGCGATCTGGAAGGGCTCCTTGTTCTGCACGGGAAGGCCCCGGAACTCGATCGTTCCGCCCGACACCTTGTAGACTCCGGTGATGAGGTTGAAGATCGTCGTCTTGCCCGCGCCGTTGGGGCCGATGAGGCCGGAGATGCCGCCCTCCCGCACCGCGAAGCTCACGTCGTTGACCGCCGCGAGGCCGCCGAAGCGCTTGGTGAGCCCCTTGAGTTCCAGTACGGCGCTCATGCGGCCCCCTCGCGCTCCAGCGCGCGCGCCTCGGCCTCGAGCGCGAGCCGCGCCCTTCGCGCCGCCATGGACCTGCGGACGCCCGAGGGCGTCAGCTCGAAGCCTCCCATGACGCCCTTGGGCCTGCCGACCATGATGACGACGACCGCGAGACCGTAGATCACGAGGCGCCACTGGGCGAAGTTGCGGAAGAGCTCGGGCAGCGAGACGAGGAGGAAGGTGCCCACGATCGAGCCGGAGATGGAGCCCAGGCCGCCGAAGATGACCATGATGGTGAGGTCGGTGGACTTGGCCATGTTGAACATCGTCGGCCTGATGAACTGGATGTAGTTGGCCATGAGGGCCCCGGCGATGCCCGCCATGGCGGCGCTCACCACGAGGGCGATCATCTTGTGGCCGTAGACGTCGATGCCGGCCATCTGGGCGGCCAGCTCCTCCTCGCGCACCGCCACCATATTGCGGCCGTGGCGCGAGTTGATGAGGTTCCAGGCGACGATCACTGCCGCTATGTCGAGGCCGAGCACCACCCAGATGCTCGTGAGCTGCGGCAGGCTTTCCCAGCCGCGAGCCCCGCCCACGTAGTCGATGTTGTTGAGGATGACCCGGACCGCCTCGCCGAAGCCCATCGTCGCTATGCAGAAGTAGTCGCCCTTGAGCTTGAGGGTGAGCCGCCCGATGAAGATCGACACGAGGCCCGCGCTCGCCGCCCCGGCGACGATGGCGAGGGCGAAGGGCAGATGCAGGCGCGCGGTGACGATGGCCGAGATGTAGGCGCCGATGGCCATGAAGCCTCCGTGCCCGAAGGAGAAGAGGCCCGTGAAGCCCGTGAGTATGGACAGCCCCAACACGGCGATCAGGTTGATGCCGATGAGGATCGCGATTCCCTGAATATATTCCATGCCCGCTCCTAGGCCTTGTCCTCGGCCGTCTTGCCCATGATGCCCGAGGGCCGGATGACCAGCATCGCGATGAGGATGATGAAGGAAAAGAGGTCGCGGTACTGGGTCGAAAGGTAGCCCGATACGAAGGTCTCGATGAGGGCCAGGAGCAGCGATCCGAGCATGGCCCCGGGCAGGCTCCCGAGGCCGCCGAACACCGCGGCGATGAAAGATTTGAGCGTGATGGCGCTCATCTGCGGAAAGACCTGGTACTTCATGCCATAGAGCACGCCGGCCACGCCCGCGAGGGCCCCGCCGATCGCGAACACGAGGATGATGACGAAGCCAGGGTTGATGCCCATGAGGGCCGAGGCTTTCATATTGTAGGCGGTGGCCTGGATGGCCTTGCCGAGCCTCGTGAAGTCGATGAAGAGGACGAGGGCGACGAGGCAGACCACGGTGATGGCGAACATGGCCAGGTCGATGCGGCCCACGTCGACGTGCCCGATCCTGATCGCTCCCGACTGCAGGAAGCTGGGCAGGAGTTCGCTGGGGAAGGTCTTGGGCGTCGGTCCGATCGTGGCGATGACCGAATTGTCGATGAAGATGGAAGCGCCCATCGCGGTGATGATGAAATACAGGAAGGGCGCATGCCTGTCGCGAAGAGGCTTGTAGGCCAGGCGCTCGAGGAGGACGGCCACTCCGGCCGCGCAGCAGGCTGCGACGAAGAAGGCCAGCGCGAAGGGCAGGCCGGCGAGGGTGAGCGCGAAAAAGCCGAAGTAGGCGCCCAGCATGATGACGCTGCCGTGCGCGAAGTTCGAGAAATTCATGATCGAGTAGACGAGGGAGTATCCGACGGCCATGAGCGCGTAGATCGAGCCTATGGACAGACCGTTGACAAGCTGCTGGAGGAATTGATTCATCGTGGCCTTCCCGGGGGAGATGAGGAAAGCCGGTCCGGGACTGCCCGGACCGGCTCGATGCTGCGCGAGCCTAGCTCGCCGCCGAGAACTTCTCCTGGAACTTCATGTCGGGACCGACGATCTTGATGAGCCAGGCGTCCTTGCCGACGGGGTTGTGCTCCGGCCCGATCTTGATGTGGCCGGTGATGCCCTGGATGTCGGTGGTCTCGAGAGCCTTCTGGATCGAGGGGCCGTCGAAGGCCTTGGCGCGCTCCATAGCGTCGATGACCATCATGAGGGCATCGTGCACCATGTAGGAGTTGAGCTCGGCGTTCTTGCCGTACTTAGCTTTGTACTCGTCCCGCATCGGCTGGGCCTCGGCTCCGTCGAAGTCGAGGTGGTTGATGAACATGCAGCCCTCGAGCGCCTTGCCCGCGAGGGAGATGAGGTTGTCAGAGGGCCAGCCGTCGCCGCCGAGGAGCATCTGGTTGATGCCGAGGTCGCGGGCCTGCTTGGCGGCGAGGGCGACGTCGTTGTAGTAGGCGGGGATGAAGATGATGTCGGGCTTGGCCGCCTTGATCTTGGTCAGGGGCGCGCGGAAGTCCTTCTCGCCGGAGGTGTAGCTGACCTCGGCCACGACCTTGCCGCCCAGCTGCTCGAAGCTCTCCTTGAAGTACTGGCTGAGGCCCGTGGAGTAGGGATCGTCGATAGTCATGAGGATGGCGGCGTTGCGCTTGTTGAGGCGCTGGTAGGCGAAGTAGGCCGCGACCTTGCCCTGGTAGGGATCGGTGAAGCAGGCGCGGAACACGTAGGGGTGGACCTGGCCGGACTCGGTGACGGTCACCTTGGGATTCGTCGCGGTGGAGGCGACGAGGGGCACCTTGGCCTCGTCCATGATGGGCGCGACGGGAATGGCCTCGCCCGAACCCTGGGCGCCGACGACCGCCACGACCTTGTCCTGGCTCACGAGACGCTTGGCGACGTTGACCGCCTCGGTGGAGTCGCCCTTGTCGTCGTAGGGGACGATCTGGAGCTGGTACTTCTTGCCGCCGATGTCGATCCCGCCCTGGGCGTTGTAGTCGGCGGCCATCATCTGGACGGTGTTGAGCTCGGCCTGGCCCCACAGGGCGCTATCGCCCGTCTCCGGGCCGAACCAGCCGATCTTGATCGTGTTGGATTTCTGGGCGCCTGCGCATCCGACGAGAGCCAGTGCCGCGACGAGTAAGCCGATTGTCATTGCTCGCATAGAATTCCTCCTTCTTGCGAGTGGACGATTTCGCAGCAGTATACTTGAGCATGGGTCGATCCGCAATAAAAAAATCTTTCCGGTCCTCGGCTTTTATCCGACCGCGACCGGTGTTTTCGAGGCAGAGGAGATACGTTCAGGAACTATACCCTGAGTTATCCCGGGATAACTCAGGGGTATTTCCCTTTACGCTCCCGAAAGCTCGGCAAAGGCCTCAATAGTGTTACGAAACTTGTTGATAGCCCGCGATAGCCCCAGCCAGAAGTAGCAAAAAATCAGGCAAGATACAACAGATTGTGGCGTCCATAAGATTTGTAACACTACCCAGACCGCAGCTAGGGCGCGTAATCGACAAAGGCAGGGAAGGAGATATCCGCGTCGGTGGCGGACTCGGAGAAAAAAAGCGCGAACCTGTCGGCCAAGGCCATGGCGAAACGGTGAAAGGCAGTCGTGCCGCTTGGCAGCTCGACGAGGAGTTCGTAGCGGTCCGAGGTGAAGGCGAGAATCACCGAACTCGTGACCTGATCTGTCGAACTGTAGACTGTGTATCGTCCCAGCGCGCCGCGCGTCCAGCGCGCGCCGAAATAAAGCGGCTCATGCGTGAACCAGACACGGGCCGTCAGCGTCCGGAGCACCGGTACGCCTCCTCCTGAGCCCGCGGCGGCGGGACCTTGGGCACCGACGGCCGGCGGCGCCAGTGCGTATTCCCCTACCAAGCCGGACAGAGCATTGGGCGAGAAGAAGGGAAGGCCACGGAAGGCAAGCGGGCCGCTAACGAGTATCGCCCGGCCGGGAGCAACCTGGAGCGCCGCCATAGGCGTAGTACCCGAAGCCGCCACAAGTGCCTGCATCCGGTCGCAGCTGCTTACGCCAAAGGCCGCGAGAACAATAGCCACCACGACCGCGACGACACGCATCGAATACCCACCTTCAATATGAAGTATAGTTAGGCGATACGCCGAGCCGCAAGATCACAAAGCTTCTGTAGTGTTACGAAGCCTAGTGATACCCTCCCTCCCGGCTACCCCAGCGCGAAGGCGGGAAGATACTCGGCCTTGGTCTTCAGGGGCGTCGGATAAGTCTTCCTCCATATCCTGTCCAGGGTCTCCGGCAGACTGATCCGCG
>DATKVK010000096.1:0-5427 GCA_035530095.1 Rectinemataceae bacterium | reverse complement strand
TCGGCGGCCGGAGCTTCGGCGGAGTCCCTGGGCCTCCTTCTCTTCGGCAACGGCGAGCGGGAGCGCTGCGCCATGCGCCTAGAGTCGGTGGACCGCGTGATGAAGATCGCGAGATCCGACATCGACACTATCGGCAGCTCGAGGATGATCACCCACGACGGCAAGACGGTCCCGGTCTTCGCCCTCGGCGACGCCCTCGAGGTGAGCGACATCATGGCGGGATCGGGCGAGCTCGCGCTCATCCTCGCGCGGGCCGCGGACAGATACCTGGGCATTCTCGCCACTCCGCCCGTGGACTCCCTGTCCACGGAGGCCGAAATCGACACCTCATCCTTCGCCGGGCGAGGACTCCAGGGGAGCGCGATCATCCGAGGCAGGACCACCCTCGTCATCGACGTGGAGGACTTCGCCCGCGTGGTCAAGCCCGAGTGGTTCTCGGCCGGTCCGACGGCGCGGAGCCCCGAGGAACGGGCCTCCGGAAGCCCTGGACCGAAGACCGGCGCCCTCGTCCTCGTGGCCGACGACTCGAACTTCTTCAGGTCGCGGGTCAAGGAAATCCTCGCGGAAGCGGGCTACGGCGTGCTCGAGGCCGGCGACGGCGCCGAGGCCCTGGCGCTTTTCGGCGAGAGGGCCTCGGCCCTCTCCGCCGTGGTCGCGGATATAGAGATGCCGGAGATGGACGGCTTCGAGCTGAGCCGGCGCATCCGGGCCTCGGGCTCCGGCCTCCCCATCATCGCCCTCACCTCGCTCGCCTCGGACGAGGACCGTCGGAAGGCGACCGAGGCGGGCGTGGATGTTTTCCAGGTCAAGCTGGACGAAGGCGAGCTCCTCAAGGCGCTCGGAGAACTCATACGGAACAGCGGCGCGGCGCGGAACCGGCGGAAATAGCGCGCCGTCCGATTCATAGCGCATGAGGCGGCAAGGGTCGCGAACCCGATCCGCAGGACGGGGGCGAATCGAGCCTGCGCATTCCGTGCCGGACGGCGCAGCAGCAGCAAAGGGGAGGCGAAAATGAAATGGTTCCTTAACTTGAAGACCGCGGCGAAGCTCATCCTGGCTTTTCTCGTCGTGGCGGTCATCGCCGCGATCATCGGAATGGTGGGCATCCTGTCGCTCACGAAGATCGCCGCGGCGGACACCTTTCTCTACGAGAACGAGACGGTCAATCTCGGCCAGATGACGCACGTCGTCAGGGACTTCCAGCTCATGCGGGTCACGGCCCGCAACATGCTCCTGGCCTCGAACCAGCGGGACCGCGACGCCGCCGACAAGTTCGACCAGTACTTCTCCGAGATCGACGCGCTGCTCAAGGACTACGCCCAGACCTTCCTCAACAAAGAGGACGAAACCAACTACAGCAATCTCAAGACCCTGTACGACGAGTACAAGGTCCAGATCAAAGCCTTCCGCCAGATGATGGCCGACCAGGGCGGCGCCAAGGATCCCGCCGCGGCCTTCCAGGCGCGGACCTCCCAGGGCACGGTGTTCATCATCAAGACGCTCGCCGACCTCGTCGGGAAGATGGACGCCGCGCTCAACAGCTTCGTGCAGCTCAACATCGACCAGGGCAAGGCGCTCTCGGACCAGAACCGGGCCAGCGCCGCCTCGGCCCTGAGGACCATCCTCGCCGTCATCATCGCGGGCGTGCTCGTGTCCATCCTGCTCGGCATCTTCATCGCGGGCATCATCGCCCGGCCGCTGGCGATGGGCGTCGAGTTCGCCGAGAAACTCGCGGCGGGCGATCTCACTCACCGCATCGACCTGGACCGCAGGGACGAGGCGGGCGTCCTGGCCAAGGCGCTGACGACGGCGAGCGAGAATCTGCGCGAGCAGTTCGGCGAGGTCGCCCACGGCGTGCAGACCCTCGCCTCCCAGTCCACCGAGCTGGCGACCATCTCGAAGCAGATGTCCGGCTCGGCCGACGCCACGAGCCGCAAGTCCAACGCCGTGGCCGCGGCCTCGGAGCAGATGAGCACCAACATGAACTCGGTCTCCGCGGCCATGGAGCAGACCGCGACCAACATCTCCACCGTCGCGACCGCCGCCGAGGAGATGACCGCCACGATAGGCGAAATCGCCGGCAACTCGGAAAAGGCACGGGGCATCACGACCGAGGCGGTCGAGAAGGCCAAGGTGGTCAGCGCCACCATGGCCGAGCTCGGCAAGGCCGCCCAGGAGATCGGCAAGGTCACGGAAACCATCAGCGCCATCTCCTCGCAGACGAACCTCCTGGCCCTGAACGCCACCATCGAGGCGGCCCGCGCCGGCCAGGCCGGCCGGGGATTCGCCGTCGTCGCGAACGAGATCAAGGAGCTCGCCAAGCAGACGGCCGCGGCCACCGAGGACATCAAGTCCCGGATCGAGGGCATCCAGGGCTCGACCTCCAGCGCCGTGGACTCCATCACGCGAGTGGCCAAGGTCATAGAGGAAGTGAACGAGATCGTCTCGGGCATCGCGGCCTCGATCGAGGAGCAGTCGGCGGTGACCAAGGACATCGCGAACAACGTGGCCCAGGCCTCGCAGGCGGTCGAGGACACGAACCGCAACGTGTCGCAGGCCTCCACCGCGGCCGGGATGGTCACCCAGGACGTGTCGGAGGTGAACCAGGCCGCGAGCGAGATAGCCACCTCGAGCTCCCAGGTCCTCATCAGCTCGGAAGAGCTCTCGAAGCTCTCCGAGGGACTGCGCGCGATCGTGGCGCGCTTCAAGGTCTAGGGCGGCGCGATGGGCGAAACAGCCGAAGGCGGCGATTCCTTCATGGCGGTGACCTTCGAGGTCGCCGACACGGTCATCGGCATCGACGCCGGTCTCGTCGAGGAGATCGTGCGCGTGCCCGCCGTCACGCCGGTGCGCGGCGCGGAGGCGCACGTGCTCGGCATCGTCAACCTGCGGGGCAGGATCGTCACGGTGCTGGACGTCTCGATGCGGCTCGGCCTGGGGCCAACTGCGGCGGGCGACGAGGCGCGGATCCTCGTGACGACGACCAAGGGCGAGTCGATCGGGGCCCTCGTGCCGCGGCTCGCCGACGTGCTCGAGGCGGAACGCTCGGAGATGCGGAGGCTCGCCGGAGACCTGAAGGGAGCGAAGGGGGATTTCTTCGTCGGGATATTCGAGAAGGCCGGACGGCTCGTCGCCCTCCTCGACCCGGAGAAGGCGCTCGGGGTCTCATGATACGGACCCTCGTCGTCGACGACACCGCTCTCTACCGGAACCTCCTCGGAGAGTCGCTGCAGAAGCTGAGCGGCATCCGCGTCGTCGGCACCGCGCCGAACGGCCGCATAGCCCTGTCGAGGATCTACACGCTCAAGCCCGACCTCGTCACCCTCGACATCGAGATGCCCGAGATGAACGGCATCGAGGTCCTGGAGGCGATCAGGGCCAAGGGACTCGACACCCAGGTCGTCGTCGTCTCGAGCCTGACGAAGCGGGGCGGGGAGCTCACGATGCGCGCGCTCGAGCTGGGGGCCTTCGACTTCATCACCAAGCCCGAGGGCGCCCGGGGTTTCGAGGATTTCGAGCGCACGCTCGGCACGATCGTCGGGGCGATCGCGAAACGCATCGAGATCCAAGGCATACTCAAGGGAGTCAGGAAGGCCGAGGCCGGCCCTCCCGCGGGGACAGCTGAGGGGAGCGCGGCGGATACCGGGGCGGCTTCAGGCGCGGGCGCGCGGGCGCCCTCCGCGACGATCGCGAAGGCGGCCGGAGCGCAGGGAGGCAAGGGGAGGAGCGCCTATCCTCCCTCGGCGGGCCGCAAGGAGATCGTCGCCATCGGCACCTCGACGGGCGGCCCTCAGGCTCTGCTCTCCATGATGCCGCTCATACCGGCAGGGGTATCCGCCCCCATCCTCATAGTCCAGCACATGCCGCCGCTCTTTACCGCCAACCTCGCCGCGAGCCTCTCGGCCCGCTGCGCCTTTCCCGTCAAGGAGGCCGAGAACGGCGAGCCGCTCGCGGCGGGCGTCGCCTACATCGCCCCCGGCGGAAAGCAGATGAAGGTCGCTCTCGGCCCCGACGCGACGACGAAAATTCTCCGGGTGACCGACGACCCGCCCGAGAACAACTGCCGCCCCAGCGCCGACTACCTCTTCCGGTCGGTCGCCCATCTCTACTACGGAAAGGCCGTCGGCGTGATCATGACGGGCATGGGAGGCGACGGCACGGCCGGCCTCGACGCGATGAAGCGCTCGGGGGCCTATGTCCTGGCCCAGGACGAGCGGAGCTGCGTCGTGTACGGCATGCCCAAGTCCGCGGTGGACGCCGGCGTGGTCGACGCCGTACTGCCCCTGGACGGGATCGCCGCAGCCATCGCCGCAGCCCTGCGCTGAATGAAGGGCGTGCAGCGATGACGAGCATCACAGCCGACGAATACACGGTCTTCGTGAGACTCATCAGGGAGATGACCGGCATCGTCCTCGACGGCTCCAAGACCTACCTGGTCGAGACCCGGCTGGCCCCCTTACTCGCCGAGCTCAAGCTGGCGACCTTCAGCGAGCTCTACTACCGGATCAAGAACGACCCCGGCGGAGAGCTCAAGCGCAAGGCCATCGACAGGATCACGACCCAGGAGACCAGCTTCTTCCGCGATCAGGCGCCCTTCGAGATGCTCAAGTTCAAGATGCTCCCCGACCTCGTCGATGCGCGGCGAGGGCAGTTTCCGGCCCTCGCGCGACTCCCCCTGCGCATCTGGAGCGCCGCCTGCTCCACGGGCCAGGAAATCTATTCCATCGCCATAGCCCTCAAGGAAGTGCTGGGGAATCTCTCGGGCTACTCGATACGGATCCTCGGGACCGACATCTCCGATGCGGCCATAGCCAAGGCCAGCTACGGAGTCTACTCGAAGTTCGAGATCGAGCGGGGCATGAGCGAAGATTACCTGCGCAGGTATTTCGAGCGCAGGGGCGAGGAGTTCAAGATCTCGGACGAGATCCGCTCGATGGTCAGCTTCCGCAAACTCAATCTCCACGAGGACTTCGGCGCCCTGGGGCGCTGGGATATCGTGTTTTGCCGGAACGTGGCCATCTACTTCGGCGACGAGGACAAAAAGAGCCTCTTCGAGCGCATCAACCGGGTGCTCGAGCGCGACGGCTGCCTCGTCATCGGCTCGACCGAATCCCTGCTCGGGGTCTGTCCCTGCTTCGAGGCGCAACGTTATCTGCGATCGGTCTTCTACCGGCAGAAGCGAGAGCGCCCCGGCCAGTAGTGTCACGAACCCTGCGGACGGCACGCCCGATTGGCACCGCCCGGGTTTCCGCTTGCCTCGGGCGGGCAGGATGGCGCGCTACGAGATCCTGAAGCGGCTGACCTCGCCGTCGAGCCGGGCGCTGCCCGAGCCGACGTCCTCGGCCAGGCCGCCGACCGCCTTGATCGAGGCTCCGATGTCCGCGATGCCCTGGGTTATCTCGGAGATGTTGGAGGTCACCTCGCTCG
>DATKVK010000095.1:0-30466 GCA_035530095.1 Rectinemataceae bacterium | reverse complement strand
GCCATGTTGGCGCAGGCCTCGTAGGCGAAGGGCGTGGCCGTGAGCTCGTCGTAGTCTATGCCGGTGAGCGTCACGCCGACGTCCACCGCGGGGTAGCCGAACTGGATGCCCGAGCCGAAGGCCGACTCGAAGCCCCGCTCGATCGCGTCGAAGATCTCCTCGGGCACCTGGGGCGCGCGCAGTTTCTTCTCGTAGCGGTTGCCCGTGCCGCGGGGCTCGGGCTCGACCTTGATCGTGATGCCTGCCGTGTTGTCCTTGCCGCCCACCATTTTATGGAACTTTTCGCTGTGCGTCACGGCCTTCGTGACCGACTCGCGGTACGTCACTTGGGGATTGCCCTGCTTGGCCGCGATCTTGAAGTCGCGGATGATGCGCGTCACGAGCACGTCGATGTGCAGCTCGCCCATGCCCGCGATGATGATCTGCCCCGTCTCCTCGTTCTCGCGCGAGGTGAAGGTCGGGTCCTCCTTCGAGAGAATCTCGAGGGTCTCCTTGAGCTTCTCCCGGTCCGAGAGGGTTTTGGGCTCGATCGCCACCGAAATGACCGGCTCGGGGAAGTGCATCTTCTCCAGGAGCACCGGCCAGCCCTCGGTGCCCACCGTGTCGCCCGTCTGCGCCAGTTTCATGCCCACGATCACCGCTATGTCGCCCGCCTGCACTTCGTCCATGGGCTCGGACTTGTTGGCGTGCATGCGCAGGAGGCGAGTTATGCGCTCGCGCTTTTTCTTGTTCTGGTTGTACACCGTGCTCGCGTTCTTGATCGAGCCCGAGTACATCCGTACGTAGCACAGCGGGCCGGCCTCGCGGTCGTACTGGACCTTGAACACGAGCCCCAGGGGATTGCCGGAGGCGTCGCAGGGGACCTCGATCTCCTCGTCTTTCTTGATATGGTGGGCCTTGGCGTGCGGCACCTCGTCGGGCGCGGGCAGGTAGTCCACGACCGCGTCGATGAGCGGCTGCACCCCGATGTTGCGCCGGCTCGCCCCGCAGAGCGTGGGCACCAGGCGCTGGCCGATGCAGGCCCGGCGCAGCTCGGCTCGCACGAGCTCCACGGGCACCGGCGCGCCCTCTAGGAAGAGCCCCGTCATCTCGTCCGAGTCGGCCGACAGGGCGTCGATGAGCTCCTCGCGGCGCGCTTTCGCCTCCGAGGCCAGATCCGGAGCGATGGGCGTAACCGCGATCTCGTGGCCGTCCTCGCTCCAGCGCAGCTCCCGCATCGTCACGAGGTCGACGATGCCCTCGAAGCCGCCCTCGCGGCCGATGGGAAAGGAGACCGCGACCGGTTTCGCGCCCAGCTTCGTGCGCATCTCCTCGAGCACCGCGTCGAAGTCCGCGCCCATGCGGTCCATCTTGTTCACGTACGCGATGCGCGGCACATGGTAGCGATCCGCCTGGTGCCAGACCGTCTCCGACTGCGGCTCGACCCCGCCCACCGCGCAGAACACCGCGACCGCCCCGTCGAGCACCCGCAGACTGCGCTCGACCTCGGCCGTGAAGTCCACGTGCCCGGGCGTGTCGATGATGTTGATCTGGTGCTCTCGCCAGAACGTGGTGGTGGCCGCGCTCGTGATGGTGATGCCCCGCTCCTGTTCCTGCTCCATCCAGTCCATCGTGGCCTCGCCGTCGTCGACCTCGCCGATCTTGTAGGTCTTGCCCGAGTAGTAGAGGATCCGCTCGGTCGTCGTCGTCTTGCCGGCGTCTATGTGGGCCATGATGCCGATGTTGCGGGTCTTGCGAAGGTCCATGGATGCGCTCCGGAGTATGCGTGGTAGTGGCTTCCATCATATACGAAAAACCGCAGGGTTTTCAAGGAGAGGGGGCTTCCGGCGGATTGGATGATCCCTCGGCTCGGCATACTGACCAGGCGTCACTGCCCGCGAATGCCCAGCTCCTTGAGGGCCTTCAAGGTCCGCTCCGCCTGGGGCCAGGAAAAGACTTCCATGTTGATGACTCCGGGATATTCGCGCAGCCGGCCTTGCAGATCCAGGAGCCAGTCTTCCTTTCCATTTAGGGCTCGGTGGTCCGGCAGGTGACCGTCCGCCATCGCCGCCTTCCTGTCCAGTCCGTGAAGGTGGATTTCCCCGATTCGGTCTTCGTATTCCAGGAAAAACTCGAGCGGCGAAGCGCCTTCGAGCGCCAGGTGGCCGGTGTCCATGCAGATCCCCGAGGCGGGGCGAAGCGCGAGCAGTGCTTCGAGGCAGCCTGGACGGGTGTTCTCGACGTAGAACCGTCGCCGCTCTTTTCCCGACCGGCCCTCGGCGCGATACCGGCTTTCCCAGGCATCCAGGAGGGCGGCCACCTGCCCGGACTTGCCGGGATTTCCGGGATGGACGATGAAATGCCGCACCAGGGGCGAGAGCCGCTCCACCAATTCCTCGTGTTCGGGCCCCAGCGGGTCGGGGAGATGGGCCGTATATGCGAAACGGGACGCGTAGGCCTCTATGAGAGGAAATTCCCGGTCCAAAAGCGCGCGGACCTCGTCGTCGTACAGGAAAAAAAGGAGCTCGACCGTATCGATCTCGGCGCGGGATTCGAGAAAGCGCAGGTTTTCTCCGTAGGTTCCGGGAATCACCCATGAGGGAACCGCCAAACTACTCATCAGGCCATCCTCGGGGAGGGCCCCGCCCGATGCGGCGGAAGCCCGAGCGGGGCGCGACCGGCGGCACCGTCGACAAGGTTCGGAACACCGAGGAGGGAATGCGGGAGGCTCAGGGCGCGAACTCGATGTTGAATCTGGTGCGGGCGTCCGTCTCGACCGAAAATTCGGCGGCGATCTGCCTCGCCATCAATTGGACTACCTGGAGGCCGAAGCCTCTCGCCAAGACTCCGTCCTTGTCTTCGGGGAAGCGCCCCCCGTCGTCCTCGACCCAGAGGAGGATCGTCTGGCCCGTCCTTTTCACTCCGATCGTCAAGGAGCCTTTGGACTGCTCGGGGAAGGCGTGCTTTATGGCATTGGTGATCAGCTCGTTGACGATGATGCCGATGGCGAAGAGGGTGCGGACTCCGATCGCTATGTCGTCGAAATCCTTCTTGACCTCCACCTTCGACGATATTCCGAAAGTCGCGATGACTTGATCGATCAGCTGGGACAGGTATTCGGCGATGGAGAGCTCGCCGAGGCCATCGGAGCGATACAGCCTGTCGTACAGCACCATCATGCTGTGGACCCGGCTCCGTGCGTCCAGGAGCGCGCGCCGGGCCTGGCCGTCGGACACGGTTTCCGACTGCAGGGAGAGGAGGCTGGAGATCACGCTCATGTTGTTCTTGATGCGGTGGTGGACCTCCCGCAAGAGCAATTCCTTGTCTTTCAGCAATTGCCGGATCCGCTCCTCCGAGGTCCGCAGCTCGGTGATGTCGTGGAGAAGGAAGAGATATCCCACGGCCTTGCCCCGGAAGTCCTTGATGCGCGATATCGAGAGATCGTAGATCCTGCTTCCCAGCTCGGCGGGGAGCGACACTTCTCTGCGTTCGTCGGATTCCGATGCGCGGCTGTTCGCCTCGAAAAAAGCCCGCCATCCCGGCGATAGGCGCTCCAGGCTCATGCCGCGCGAGCGGTTCGGATCGAGGCCCAGGCTTTCCCGGGCGGAACGGCTGAAATCGATGATCCGGAAGTGAGTATCGAACACGAGGGCGATATCGGCGATGTTGTCGAAGACCGTGGAACGGGCGATGCGGGCGAAGCTGAAGAGCTCGTACCGCATCAGGGCCAGCAGGTAGCTTGCTCCTGCGACGACGATGGTGCTGGGGGCGAAATTGTACCCCGATATGGGAGTGATCCCGAAGTCGAACAGGGTCTCGACGAGGATGGGAACGAAGATTCCGACGAAGAGGAGGAGGGTGTTCTTCGGCTGCAGCGCGCGGTCGCGCAGCGAGCTGAGGAAGAGAGCCAGGGCGGCCAGCACCATCAAGCTTTGATACACGCTGCTCACGATGTAGATGATCCCCGCCCGGTAGTGCAGGATCGAGATGGGGCCGGCGGTATCCAGGATGAAATCGAAGCGGAACAGGTGATGCCAGGGGCTCGTCAAGGAGGCAACGATCGCGATGAGGGGGATGGCCAGACCGATCGCCGTGTTGCGGCGGCTCAGCCACTTCTCGTGGCCCGTATACTCTATCGCGAAGGCGAGGACGGCCGGAGGAATCAGGCGGGCCGGCAGATAGAACAGCATGGAGAGGGCGAGCCGCGCCGGATACCACACCGTGAGGATGGAGATGCTGTAGATAAGGGTCCAGGCGACGCCGAGCCACATCATCCGCACGAAGGGCACGACGGCCGGCGCCTCGGGGTATCGTCGAGCGTATAACGCTATGCTCGCGCAGAGAATAGCCGCTGCGACGAGAGACCACACGTAGGGGGTGTACAGCATGAAGGGCTTAGTTTCGCATTCCAGGAACCCGCCGTCAACAATTTTCTCCAAAAAATCTACACCGGTGTTTCTATGCACGCATACATCGGAAAGATCGCAAAATAGAGCATAACGCTCCGGTCGAAAGGAATTCCAGAATTTCCCGGCAGCTCCGTTGACGCGAGCCTCGACATGCCCCTAGACTGCAGGAAGCGGGCGACGCTCGATCGTCCGCAATTCTTTAAATGCGGAGCATGAGATGAAGAGAGTACCAGCTATTCGTTCGATACTTCTGCTCGCCGCGCTTTTCGTTTCCTTCTCGTTCGTTTCCTGCGGCAATTCCGGCGGACAGAAAGTCCTCAGGGTCGGCACCAATGCCGAGTATCCTCCCTTCGAGTACAAGAGCGCCGACGGCAAGGAGTTCCTGGGCATTGACATGGACATAGCCCGCGAGATAGCCGCCAAGCTGGGCTATAAGCTGGAAATCGACGATGTCCAATTCGATTCGCTCATTCCCTCCCTCATGGCCGGCAAGTTCGACATGGCCATGGCCGCCATCACCATAACCCCCGACCGCCAAAAGCAAGTCGACTTTTCGGTTCCTTACTACACCTCCAATCAGGCCATCCTGGTCAAATCCGATTCGACCCTCCAGATCAGCTCCCTGGACGATCTGGCCAAGCTCAAGGTCGGCTGCCAGAACGGAACCACCGGCCAGATCTACATGGACGACAACCTCGTGAAGCCCGGAAAGATGAAGGCCGACAGCCTGATCAAGTTCCCCACGAACATCGAGGCCATAGCCGCTCTCAACAACGGCACCATCGACGCCCTCATCATCGACGACCCGGTCGCCGCCGGCTATCAGAAGATGCAGCCTGTCAAGAAGGCCTTCGTCATCACTACCGACGAAAACTACGGCATCGCCTTCCCGAAAGGCTCGAAGCTCGAGGACAAGGTCAACGGCATTCTCAAGAACCTCATGGCCAGCGACAAGTTCAACGAAATCCTCCACAAGCAGGACTCGGTCAACCTGAAGTAGAAGGGCCATGTCGCAATCGGTCTTCTTCATGTTCGCCACCCTGCCCCTGCTTCTGCAGGGCGCGGTGGTGGCGATCCTCATCACGCTGCTCTCGATCGCCCTGGGCTTCGCCGCCGGCGTCCCCATCACCTTCCTGCGCATCTACGGGGGCAGACTGGGGAAGGGCTTCGCCAACGGCTACGAATGGGTGCTCAAGGGCTTGCCCGTCCTCGTCACCCTCTTCATCCTCTACCTGGGCTTCCCCAAACTGGGCATCCAGATCGGCAGCTTCGCGGCCATCGTCCTCGGCCTCGGCCTGAGAAGCGCGGCCTATCAGGCGCAGATCTATCGCGGAGCGGTGCTCTCCATCTCCACCGAGCAGACTGAGGCCGGGCTTTCCCTGGGGCTCTCGCGGTTCCGCACCTTTTTCACGATAATCCTGCCCCAGGCCTTCCGGCTTTCGCTTCCCGGCTTCACCAACGAGTTCACCATCGTGCTCAAGGATTCGCCCCTGGCCTATGCCGTGGGCATCGTGGAGATTCTCAAGCAGGGGCGGGACATCACGACGACCAGGGGCCATACCTTCGCCGTCTATCTCGCCTGCTCGATCCTGTACTTCGCGCTGTTCCAGCTGTTCTATTTCCTCTTCCAGAGGATCAACAAGAAATTCGCCATTCCGGGTTTCATTTTTTCGAAGTGAGAGCCGGCCGCCGCGCGCCAAAGCCGGCGGCCGATCGATGAAGGAAAGGTGCGCATGGGCGAGGCTATACTGCGGGTGGAGGGCATCGAAAAATCCTTCGGCAAGCTGAAGGTGCTCGACGGCGTGTCCTTCTCCCTCGACAAGGGCGAGGTCAAGGTCGTCATCGGCCCCTCGGGCACCGGGAAATCGACGATGCTACGCTGCATCAACATGCTCAACCCGCCCGACCGCGGGCGCATTTTCCTGGGGGGGCTCGACGTGACCGCCGCGAAGGCGGATCTCGTCGCCATACGGCAGAAGATCGGCATGGTCTTTCAGCACTTCGCGCTCTTCAACCACCTGCGGGCGATCGACAATGTCACGCTCGGCCTGGTCCAGGTCAAGAAGATGAGCCGGAAAGCGGCGATGGAGAAGGCCATGTTCGAGCTGTCGCGGGTGGGCATGCAGGACCATGGGGACAAATACCCGGCCCAGCTATCCGGCGGTCAGAAGCAGCGCGTGGGCATAGCCCGCGCCCTCGCCATGGATCCGATACTCATGCTTTTCGACGAGCCGACCTCGGCCCTGGATCCCGAGCTGATCGGGGAGGTCCTGACGGTCATGCAGGACTTGGCCCGGAACGGCATGACGATGATCTGCGTCACCCACGAGATGGGCTTCGCGAAGTCCGTCGCCAACGAGATCATCTATATGGAACATGGGAAAATCCTGGAGGAGGGGCCTCCCTCCGACATGTTCAACAATCCGCAGCATCCGCGGACCAAGGAATTCCTCGGCAAGATCACCCAGCTGTACGGCGAGACCGAGAAGTCCGGCGCAGCCAAGGTTCGGGAGTAGGGGCGGGCATGGGCGGCGTGGCGCAACTCGGAGCGGCCCTTCGGAGCACCTGGACTCAGACGCTGGATTTCTTCACCGTGGTGATCCACCGCTCTTCCGACATCCTGGGAGGACTCTCCCTGACGCTCCAGCTGACCGCCTGGGCCGCCGTGTTAGGTTTCGCCCTCGCCGTTCCCCTCGTCGTCGGAGTCCTGTACGGGAACGGCTTTTTCAAGCAGCTCTGCAAGGGTTTCATCACCGTGGTGCGCGGAACGCCGATGCTCGTCCAGCTCTTTTTCATCTTCTACGGCCTGCCTTCGCTCGGCGTCAGATTCAACCCCATGACCGCGGCCGTCATCGGCTTCGTCATCAACTCCTCGGCCTACCAGGCCGAATACCTGAAGGGCGGCTTCCTGGCCATCTCGCGCGAACAGCTCGAGGCCTCCTACTCCATCGGCCTTTCGAAAATGGAGACCGTGCGGCTCATCCTCTTCCCCCAGGCGCTGAGGTTCGCCATTCCGGCCCTCTCCAACGAGATCGTCTACCTGATCCAGTACACCTCGGTCGCCTACATCATCGCGGTGCCCGAGCTCTTCGCCCAGATGCAGTTCCTCGCCTCCGACAAGTTCATGTACCTTCCCTCCTACCTCTTCGTGGGCGCCATCTACCTCATCCTGATTTTCATCGTGAACCGGCTGACGGCCTGGGTCGAGAAAAAGCTTTCGATACCGGGTTTCGATCTCGCGCACCTAAAATAGTCTATCGACGAGGATCGTCCTTTCGAGCAGGAGGTCGTTCCCGCTCGACTTCACGACGAAGCGGTAGAGGCCGGCCTCGGGCAAGGCCACCGGAGGCAGCTCGATCCATCCGCCGCTGGGCAGTCGAGCCCGCTCGTCGGCCAGGACGAGGTTCCCTTCGCCGTTCCCGGACATGCGGTAGAGCAGGAACTCGAGATCCCGTTCGAGAGGCGTGCCGTTGGCGACACGGATGAGGATGGCGGAGCCTTCGGCCGCGCGGATGCTGCCGCCCTTGTTCGGCGGCTCCGAGCCGACTATGAGAGCCGCTTTCACGATGGGCGTGCCGGCGGGCAGGGCTGCGGCGGGCGCGGCCAGGCCCGTATAGGACTGGATGGCCCCTCCTGCGCCGATGCGGACTACCTCGAAAGAGCGCTGCATGAGCTGCGTGTCGCCGGCGGTCTTGACGTTGAGCCGGTAGCGGCCGGGTTCGTCGAAGAGCACGGGGTCGAGGCGATAGTGGCCGCCCGAGTCGATCGAGACCTCGGCGTGCTTGATCGGGACGATCTTGCGGAAATCGACGTTGTCCTTGTAGAAGTCGATCAGGAACTTTCCCTTCGCGCCGCTGCGGTTCGTGATCGTGAAGGCGAGCATCGAGCCGACGGCGGCCGGGATCCGGTCGTTCAGCACCGAAGGGCGCGTGCCGAGCTCGAAGCCGATCTCGGAAACGGGGACGGAATCGGCCTGGCCCGCGGCCGGTGTGGCGCCGCCGCGCTCGGCCTGGCTCGGCGCGGGGTTCGCGTTGCGCTGCTCCGGCGACCCGCCTCCCGGGGCCGCCGCGGCTGCGGCCGGAGCTGTCGCCGGAGCTGTCGCCGAGCCGGCCGCGACCGAGGCTTTTGCCGCTTCCGGCGCTGCGCCCATCTGCTCGCCGAGGAAGATCCTGGCTCCCATGAACGCGGTCGCCCAATAGCGGTCGCTCATCGAGGAGACGATGACCCCGGTCTGCGGCCCTTCGGAGACGGCCTGGATGATGGAGCCGTCGCCGAGATAGAGCGCCACGTGGCTGGGGCCGCTGCCCGAAGTGTCGAACACGAAGACATCGCCGGGCTTGGCCAGGCTCGCCGCGACGGGGCGGCCGGCAGCCCACTGCTGCCTCGAGTTGCGGGGTATTGAGAGGCCCGCGGCTTTCCGGTACACGTACTGGACCAGACCCGAGCAATCGAGAGCCTCGGGCGGGGACTCGGCGCCGTAGACGTAGGGCACGCCCTTGAGCCCCAGGGCGGTGTTCACGATGGCCGTGCGGAGTTCGGTCGCGGTAGTCTGGGCATATAGGCCAGCCGCGGCGAGCGCGAACGCGACGATTAGCATGCGCATCATAGGAACGTAGCGCCTTCCAAGCCCCAATTCCAGCCGGTGCCCGGGCCTCCCCGGGCACGTGTTGCATGGTCTGCCCAAAGTGCCTGCGCAGCTCCGGCCGGATCGTATTGACTCTCGGCATGAAAATCTTATACTGCTCTCTCGACACGTCGCCCTGTAGACGAAGCCGGTCAACCGTTTGCTCCACGCGGTAGAGCAGCGCCGGGCGTGTGTACGCAGTTTTGCGCAGCAAAACTGCTAGGTCAATTAGTCGCTCCGCGAAGCGGAGCGACTAATTGACCGGGGATCATAGCTCAACTGGATAGAGCAGCTGCCTTCTAAGCAGCAGGTCGTGCGTTCGAGTCGCACTGGTCCCATTACGAGCGTGCGTAGCCGACGGTCTGGCCGAATAGGATCCGGCGGCTTTTCCCGAGTTGCAGTTTCTCCTCGAGCCCGGCCTTGTCGCAATTGTGGAACCAGGCCGACAGCCCCTGCGATGCGGCGAACAGGTAGACGTTCCCGGCGATCAGGCCGGTGTCCACGTAGTAGTACGATTTCTGGATCTCGGGATCATCGAGCCCGGGCTCCTGAAATCCGGCGGTCTTGAAGCGCTCTAGATTGGCGACATAGACGAGCCGCAGGGGCGCTTCCGCCCCCATTCCGCTCTGCCCCTTTCCGATGGCCATCGACCGCACATCGCCGGCGTGCACGAGCAGGAGTCGATGCTTCCCGGGGTCGTATAGGTAACAGCCCGAATCCAGGGCGGCGTAGACCTCGATCTCCTGCGAGTTGCTCGCCGAAGCCGCCGTGATGCCGGCCGCGCCGAAGGGGCCGAGCTCCCGGTTCACGCCGCACGCGGCCCAGAGCAGGTTCGAGAGCATTTGCCGGGATAGCCTCTTCGATCCCATTTCCCGTTCGGTTCGACGCAGGAGGAGCGCCGAGGTCACGGACATCGTCCCGCCTACGCCGGGCTTCGGCAAGCTGATCGCCACGCCGTCCGGCTTTCCGCCCTCCGGGCCCGCCTTCGCCGTATCGATTCCCATACCGCCTGCTCCTTTTATCGAAGTCGACCTTCGAACTTTGCTATTCCCATCGGGGAATTGCAAGGGGAACTCGACGACCGAGCCGGCGGGGGAGGGGGCGGATATTCCCACGAATCCCGGCGGCGGGTACAATCGCCGCGACGAGCCCCCTCCCGCCGGCGGTTTCAAGGCGCTGACGGGAAGGCGGGACGGGAGCGACAGGTTGAGTGAAACATCGGATGCGCTACTGCCGAAGAAAACGGGCCTGACCCGCTCCTGGTCGAATAGGGACGCCTTCGTCTACGCCTTTTTCTCGATCAACCTCGTGACCCTCGGCTTGTACACGATAAGCCAGGCCTATGCCTTCCGCGGCGGGATGATCCCCGCCCTGATCGTGGGCGCTATCCTCATCCTGTCCGAGATCGTCGTGTACGCCGGTCTCATCGCGGTGATGCCGCGCTCCGGCGGCGACTATGTCTGGCAGAGCCGGATCTTCGGCGGCGGCCTGGGCTTCGTCCTCGCGATCACCGGCTGGTGCTTCATTCTCTGGCTCTGGACGCCCGTCTACGCGGACATGCTGCGCCAGATCGTGCTGGTGCCGCTCGCCGCGGTGCTCGGCTTCAAGGACGCGGCGCTCGCCATCGCGGGAAGCCCGGCGGCCTGGTTCCTGGTCTGCGTGGCCACCTGTGCGCTGGTGTTTCTGCTGATCACCTTCGGCATGGAATCCTACGCCCGCGTGCAGAGGATCTGCTTCTGGGTCGGGAACGCGGGACTGGCCGCGGTCATCGCGATCCTCCTCGCTTCGAGCCGCTCGGGATTCGAGGCCGGCTTCGACGCCTCCGCGGCACGGCTCTTGGGGCTCAAGGACGCCTATGCGGCCATCGAGGCGGCGGGCCGCGCCGCGGGCGCCGCGACGCCGATCTGGGGCGGAGGGATCGGCCGGGTCTTGCTCCTCCTTCCCTTCCTCGCCTTCTTCAACCTCTGGCCCAACTCGGGCGCCTCGCTCTACGGCGAGGTCAACGGCGCGGGTAACTTCAGGAAGAATTTCCTGGGCATGGCGAGCGCGCTGGGCGCGACCACCCTCCTCGCCATCGTCCTCCTCCTCGCCATCGCCAAAGGCATAGGATGGAGTTTCTACATGGACGCCAACGCGGCCTACTGGGCCTCTCGCTGGGGGCTCGTTCCGGGACCGGCGGCCATGCCCATCTGGCCCTATCCCGCCCTGCTGGCGGTGCTCACCCTCCACTCGACGCTTTTGCGCGTGGCGGTGCTCGGTGCCATGTCGGCCTGGTTCTTCGGCTGGGCCGGGACCATGTACCTCTCCAGCACGCGCTTCCTGGTTTCGGCCTCCCTCGACCGGCTCCTGCCCGGATCCATGGCCGCTCTCCACCCGCGGACGCGCGCCCCGCTCAACGCCCTCCTCTTCATGATCGTTCCCGGACTCCTCGTCTCGGCCCTCTTCGTCTTCGACGTCTGGCACTTCAGCAGCCTCACCCTGGTCTCGACCCTCGTGATCGCCGTGACCTTCCTGGGCACCGGCCTCGCCGCCGTCGTCCTGCCCTTCGCGAAAAAGGAGCTCTACCGGGCCTCGCCCCTCGCGCGCTTCAGGATCGGAAGGCTGCCCCTCATCTCCCTCTTCGGCCTCATCTTCTGCGCCTTCCTGGGCTTCCTGCTGTACGAGTGGCTCGTCGATCCCGGCAACCTGTACGGCGTGAGTTATCGAAATGCCGCTTCGATGGCCTTCATGGCGCTGCTGTACGCCGGGGCGGTGGCTATCTATCTCGGCATGCGCGCCTATCGGAGGCGCAGCGGGGTCGAGATCGGCAAGATATACGACGAGGTCTCGGACCGGTGAGACCTAGGCCCGTTCGCGCTCGACCGCATATCGCTTTATGCTGAGCCGTGGTAGATTATTCTTTGTATGAGGTGAAGCAGGGAATTCTACGACGTCCGCGACACTCGCCGATCGGTCCGCGCCTTCGCGGACGATCCCATTCCCGAAGAAGCCGTGGAGAGGGTTCTGGAGGCGGCTTCTTCGGCCAGGAAGGGGAAGATGGACTGGCACCTCGTGAGCACGATCTGCATCGATCTCGCCGCTGCCGCACTCTGGCTGCGCTGGCTCAGGCGGGCCGATGCTAACGCCGCACACAAGCGTCTGCGCAGGGCGGTACCCCTCTTTTTCGTCTTTGGACTTCTGAGCGCGCCCCTTTCGCTCCTTCTCTATCAGCTGAGTCCCTACGCCCGCCAGTCGATCGGCTTCGTGTCGGCTACCGCTCAGTATTACTTCGCGGTTGTGGGGCCGAGCGAGGAACTCGCCAAGTTCGCCGTGTTTCTCATCCTCTCGAAGTTGCTCGGTTCCGTTCGCGAACCCGTCGACGCGGCCTTTCAAGGCGCCTCGGTGGGGCTCGGCTTCGCGGTCATCGAAAACCTCATCTACGGGATGCAGACGAACCAGGTGACGCTTCTCTTCCGCTCGTACTACACCATAGCCAGTCACATGGCCTGGGCGGCCCTGGCCGCATTCTCGTATGGCGCCGTGGTCTACTGGTACGAACGCGAACACAGACCGGTCAAGTGGGGCCTCGTCGTGCTCGGCGTCACCGTGAGCTGCTTTCTGCACGGCCTGAGCGACTTTCTCGTCATCACAGACGAGGTGACCTTCTTCCTGGCGTATCTGCTCGACATCGTCGCTGTGGCCGCTCTGCTGACGGCCTTGGGCGACACTCGCCCGCTGTCGCCGTACTTCCGCTACGATCTGAAGGACTGGCGGAAGGCCGTCGATAGTCTGGGCTATGGGATAGCCAGGGATCCTGGCAACTGGATTCTTTATCAGCGCAGGGGGGGCTATTTTCTATACGGGCGAGACCTGTACGCGGCACGGACCGATTTCGAGATGGCATGGCAGCTCTCGCGGGATCCGGGCTGCGCCGCCAGCCTCGCCGTTGCGGAGTTCCTCCTTGGCGTCCCGGGCGGCAGTGTCGCGCTCAGTCCTGCCCTGGCCGCGATGGGGGCCGATTCTCGCAAATCGCTCGTGGTGTCGCTGCGGCAGAGCCTGCCGCGGCTGGAAGGCGGACACGAGCTGCTTGCCCGCGTAAACCGCATCTCGGCCGAATTGCTGCCGCCCAAGCCGGGGTTCTTCCGTGTGCAGGCGCGGACGGGCTGGATGGACAGGAAGCCCGAGGCCGTCATGCGCGCCCGCGCGGCCCGCAAGCGTTCGGCCGTCTATCTGCTGCGCCACGGCGCTCCAGCCACGGGCCGAGCCGCCGCTCGGGCCTACTCGCTTTCGATCGCGCCAAGCCGGGCGCGCAAGGAGGAGGCCCTGACGCGGATGATCGGTGGCAGGCAAAGGCTGACGTGATCCGAACGCGGGGCCGGCGGAGGCTCTCAGCCGAAGCGCCGCATAACGTTCAGGTACATCCCGCAGGCGTCGACGATCTGTTCGACCGGGCAATGCTCGTCGCGCATGTGCGCCTGCTTGTGGTCGCCCGCTCCGAAGCCGATGGTGGGGATGCCTTCCCTGACCGTCGCCACGGCGTTGGTGCTGAAGTCCCAGTAGTCGTATCCCGCGGGGGGCGAGCCGAAGGTTTCCGCGTAGGCCTCGATCAGGAGTCTGGCGAGACTGTGGCCGGGATCGATCTCCCAGGCCAGGTGGAGGGGCTCGTACCGCAGGTCCAGACCCGTCCACGTTGTGCGTAACAGCGTGCCTATTTCCCAGGAAGCCCGTTTGCCGGCCACGATGGCGTCCATCTCCTTCCTGATCGTCTCCTCGGTCTCGCCGACCACCATCCGCCGGTCGAGATAGACCTCGCACTCCGAGGGCACGGCGTTCAGCGAGGCGCTCGTGCTCGAGATCCTCGACATGACGAGGGTGCCCCGGGGCCTCTCGCGCTCGGCGAGCTCCAGATTGACGCGCTCGACACGTTGGATGATCTCGGCCATCTCGTAGATGGCGTTCACGCCCTTTTCCGGAGCCGAGCCATGGGCGGAGACGCCCCGGGTCTTGACGAGGATCTGCGCCTTCCCCTTGTGCCCCAGGGCTATCAGGTTGTTCGACGGTTCGCAGATGACGCAGGCGTCGGGCCTGATGCCCGTCTCGCCGAACAGGTGCCGGAGATTCTCGCCGTCGCAGTCCTCCTCGAAGACGGTGCAGGAGACGTAGATGGTTTTGCCCTCGGCGAGTCCGGCGCGCTTGGCCAGGGCGGCCGCATAGATCGAGGCCGCCGCGCTCGACTTCATGTCGACCGAGCCCCGGCCCCAGAGGCTCCCTTCCGCGATCTCGCCGCCGAAGGGCGGGTGGGTCCATGCCGCGGCGTCGTTCACCTCCACGGTGTCCACGTGCGAGTCGAAGAGAATCGATTTCCCTCCCCGTCCGATCCGGCCGAGCACGTTGCCGAAGCCGTCCAGCCTCACCTCGTCGAAGCCCAAGTCCGCCATCCTGCCCGCGATGAACCGTACGGCCTTTTCTTCGCGGCCCGAATAGCTTTGAATGCGGACGAGGTCCGCGGCGAAGCCTATGAGCTCCTCGCGGCTGCCTTCGTCCATCAGAGTGCTGTCTGTCATGCCCTACCTCGCTGTGTGCCGCAAATGAATAGCAGACCCGAGTATGCCATCGCCGGTGGGGCGACTCAAGCCGTGTCCAGGCGACCCGTGTCGCGGCGAGGGTCCGTCCGACGGGGGGGGGCGAAGGGAGCATCCAACCCTCGTTTCGGGGGCCGGCGGCGGCGAGTCGTGGTATACTCGCGGCGTGGTCTCCCTGTCGCGCCGTTTCACGCTGGCCTTCCTCCTGATCGTGGCCCTGCCGAGTCTCGTGGTCTCGATCATCCTCTCGACGCTCTACCTGTCCGCCCTCTACTCGACGGTGGAGCGGCAGAGCGAGGCGACTGCCCGGGAGATAGCGCGGAATATCCAGAACGAGACCGACAGCGTCTCCCTGCTCGCCGCGGCCCTGGTGCACGACTCCACTCTGCGGTCCTTCGTCGACCAGTACGCCCGCGCCTCGGGCTCGGCGGCGCGCCTCGTGGCCGCCGAGGCGATCGACGCGAAGCTGGTGAGCTTTTTCGACTACACCAGCCGAATCGGCGCGGTCGTCCTCTTCTTCAAGCGCGGCGGCGACTACAACTCCTCTGGGTCTTCGACTACTCGATCCAGAAATCGGGCGATCTCTTCGGCCCCCGGCTGCTGAGCTTTCCCGCCCTGCCGCAATGGGGCAACTACGTCCGGGCCTGGACCGACGGGCGCATTCCGCGCTACCTCCTCAACAGCGTCATCATCGTCGTCTCCTCCACCCTCGCCTCGACGGCGATTTCCTTCTGCATGGCCTACGCGCTCACGCGCCTGACGTGGAAGCTCCGCGCCCTGGCCCTCGGCGTCGTCACCCTGGGCATGGTCGTGCCCATCCACACGACGCTGCTGCCCAACTTCATCTGGTTCGGCTACTTCGGACTCATCGACACGCGGCTCGGCGTGATCATCCCCTACGTCGCCTTCACCCTGTCCTTCAACACCCTCGTGTACATGGGACAGCTCAAGACGATTCCGCCTTCCATGGAGGAGTCGGCCTTCATCGACGGGGCTTCCTGGCCGCGCATGCTCTGGAGCGTCGTCGCGCCCATGGCCAAGCCCGCCACCATGACCGTCGCCGCGATGACCTTCCTCAACAACTGGAATGAGTTTATCATGGCCAACACCTACCTCTCGAGCGACGATCTCCGAACCCTGCCGTTCTCGATCTTCAAGTTCCAGGGGCAGTATTCCTCCGACTACGCGGTGCAGTTCGCCTGCATGGTGCTCGTGGCGCTGCCGCCTCTCGTCCTCTATTTCTTCTCGAGCAAGTGGATCATGGCCGGCGCCACCGCCGGAGCGATAAAAGGATGACAGTCCGGCCGAGGAACCTGCGGTATCCCGGCCGGACTTCGCAGAGGAGCGAAGCATGAACGATTCTCCGTCGCTGAAATTCCCCGAAGGTTTCGTGTGGGGCGCCGCCACCTCCGCCTACCAGATCGAGGGAGCCTGGAACGCCGAGGGCAAGGGCGAGTCGGTATGGGACCGCTTCGCCGCGACTCCCGGGAAGATCGCCGACGGGCGGGACGGCCGGACGGCCTGCGACCATTACCGTCTCTGGCGGGAGGACCTCGACCTCATGGCCTCGCTCAATCTCCGAGCCTACCGCTTCTCGATCTCCTGGCCGCGCATCCTGCCCGAGGGGTCGGGATCGGTCAACGCGGCCGGCCTCGACTTCTACGACCGCCTCGTCGACGGCATGCTCGAGCGGGGCATACGGCCCTTCGCGACGCTCTTCCATTGGGACCTCCCGCAGCGGCTAGAGGACTCGGGCGGCTGGACCAGCCGCGCCACCGTGGACGCCTTTGTGCGCTACGTCGACGTCGTCACCCGCCGCCTCGGCGACCGCGTCGAGGACTGGATGACGCACAACGAGCCCTGGGTCGTGGCCTTCTGCGGCCACCTCTTCGGCGTCCACGCGCCCGGGCGCGAGGACCTCCGGACGGCGCTCGCGGCCGCCCACGGGATCCTCCTATCGCACGGCAGGGCCGTGCCCGTCATACGCGCCAACTGCCCGAAAGCCCGCGTCGGCATCGTGCACAATCTGGAGTGGGTCGAGAGCGCCTCCGACCGCGTCGAGGACCGGGCCGCGGCGACGCGGCACGACGGGGCCTTCAACCGCTGGTTCCTCGACCCCGTCTTCGGCAAGGGCTATCCGGGGGACATGCTCGCCTGGTACGACCGGGCGATCCCCAAGATCGATCCGGGCGACTTCGAGGCCATGGCCGCGCCCCTCGATTTCCTCGGGGTGAACTACTACACGCGCCGGATCATCGCCCACGATCCGGAGGGCCGCGGGGACAAGGGGCGGACCGTGCTCGCGGCGCGCCAGGTCTACTGGCCTTTCGTGCCGCGCGCGGAGTTCGACGAGTGGGAGATCGCGCCCGAGGGTCTCTACAGGACGCTCCTGCGCGTCCAGCGGGAGTACGCTCCCCCCGCGATGTACGTCACCGAGAACGGCACCTCCTGGCCCGACGAGCCGGGGCCCGACGGGCGGATCCACGACCTCCTGCGGATCCGCTACGTCGCGCGCCACGCGGCCGCCGTGCGCCAGGCGATCGACGAGGGCGCGAAGGTGAAGGGCTACTTCCTCTGGTCCTTCATGGACAACTTCGAGTGGGGCTTCGGCTTCACGAAGCGCTTCGGCATCGTGCACGTGGATTACGCGTCCCAGCGGCGCCTCGTCAAGGACTCGGGGCGCTGGTACGCGGCTCTCGCGGCCGCCAACGCCTTCCCCCTCGCCGACGCGAACGCCACGCTCTGAAAGTCCGATCGTCACGAACCGGGAGCGCGCCCTCGCCGCCATTCCGCCGGCTGCTCGCCGCGAGAACCCGATGCGGCTCTATTGCGGCAGTCTCTGCGGCGTCATCCGCGGCGCTCACGCCTCAGCGGCGAGCTTCTTGCTGTTCTTGCGGGCGTACATGTCGGCGTCGAGGACGGCGAGGAAATCCGCGGAGTTCTGGCCTGCCCCGGGGTCGAAGACGGCGCGGCCGATGCTCAGCGACAGGCGGTAGGGCCGCCGGGTCGAGGCGTTGTGCGCCTCGACCGCGCGCTCGATCCGCTCCACGAGTTCTTCGAGCGCGACCGGGGCCCTGGATTCCGCGAGCACCACGAACTCGTCTCCGCCAAAGCGGGCGACCATGTCGTCCACGCGCACGGAACCCAGGAGTATCTTGGCCGCGTCCTCGAGGGCTCGGTCGCCCGCCTCGTGTCCGAAGCGATCGTTGATGCTCTTGAAGTGGTCGAGGTCGATCATGAGGCCGCAGAGGATGTCGCTGGGCCTGTTCGCCGCGATGCGGCGCTCGAGTTCCTCGTCCAGGCTGCGGCGGTTGGCCGTTCCCGTGAGGTAGTCGGTCTTGGAGCGATGATTCTCGATGTTGAGCGAGGAGGCCACGAGGAAGAGAGTCGTGGCCGGCCAGATAAGCACCAGTCCGAAGACGAGCATCTGCGCCACCGCCGCCGCGAGCATGGGAAGCGGATAGGCGAGAAGAGTGAGAAAGACCCGCCGGCTCAGCTTCCTGGCGTTGAGGGCGATGAGGGCTAGGGCGTATCCCACTAGCCCGTATTGCAGGACGGCGAAGACGGGGAAGCCCGAGCCGCGAAGGTAGTGGTTTCCAGCGTCGACGACGAACAGAAGGCCGGTGAAGGGGCTGGCGATCGCGGCGATGGCCACGGCCGCGGCGATGAAGGCCAGGGGGCGGATGACCCGGCGCAAGCGCCGTTCGTCCCGGAAAATCTGGAAGTCGACGTAGACGATATAGGCGAGGGCGGGAAGGCTGTGGACGACATAGTAGAGGGCGCTGAAGGCGAGCACGACAGCCCGGGCCGCCGATCCCGGCCTGCCGTCGAAGAACCAGGTCACCCCGTCGAAGAGCAGTATCGCCCCCGTCGAGGCCATCAGCGCAGCGTAGACGCGCGTGGACAGGTCGGGGCTCGCGAACCTCCTCCGTTCGCCGGAGATCCACAGTATCGCTATGACGGCGAGGCATAGCCCATTGATCTGGAGCCGCAGGAAATTTTCCATGGATCCCCGCTCAGCCTGCGTTCCGATGGAGCATCGGCATCGCATCCCTCTTGTTATCGTCGCTTCGCGTCACCACACTTACAGTATCGTCACATTCTTCGAGCCGCAATCGCGCGGCGGAGGCGACCATGAATCCGGCGAGGCTCTTCACGTATCTGGCGATGCGCTGCATCCAGCTCTTCGATCCGCCGATCCTGCGGACGAAGGGCGTGGTCTACGACAGCGAGGCGGCGCGCCGGCTCAGGCCGGGCGACATTCTGCTCTGGCGCGGTTCGAAGAGCGATCCGCTCGCGGCCGCGATCATGCTGTTCACCGACAGCCCCTATTCCCACGCCGAGCTGTACATGGGCGGCGGCTGGTCGATCGGCTCCGAGGTGAACGGCGTCGGCTACAACCCGGCCATGGGCACGGGGCGCAACCTCTCCCCGCCCACCGAGACCTGGGTCGACGTGCTGCGGTACAAGGGAGAGCTCGACCGAAGCCGGCTGCAGGCGCTCCTGGGCGCGGCCGAATCCCAGCTCGACAAACCCTACGGGATCGTCGACGGCGTGCTCGGATTCCCCTGGCCCGGCAGGCGCTCGCGGGCGATGCGCTCGACCTACGCCTCCTACGGCTGCTCCGAGCTCGTCTCGTACTGCTTCGAGCGGGCCGACGCGCGGCTTTCGCCGGACGAGCCTCCGTACATAGCCCCGGCCGACCTGGCTCATTCGCCCAACGTGGAGTACGTCTGCTCGGTGTACGGCGACCGAGTCCTGGACAAGCGCGAGCATTTCAACCGGCTTGATCCCGAGATCCAGGGCGGACCCTGGCACGAGTTCGCCGAGTTCGTCGTCAAGGATCTCGTCGAGCCGAGCTCCAGCAGGGATGAGTTCTACGAGCGCCTGGACCGGATCAAGGCCTGGAGGAAGGCGCAGCGTCCCCGAACAGCATGAGGCTGAGCTTGCGCGCCGTGAATCGGTCGCGCAGGTAGTGGGCGTGCCGAAGAGCTAGGTCGATTTCCTCGTCGCCTAGTCCGAGTTCGCGGGGGTCGGCGGGGCAGCGCGCGGCGGCGAGGAGGCGGGCGGTCTCGGCCGCGTCCGGCACGCCGCGGGCGATGTCCCGGATGCGCTCCCAGTCGCCCAGGATGCGCGCTCCGAGCTCGCGGCGAGCCTCGGCCGTCATGGAGAGGAAACGCTCCTGCCCCGCCTCTATCTCGGCGGCCTCGCCGCCGAAGACCGCGCGGATGATGCCGCGCTCCTCCTCGGGAGATCGGGGCGGGCACGAGGCGAGCGCCCGGGCCGCGTCCTCGCGCGAGAGCGAGCGCAGCCGTTCCCAGAGCCCCGCCGCGACGAGCGTGCCGACGCCCACCTTGAGCCCGTGGAGGACGGGTGGCCTGCCTTCCCGAAGCAGCCGCATCTCCCAGAAGTGCGAGTACTGGTGCTCCGCTCCCGAGGCGGGCCGCGAATTGCCGGCATCGGCCATGCAGAGTCCCGATTCCACGAGCGCGGCCATGAGGACGGCCAGGCCTTCGGGCCGGGCCCGACCTATGGACTCGACCGCCTCGACGCAGGAGGAGGCGGCGGCGAGGGCGCGCCGCGCTATCTCTTCGTCGTAGCTTTCGCCCCAGAGCAGGGCGCCGAGCCGCCAGTCGGCGACCGCCGAGAATTTGCAGAGCATGTCGCCGAAGCCGGCCGCGATCATGGGCCGCGGCGCGCGCGAGAGAATGTCGGTGTCGGCGAAGATGGCCGCCGGCGCGGAGGCTCCCACCGTGCGCTTCACCCGGTCGACCACGAGCGGGGCGACGACCGAGCCGTAGGCATCGACCGAAGGGGCGGTCGGCACCGAGACGAAGTCGCGGCCCGTCCGCTGCGCCACGAAGCGCACGATGTCGGTGATCGTCCCCGAGCCCACGGCGACGAAGAGCCGCTTCCCGTCCTCTTCTTCGATGAGCAGCTTGAGCACGCTGCGCGCGTCGGCGACGAGCTGCTCTTCGCCGTAGATGGTGGCGGCGACTTCGATGCCCGCGGCCTTCGCGGCCGAGGCGACGCGCTCCCCCGCCGCCGCCCAGGTGTTCGAGTCGGCCACGATCCGGATGGATCTGCGGTCGAGCCGCCCGATATAGTCCACGAAGCGAGACGAAGCGCCCGGCCCGATATCGACTGTCGGCTTTTTGAGACTCTTCATGATGCTGACCTTCCCGTTTCAAGCCTAGCACGGCGATTTGGCTGCCAGCAATCTGCAGACTGCCGGTAGTGGTACGAATCTTGTTGACGGCACATTCCATCGTACCCTGTTTGGATGTCCGCTACCATCGGCGCCGACACGGAGGATCTCCTGATTCATCAACAATCTTCGTAACACTACCCATGGGCCGCGGTGTCTGCACGCTTTTTCCGAGGAACCGGAGCAAATGCGGAACCGATGGCAAGGCCGCTCGGGTCTTGAAATTGGCTCGACTCCCTATTTTTTGCATTGACGAATCCAAAAACCAATGATAGGGTGCTGGCGACGTGTACGTACACGGAACTGGGATCACACTTATGTACGTACACCTCGAAAGTCGGAATGGACCAAAAAGCGACCGTCAAGGAGATTGCGAGACTCGCCGAAGTCTCGATCGGCACCGTGGATCGAGTGCTGCATGGGCGAAGCGGCGTATCCGCCGAGACGAAGCAGCGCGTCGATACGATAATCGCCGCCCTGGGCTACAAGCCGAACATATTGGCGAGGCAGCTGTCGCTCAACAAGACCTACGTCTTTCGGGTCATCATGCCGCGGGCCGATCAGGACTCCGGATACTGGTCGCTCTGTCTCCATGGCATACGCCGTGCCGCTCGCGACCTCGCCTCGTTCCGCGTCAAGGTGAGGGTGGACGAATTCGACCGCTACGACAAGGATGCCTATCGGCGGCTCCTGGAGGAGATCTTGCGCGAGCCCGGAGACGGACTCCTGATCGCGCCGGTCCTGCCCCGGGAACTCCTGTCGGCCCTGGCGAAAATAGATAGGAATGTCCCGTATGTCTTTTTCGACGGCAGCGTCGAAGGCGCCTCGCCCCTCGCCGTCATCGGGCAGGACGCCTACTCGGGCGGCTACCTCGCGGGACGGATGATGCTGCTCCTGGCCGGAGGCCGGGAGGGAAGCTTCATCGCGCTCAACGCCCACGCCGAAGACCGGCACATAAAGCAGCGCATCGAAGGCTTCGAGACCTTCTTCCGCGACCAAGCCGGCGGCCGCGAGGTCCGCGACTTGAGCTGCTTCGAGCTGGCCCAGGATGAGTCCGCGGCCGCCTTCCTCGAAGGCCTGTTCAGGGAGACGCCCCGGATCGCCGGAATCCTCGTGGCCAATTCCTCGGGCCATCTCGTCGGCGACTGGCTCCTGCGCTCCGGCCGCAAGGCCGCCAGCGCCCTCGTGTCGTGGGACCTGGTGCCGGACAACGTGCGCTCCATGCGCGACGGCGGCATCGACTGCCTCATATCGCAGCGCCCCTTCGAGCAGGGCCGCGAGGGGCTCGAGCGGCTCTTCCAGGCGGTAGTCCAGGAGGAGGAGGGCGAAGGCGACGTGAAGGTGCCGCTCGACATTTTCTTCAAAGAGAATCTTCCGCAGCGAACCGCATCACCGACTCCGGCGAGACATCCGTCGCCGAACTCGGGCAAGACTGGTCAGGAATGAGGCGCTCGGCTCGTGTAGCACATCGCCCATCCGATATGCATCTAGGAGGAGTGGTATGAAAAGGGCATTGTTGATTCTGTTCGCCGCCGCGTTGGTGGTCGCCGGCTTCGGCTCGTGCGCGCCGGCTAAGCCGAAGGTCAAGACCTTCGTCATGGTCCCGAAGGGTGTTCACCCCTACTATGTCCCGTGCTTCCAGGGCTTCCAGGACGCCGGAGCCAAGTACGGCATCAAGACTCTCGAGGTCGATCCCCAGAAGTTCGACGTCACGCTCCAGGTCAAGGTGATTGAGGACCTCATCGCCCAGAAGGTCGACGGCATCACCATCTCCGCCAACGATGACGCCGGCCTCGTGCCCGTCATCCATGAGGCCATGAAAGCGGGTATCAAGGTCATCACCTTCGACGCCCCCGCGCCTTCGTCCGAGGCGCTGACCTACATCGGCACCGACAACCAGACCGCCGGCGCCACCGCGGCCAAGAAGATGGCCGAGCTCATGGGCAACAAGGGCAACCTCGTCATCCTCCAGGGAGGCCTGGGAGCCACCAACCTGAATCTCCGCACCCAGGGCTTCAAGGACGCCATGGCCCAGGTCGCCCCGAACATCAAGATCCTCGAGGTCGTGGACGAGGGCGGCGACTTCGCCCAGACCGTCAACAAGACCGAGGCCATCCTGCAGACCTATCCGAAGCTCAACGCCATCTTCGCCGTCTCGGCCGAAGGCGCCCCCGGCGCGGCCCAGGTCCTCCAGCAGGAGCACAAGAACGGGAAGATCATCCTCGCCGGCTTCGACGATCTCAAGGACACCCTCGAGGGCATCAGGAACGGGACCATCTCCTTCTGCCTCGTGCAGAAGACCTATGCGATGGGCTGGCTCTCGGTCGAGAAGCTGCTCGACGCCATCAACAACAAGCCGATCCCGAAGGTCATCGACACCGGTGTCCTCATCGTGGACAAGAGCAATGTCGACACCTACATGGCCGACATGAAGAAGCAATTCCAGCAGTAAGCCCGCCCGATTCTCCGATGCCGCGGGGCCGGAAGGCCCCGCGGCGACCGCCCGGGACGGGGCAGAGTCCCGCCGGGCGGCGGCGGTCCCGCGAAGCGCCTTCAGCCGCCGATCTTACGTCAGGAACGTGTACATGGAAACCAAGAACCTGCCCGTCAAGCTCCTTCGTTCGCTCGCCAGCGGCCGCGAGTCCGCCATATTCCTCGCCCTCGTCCTCATCATGGCCGCAATCACGGCCTTCGCCCCCAATTTCCTGGGCGGCGAAAACCTCTACCTCGTCTCCCGCCAGATATCCTTCGTGGCGATCGTCGCCATAGGCGAGCTCTTCGTCATCCTCACGGGCGGCATCGATCTCTCGGTAGGTTCGGTGATGGGCCTCGCCGGCGTGGCGGCCGCGGGCGCGATGAAGTACGGCTTCGACCCCGTCGCGGCGACCGTCTTCGGGCTCGTGGTCGGGCTCGCCATCGGCGCCATCAACGGCGCGCTGATCGCCTACGTCCGCATAGCCCCCTTCATCGTCACCCTCGCTATGCTCAGTTTCGCGCGCGGACTGATCCTAATACTCACCGAAGGCTGGCCCATCACGAAGATCGCCAAGTCCTTCCTCCCCATCGGCCAGGGCCACTTCCTGGCCTTGCCCATCCCGCTGTGGATCATGCTCATCGTGTCGGTCATCGCCTGGTTCGTGCTGACCAAGACCGCCTTCGGGCGCAGGACCTACGCCATCGGCGGCAACGAGCAGGCGACCTTCCTCTCGGGCATCAACGTCAAGAGCATCACCTTCCGCCTCTACATGATCTCCGCCCTCTGCGCGGCCCTCGTGGGCGTCATCCTGGTCGCCCGCTTCAACTCGGCCCAGGCCGACACGGGAACCGGCTGGGAGCTCGACGCCATCGCTGCCGCGGTCATCGGCGGCACCTCCCTCATGGGCGGCGCGGGCTCGGTCGTCGGCGTCCTCATCGGCGCGGCCATCATGGGAGTGATCCGGAACGGCCTGGTGCTCATGATGGTCTCGCCCTACTACCAGACGGCGGTCATCGGCGTCATCATCGTCCTCGCGGCGGTCCTCGACCGCGTCAAGTCCTCGAGGCAGGCGTAGGGCCATGGGCGGGTCTACATCGGAAAAGAGCGCGGCGGTCCCCCAGGATCGCCCGGCCCCCCAGGATCGCCCGATCCTGGAGATGCGCGGCATCTCCAAGTCCTTCCCCGGCGTCATCGCGCTCAAGGAGGTCGACTTCTCGGTGCGGCGCGGCGAGGTGGTCGGGCTCCTCGGCGAGAACGGCGCCGGCAAGTCCACGCTCATGAAGATCCTCACGGGAGTCTACCAGCCCAACGAGGGCGAGCTCCTCTGGGACGGCGGCCCCCGGCGATTCGAGACGATCCGCGAAGCCCAGGAAAAGGGCATTTCCATCATCTTCCAGGAGCTCAACAACTGCCCGAACCTGAGCGCCCTCGAGAATCTCTTCCTCGGCCGGGAGCTCCGGACGAAGACGGGGCTCCTCGACTTCGCCGCGATGCGCGAAGGCGCGGCCGCCCTCTTCGAGCGGCTCGACGTGAAGGTCGAGCTCGGCAGGCCGGTCGGCAGGCTCTCCACCGCCATCCAGCAGATGATCGAGATAGCGAAGGCCCTGCTCACGGAGGTCAAGCTGCTCATCATGGACGAGCCGACCTCGTCCCTGACCACCCACGAGACCGAGAAGCTCTTCCAGGTCATCGCGGAACTCAAGGCCAAGGGCATCTCGGTCATCTTCATCTCCCACAAGCTCGACGAGGTGTTCCGCATAACGGACCGGATAGTCGTGCTCCGCGACGGCGAAAACGCCGGGGAGCTCGAGACCGGGAAGGCGACGGTGGACCAGCTCGTCGCGCTCATGGTGGGGCGCGAGCTCAAGGATTTCTTCTCCTCGCGGGAAGCCGGGCCTTCCGACGAAGTGGTGCTGCGCGTGGAGGGGCTCGCGGGGCCGCCCATGATCCGCGACGTCTCCTTCGAGCTCCGCAAGGGGGAGATCCTCGGCTTCGCGGGGCTCATCGGAGCCGGCCGGACCGAGACCGCGCGGCTTCTCATCGGGGCCGCGCGCAAGACCGCCGGCAGAATTTTGCTGGGCGGCGCGGAGGTGGATATCGCCAGCCCCAAGGCCGCCGTGGCGAAAGGCATCGCCTATCTCCCCGAAGACCGGAAGATGCAGGCCCTGATCCTGGGCATGACCGTGCGCGAGAACGTCACGATGGCCGTGCACGGCCTCCTGCGCAAGTTCCTCGTCATGCTCGACAGAAGGAAGGAACTGAAGATCGCCGAGAGCTCCATCGACTCGCTCGGGATCAAGGTCTCCGGCACGGAGCAGATCGTGCGCAACCTCTCGGGCGGGAACCAGCAGAAGGTGGTCATAGCCAAGTGGCTCGCGGCCAAGCCCCGCATCCTCATCCTGGACGAGCCCACCCGCGGCATCGACGTGCGCGCCAAGAGCGAGGTCCATCGTCTCATCGCCGAGCTGGCGGATTCCGGCGTCTCCATAATTCTGATATCATCCGAGCTGCCCGAGATAGTGGCCCTCGCCGACCGGGTCCTCGTCATGCACGAGGGCGGGGTCAAGGGCATTCTCCCGCGCGCCGGATTGACGCAGCAGGCGGTCATGACGGCCGTCTTCGGGACCGGTTGAGAGGAGGCACGATGAGCGCGACAAGGGGAAGAGACTTCGTACTGGGCATCGACTTCGGCACCGATTCGGTGCGCGCCATAGTCGTCGATGCGGCGGACGGATCGGCCGCCGGCCAGGCGGTCAAGGAATACCCGCGCTGGGCCGCGGGCAGGTACTGCTCGCCGCGCGACAACCGGTTCCGCCAGCATCCGCTCGACTATGTCGAATCGATGGAGGCATCGGTGCGCGGCGCCCTGGACAAGGCCGGCGAGGCGGCGCGCTCGGACCTGCGCGCCATCGCCGTCGACACCACGGGCTCGACGCCCTGCTTCGCCGACGCCGCGGGCCGGCCCCTCGCGCTGTCGAGCGAGTTCGCCGAGGACCCGGACGCCATGTTCATCCTCTGGAAGGACCATACCTCGGTGGCCGAGGCCGAGAGGATCAACGCCGTCGCCCGCTCCTGGGGCGGCGAGGACTACACACGCTTCGAGGGCGGCATCTACTCCTCCGAGTGGTTCTGGGCCAAGACCCTGCACGTCGCGCAGACCAACCGGCGCGTCGCCTCGGCCGCCGCCACGATCGTCGAGCACTGCGACTGGATGCCGGCCCTCCTCACCGGCGTCTCCGACTACCGCGGCCTCAGGCGGAGCCGCTGCGCCGCGGGGCACAAGGCCATGTGGCACGCCTCCTGGGGCGGCTATCCTCCGGCCGACTTCCTGAACCGCCTCCATCCCGAGCTCGCGCGGCTCGCGGCCTCGCTCGGCACCGAGACCTGGACGACCGACACCGCGGCCGGGGCCCTCTGCCCCGAGTGGGCCGCGAAGCTGGGCCTCGCCGCGGGCATCCCCGTCTCGGTCGGCGCCTTCGACGCGCACGTGGGCGCCGTGGGCGGCGACGTGGCGCCGGGCACGCTGCTCAAGATCATGGGCACGAGCACCTGCGACGTCATGGTGGGCCCGGCCCCCGGCGCCGGCTCTCCCGCCGGCGAGTCGCTCGTGCGCGGCATCTGCGGCCAGGTCGACGGCTCCGTGATTCCGGGCCTCATCGGCTACGAGGCGGGGCAGTCGGCCTTCGGCGACGTCTTCGCCTGGTTCCGCGGCATCCTGGCCTGGCCCTTCCGCGCCCTGGGCGGAGCCCTGCGCTCCTCGGGCGCCTCCGGCGTCCCGAGCGTCGAGGAGATCGAGGCCGCCCTCCTGCCGGCCCTCGAATCGGAGGCTTCCGCCATCGACCCCGCGGCCTCCAGCCTCGTCGCCCTCGACTGGCTCAACGGCCGGCGCACGCCCGACGCGGACCAGTCCCTGAAGGGCGCGATAGCCGGCATCACCCTGGGCACCAGCGCCCCCATGATCTACCGCGCCCTCATCGAGGCGGCGGCCTTCGGCTCGCGCGCCATCGTCGAGCGGCTCCGCGCCGAGGGCGTGGCGGTCGAGCGTGTGGCCGCGGTCGGCGGCGTGGCCAGGAAGAGCGCCCTCGTCATGCAGATCAGCGCGGACGTCCTCGGCATGGAGATCGCCGTGTCGGCGAGCGACCAGTCCGTGGCCCTGGGCGCGGCCATGTTCGCCGCCGTGACCGCCGGCCTGTATCCCGACGTGCTCTCGGCCCAGGCGGCCATGAGCTCGGGCGTCGAGCGCCTCTACAAGCCCGATCCCGCGCGCGCGGCGATCTACGACAAGTTGTACGAGCGATATCGGGCGCTGGGCGCCTTCATGGAAGCCGCGGCGAAGGCCGCGGCGAAGGAGAGCAAGTAAATGATCGATCTCAAGAAGCACGAATTCTGGTTCGTCACCGGCAGCCAGGAGCTCTACGGAAGCGACGTGCTCAGGAAGGTGGACGAGCACTCCAAGGCCATGGTGAAGGCCCTGGACGCGGCCCTGCCCTGCACCCTCGTCTGGAAGCCCGTGGCCACGGGCAGCGACGCGATCCGCGGCCTCGTGCGCCAGGCCGGCGCCGATCCGAAGTGCGCCGGCATCGTCACCTGGATGCACACCTTCAGCCCCTCCAAGATGTGGATCGCGGGCCTGACCGAGCTGCGTCTCCCCCTTTGCCACCTCCACACCCAGTACAACCGCGACATCCCCTGGGACTCGATCGACATGGACTTCATGAACCTGAACCAGTCGGCCCACGGCGACCGCGAGCACGGCTTCATCGGCGCCAGGCTGCGCCTGCCGCGCAAGGTCGTGGTCGGGCACTGGGAGGAGGCCGCGGTCCGCGAGAAGCTGGGCGGCTGGATGCGCGCGGCCGCGGCCTTCGCCGACGGCCGCAGTCTCAAGGTCGTCCGCTTCGGCGACAACATGCGCGAGGTCGCGGTGACCGAGGGCGACAAGGTCCAGACCCAGATCGACCTCGGCTGGTCGGTCAACGGCTGGGGCGTCGGCGAGCTGGCCCGCGCCTACGAGGCCGTCGGAGAGGCCGAGGTGAAGCGGCTCGTCGAATCCTACGCCGAGCTCTACACGGTCGCCTCCGAGGCCCGCTCGGGAGCGGGCGCGGCCCGGGTGGCTGAGCAGGCGCGGCTCGAGCTGGCCATGTCGGCCTTCCTCGAAGAGCGCGGAGCCGGGGCCTACACGACGACCTTCGAGGATCTCTCCGGTCTCCCCCAGCTGCCGGGCCTCGCCTCCCAGCGGCTCATGGCCGCGGGCTACGGCTTCGGCGCCGAGGGCGACTGGAAGACCTCCGCCCTCGTGCGCGCCATGAAGGTCATGGCCGCTGGACTTACAGGCGGCACCTCCTTCATGGAGGACTACACCTACCACTTCGAGCCCGGCCGCGAGGCCGTGCTCGGCGCCCACATGCTCGAGGTCTGCCCCAGCGTGGCCGCCGCCAAGCCCTCCCTCGAAGTCCATCCCCTGGGCATAGGCGGCAAGGCCGACCCGGCCCGTCTCGTGTTCGACGGCGATCCGGGCCCGGCGCTCAACGCCACCCTCGTCGACGTGGGCGGCCGCCTCCGCATGATCGTCAACGAGGTCGACGCCGTGACCCCCTACAAACCGATGCCCAAGCTCCCCGTGGCGCGCGTCCTCTGGCGCCCGCGCCCCAGCCTGGCCAAAGCCGCCGAGTCCTGGATCATCGCGGGAGGGGCCCACCACACGGGCTACTCGCGGGTAGTGAAGACCGAGTGGCTGCGCGACTGGGCCGAGATGGCCGGCGTCGAGTTCCTCCTCATCGACGGCCGCTGCGAGCCCGAGGAGCTCCGCAAGGAGATCTTCTGGAACGACGCGGCCTACAGGCTCGCGCGATGAGCTCCCGCTTCGAGGCCCTGCGCGAGGAGGCCTGGAGGGCCAATGTCGAGATACCCAAGCTGGGGCTCGCCATCCTCACCTGGGGCAACGCCTCGGCCCTGGACCGGAGCGCGGGGGTCTTCGCGATCAAGCCCTCGGGGCTGGAGTACGACGAGCTGAAGCCGGGGAACATGGTGATCGTCGACCTGGAAGGGAAGGTAGTCGAGGGAGAGCTGCGGCCTTCCTCGGACACGAAGACCCACCTCGTCCTGTACCGGGCCTTCGAAGGCATCAGCGGCGTCTGCCACAGCCACTCCACCCACGCGGTGGCCTGGGCCCAGGCGCGCAGGCCCATACCCTGCTTCGGCACCACCCACGCCGACCAGACCGCCGGGAGCGTGCCCTGCACGGACATGATCTCGGCCGCCGAGCTGGAGCGCGACTACGAGTTCTCGACCGGCGAGCTCATCGTGCGCAGCTTCGAGGGGCGCGATCCCCTGCACACGCCGATGGTCCTCGTCGCGGGCCACGGCCCCTTCACCTGGGGCCGCGGCGCCCTGGAGGCGGTGCGGTATGCGGCCGCCCTCGAGGAGATGGCGCGGATGGCCATCCTCACCCTCGCGGTCGATCCCGAGGCCGAGGCCCTGCCCGAGCACGTCGTGCGCAAGCACTGGGAGCGCAAGCACGGGAAGAACGCCTACTACGGCCAGAAGAAATAGCTCGCGGGGCGCCGCGCGGCCAGAAGTGGACCATGAGGGCGCCCCCGAGCTAGATGCCCTCGACGAGGACCTCGGCGGTGAGCTCGTGGCTGGTCTCCGCGAGCTCGCGCGTGGAGATGGAATGGCCCATGCCCTCGACTCGCCTCAGGGAGCCCCGATCGGGACCGCGGTGCCTCGGACGACGATCCCTCCGGCGACGGGTATTTCCACCGCCAGCCTGCTCGGACGCCCCATCGCCTCCCCTTGGAGGATGAGCAGCTTCGCGGGGACGGCGATGAGTCCGGCATCCCGAAGATAGCCGCCGAGCGCCGCGGCCGCCGCGCCCGTGGCCGGGTCCTCGACGACCCCGCCCACCGGAAAGGGGTTCCGGGAGTGGAAGACCTCGATGCTCTCCCGCCAGACCAATTGGAGCGTGGTGAGCCCTTCTCTCAGCATGGCGGCCTTCACTCTTTCGAAGTCGTACCTGAGCTCGGCCAGACGGCGGGGATCCTTGACCGCCAGCACCAGATGCCAGGCCCCGGCATAGGCCTTGGCGGGAGGGATGGAAGCGTCCACATCGGCGGAGCTCCAGCCGAGGGCGGAGATCAGCTCATCGAGCACCGCGTCGGAGACCGAAGCGTGCCGGCTTTCCACCGAGGTCAACGCGGCCTCGCGCAGGCC
>DATKVK010000094.1:0-42139 GCA_035530095.1 Rectinemataceae bacterium | reverse complement strand
GGACTTCTAAAAGAGTCAATTTTGCCTGGTGATTATTGTGAGGGGGCCACACCCGTTCCCATTCCGAACACGGAAGTTAAGCCCCTCAACGCCGATGGTACTGCCTTTGGGTGGGAGAGTAGGTCGTCGCCAGGCTTTTTTTTATTTTTAAAAGGCTGCGGGGGCCTTCGGCGAAGAGCTTCCCGTCCTTGCCCGCACTTGAGAAAGATGCTACACTTCAGCCTGATGTCCTTGAGGCCGGGGGAACTATGGCAGAACAAGATACGCAACTACAGCTTGTCACCTTTCAGATAAGCGATGAGCTTTACGGCATCGATATCATGGACGTCAAGGAAATAGTCCGCGTCCAGGATATTCGCTCCATTCCCAACGCTCCCAGCTACGTCGAAGGTCTGTTCAATCTCCGCGGAGAGATCATCCCGATCATCTCCCTCCACAAGCGCTTTCATCTGAAAAAGGCCCAGATAGCCGAAGATGAGGAGCTGCTCTCCGGTTTCATCATAATAGACATCAACGGCATGAAGCTCGGCGTCATCATCGACAAAGTGGAACGGGTGGTTTCCATCGAGCTTTCGGAGGTTCAGCCGCCGCCGCAGATGCTCAGCGGAATAGGAGCCGAGTACATTCAGGGTGTGGTCAACAAGGATTCCGGCTATATGATCATCCTCGACATCAAGAAGCTGTTCAGCGCCAAGGAACTGCAGAAAATAGAAGAGATTCGCCTCTAAGGGGCCGGGTAAGGATTTTCGCCACATGAGCGTTCCCGTTTTCCGTTCCTATATACGCCGTAAGGACATGGATACCGTCCTCAACTGCCTGGTGACCGATTCCGTAGGGCCGGGCGAGTATCTCGACCGTTTCCTCAAGTCGGCGCGGGAAGAACTGGGTTTCGACTATGGCTTCGCGGTCCGCAGTCCCTATATCGCTCTCGACCTCGCTCTCGACGCCCTGGCTCTCCAGGAAAATGACGTCGTCGCCGTCCCGGCCTTGGCCCCTTCGTACTATCTGCGGGTTCTCGAGGAGCGACGGCTACGGCCGGTTTTCCTGGACGCGAAAGCCGAGACCGGCATGGCCGACCTCGAGTCGCTCGAGAGCCTCGAGCCTCGTCCCAAGTCCCTGATTCTGTTCGAGTCCCTCGGACTCATGCACGATCCGGATTTCGTGCGCTCCCTCGGCATTCAAGTGATCGAGGATATCAGCCAGTCTCTGGGCGCCTACGTGGGCGAGACGCGTTCCGGCTCCCTGGGCCAGCTCGGCATACTGGGCCTCGAGCACGGCGGTCTCGTGACCGCAGGCGGCGGGGCCATCGTATTCGCCCACGCTCGCCGGGAGGGCTCGGTGCTCCGGAACCTCGCCGGAGCCACCGCCCGGGAACTCCTCATGACCGACTACAACGCAGCCCTCGGCCTAGCCCAGTTCCGCGACATGGAATCGTCCATCGCGAGACGGCGCGAATACGCCGCGCTCTTCGCCCAGTCGCTCGCGCGCACCCGCCACCGCCTTCTCTCGCAGCCGAACGAGGGCGAAGCGGGCTACTGGGCTTTTCCCGTGTCGCTGGCCTCGGGCATGAAGGATGTGCAAGCCTACGCCAAGAAGAAAGAGGTGGACACCGAGCCGGCCTTCGCCGGAAGCATCGCCGCCGAAGGCCTCTTGCCGGAAGGGCTATGCCCGGTCGCGCGATCGCTCGTCATGCGCTGCATCCTCTTCCCGCTCCACCAGAGGATCGGAACCGCGAATGCGCAGAAAATATCCAAGGTTCTGGCGACCCTTCCCTAGAAAGGCAGGGATAGGATGGGAGCAGTCGGGAAACGGATTCTTGTAATCGCCAACCGGGAGAAAGACGATGCCGCGGGCATGGCCCTCGAGGTGCGCGAGCATCTGCATTCGCGGGGCATCGAAGTGCAGAGCTTCGCCTTCGAGGGAGATCCGGGATCGCCGCCCGATCTTTCCGACACGGACCTCGTCGTCTCGCTCGGCGGCGACGGAACGGTCCTGTATTCCGCCCGCCTCGCGGCCCCGCGCGGCATTCCCCTCTTCCCCGTCAATCTCGGTCGGCTCGGTTTCATCGCCGAGATCGGCCGGGACGAGTGGAAGGAGGCCTTCGACGCCTGGCTCGAAGGGAAGCTCGCCGCCTCCGAGCGATCCATGCTCGCGATCGAGGCGGTGCGCGACGGGCAGACCATTGCGAGCTTCTCCGCGCTCAATGACGGCGTCATATCGGCCCAGGGCATAGCCAAGCTCATCGACCTGCGGGTCGACGTCGGCGGTTCCCCCCTCGGCCTGTATCGCTCGGACGGCATCATCATCGCCACTCCCACGGGCTCGACGGCCTACAATCTCGCGGCGGGCGGCCCGATCCTCCACGCCGAGATGGAGGCCATGGTCCTCAATCCCATCTGTCCCTTCACGCTTTCCAACCGCCCGCTCATCCTTCCCGCGAGCGAGATCATCGAAGTCCATATCGAGCGGGGCCGTCGGGCCGCCGCGATGCTCACCGTGGACGGTCAGGAAACGCTGACGCTCTTCCCCGACGACCTCGTGCGCTTCGGCATGAGCGGCCTCAAAGTAAAGATCTTCGCCTCGGGGCGCTTCGCCTTCTACGAAGTGCTTCGCTCCAAGCTCGCCTGGTCGGGAGGACCGGATGCTTGAGGAACTCTCCGTTCGCGACTTCGCCCTGATCGAGCGCCTGTCCGTTTCGTTCACCGGGGGGCTCAATCTGCTCACGGGCGAGACCGGTGCGGGAAAGTCCCTGCTCGTCGGAGCGATCGGCTTTCTCCTGGGCGCGCGGGCCGACACCGGCGTGATCAGGACCGGGGCCGAGGAAAGCCTCGTCACCGGCGTCATCGACGTTTCGGGCAATGCGGGGGCGGTGGAATGGCTGCGCTCCCGGGGACTCGAGCCGGAAGACGGGCGCATCCTCGTCCGCCGCGGCATCAAGTCCAACGGCCGCGGCTCGGCCTACATCCAGAACCAGAGCGCCCTGCGATCCGACCTGGCGGAGCTCACCGCCCTGCTCGTGGACCTCCACGGCCAGCACGAACACCAGTCGCTGCTCTTGAGCGAAAACCACCGCAAGCTCCTCGACAGCTTCGCCAGGATCGAGGACGAGGTGGCCGCCTTCGGCGCGCGCTTCGCGGAGCTCGCCGCCGAGCGGCGGGCCTACGAGTCCGCGATAGCCTCCGAAAAGGAAAGGGGCAGGGAGATCGAGTTTCTCCGATTCGCGGTCGACGAAATATCCAAGGCCAAGCTTCGGCCCGGAGAGGAAGCGGAACTCGAGGCGGAGGAACGGCTGCTTTCCCAGCACGAGAGACTGTACGCCGCGCTGGAAGCATCGCACGAGGCCTTCGCCGCGGCCGGCGAGGGCGCGATCGCCGCGCTGCGTCGCGCGCGAGGGGGGCTCGAATCGGCTCAGGCCATAGATCCCTCGGTCTCCGAATTCGCCCGCCGCACCGACGACGCATTCTACGAGCTCGAGGATGTGGCCGAGTCTCTGAGGCAGCACCTCGGCTCGCTGCGCTTCAGCCCCGAGCGGCTCGAGGAAGTCGAGACGAGGCTCGCGGACATCCACAAGCTCAGGAAAAAATACGGTGCCACCGTCGAAGAGGTGCTTTCGCGTCTCGCCGAGGATATGGAGCGGCTTTCGCGCCTGGAAACCTGGGAGGAGGACCGCGGCGAGCTCGAGAGGCGCATCGCGGCCATGGAGACCGCGGTCCTCGCCGCGGCTCTCGCCCTCTCGGAGAAGCGCGCCGCCGCGGCGACGAGCCTCCAGTCGCGGATAGAGGAGATCGTACGCGGCCTCGGCATGCCGCGCGCGAGATTCTTCGTCCGGGTGGGACGGAAGGACCCCGAAGAGGGCAAGCCCGTCGTGGGTCCCTTCGGTGTGGACGAGATCGAGTTTCTCATCGCCCCCAATCCCGGCGAGAATCCTAAGCCTCTGGCGAGGATAGCCTCGGGCGGAGAGCTTTCGCGCGTCGCCCTGGCCGCCAAGACGGTCCTGGCCGACGCCGACGATGTCGATACCCTCATTTTCGACGAGGTCGACGCGGGCATAGGCGGCGAGGTCGCCGTGGCGGTGGGCGAGCATCTGAAGAACCTGGGACGGACGAAGCAGGTGTTCTGCATAACGCATCTGGCTTCCATAGCCGTTCGCGCCGATAATCATTACAAGGTCGAAAAGGAGATTTCCGGAGGTCGAACCTCCACCCGTCTGGTGCGCATGGAGGGGAGGGCTCGGGCCGAGGAGATCGCGCGCATGCTGGCGGGCGACCCGCGCGAGGAGTCTTCGATCGCGCACGCGACCGAACTCCTGCGCAAGTACGGCAATTGGCGGGAGCTCTGATGGGAAAAATAACGAGCGAACAGAGGAACAGATACTTCGAGAAGGTCAAGGAGCATCGGGCGACTATCGAGGCGGGACTCGCCAAGGAGAAGACCCTTCTCGAGCTGCTCTCCAGGGACGAGGCGGGGGCCGGCTACAAAAGGCTGGTCCTGACGGAAAACACCATCGATCTCAGCTCCTGGTACGTCCTCGTGAACGCGCTCTCCGTCTCGCTCCTCGGCATCAAGAACGAAGACTACCTGCTCGAGGCGCGCAAGACGATCGTCCGGGCCCTGCGCTATCTCGAGGACACCGTCTCAGGCTATTTGGACGTCCCCTTTTCCGACTACGAGGCCAAGCTGGACGAGATCGTCAATATCGATCCCGAGGCTCGCTACCGCTTCGTCAGGAAGCTGGGATTCGCCATCAATTCGCTGGAGGACGCCTTCGGCGAAAACTCGAAGTACGCGGCTTCGTTCCTGGAGCTGTGGGGAAAGTACGCCGCGCTCGCGAAGAACATGCTCAACCTGAAGACCGCCGTCGCGGACATGGATTTCAGCTCGCCCAACCGGACCGTGGTCATGAACCATCTCGGCCTCGTGAAAAGCCTTTTCCGGAGCAGCGCCGACAAATACCGCGAGCAGTACGAGCTTTACACGCACAAGCACGAGGATTTCCGCAAGGCCATACAGTACCTGCAGACTCTCAGGCGGATACACATGGTCATGTCGGAGCGGGACGATGCCGAGACGCTCAAGAAGAAGATCGAGATCTGGACGACGAAGCTCGAGGCAGACCAGAAGAAGGCCGAAGAATCCAGGAAATAGCCTGGGCGATCAGCGTTTCGGGGAAGGAGCCTCTTTGAGTTCGTGGAGCGCATCGTGGGGAAAGAGCTCGCCCATGGTGGTCGCGACGAGCGCGCCGGCCGAGGAGCCGAAGACCACGGGGGCCTCGGGCGGGAGGAACTCCGAGAGAACCTGTCTGCATGCGCCGCAGGGACTCACGGGATAGTCCGCGTCGGGGGTGGCCACGACGATGCCGACGAAGGAGCGCTTGCCCGCCGAGACGGCCGCCGAGACCGCGGAGCGCTCGGCGCAGACGGTGAGTCCGAAGGATCGGTTCTCGACATTGGCGCCGGTGAAAACGCTGCCGTCTTCGCAGAGGAGCGCGGCCCCGACGCGGAAGCTGGAATAGGGCGAGTACGAGGCGCGCGACGCATCGAGCGCGAGCGAGAAAAGTGTGGCGTGATCCATGGTTGGAACTCCGTACCGAGTTGACAGGCTCTTCGCCTAGTATATACCATTCGTTGCGAGCATGGAAGCTCGGCCGCTTCATTCGGCCGACTCCGGAAGGCAAATCAGACACAAGCATGGAAGAAAGCGGAACCAAACGTCTCGTGATTTCCGGCATCATCCTGGCCGGAATCGCATATTTCCTCATCTGCGCGCAACCGCTGCCCAAGGAACTCGCGCTCATACCCGTGTGGGCCCGCGGCCTTGCGGATGCGCCGACGGCCCCCGCCTCGACGCCCGCGCTCGGGGATGTGCATTCCTTCAGGCTCGGCGACAAGTTCGGCTATTTTTCCTCGTCGGGGAACATCCTGTTCTCGGCGCCGGTTCCCTACGGCCTGGCCCTCGCCTCGAATTCCTACGCGCTGTACGACAAGGATTCGACAGGGTTCTCGGTGCGGACGCCTACCGGCTCGGAGTTGTTCAAGGCCTCGATCCTCGGTTATCCGTTTTTCGCGGCCGGGCGCCGGTTCGTCATGGGACCCGCTCAGGACTCGGTCGCGGAACTCGATTCGAGCGGGCATCGCGCCTGGACCTACGAATTCCCCTCGATCGTGACCGCCTTCGGAGCCAGCCCGAGCCTGGCCGTCTTCGGCCTCATGGACGGCAATCTGGTCGGTCTGGACAGGACCGGCAAGGAAGTGATGCACTTCTCGTCCGGCGGCTCCAATATTCCGGGAATCTACGGTGTCGCGGTCTCTCCCGACGGCAAGCTCGTCGCGGCCGTAGCCGGCCTGGAAAAGCAGCGCCTGGTCGTCCTCGAAAAGCGATACTCGGCCTACAGGGTCACATGGCATAGATGGCTCGACTCGGACTTCCGGCGTCCCGTCGCGATCTCCTTCACATCCGACGGCAAGCGGCTCATGTACGAGGTTCCCGGCGGTGTCGGTGTGTTCGAACGCGATTCGAGGAAGGACTATACGATCGCCGCCTCGACCGCCGACCGCCTGGGGCTTTCCGTGAATGACTGGGGCATTCTGGTCCTGCTCTCGGGTTCGCAGGATTCGAGGCGGCTCATCTGCGCCGCGTCTCCCGACCGCCGCCTGGTCGACATTCCCATTTCAGCCTCCGAAACCTTCATCACTATCGACGGGAGCTCAATCTACCTCGGTGTGGACGAGGATATCGTGCGCCTGGACCTGCGGGAGGAATGATGCGCAAAGCGACGAGTCAGCGAAGCAGAGGAAAGAGGCTTGCCGCTTGGCTCGTCGCCGCGGGTCTTCTATGCGGAGCGCTCGGCGCGGGTGCGCTGTGGGCCATGGACTGGCCCGTCGAGGCGCCCAAACTCGCCGCGACCTTCGGGACGCCCGCCGCGGGTCGGGTCGTGACCGGTGTCGCCATAGCCGCCCAGAACGGTCTGGTGCGATCGATAGACGACGGTGAGCTGGCCTTCGCCTTCGACGAGGCGACCACTCCCTCCGGCTTGCCTTCGACGCTCGGATCCTTCGCCGTGGTGGAGCATCCGAACGACATGGCCGCCGTGTATGCGCACCTCCTGCCAGGCTCCGTCTCGGATTACCTGACGAAGGTCAAGCGCGGCACGATTCTCGGTTCCGTCGGCTCCTCGGGCTGGACCGAGGGGCAGGGGCTTCTGCTCGAAATCTTCGACCGCCGCAAGGGCAATTGGGTCAATCCGCTTCTGCTTCTGCCCTCGCTTCCGGACGGTTATGCGCCGACGATCAGGTCGGTGGCGCTCATGGGCGGGGAGAAGTCCTACGCCTTGGGCGAGGCGAAGAGCGTTCCGCAGGGCACCTACGAGATCGCGGCGGACATCACCGACGCCACCGACGCTCCCTGGACCGCCGGCCCGCTCGCGCCCTACGTCATTCGGCTCTCGGTCGACGGGACCGAGCTGTCGCGCGAGGTCTTCGACGTGGCCTTCGGCAAGGGCGGGCGGCTCTCGCTCTTCTCTTCCTCGCCCCGGCCGCTCTCCGAGCTGCGGACCGGAGACGGCCGTTACCTGCTCGCCGAGCATCTCTTCACGAGGGGCAGGAGCATCATCGAGATGAGCGTGGAAGACGTCGCCGGCAACCGGCGCGACGCGACCTGGTCGGTCTCCATTCAATGAAAACCTTCGCCACGCCGCCTCGAACCGAGCCGCGTCGCGTGGTGCCCTGCGCCCTCTGCGGCTCCCTCTCGTTCGCTCCCCTGTGGGATTGCGGCGGCTTTTCCTTCGTGGCCTGCGGGACCTGCGGCCTCGTGCAGCAGAACCCCCAGAGCGAGGCCGCATCGGTGCAGGAGCGCTACGACGCCTCCTACCTGGAATACGAGCTCGGGAACCAGACGGCCTTCCGCGACCTGGAGCTGCTCGCCCTCGAGGAGCTCAGGCTGCGCGCGGCGGCCTCGGGGCTCTTCGCCAGGGCGGAGAGCGAGTCGCGCCGACCCCGCGCCCTGGACGTGGGCTGCGCCACGGGCGCCCTCCTCGACGCCCTGCGGGAGCGGGGCTGGGAGCCCGAGGGGGCGGAGCTGTGCGCGCCCATGGCCGAATACGGCCGGCTCCGCTACCGGCTGCCGATCCACACGGGCAGCCTGGAGTCGGCGCGTTTCCCCGACGGCCGCTTCGAGCTTGTCCACGCCTCGCACCTCATCGAGCACCTGAACGCGCCGGGGCTTTTCCTCGACGAGGTCGGCCGGGTGCTCGCCTCCGACGGGCTGCTCGTCCTGACGACCCCCAACGTCTCGAGCCTTCAGGCGCGGCTCTTCGGCTCGGCCTGGCGGAGCGCGATCAACGATCACCTGTACCTCTTTTCCAGGCGCGGCCTCGAAAAGCTGCTCGCGGCGCACGGTTTCCGCCCGCTGCGCGCGGTGACCTGGGGAGGCTGGGCGCGCGGGCTTGAGCCCGCTTTCCTGAAGGCGCCCCTCGACCGTCTGGCGAAGAGCCTCGGTTTCGGGGATGTGGTGGCGATCCTAGCCCGAAAGGCATAGGGCTCGGAAACGAGAGGAGGGCCGCATGGAAACGACGCAGAAAGTCCTGTTCGTCGACGCTTCGACGGGCTTCTATCGGGTACGGCGCTACAAGGTGGGCGACTATTTCGGCCCCGTCGACCTGGGCGTGCACCTCTCCGGCCGGCTGCAGAGCCTCAACTTCGGCGTGGGGCTCTTCGCGGGTTCCATCTTTCCGGGATCGAATCGCCTCATTTTCACGGGTTTCTCGCCCTCCTGGCGAAGTTTCTTCGTCTCGAGCATGGGCGGAGCCGGGCTCGTGTTCGACAATCTGGGCATCAACCTCGTCACCCTCGTGGGCAAGGCCGCCCTTCCCTCGGTCCTCTACCTGAATCGCTTCCACGGCGAGGAGATCGAGGTCGAGGTCCTGCCTATCGACCTCCACGCGGCCTGGGCCGGAGCTCCCTCCGGCTGCGCCGAGGATACGGCCGCCGAGGATACGGCCGCCGAGGATACGGCCGCCGAGGATACGGCCGCCGGCGCGGCGGCGGGATCGGCGGCCGCAGGGCGGACGCGCGATCCCGAGTTCCCGCGCACCGGCAGCTACGGCCTGCTCGACGCGGTCATAGCGGCCTACGGTCCGCGCTACGCGGGCGATTACCGCGCTTTCGCCGTGGGGCCCGCGGCCGAGTCGACCGACTTCGGGGCCATCGTGTCGGCGCCCCTCTCCGGCGGCAAGGCGACGAGCGTGGACACCTGGGCCGGCCGCGGCGGCTTGGGCTCGAAGATGCTGCAGGAGCACGGCATATCGGCCGTGATCTACGGCGGGACGGTGGTGGACGAGGACTTCCGCGACCGCAAGGTCGCCGACGAGTGGTTCGAGGCCAAGTACAAGCAGAAGCTCGCGGTCAAGGACTTCGAGGCGACCACGAAATACCGCTTCGACCCCAAGTTCTCCACGGGCGGCACGCTGGGGGTCAACTACGCCTCGCTCGGCGGACGCATGATCGCCTTCAACTACCGCTCGGTCGAGTGGAGCGAGGAGGAGCGTGTCCGGCTCCACCGGGAGCTCGTGCTCGAGCACTACCTCAGGCAGTTCAACGAGGAGAGCATCGCGACCAAGAGCCAGGCCACCTGCGGCGAACCCTGCTCGGCCGTGTGCAAGAAACTGCGCGGCGACTTCAAGAAGGACTACGAACCCTACCAGGCCCTGGGGCCCCTGTGCGGAATCTTCGACCAGCGCGCGGCCGAGCGGCTCAACCACGCCGCGGACTCGGGCGGCTTCGACGCGATATCCCTGGGCGGCGTCCTCTCCTGGCTCATGGACTGCCTGGACTCCGGCGAGCTTGCGCCCGAGGACCTGGGCGTCACGAAGATGCCGCGCTGGAAGGTCGAAGGCTTCGATGCGGTGAAGGACTCCGGGCACAACGCCGAACTCGGCATCGAGCTCGTGGCCTCCATCCTGGGCAAGAAGGGGATCGTCGATTTTTCCGAGGGACCGCGGAAGTGGGGCCGTCGGGTGCGCCGCGAACGCGGCATCCGAATCCTGGACCGCTTCGTCTACACTGCCAACGGAAGGCGGGGATGGATGGTGCCCAACCAGTACTGGACGCCGGGCGTCCTCGCCCCCATGGCCATCATGGGCAAGTACTACATGCACTACGGCGCCGAGTTTCTGCCCCCGCGCCAGCTCGGCCGGGTCTGCGCCGAGCGCCTGCGCAAGGAGCTGGGCATGGACGACGCCGGGCTCTGCCGCTTCCACCGGGCCTGGGGCGAGGAGATGATGGCCGAGGCCATAGGCGCGGTCTACGGGCTCAAGGACCGCTACCTCCAGGTGATTGCCATAACCGCGAGCCGGATCAACAGCCGCAACGCCGCCGTGTACTGGGAGAGCGAGAAGAACCTCCGCTTCCTCAAGGCCTTCCTGACGCGGCGGCGCGATGTCGAGGGCGATGCGAGTCCCGAACTCGCCGCCTGGATCGCCGCCTTCGAGGCCGATCCGCAGGAAGCCGCGCTCTCTTTCTGGTTCGAGATGCGCAAGGGCATCGACGAATCGCTTCGGGACTTCTTTTAAAGCCCTCGGGCGGCCGAGTCCGGGGAAGGAGCAGAGGCGAGCATGGCAGAGTACGAGTTCGTGGCCGGGAGGGTCGAGGCCGTCCGAGAGCGGATCGCGGCCGCCTGCGCCCGCTCGGGCAGGAGGCCCGAGGAGGTGGAGCTCCTGGCTGTCACGAAATTCCACCCGGCCGATGCGGTCCTCGCGGCTTATGACGCGGGACTCCGCAGTTTCGGGGAGAGCCGCGTCCAGGAGGCCGAGGCCAAGTTTCCCTCGATCCTGGACTCCCGCCCCGACCTCCGGCTCGACATGATCGGCCACCTCCAGGGCAACAAGGCCAGGAAAGCCGCCTCCCTCTTCGGCCGGATCCAGTCGGTCGACAGCGCCGAGCTCGTGCGCGCTCTGGGCGAGCGGGCCCGGGCGGCTGGCCGGCGGCTCGAGATTCTCCTCGAACTGCACACCGGGGAGGAATCGAAGGAGGGCTTCGAGAGCCTCGACGAGCTGAAGCGGGGGAGGGACGCCGCCCTCGAGTGCCCGGCCCTGACCTTGCGGGGGCTCATGACCATGGCCCCCTTCACCGCGGACGAGGCCGCGGTGCGCTCATCCTTCCGGAGGCTGCGCGCCGCCTTCGAGCTTATTCGCCCGGGCCTGCCGCCGGGCCCCGGCAGCGAGGCCTTCGACGTGCTGTCCATGGGCATGAGCGGCGATTTCGAGCAGGCGGTGGAGGAGGGCTCCACGCTCGTGCGGATCGGAACCGCCCTCTTCGGGGAGAGGCCGAGGTGAGGCGCCGCGGAGCCCTCGTCGCGGCCGCCCTGCTGACTGCCCTCTTCCTCTCAGCCCTGCCCTGCGCCCGCCTGGCGGCGCAGGAGGCTTCGGTTGCGGGAACGCCCGCGGCCGCTCCGTCCGCGGCCGCTCCGACAGGTACGGGCGCTTCGAGCGCGGTCGGCGCCTCGCCCTCCGCCCTTCCTCCGGGCTTCGGCCAGACCGAGGCCAAGCCGGAGAATCCCTGGCGGCGTTTCGAGATCGTGTCGATAGGGGCCTTCCCCATATCCCTATTCTACATGAGCTTCGGCTTCGACCTCGGCGGCTACGTAGGCTCGGGCTTCGATTCCCGCTACGCCCCCTGGCCCTTCCAGAACTCATCCTCGGTCCTGCCCACGGATTCCCAGAGGCTCGGGCGGATCGGCGCGGCCGTGGGCCTCTCGCTGGTGATAGGCGGCATAGACGCCATCATCCACCAGGCCAAGCTCAAGGCCGAGGCGCGCAGGGAAGCCGCTAAAAGCGTCGAACTTGACAGTGGCGGGGCCGGAGACTAGTATTATCCTCCGTGGTCATGCCTAAGACGAAGGTGTTGGTCCTCTATGAGGACGAAAAGCCCGATAGCGAGCGGCTGGGGCTTGCCATAGCCCAGAGGCTCGACGCGGAGCGCTACGAGGTGCTCGCCTGCGGCGCCTCGGCCTTGAGCGTGTCCGAACTGCTCGCATCGAAAGTCTACATTTTCGGCGCGGAGGCGCCCGAAGCGCCTTCTTACGGAGAGCTGGCCCGAATGCTCAAGGGCATCAATCTCGCCGGGAGAAGGGCGGCTTTCTTCGGCGCCACGGGCGCCGCGGTGGCCTGGCTGCGCGCGATCTGCGCCGACAGCGAAGTCCTGGCCGCCCACGCCGACCTGGTCGGCCGCCGACCGGAGAGCGCCGCCCTGGCGGCTTGGCTCCGCGGCATCGCACCCTAGATAGATAACGCGAGGTACTCCATGTCCGAAGGCTTCAATCTCGACGACGCCATTAGAAAAGTGCCCGGATTTCCGAAGGAAGGCATCCTCTTCTACGACATCACGAGCGTGCTCGCCAATCCCGACGCCTTCCGCTACTGCATCGATTCCATGGTGAGGCTCTACAAAGGCTCGGGCATCGACGCCGTGGCCGCCATCGAGTCGCGGGGCTTCGTCTTCGCCGCTCCCTTCTGCGACAGGCTCGGCCTGCCGCTGCTGCTCGTGCGCAAGAAGGGCAAGCTGCCGGGCCGCACCATCAGCGCGAGCTACGAGCTGGAATACGGTCAGGCCGAGATCGAGATGCACGTCGACGACATCCCCTCCGGCGGCAAGGTCCTCATCGTCGACGACCTCATCGCCACGGGAGGCACGGTTAAGGCCACGATCGAGCTCCTGCGCCGCGGGGGCGCCCAGGCCGTGGGCGTCTTCTCCGTCATCGGCCTGCCCTATCTCGAATACGACAAGGCGCTCGGCGATCTGCCCGTGCGCACGCTCATAGAATATTTCGGAGAATAAGGAGACAGCTCATCATGGTACAGCCTCTGGCGAAGAATCCCGCGTGGAAGGGCCGGCGCGGTCCTCTCGTGCTCGTCATCATGGACGGCGTCGGCTACGGCACGTACGCCGAGGGCGACGCCGTCGCCGATTCCAAGATGTGGCATTTCCGCGCCATGGAGTCCTCCTCGCCGCACACTCGCCTGAAGGCCCACGGCAAGGCGGTCGGCCTGCCTTCCGACGAGGACATGGGCAATTCGGAAGTGGGGCACAACGCGATCGGCTGCGGACGCGTCTACGCCCAGGGCGCCAAGCTCGTCTCGACCTCGATCGAGACGGGAGCCATGTTCCAGGGCGCGACCTGGAAGAAGCTCGTCGGCGAGGTGAAGGCGGGCGCGAACGGCGCCCCGAGGACCCTGCACTTTATCGGCCTCTTCTCCGACGGCAACGTCCACTCGCACATCGACCACCTCAAGGCCATGCTCGCCCGGGCGGCCGAGGAGGGCGTGAAGCGGGCCCGCGTCCACGTGCTCCTCGACGGGCGGGATGTGGGCGAGCAGAGCGCCCTGGAATACGTCGAGCCCTTCGAGGCCTTCCTCGCCGGCCTGCGCGACAAGGGCATGGACGCCCGCATCGCCTCGGGCGGAGGCAGGCAGTACATCACGATGGACCGCTACGGCGCCGACTGGGAGCAGGTGCGCCGCGGCTGGGACTGCCACGTGCACGGCGCGGGGCGGCAGTTCCCCAGCGCCCGCGCGGCCGTCGAGGCCTACCGCGCCGAGAAGCCGAACCTCATCGACCAGGACATGCACGAGTTCGTCGTCGTGGAGGGCCAGAGCGGCACGGCTTCGGCCAGACCCGTCGGCACGATCGAGGACGGCGACTCGGTGGTCTACTTCAACTTCCGGGGCGACCGTGCCCTCGAGATCACCGCCGCCTTCGAAGAGGAGACTTTCGACAAGTTCGACCGCGGCCGGCGCCCCAAGGTCCTGTACGCCGGCATGATGGAGTACGACGGGGACGCCCACGTGCCCAAGCACTACATCGTCGAGCCTCCCTCGATCGACCGCACCATGGGCGAGTACCTCGCCGCCTCGGGCCTGCCGCTGCTCGCCATCTCCGAGACCCAGAAGTACGGGCACGTGACCTACTTCTTCAACGGCAACCGCACGGGCAAGTTCTCCGAGAAGCTCGAGGACTATGTCGAGGTCAGCTCGGACCGCGTGCCCTTCGAGCAGCGCCCCTGGATGAAATGCGCCGAGATCACCGACAAGGTCATCGAGGCCGTCGAGTCGGGCACGTACAAGTTCATCCGGCTCAACTATCCCAACGGCGACATGGTGGGCCACACCGGCGTGTACCAGGCCGTCGTGGCGGGCCTGGAGGGCATGGACCTCCAGCTGGGGCGGCTGCGCGCCGCCGTGGAGCGCGCCGGGGGAACGATGATCCTGACCGCCGACCACGGCAACTCGGACGACATGTTCGAGCACGAGAAGAAGTCGGGCGCGGTGCTCCGCAAGACCGACGGCTCCCCGCGCGCCAAGACCAGCCACTCGCTCAACCCCGTGCCCTGCGTGCTCTTCGATCCGGAGGGCAAGGGCGAGTACGAGGCTCAGCTGCGCGAGGGCCTGGGCATCTCGAGCCTGGCCGCCACCTGCATCGAGCTGCTCGGCTACAAGGCTCCCGAAGGCTACGATCCCTCGGTCCTGAGCCTGAAGAGCTGAGGGCGATCGGCCGCGCCTCGGGGCGCGGCCGGAAGCGAGGAGGCGTCGATGATCGAGGTCGAGCTCAAGGCCCGCCTTGGCGACCGGGAGGCCGTCCAGGCCCGCGTCGCGGCTTTCGCCCGCTACTCGGGACCCGTCGACAAGTTCGACTCCTATTGGCACGAGCCCGACTGGCGGCGAGCGCGCGGGGCCAAGGGCTTTCGCGTCCGGGACGAGGGCGGCTCTTCCGTCGTCACCTTCAAGACCAAGCGCGTCGAGGCCGGGGTGGAAGTCAATCTCGAGCGCGAGTTCGGCGTCGGCGACCCGGACATTTTCGTCGAGTTCTGCCGGCGCCTCGGCTGCGAGCCCTTTTACACCAAGCGCAAGCGGGGTTCCCGTTACGTCTACGATCCGCCGGCCGCCTCGGCCGCGGCGACCGGCCCCCGGCCTGGCGCGCAGAGCGGCGAGTCGGCCGCGGCCTATTCCCGTCCGGCGACCATCGAGATCATCGAGGTCGAGGGCCTCGGCGACTTCATCGAGATCGAGATCCTCCTCGAGAATGAGGAGCCCGCCGCCCTGGCCGCGGCCCAAGCCGAGCTGCGCGGCCTCCTGGAGCGCGCCGGCGTGAGCGCCTCGGAGATCGAGAGCCGCTTCTATTCCGAGCTGCTCATGGCGGCCGGGAAAATTCCGCCCGCCTGAGCCTTGGCGCCTGGCCAAGCCTCAATCGAGTCCGCGTTCCCGCCGCGTTAGGCGGGTATGAACTGCGCATTCCTCGGCTGCGATCCCGCGCTCCTCTGGGTGCGGCTCGGGCTCTTCTCGGCCTTCGCCCTCCCCATCACCGTGATCGACGCGCGGACGCGCCGCATACCCGATGCTCTGTCGCTCGGGGCCGCCGCGGCTCTGACCGCCTTCGACGCCATCCTCTTCCCGCGCGAACTGGGCGCCTGCCTCGGGGCCGGCTGCCTCTTGCCGGCCGTCTTCCAGGCCACGAGGCTCGCGACCGGGGCCCTCGGCGGGGGCGACGTGAAGTACTCCTCGTCGATCGGGCTCTTCCTGGGCCTGCCCTGGTGCTTCGCCGCGATCTTCCTCTCCGCCTTAGCCGCCATCGCATTCGGCCTGTGCGCGGGAAGGCGGGTTCCCGGCGGCGCGTCCTCGGCCCGGAAGAGCGGCCGGACGGAAGCGCGGCGCGATGTATCGCGGCGCGATGTATCGCGGCGCGATGTATCGCGAAGCCCCGGGCGGGAGATTCCTTTCGCTCCCTTCCTCAGTGCGGGAGCCCTGTGCGCCTACGCCATCGGGCTCCGATGGAGCTGAAGGGCGAAAGGGGGGAGGGGGCATGAAAATCGCCAGGTGCCTGGGCCTCTGTCTCGGTGCGCTCATCTCGCTCCCGCTCGGGGCCCAGAGAATCAGGCAGATGGAATTCCGCAACCAGAACATCGTCGACATCCTCGTCGCCCTCGGCGAGGCCTCGGGCACCGCGATCCTGCCGGACGAGACCGTGAGCGGCAGCGCTTCCTTCTACTTCGCCGAGGCCGAGCTCATGGATTCCCTGGCCCTCTTCCTGGCCGCCTACAAGCTCTACGCGACGCCCTCCGGCCAGGCCATCCGGGTCTCGCGGATCCGATCGAGCTACGACCGCGAGCGGCGCCTCGTGTCGCTCGCCGCCGAGGATGTCGACGTGCAGCTCCTCGTCCGGGCCCTCGCCAAGGCGATAGGCGCCACCATTCTCTTCGACCCCCTGCCGCGCGCCGGCATCAGCGTGTCGATCGAGGCCCTGGCCCCCGAGGCCGCGCTCGGGATACTCGTGAAGCGTTTCCCCGAATACCGCGTCGAGGCGGGAGACTCCTACTACTACGTGCGCAAGATCGGCGCCGAGAGCAGGCCGAGCCCGCCGCCGCCCAAGCCGGCGGTAGCCAGGAACGGGGAGCTGTACTCCCTCGACCTGGACAAGGGCCGGTTCTTCGACATCGTCGCCCAGCTCTTTTCCGCGGCGGGAAAGGAGTATTCCCTCCTCGCCCGCGGCGACGCGGCGCTCGAGTCTCTGCACTTCTCGGGCCGTCCCTTCGATGAACTTTTGCGCCTGGTGCTGGAGCAGGGCGGCGCCGATTTCGCCCAGTCGGGCGGCGTGTACTACATCTTCGAGGTCCAGCGCAGGGACCTGCTCCGCAGGCTGTCGCGGACGGTCGTCGTGCCCTTGGAGCATGTCGCCGCGCAGGAGGTCGCCGGCCTCCTGCCCGCCGAGCTCTCGTCGGGAAGCCAGCTCAAGGTGGACCGCGGCGGCAACTCGATCCTCCTCACGGGCACCGAGGAGGCGATAGCGCCGGTCTGCGATTTTCTCGCCTTGCTCGACCGGCCCCTGGAGGGTCGCTCCTACCATCGCTTCGACCTCAGGTACGCCAAGGCCAAGGAGATCGTCGCCCTCCTCCCCGCGAAGCTGGCCGCGACTCAGCCCGTCCTTCTGCCCGAGGGCAACGCCTTCCTTCTCCTCGCGCCCGACGAGGCCGTGGGCGCCGTGGAAGAATTCCTGCGCCTCGTCGACCGGAAGAGCGAGGGCTTCCCGGTCCGCCTCAAGTACCTGAAGTCGGACGAGCTTCTGAAGAATCCGCCGCCCTCGGTCGGCAAGGACGAACTCGTCGACTCGGGCTACCCGAACCTCGTCTTCTTCGTCGGAAGCGAGGACAAGCGGCGGCTCTTCCTGCGCGAGGTCGGACTCGTGGACCGGCCGAGGCCCCAGATACGCTACCAGCTCCTCGTCGTCCAGTACGACCATTCGACCAACCTCGACTGGACCAGGAACATCTCCGTCTCGCCCGCGGACCGGGGCTCTTCGGGCTCGATCGCCCTCTCGCTCTCCCGGCTGTTGAGTCTCAGCTTCGACGTGGTTTCGCAGTTCGGCGCCCTCTTCGCCGCGCAGCTCAGCCTCGAGCTGGACGAGAACCGGGCGCAGGTCTTCGCCGACACCACGCTCACCGGGCTGTCCGGCCAGGAGCTCAAATTCCAGAACACGAACACCTTCCGCTACCGCGAGATCGAGATCAACGCGACCACCGGCCAGCTGCAGTACTCGGGCGCGACCTCCTCGATCACCTCGGGGCTCATCGTGGGCATCTCGGGCTGGGTCTCGGGAGACGGCATGATCACCATGTCGGTGGCCGCCACGGTCTCGAAGCAGGGCGAGAGCGCCGCGGTCGACGGGGGCAGCCTCCCGTCCACGTCGGAGAAGGTCGTCGCGACCCAGCTGCGGACCCGCTCGGGCAGCGCGGTCGTCATAGGCGGCCTCCTCGAGCGGAACGTCTCGACGGCGAGGAAGAAAGTCCCCCTGCTCGGCGACATCCCCCTCCTCGGGGCGCTGTTCTCCGACTCGATGAGGACGGAGCAGGACAACGAGATCGTCCTCTACATCGTCCCGCGGGTGACCTACGGCGAGGAGAACGCCCAGGACCTCCTGCGGGAGCGCCTCGACTCGCTCTACGGTTCCTGCGTCCGGGGTTTCGCGGAATGAAAGCCGTCGCGATGCGCGATTTCACTCCCCTTCCCGCGGGGAAGGATCAGTATCCCCTCGAGTACATCGAGGCCAACGGCGCCGTCAAGCTGCGGGAGGCCGAGGGCCTCGTGCAGGTCGGGCTCGTTTCCGGCGTCGCCGAGGCGGTGAAGGACGCGCTCCGGAGCTTCCACGCGGGCAGGGAACTGCGCCTGTACGAGATCGACCGCACGGAGCTGGCGGCGTATGTCGGCTCGGCCGCCTCCGAGGCTCCGGGCGGGGCCGAAAGCGGGGAGCTCCCCAGCGAGGACCGGGTCTTCCTCGACGCCTTGGCCGACGGAGCGCCCATCGTCAATCTCGTGAACTCGATCTGCATCGAGGCGATACGCGACGGCGCCTCCGACATCCACCTCGAAGCCCACGAGGCGGGCGTCCGGGTGCGGTACCGGCTGGACGGCACGCTGCGGACGGTCCGGACGCTGGACGCCGCCAGGTTCCCCGCCCTCTCCTCCCGCATCAAGATCATGGCCAAGCTCAACATCATGGAGCGGCGCCTGCCCCAGGACGGCAGGATAACGGTCGCGGTCGGCGGACGGAACGTGGACCTGCGCGTGTCGATCGTGCCCATCGCGCGCGGCGAGTCGATCGTCCTGAGGGTCTTCGACGGCTCGGGGGCGAAACTCTCGCTCGGGGAACTCGGCTTCGCCGAGGACCATGTCGGGCTCGTGCGGCGCCTCCTGCGGATACCGCACGGCCTCGCGCTCGTGACCGGTCCCACGGGGAGCGGCAAGACGACGACCCTCAACGCCATGCTCCGGGAGCTGGCCTCGGAGCGGCTCAAGATAGTCACGATCGAGGACCCGGTGGAGTGCATCGTCGAGGGCGCGAGCCAGATCCAGACCAACGATCAGATCAAGCTCGGCTTCGACACGATCCTGCGCCGGGTCCTCAGGCAGGACCCCGACGTGATCATGGTGGGCGAGATCCGGGACGCCGCGACGGCCGAACTCGCCGTCCGCGCCGCGCTCACGGGACATCTCGTCCTCTCCACGCTGCACACCAACGGCTGCGTGTCGGCCATCCCGCGGCTCAGGAACATGGGCATCGAGCCCTATCTCGTCGCCTCGGTGCTCCAGGGCGCGATCGCCCAACGTCTCGTGCGCAGGCTCTGCCCGGCCTGCGCGCGCCGCCGGCCCCTCGGCGCCGCCGAAGCCCGGCTCTTCGCCGCCCATGGGGTCGAGGCGGAGTTCGTCTTCGAGGCCTGCGGCTGCGAGCTCTGCCGCGGCACGGGCTACCGCTCGCGGACAGCCGTAGCCGAGATGTTCCTCATGGACGGCGATCTGGAGGAACTGATCCTGCGGAACGAGCGCGCCTCCCGGATCGCCGCGCGCCTGGAGGAATGCGGTTTCCGCGGCCTGGCGCGCGACGGCCTCCTCAAGGCCGCCGCCGGGCTGACGAGTCTCGGCGAGCTCGAGACGGAGCTTGCCCTGTGACGCTCCCGCGCCGAAGAGCTCTCGCCGGCCGCCTGTCGGAGGCTGAGCTGCTGGACTTCACCGACATGGCCGCGGCCTTGCTGGAAGCGGGCCTGGGCCTCTACGAAGCCCTTAGCCTCATCGCCTCGATGGGCCGCCGGGGCGCGGTGAGCCTGCTCGCCGGCGCCCTGGCCGCCGCCCTCGGCCGGGGCGAGAGCCTCTCCTCGGCTCTCGCCTCGCGGCCGAAGAGTTTCCCGCCCATCTACCGGGGCATGGTGGCGATCGGAGAGAGGATCGGCTCGGTGGAGAGCGTCGTGCCTCAGCTGGCCAGGCTGCTGCGCGAGCGAAGCCTCATCCGCGAGCGGACGAGGACGGCTCTGGCCTATCCGGCGCTCGTCCTGGCCCTGACCTTGCTCGGCGGACTGGCCGCAGTCGCCTTTCTCCTGCCGCGCATGGAGGAGCTCTTCACCGCCCTGGGCGGCAAGGCCGCGGCGGACATGCGCTCCCGAGGCGCCCTGCTCGCCGCGGCGGCGAGGGTGGTCGCCGTCCTGGTCCTGTGCGCCTCGGCCTGCTTCCCGGCGATGGCGGCGCTGAGGCGGGGCGGGACTCCCCTGGCCGAAAAGATCGACCGCTTCCTGCTCGCCCTGCCCGTGATAGGCTCTTCGCTCCTGGCCTATGAAGCGCATAACTTTTCCTTCGCGATGGAAGCGCTCGCGCGCGGCGGGGTTCCCATGGAACTGGCCCTCGCCGAGGCCGCCGAGGTGGCCGGGAACCGGGCTTTCCGGGCGGCCGTGCTGAGGGCCCGGACCGGGGTGCTCCGCGGCGGGTCACTTTCGGCCGCTTTCCGCGCCCAGGTCGAGTTCCCCGATTACATGTCGATCTGGATCGCGCTCGGCGAGGGCACGGGGCAGGTGGACCGCGTCTTCGCCCAGATAGCCCGCTATTTCCGCGGCGAGCTCGAGCGGCGCGCGGCGCGATACCTGGCGGCGCTGGAGCCGGCGCTCATCGTCCTGGTCGGCGCCGCGGTGCTGCTCCTCGTCCTGTTCTTCATCGTGCCGCTCTTCGAGATGTACGGCTCGGTGCTATAGGAATCGTTCATCGCGGCCGCATAACGCGCGGCGGGAGGGGATCGTGGAATGCCGTAAAACCGTGGGCCATGGACACCTTCGCAAGCTTCGGGACGAGGGAGGCTGGACATTCATCGAGACCCTCATCGTCATCGGCATCATTCTCATCCTGACGGCGACGGTGGGCTTCATGGCCTTCCGCTATCTCGACAAGGCCAAGACCGTCGGCGCCCGCAGCCAGATCGAGGCTTTCTCCCTCGCGCTCGAGACCTACCGGCTGGACTGCGGCTCCTATCCGGACCAGGAGCAGGGGCTAGCCGCGCTCTGGAAGGCGCCGAGCCGCGCAGCCGATCCGGAAGCGGGAGGATGGCGCGGGCCCTACCTCGCGAAGCCCGTTCCCGCCGATCCCTGGGGCGGAATGTACGAGTACCGGGTGCCCGGACCGGAGGGCCTGCCCTTCGGCATCCGCTCGCTCGGCGCCGACGGCAAGGAAGGAGGCGAGGGGAAGGATGAGGACATCGCCTCGTGGGAGAACTGAGGGCTATGCGCTCCTGGGCGCGCTGGCGCTTCTCCTCGCCGCCGCGGTCGCGGTCGGCGCGGCCCTGCCCGGCCTCTCGTCCGCCTTGCATCAGGCGCAGCGGCTCGCCGATCGGGCAGCTGCGCAGATCGAGGAGCGCAATGCCGCGGCGGAGGGTGACAGCGCGGCCTTCGCTCGGCCATGAGGGGAGCGGGCTGCTCGAGGCCCTCGTCGCGCTGGCTCTCGTCGCCGCCCTGGGCTCGGCCTTGAGCCTCGGCGCCTCGGGCGGCATCAGATCGGCGCTCGCGGCGCTGACGGCGATCCGCGCTTCCGCCGCGGCGCTGCGGGTCGACGACAGCCTGCGGCGCGCCGCGTCCCTGGTGGCGATGCCCGTCTGGGAGCGCGCCTTCTCTCCCGACCGGGACGGCTCCTCGTTGCGGCTGCCCTACGCCGCGGGGGAGCGCGACGCGATGGTCGACATAAGCTCATCGAGCGGCGGCATGGTGATCGAAGCCCCCGGCTTCCGCGCGGAGTTCCCGGGGGTCGTCCTCCTGGGGGCGGAACCCTTCCTCGGCGAGGGCCGCGCTGCCGGCATCGCCGTCGAGTACCGGACCGGCGGCCGGAGCTACCGCACGGCGGCCCGCTTCGGCGGCGTCTCGCTGCCCGCCGCCGAGGGAGAGTGAGATGGACGAGCGCGGCGAGGCGGGAGTCGCCTTCCTGGCTGTGGCCGTATTCATCGCCGCCCTCGGCATGGCCCTCGCCCTGCAGCTCGGCGCCCTCGCCCGCTACGAAGGGCGGAGCGAGGCGGCCTACGAGGAGCGGTCGAGCCTGGAGCGGGAGGCGAGGAGGATCGCGGCTCTCATGGCCGAAGGCCTCGGCGCCGAGGCCGACTCGCCGCTCGATCCCCTGTGGTCCGGACTTTCCGGGGAGGCGGGCGAGGCGCTTCGCATCCGCGATCTGTCCAGCGTCCTCAATCCCAATTTCCTCGCTCCGGATCTTCTCGAAAGCGAAGCGATCGCCGAGATCGTCGGGCTGCGCGCCTCGGCCGGGGACCTGCAGCGCTATCGCGAGGAGCGAGGCCTGTCCTGCCGTCTCGAGCACTACGCGCCCTTCTTCGATCTCGCGGAGAGGCGGCCCCTCGGCTGCTACGGCTGGGCGAACATCAACACGGCGGATGAGCTCGCGCTGCGCCTCGTGTACCGCTCGGCGACGGGTTCCGAGGAAGGGGCGCGGCTCTTCCGGGAGAAGGTTCAATCGCTGCGGCGGCTGCGGCGCGTCGTTCGAAGGGAGGAACTCGCCGAAGTGATCGGATCGACCGCCCTGTTCCCGCTCGTCTGCGCGGAGCCCTCGCTCAACGTCAACTACGTCGATCGAGGGCTGGCCCTCGCGCTCGCGGCCTTCCTCGCTCGGGGGATCGAAGATCCCGAGCGGCGCTGCGCCGAGCTCCTGGACCTGCGCTCTCGACGGCCCGTCAGGGAGGAGGATATCGCGCGGATCCTCGGCGTGGATCCGGGGCACCCGATCCTGCAGTTTCTCGGCTCGCGCACCTGGTTCTGGGAACTGCGCGTGGAAAGAAGCGGCCTGACCTGCGTGCTGGTGCTCGCGCGCCGGCCCGGCGCCGGGCCGATGGACAGGGCGGCGAGACTCGACATTGTCGAAACGAGGTTTGAGCGATGAGCTGCCCGGCCTTCCTTCGCCGCAGCCTGCGGTTCCCGCCCGCCCTGCGGTTCCCGCCTGCCCTGCGGCCGCCCCTCCTTCCCCGGCCCGATTGTGCCTGCTTTCCGGTGAATCTGTCTTCCGTGCCGAGGCGTTCACTGGAAGCGGCCATCTCCCGCCGTCTTCGCTCGCTCTACCCCGGCGATCCCGGCGAGACCCGCATGGATTGGCGGCCCAACGGCGGGGAGCGCGGAGCCTATCTCGTCTTCGCCTCGACGGCCGACCGTCTCGCTCGCGCCGGCGCGAGGGAGAAAGGCTGCATCTCATCGAGCGCGCTCCTCCTTGAACTCGCTCGTCGGCGCAAGCGGCCGACCTTGGGCCTGTTCGTGGCGGATTCCTGGATCGAGCTCGCGTCCTGCGCGGGGCCGAGGATGGCCTGGTCGATTTGCCTGCTCCGCGAAGGCGGCGTAGAGGAGGATCTGCGGCGCGGCCTCGGGCGGGCGGCGATCGCGGGGGAGCGGGAGGCCGTCCTCGTGCGCGCGGATCGAGGTTTCGACGGCGATCGCGGGACCGGAAAGGGCCCCGGCCGCGGGGGCGGCGCCGGGTCGGATGCGGCCCTCGGGTCGGTCCTCGCGGAGCGTTCGATCGGCCTGGAAGCCTCGCTCGGCTACGACGAGGCCGTGCGCCGGGCCGGGCCGGAGAGATGCGCCGTTTTCGCGCCGCGATCCCGCGGCTTGACAAGACGTTATGCGACACCTTTGCTGGTTTCGGCGCTTTTCGCCGCCTTCGCGTCCTTCGCGGTCAACCGCCGCGCGGGAGAGATCGAGCGCGAACTCCGGCCGCGGCGACTCGAGCTCGCCGTCGAGCTCTCGGCCGAGGAGCGGCGCCGGGAGGCCGAGCTCGAACTCGAGCGGCTCGAGGCGTCCTATGCCGCTCTCGCGAAGGGACGGCGGCCGGGCGCCTACGACTTGATCGCCGACGCGGCGGCCAGGCTGCACGCAAGCGCCTGCGTGCTCGGCTTCCGTTTCGACGGCGAGAGTGTCGGCATCGAGGCTGAGGGAGGCGATGCCTTCGAAGCGCTTTCGTCCTTCGCGGGCGGCGCCGACTACGACCTGGCGCGGCTCGACCGCTCCGTCCGGTCTTCGGGCGGGCGGGAGCGGTATTCGATCACGATGAGGCTCAGGCGATGAGACCCGCCGAATGCTCGGCGCCGATCCTTCCGGAAAGAGCGCCGCGCGGCGAGCCGAGACTCGGCCGTGGCCCCCGCGGACAGGGCGCGATGGCGTCTCTCCGCATCCTCGTGCCGCTCATCTTCGCCGTCCTGGCGGCGCTCGGTCTGTCCCGAGCCATCGTCCGTCTCGATGAAAAGCAGGCCGAGTCGAATCGCATCGAGCGGGAACTCGCGCGGCTCGGACCCGCCGCGGAAGCCGGGAACCGGAAGGCCGAAAAAACCGCAGCTCGCCTGGCGCAACTGAAATCCTCGCTCGCGCGGGATTCGAGGCCGGAACCTTCCGTGCGGGGAATCCCGGGCATGGCCGGCGGAGGCTCTGAGATCAGAGCCGCGCTCGCGCGCGCAGGCATCTTCGCTTCGAGCTGCCGCCTGTCGGGGACGGGGAAGGACGAGGCGATGGAATTTTCCGTCGAGGCCGGGGCCGTCCCCTTCCTGCGTTTCCTGGGCGACGCGGCATCGAGCCTCGGACCGCGGGCTGTCGTCTTCCTGTCCCTTCGCAACGATCCCGACTCGGGCAAGCTCAGCGCAACCTTCAGGACGAGGGCGGAGGCCGACTCCGCCGAGGCCATTGCCTCACCTGCCGCCTCGCCAGATCCCGCGACACTGGCCCGAGTATTCTCGCGGCCGCGGCCGACGGCCGTAGCCGCCAAGGCTTCGCGCGCGCCGAGGCCGCAGCTCGCCGAACGGAAGCGCGAGCCGAGCGCGGCGAGCTGGCTGCGCGCCCTGGGCAGCCTGGAGGAGTCCTCGGGGCTTCGATGGCTTTTCTTCAAGGACGAGCGCCGCGACAGAGTCCTGAGACTGCGAGGCGACGGGGCGGTCGCCGAAGACGGCGCGGCGCCGCGCTTCCCCGCCCGCCTGGTCTCCGACGAAACGGAGCGTTATGTGCTCGAGATCGACGGCGAGATGGTGGCGGTCGGGAAGGCGCCGCGATGAGGGCCGCCCCCCTGCGGGCCCTCATCCTCGCCGCCGCGACGATCCTGTCCTGCGCCTCGGCCGGCCGCGTCCCGGGCGCCGATCGGTCGGGGCCGCCGCTCTTCGGCATGGTCTACGACGACGACAATGTCCCGGTGGCCGGGGCGCGCGTGTCCGTGGACGGCGGAGATCCCGTGACGAGCGATGTCAACGGCCGGTTCGCGCTCCCGGCGCCCTCGATCGGGAGCCATTCGCTGGTCGTCGAAAAGCCGCTCTTCGAGACCGCCCGCGACGGTTTCGACTACCAGAGCGCGGTCCAGCTGCTCTACGTCAAGCTCTTTTCGGCCAGACAGCTCGCGGCCCGGGCCGAAGGGGCCCTTGTCCGGCGGGATCTGGCCCTGGCCGCCGAAATCCTGGAAAGGGTCCTGGCCCTCGCTCCCGACGACATCGAGGCGCGTTATGCGGCGGCGATAGTCGCCTATCGGAGCGGCCGGGCCGCCGAGGCGCGATCGCTCCTCGAAGCGCTCGTCCGCGAGGGCTGCCGCGAGCCGGCGATCTATCTATTCCTGGCGGACATCGCCCAGTTCAACGAGAAAAAAAACGAAGCGGCCGCCGGATATTTGAAGCGCAGCCTGGACCTGCGCGGCGATCCTGATGTGGAGCGACGCCTGGCCGAGCTGGAACGCTCCGGTCTCGCGCTCCGCTGAGCCCTCCGACTGGAGCATCGAGGCTGGAGGATTCCGTCCCATTTCCCGTTTGCGCGGGCCCTTCGCCCGGCAAGGAGCGCACATGGCCGCATCGTCCCAACGCATACTCGCCGCGACCGCTCTGGTCCTGTCGGCGCTCGCCGCCTACGAGCTCTGGTCGATAGCCGCGATGCGGCGCGATCTTCGCAAGGCCGTGGACGGCCTCGGCGCCGAACTCGGCGCCCTGGACGAACGCCGGAGCGCCGATGCGGCGGAGCTTGCCAGCCGTCTGGAAGCGGATCTGGGCCGCCTCGATTCGCGCTCCTCGGAGGCGGCGCGCGCGGAATATTCCTCCTTGGGCGCCCTGGAGCGCCGCCTTCGGCGTTCGCTTCCCGCCCTCGAGAGCGAGGTCGAGGCCCTGAAGCGGCTCTTCGAGGCCGGAATCCCCGTCGCGGAGACTCGCGCTGCGGAGCCGCCGACGGGGAATGCGCCGCGGCCTGCGGCGCCTACCGCGGAAGAGGGCACGGTCGGCGGCGGCCTCGGGAACGCCGCGGCCGAAAGCGACCTGGCCGCGTTGAGCGAACTCGCAGCGGGGCGCGAGCGGTTTTCCTCGGGCCGGTACGCCTTGGCCCGGGAAAGCTTCGCCGCCGTTCTCCGCCTCCAGGGCGACAATCTCACGGCCCGGCTCTATGCCGCCCTGAGCCTCTTCCGGCGGAACCCCCAAGACGCGAGCGCCTATCCCCTCGTCGAGCGGGACCTGCGCATCGTCCTCGACTCCGACCCGGCCCAGGCCGAGGCGCTGGATACCCTCGGGCTCATTGACATGGAACGGCGGGAATGGGACGAGGCGGAGAAATGCTTCGCCCTGCTCATAGCCGCCGATCCCCGGGCCGCGCGTGCCGCCGATGCGCGCAAGAAGGCCGGGCTCTGCGCCCTGTATGGAGGACGGCCCGATAAGGCGGCGGACTATTTCGAAGCCGTTCTGCGCTCTTCTCCCGACGACGCCGAAGCCGCGGCTCTGAAGGCGAAGGCGCTCGCATCGGCGGCGGATTGAGGGCGGCCGGCATGGACGCTCGCATCTTCTTTGCGCTCGCGCTCTGGCTTCCGGCCGCTCGGGCCTTTCCGGCGCCCGGCGCCTTCGATATGCGCATCGCTCCCATCGTCTTCGACGAAGGGAGCGGGGCCGAGGACTCGGCGCGGCGCGTTCCGGAGCGCGACCTCCTGGAACGGCTGCGTTCGAATTTCCGCGGCGAGAAGCTGTCCTTTTCGCGTCTGTCCCCGGCCGAGCCAGGGCGGGGAAGCCTTTCGCTCGAACGAAGGGGGAGCGCGCCGAGAACCTTCTTCGAGGCGGCGCTGATGTGCCAGGCGACGGACTGCTCCTGCCTGCTCTACGGCTACGTGAAGCGGACAGCCTACTCCTACTACGCCGAGCTGAAGCTCGTGGCGCCGGGCGGCGCGGGGCCCTCCGCGGTCTTCGTGGGCGGCGACGATGAAGGGCACTACGAGCGGCTGATGGACGACCTGACGGCCAAGATCGCTCGCTACATTCGCGGCGATCTCGGCATAGGCTCCCCAGGGCCGCGGCCGGCGCGGAACCTCCTGAGCTTTCCCGCCTCGATCGGCTACTGGACCCCGGCTGGCTTCGGCTGGAACGCGGCGCTCGCGGGGCTCGTCGCGAGCTCGGTCGGTGTCCGCTTCGCGCCCGAACGCCCTCTGTTCGCCCTGTGGAGCCGTCCGGGCTATGTCGCCCTGGGACTCGACCTCGAATATGCGCTGGGAACGAATCAGCCCGGACTGGAAAACTTCTATCTGCACGCCGCGCGGCTGAGGTTGCCGGTGGAAGTCATGCTGGAACTCGGCGGGGGACACCGGCTTGGTCTGGGCGCGGGACCGCTCTTCGATGCGGACACGATGCTTCAGGCGCGGAAATACGCCTCGACCTTCACCGAGACGAGAATCGAATGCGGAGCGAGCCTTGCCGCCCTGTATAGCTGGGACCTTTCCCGATCGCTGTCTCTGGGCTTCGGCAACATAGTCGACTTCATCTTCTATGCGCCGCCGCTGGTCGTCTATTCACCTCGGCTTTCCGTCGAGCTGCATCTCGGAGCCGGCGAGGAGGGGCTGAACCATGAGTGAGCGCAGCTTCGCTTTCGGCGTCTCGGCCGTCGCCGCCCTGTGCTCCGTATCCTGCGGGGCCGGGCTCCTTTCGGACATGGGCCGGAGCCTGGAGGACCCGAGGCTCGCCGCGCCCTCCGTCGCATCCTTCGCGGACGAGCACCGCATCGAGGTTAGCTGGGCCGCCGATGCCAATGCCGACCTGTGCGTGCTGGAGCGGGCGCCGGACGCCGCGGTCCCGAGCTGGGAGACGATCTACCGGGGTATCGGCACGCGTTATGCGGATACGAAGTGTTCCGATCAGGGACGGTACCTCTACCGTCTGACCGAGCTGCGCGGGGAAAGGAGCTTCGGTCCCTCGGAGGCCGTGCCGGGCGTGGCGAGCGCGACCTGCCGCGACGCGCTCGAGCCGGACGACGAAGAGTCGGAGGCGACGCCGCTCGCCTCGACCCTGGCGGCCAATCTTTTCTACTACAGCTTCGCATTTCGGCCGAACGGCCTTCCGATCATCGTCCAGGACCTTGACTGGTACGCGGTGACCGTCCCGCCGAACAGGACCGCCAATCTCGTCGTGACGCAGCTGAGCCCCGCTTTGGCCGGAGGATCGACGAGCACCTGGATGTATCTCTACCGGAAAGGGATGAACCCGCAGCAGATCGTCAACAATCAGGCGATTCCCTTCACGAACTATTCCAACGCCGCGGCGACCTTCCTCTTCAAGATATATCCCGTGCCGGCCAACTTCCCCGCCGACGGAGGCGGGGCCGTGGTGGATTACACGGTCTCGCTCGACAGCATCACGAATTGAAGGGGAGCTCGAAATGAAGCTGATGACGGCGGCCACGGCCGCGGCGGCGATGCTTCTCGTGCTGGCCGGCTGCCCCAGCCCCGTCGGCGCAGGCTCGAGCGAGAGCGCGAACGGAAGCGCCGGCGGCACGTTGGCCGAGGCGAGCAGCCTCTTCGTGCCCGATGCCCAGACCGGCAGCTACGATTTCTCGACGAACGACAGCGCGTACTGGGGGCCGAACGGCTACACCCTGTGGACGCTGAGCTCCAGCCAGACCCCCTTCGCGCAGCGGGACGTCGTGCTCACCAAGACGAGCGGTAACGCCTACGCGGGCTACGGGATCGTGTTCTGCGAGTACGACTCGGGCGACGCTGCCCACGACGAGACCATGCTCGTCGTGATGATCAACACCCAGGCGCAGTACTCGGTGGGCGTGGCGACGGGCTCGAGCTACACGGCCTACACGAGCTCGACCTGGCTGAGCTCGAATTATCTCGCCAAAGGCCTGGGCATGGCGAACGAGGTGAAGGTGACGCGGGATGCAAGCGGGCTCTTCACCCTGTACCTGAACGGCGTCGAGGTCATGAGCTTCCGCGACGGGAGAACGCCGCTTCAGATGGGGGGCGGCGACGGCTATCTGGCGGTGATTTCGCCGCAGGACAGCTTCCCGCAGACCCCGGTGACGATCATCTACAAGGAAAAGTAAAAACCGGGAGGATCCCATGGCGAAGGTAAACCGCGCAATAGCGTCGATCGTCCTCGCGAGCTTCTGGGCGGCGCAGCTGCCGCTCTGGGCGGCGGGTGGCCAGGGCCTTACGGTCGGGCCTCGCGGCTCGGTCGAGCCTGGGGGCTCCATCGAGCCTGGGGGCTCGATACGGTCGTCGGCCTGGATCGCGGATGGGATTGGCGCCAGTTCTTCGACGGCGGCCTCGCGGGAGATCGGCCCCGCGGGAGGAATCGTCGAGATCGAGGGTGCCAGGCTGGAGCTGCCTGCCGGTGCGCTGAAGGCGCGTACGCTCATCAGCATCCGCAAGCTCTCCTCGACGGCAAGCCTGGACGAGGGCATGACCAACGTGACCACGGGCGCCGCGGGCTATCGTTTCGAGCCGCGCGGGATTCGCTTCGAGAAGCCGGTGCGGATCACCATGAGCTTCGACCGCTCGATCCTGGGCTCCGAGACGGCGCTGTCGAACCTGTACACGCATTTCCACGACGAGGAGAAGGGGCGCTGGGAGCGGCTGACGCGAGAGAGCGTGGACCGGAAGGCGGCGACGATCACGAGCCTCTCGATGCACTTCACGGACATGATCGCCGCGACGCTGAAGCTGCCGGAGGGGCCTCAGCCGATCCAGTACGACGTGAACTCGATCAAGAACCTGGAGGCGGCGAATCCGGGCGCGGCCGTGCCGATGCCCGAGGGCCCGAAGCCGAGCGCCTTCGGCTCTAACTCCTTCACGATTCCGCTGCGGCTGCCGCCCGGACGCCGGGGCATGAGCCCCGAGCTGGCGCTCCGCTATTCGAGCGACTCCTCCAACAGCTGGCTCGGCAAGGGCTTCGATCTCGACATCCCCTCGATCACGATCGACACGCGCTTCGCGCTGCCGAAGTACGACGCCGTGTCCAACGCCAGCGGCTCCGACCGCTACAGCCTGGGCGGGGAGGAGCTCGTGCCGATCGGGACGGACAAGGACGGCTCGCTTCTTTTCGAGCCGCGGGTGGAGAAGAGCTTTCAGAGGATCAGGTGGTATCATCCGGGACCAAGCGATCCGGGGAAGGACGACTACTGGCAGGTGACGGACAAGGACGGGACGGTGCGGGAGTACGGGCACAGCGCCGACGGGGCCTATCTGGGGCCGGACCGGGCAAATCGCAGTAAGACCTACGTCTGGTACCTGTCGAGCGTGCGGGACAGCTTCGGGAACACGATCAGCTACGAGTACGCGAACGACCAGGGCGTCTCGGCCCCGAGCACGGTACCGAACAACTGCACATATCTCTTGGACATCTATTACACGGGCTACGCGGGAAGCGGGGACCAGGGCGCCTTCCACCTCCACTTCGCGCTGGAGGGCCAGGACCGGCAGGACCGGCGGATCGACTCGCGGGGAGGCTTTCCGTCCAAGCTTCCCCGACGGCTGCAATCGATCGAGATCGACTACCGAGGCAGCCTCGTCCGGACATACAACTTCACCTACACGTACAATGAGTTCGGACAATCTCTTCTGGCCAGCTACGCGGAGACTGATGGCTCAGGCTCCGCGCCGTTCTACAGCTACAGCTTCGATTACTACGCCCTGCCCAAGCACTTTGACCCTCCGGGCAACTTCATCGGCTACGATGCCTTCGGTCCCGAAAAGAAATGGCCGATTCAAGGGAGCGCGTCTCCCTTCGCGGGTCTCGACACGACAAGCTCCACGTCCATCGGAGGGGATCTCTATCTGGGTCTGGAGTTCTTCATCTGGATACCCTTCTGGGGTAAGGAGACCATGGCCAACTTCGGCGTGCGCGGCGGGATGGACTTCACTTCCGGAGGGACTTCCAGCACCGTGCTCGACCTCAACGGGGACGGGCTTTCCGACCTCGTGTGGAAGAGCGGCGGCAACGCGAGCGCGTATCTGAATACGAGAAACGGCATCGACACGTCGAAGGTGTTTTTCCTGTCGGGCCTGACGGGGCCCCTGGAAGCCGACCGGCAGGACGCCTACAGTTTCGGCGTGTCGGCGGGGCTCCTGGGTTTCAGCGGCGCCGTCACCTGGCAGGAATCCTGGTCGCGGCAGCAGAACGGCTTCATCGATGTCAACGGGGACGGTTTCGTCGACTATGTGACGGTGGGAAGTTCTACCTACGGCCTCAGCACGGGGAGCGCGCTCGGCACGGGGAGCGCGCTCGGCACGGGGAGCGCGCTCGGCACGGGGAGCGCGCTCGCTCCGACCCCCTGGTCTTCGGTACCGGCCGTCGCGGGCGGGGCTCAGGGTGCGCTGGGCGACGGGGCGTATAACTCGACCTACTATGTGGAAGAACCCTTCCGCGCCTGGAAGGCGTACCGTTCGGGGACGGTGGAGATCGACCAGACGGCGAGACTTTTGAACCCTTCATCGTCCAGCGGCATCTCGCTCCTGACCGATGCACCCGACGGGAGCTCGCCTCCCGTCATGAACCTGGGTCCGGGCGCCACATCCGCGAGCATGCCGGCCCGACAGTACGCGGTGAACGCGGGGGATCGCTTCTACTTCCATGCCGACGCGGGGGCGCTCGCCAGCGCGGCCCAGGAAGCGGCCGACGCGACGAACTGGAACATCAAGATCCGGTACACAAGCATACGGCTCTTCGAGAGCCTGAAGGAAGGCGCCGTCTTCGAGCCGCCCAAGTCGAGTCAGGACCAGTATCCCAGCGACGATGCCAATCTCGCCCCGATCTATTCCGGGACCACGAGCGGTGGCGGGAGAAACGGTACGTCGACCACCACCTATACGCTCAAGAGCGGCTGGCAGAGCCTCGACGCCACAACGCTTGCCGGCGTGTACACGGCCCTCATCCATGACGGGTACTTCGTGCCGAGGAGGGCGCCTCAGGCCCTGTTCCAGGCGGTCCTCGCAGCGGCGGCCCGAGGCGAGGCCTTGATCCTCTCGACTCCCCTGACGATCAGGCGCCCGGACGGCGCGACTGCTACGGTAACGAGTATCACTCCCGACCAGCTGCTGCTCGAGGGCTTCAGCTACGAGGCCGAAACCGACTCCTTCGTCAGGGACGCGGCGCCCGCTTCGGTCACCACAGGGCTGTTCCCAACCACGATCACCAGTGACGACGTGTTCATGCAGTACGCCGTCGACGCGTTGAATGATAGCGAGAAAGCGAGCATAGCGCTCTGCGCGAGTGTCGACGGGACCTCGCTCGTGCAGGTGCAGCAGTTCGGCGACGGGTCGGTGGGCTACGATACCGCGGCGCCGCAACTGACGCTGGGCGCCGCCATCACGGCGCAGGGCGGCCAGGGCAACATGCTGCCGGACAAGGGACTCCTCTTGGAGACGACCTACGATCCGGCCGGGAAAGCGCTGGAGCGCCTCTGGCTCCGACAGGACGCGTCCGGCCAATGGACGGTGCTGGCGCGGGAGAGTCAGGGTGCGGCCACCCCGGGACAGACGACACTGGAGCCGGGCGCCGCCTCGACGACGATAGGCACGGACTCGATGTCGGTGACGATCGACGATCGGGGCGTGAGCCGGAGTTTCGCCTTCTCGGGCAAAAGTATCGTCCGCGAGCTGCCGGCCGCCTTATATGAAGGCGTGGTGAGCGACCGCATACTGGCTGGGCAGGTCTTCTCCGCGGATGCCTATGCGACGATACCAGCGGCTTCCTGGGCGACCTTGACGAACAAGGGCGATACCACGAATGCCACCTACCAGGCCCTTCAGCCCTGCTATGTCCAGGGCAGCGACGGGGATTACCACCTGGCCGATCCATCGACGTACACGGCTAAAGACTTCGACACGGCCCTGCTCGCCCTGCAGAAGGCCTCGGCGCAGACGGGCAGTCTTTTCGACCTGTATCCATCCGACCCCGCCGCTGCGCAACGCCTCATCCTGCTCAGCGCGGATCAGATGACGGCCTTCCTCGCGGCAATGCCGAACGCCGAACAGGCGGGGCTCGCTGTTTGCTTCTCCCAGTTCACCGACAGCGCGAGCTCGACGACCTATTATTACGAGAGTCCCGGCCTGAGCTCCGACGAGCTCGGGCTCGTGCTCACGGCGATGCGGCGCTACCGCCGCGATGTCGAGCTTTTCCCGTACTACAGCTTCCAGCCGGCGACGGGCAGCTGGACCCTCGACTCGAGCGTTACGGTACCGAGCAGCGCCGCGGATGCAGTCAATTCGATGATGGATGCCTGCGGGATCCAGATCTGGACTATTCTTAACCGCAGTATCCGCTACAGCTCGGCCGATGCGCTGAGGGTGAGCGCCCATCTGCCCCTGCCCCTCGGGGCGCGCGAGGACGCCATTGCGCCGACAGGAAGCCAGGGTGCCTCATCCGGCGAGACCGTGGGCCTCGTGTCGGTGCCGTCCTTCGATCAGCTGAGCGGCAACACCGTCGAGACAGATCACTACCTGCACGACTTCGATTCGCTGGCCGACTATTCGGCGCAGAACCTCGTGAACTTCCCCACGGATGCCGACGGCGGAGCCTTGTATAACGGCGATGCCACCCTGGACGGCGGCGTGTACGGCTGGTATTTCGGCCTCTGGTCGGGCTACTACCCCTGGAATCACAGCCTCATCGGCGCGAACTCGACGACGAGCACGGGGCCCTCGAAGCCGCCCTATGCCGCCTCGATGGGGCCCAACCAGAAAGCCGACGGTACGCTCGGCATAAGCACGAGCGGCAGAGAGTATCAGAGCCCGGTGGCGAGCGATGCGTGGATCGGGAATGTGAGCAGCTATTCTGACGTCAGCATGAACGCCGACCTGACGACGACCACCACCCCGTATACCTTCGCGGTCTCCATGGACAGGGACGACTTCAGGGTCGGCAGGAACGGCGGCGACGCGTACTACCGGATACCGCGGGGAAGCGGGAGCGGGGGAGGCAGCCTGCCCTTCATACGAAGCAGCCATTCCAAAGGCACGGACTGGAACGGCGGCATCAGCTTCACCGGCATAGGCGGCGTTTCCGGCAGCGAGAACACGAGCAGCTCCTGGCAGTACCAGGGCATCATGGACCTGAACGGCGACCGCTATCCCGACCTCGTGTCCTTCCCGGACTCCGAGGGCGGCGCCTCAAGCTTCAGCGTCACCGCCGGAACGGGCGGCGGCTTCTCCCAAGCCACCACCTACAACTTCTCCGAGGGCGGCCACCACATGGCCAAGTTCGACACGACGAGCTACGGTTTCGGCGCGTCGATGAGCGCCTCTTCGGGCGGGATCTTCGTCAAGGTAGATCCCAAGGGAAAGCCGACCTCGATATCCATCGTCAAGCCGGATCCGGGCTCAGGCTCCGGCGCTCCGAGCGGGAGCCTCTCGGTCAACGGCAGCTTCGGCTCTTCGGTGCAATCCGAGGGCTTCTACGACATGAACGGCGACGGCCTGAGCGACCATGTAACGCGCTCGGGCACGGGCGACTACTACGTCGCCCTGAACCGGGGTGATGGTACCTTCGCCCCCGAAGAAGACTGGGGCTCAGGCCTGTCGGAGAAGATCTTCCCCCTGAGCTTGGACGGCATGGCGAACACCACCTCGGGCCTCTCCACCACCGGAACGGGAAGCTTCGGCGCCTCGGGCGGCATCTCGGCCGGTGTGGCCACCTTCTCCGTCGGCGTATCCGCGGGCTTCAACGGAACGGTCAACCAGACCTACTCCGAGCTCATCGACGTGAATGGGGACGGTCTGCCCGATCAGGTGGTCAAGCTCAAGGGCGAGGGCTTCTTCCGCGTCCGCTACAACCTGGGCGACCATTTCTCCGACGAGGTGCTGCTCTATCGCCCGGACTGGAGCTTCTCGGATTCCGGCTACAGCGACAAGATCACGAAAGACCTGGGCACGCTCTCGGGCGGCTTAAACGGCGTGAGCATACCCGGAGGCTTCTCGCTTCCCAGCATGACAGCCCTGCCCAGCTCGAGCCAGAATCCGCTGGCGACAGCCTTCGATCCCTTCAACATGGACGACGACCTCGAGTACTCGACCGGCGCGAGCTTCAACCTCGGCGCCGACGTGAGCTTCGGCTTCAGCTTCTTCCTCCTCTCGCTCACGATCACGCCGGGACTGAACGGCAGCGTGGCCACGACCTCGGCGAGCCTCAAGTTCGTCGACATCGACGGCGACGGACTGCCCGACCACGTGCTCAAACTGCCCGGCGAGAACTTCCTCCGCGTCAAGCTCAACATGAGCGGCAAATCGGGCCTCCTCAAGACCCTCCACCTCCCCCAGGGCGGAAGCTACAGCTTCGACTACGAGCGCGCGGGCAACACCGTCGCCATGCCCCAGAGCCGCTGGGTCCTCTCGAGCCTAACCCGCGACGACGGCACTTCAGCCCTGGCCAGTCCGCCCACCGACCGCGGCCTGCGCAGCTACACCGAGACCTACAGCTACTCACGCGGCTACTACGACCGGAGCGAGCGCCTCTTCTACGGCTTCGCGAGCGTCGCCGCCACCAAGGCCGACGGCTCGACGGCGACCACCACCTACCTCAACGACAGCTACTATACCCGCGGCATGAGTTCGGGGAGCGAACTCCAGGGGCAGGACAGCCAGGGCGACCTCGTCACCTACCAGCAGAGCAGCATCACGGTCAACACGAGCCTCGTCACGAGCGTCACCGAAGCCTCGGGCCGGATCGTCGACATCTACTTCCCCTACGTGCATGCGGAGGCGGATCGGCAGTACCAGGCGGGCAGCCCAAGCTATGTCGAGACGACGAAGAGCTACGCGTACGACGAGCACGGCAACGTCGTCACCTACGACGACAAGGGCACGACGGGAGACTCCGGCCAGGAAGTGATCGCGACCATAGCCTACGACTACAACATCTCCGGCGCCGACTACCAGATGCAGTGCCCGACCGACATCACGGTGAGAGACGCTTCGGGCACCGTCCTGCGCCATCGAAAGGGCAGCTACGGTAGCGACAGCGAGCTCCTCGAACTCGACCAGTACGAGAGCGCGAGCAGTTCCCACGCCTACACGATGAAGTACGACGAGTACGGCAACCTGATACGCCTCACCGACCCGCGCGGTCACAGCCTGGCTTGGACCTACGACGACCAGCTGCGCACCTACGCCACCGCCATCCTCAGCTCCGGTTCGGACGGCCTCAGCCTCAGCTCCTCTATGAGCTGGGACTGCGTCCTGGGCGCCAAGCTCTCCGAGACCGACCCCAACGGCCAGGTCATGAGCTACGGCTACGATACCTTCGGTCGATTGAGCTCGGTCAAGAGTCCCTATGACACAACAATCCCTGCGGTGAGCTACCAGTACGAGACCATGAGCCTGCCCTGGAGCGTGCTCACCACGAACAAGCTCCTGTACGATCCTTCGGACACCCAGACGATCCAGACCCTCGTCCAGATCGACGGCCTGGGACGGGCGCTGCAGACGGCCAAGACGGGCGAGTACCGGAGCTCGGACGGGATGCGGACCGTAGGCTGGAACCTCTCGGGCGCGATCGCCTACGACGGGAACGGACGGACGGCGCAGGAAGGCCAGCCCCAGTTCGCGGCCGGCTCAGGCCTCCCCGCCCTCGCCGCGATGAAGAACCCCACGACGACGAGCTACGACGCCCAGGACCGGGTGATCGAGCAGGACCTGCCCGACGGATCGAAGCTGACCGAGAGCTACACCATCAACAGCGCGGGGACCCGACTCGTGGAGACGAGCATCGATCCCCTTAAGAACGGCGAAACGCGCGAGCGCGACGGACGGGGCAACATCACACAGGTGAGCCGCCTGGACGCAAGCGGGAAGCTCCTCATGAGCGAGAGCTACCAGTACGACCCCTTAAGCGAGATGCTCGCCGCCGTGGACTCCAAGGGCAACAGCGTCACGTCGGCCTACGACCTTCTGGGGCGGCGCACGAGACTGTCGGGCCCGGACTCAGGCACCGTGGAGTTCAGCTACGACGAGGCCGGCAACCTGGTCCAAAAAGTCACATCCGTCCTCCGGAGCAAAGGCGAGGCCATAGACTACGAGTACGACAGCCTCGAGCGCCTCGTGAAGATCGACTACCCCGAGAGCCCCGACGTGAGCTACGTCTACGGAGCCGCCAGAGCCCCGAACTACGGGGTCGGACGCCTCGTGGAGCGGGACGACGAGAGCGGCGTCGTGAGCTACCAGTACGGGAAGCTCGGCGAGACCACCCGGATGAGCCGGAGCATAAACCGCCTGAGCCCCCTCTCCGATCCGGTGAGCGCCACCTTCAGCTACGTCTCCGACTACCTGGGGAGAATGCAGAGCATCACGTACCCGGACGGGGAGGTCGTGAGCTACGGCTACGACTCAGGCGGCCAGGTGAAGACCGTCACCGGCGTGCACTGGGGTCAGACGACCCAGTACGTCACCGATATCGCGTATGACGAGTTCGGGCAGCGGACCTACATCGCGTACGGCAACGGCACCAGCACGAGCTACGCCTACGACCCACAGAGGCGCTGGCTGGATAGCATCAAGACGCAGACCCAATACGGGAGCGTCCTGCAGAACATGAGCTACAACTTCGACCTCGTGGGGAACATCACGGGCTACGACAACGCCGCAGGCAGCTACGAGACGAAGCAGAGCTACGGCTACGATGCCCTGTACCAGATCACGAGCGCGACCGGCACGAGCACCTACAAGCCCTACGGCATCAACGACTACGTGAGCACGTACAACCAGAGCTTCGCCTACGACCAGATCGGGAACCTGACCCAGAAGACGAGCAGCTGCAGCGCAAACCCCTCGAAGAGCGTGGGAGATGACCTGAACTATGGCCAGAGCTACTCATACTACGCGGGGAAGGCCCACCAGGCTGAGATCATCGGGAACCTGTACTACCGCTACGACGCGAATGGTAATATGATAGAGGAGCGTCAGGGCGGCCACGGCACGGGGACGGTCCTGGCCGGTACGGTGCAGAAGGAGGGGAACCTCCGGATGACCGACACGGGTTTCGGCCTGGTGCTCTCCGGCGGCACGCCGACCCAGAGCGCGTATTGCCGACAGTATGTCTGGGACGAGGAGAACAGGCTTACGAGAACTGCGGACGGGAACATCACAGTCGACTACCGCTACGGAGCTGACGGCCAGCGGGCCGTGAAGTACTCTGCCAAAGGCGAGAGCCTCTATTTCGATTCGATGTGGGAGTGCCAGACGGACTACCCTTCCTTGCGGCAGATGAAGAACATCTACGTGGGCCAGAGCCGCGTGGCGACCCAGCTGAACATAGCGGGCGACGACAGCCTGGGCTACGAGAACGTGAACACGTACTACTACCACCCTGATCACCTGGGGAGCTCGCAGTTGGTGACCGACTACCAGGGGAACGAGTACGAGCGGATCGAGTACACGCCTTACGGGGAGAGCTGGATCGACAAGGAGAGCAACAGCGTCACGACCCTGCCCTTCAGGTTCACGGGCAAGGAGCTGGATAGCGAGACGGGGCTGTACTACTACGGTGCGCGGTACTTCAACCCGCGGACGAGCATGTGGGTATCTGCCGACCCGGCCTTGGGCGACTACATCCCGGTGGCGCCGGTGGACGACCAGGCGCAGAAGCACAACGAGAACCTGCCGGGCATGGGCGGGGTGTTCAACCTGGTGAACTTGGCGGTGTATCACTATGCCGGGAATAACCCGGTTAGATACCTGGATCCCATGGGGTTGGCGGATGTCGGGGCTGACGTGCCTGCGATTGGATGGTTCAAGCAGGCCTATTTTGAACGTTTGCTTGGCATTGAGCACAATGAATTCTGTGTTGGGACGTCAGTCTTGAACGCATACAAAGCGAAAGAAGGTTTAACTCTCGGAGACGCAGTAGTCGCTACAAAGAGTGCTCTTAAAAGCGGTTCGGTGAAGTCAACTGGCTCAACGGTCGTTAATTCCTTTAGTGCCACTATTGCCGATACTGCCAAAACAGACAAGGTGTTAGTTGCGTCGGCGCCTACAACAAAGAGTGGATTCGCAAAATCATCAGCAGATATTGCGCTTGTGCGTATGTCGCCAGCACATACTGAACTGGCAATCAAGGGGCAAGATAGCCTTGTTAATCCTGGAAACGATGCCTCCGCGAATCAGTATGACGTTCGATCCGGGAATGCTTATCGGCCGCTGCTGTCAGTTCCAAGGATTTCTCCGATGTTGTTGGTAAATCAGTGAGGCATATATGCTAAGAAAAATCGTATTCTGTGCCATGGTCATAATGTCTGTTGCCGCAATGGCGGATCCGTCTTTGCTATACGTCAAGGGAGGGGTACTGCCTTCTACGGGCGGTAATGGTACAGGTACCAAGATTGAAAGCCTCTACTGGGCCAGGGACTTGGTTACTTACGGCGAATGGATGCTGTTTGTAAATGCAAGCTATAGGTCGTTCGATGTTGAACGAATTGGTATGGACATTTACCAAATGGATCCGGGTTCCAAGATACCCAGTGACTTTCCGATGTTGGGCGTAACATGGCTTGAAGCCATCAAGTACTGCAACTGGAAAAGCGAAAAGGATGGACGAAAACCTGTCTATACAATCCGTGGTGATTTCCCATTCGTCTTCACCCCGGATGTGACGGCTCAACTGCCAACCGTTCTTGAAGACAAATACGCAAATGGATATAGACTCCCTACGTCTGCAGAGTGGGAGTATGCCGCGAAAGGCGGTTCAAAAGGGATTGCGAATAAGTGGTGGAAAACGGCCGACCAATTAAAGTATGGTGTGTTCTATGAGAACTCGTCGGGGATAGTCAGACGGGTCAGAACCTTGGCACCGAACCCTCTCGGCCTGTTTGATATGGTTGGATTAGCCAAGGAGTGGTGCTGGGATTCAAAGACAGAAGGCGCTCTTGGTGTTAGCTCGCGAGGGAAGGAGGTCAGAGGAGCTGATTTTGGAAATAGTCTTAAGGAGTGGCCGGACAGGGTAGTAGATGGCAAGCTGGTGTCACATCCTGGCGTTCCAGACTACTATACGGCAGAAATGGCAATGGACGGTCTGGCTCGTGATACTATCGGATTTCGGCTTGTCACAAACTCACCATAGCACTGCTTTGGATCAAATCCAAAGCAATGAACTCCGTGAGGGAAAGAGCTCCGCGAACTCCGTGAGGGACAGAGCTCATCTGAATCAGGCGCAGTGCCGGTGCGCGTATGGGAGTCATGAGAAAGCCACGAGAGCTTAGGACCGGCGCGCGTTATCACGTGACAGCGCGCGCTAACCGCAAAGAGATGATTCTGGACACGAGCGCGATGAAGGAACTATTCCTTTCGGTGGTAAAGCGGGCGAAGCCTGAGTGGGGGCGGCTGTTATTTCCGGAGCGCATGCAGCTGCTTCTTCTTGGTTGCTAGGTGAACTCCGCCGTTAGGGACAGAGCTCCGCGACCTTCCCTCGTCGGTCCGCGACCTTCCCTCGTTGGTCCGCGACTTTCCCTCGCTGGTCCGTGACCTTCCCTCGCTGGTCCGTGACCTTCCCTCGTTGCTCCGTGACCTTCCCTCGTTGGTCCGTGACCTTCCCTCGCTGGTCCGCGACCTTCCCCCGTTGCTACATGACCTTCCCTCGTTAGTCCGTGACCTTCCCCCGTTGAACTCCATTGTGGACAGCGCACACACTGCGACGAGCAGGGGTGACGGAGCCCGCCGGAGCCCCGAAGAGGCGAGGAGTTCGGTGCGATTCGATGAGCGCCGAACGAGGCAGGGGGAGCAGCGGCGCAGAAGTGCGCGATCGCGATGAGCGCACGAGGGGCGCCCCATGCGACGCTAGCGGCGAGGCTCATCGCGATCGCGCAGACTTTAGACGATGTGCTTCCCTTGCAAATGCTCTGAGTCTTCGAGTGGCGGTCCGCGCTCGGTGCGAAGGCTCGCGCGGTCGCAGGAGCATACCGCTACAGCACCGCCTCGATGAACTTGCCGTTCTCGTAGAAGAGCTCGCCATCGGCCTTGATGGTCCCGCCTTTCCTCATGTCGCAGAGCATGTCCCAATGGATGGATGATTTGTTGCGGCCGCCGGCCTCTCCCATCGAGTCGCCGATCGCCATATGCACGGTACCGCCGATTTTCTCGTCGAAGAGCATGTTCTTGGTGAAACGGTCTATGCCGTAGTTGGTGCCGATCGCGACCTCGCCGAAGCGCGAGGCGCCTTCATCGGTCTCGAGGAGCCGCCTGAGGAGCTCCTCGCCCCGCTCGGCCTCCGCCTTTACGACGCGTCCCTTCTCCACTTCTAGCCTGATCCCCTCGATCTCCTTGCCCAGGTAGATGCCGGGGAAGCTGAAGCTGATCGCGCCGTCGATGTCGTCGTCGACGGGGGAGGTGAAGATCTCGCCGTCGGGGAAGTTCAGCTTGCCGTCGCAGTTGATCCATTTCCTGCCGGCGACGCCGACCCGGATGTCGGTGCCCTCGGAGACGATCCGGAGCTCCGACTTGCCGTCGAGGTAGCGCACCCAGCGTTCCTGCTCGGCGCTGATCCGCCGCCACTCGGCGACGGGATCGTCGAGGTGGATGAGGCCGGCGCGATAGACGAAATCCTCGTAGTCGCCGAGGCTCATGCCCGCTTCCTGGGCCTCGGCCTGGACGGGAAACATGGTGCCGCACCAGCGGAGGCTGCCGTCCGCCATCCGTTCCGAGTAGATGCGCCGCCAGGCCTGCGATCCTCTCGCGGAATACATGAGGCGCTCGGCGTCGATGCCCGCGTTGGCCTTGGTGTTCGCCGAGCCCCAGGAAGTCAGCCAGACGTCGATCCTCGGCATGACCGTCTCGCGGATGAATTTCTCCCCGAGGAGCTGCTCCTCGGTCGAATACTTGAGGATCGTCTCCGAGATCTCGGTCGAGCCGATGAGGGTCTCGACGTGGGCGCCCTTCTGCAGCGCCGCCCTCACGACTTCCCTCATCCAGGGGATCGTGACCTCGTCCGCCTCGACCAGGACGAAGTCCCCTTTCTTGACCTCGGTCGAATAGTCGACGAGGAGGGAGGCGAGCTTCTCCAAGCGGATGTCTTTCATGAAATGCTCCTTGCGTCCTGGGTTCGGGGTTACAGGCCGCGCGGCC
>DATKVK010000093.1:0-14447 GCA_035530095.1 Rectinemataceae bacterium | reverse complement strand
GGGTTGGGGGATCTGCCCGTGTAGGACTTCATGCTCAGCTTCGGGGCCAGGAGGGGATCGGTCAGGAAGAGCGACCCGCCGTAGCGGATGCGCATCGTGGCGTTCCTCAGGAGCCGGAGTTCCATGCCGCCTCCCTCACTCCAGGACTTTCTTGAGCGCGCCGAAGGAGATCAGGTCGCTGATCCGCTCGACGGTCCTGAGGTTCTCGAGCTCGCCGCTCGCGATGCCGCCCCTGAGGAGCATGGGTGTCAGGTCGAGGTCGAGGGCCCCGCGGTAGGTCGAAAGTACGCAGTATTCCGCGCAGTAGCCGGTGATCAGTACGGTGTCCACGCCTTCCCCGGCCAGGATCGCGGCGCATTGGGTCTTGTTGAAGCTGTTGTTGTAGGTCTTGCGCACGCGGTGCTCGCCGGCCAGAGGCTCAAGCCTGCCTATGATCTCGAAGCCCAGTTCTCCGGGGACGGCTCCGTCCTTCTCGTCGAGATGCTGGACCCAGACGACGGGCAGGCCCTTCGACCTGAAGAGCGGCAGCGCCGCCTCGATGTACTCCGAGGCCTCGCCCATCGACTCGGCGGCCTTGCCGAGGCTATAGGCGTTCTGCATGTCGACGACCATCAGTGCCATTTTCATCGTTCACTCCTTAAGGTTAAAGTAAAATAACTAAGACGCGCTCCCGCGCCCGCTTCCTCGCCGCGTCCGCGCCCCTCTCAGGCGTCTTCGAAGGCGAGCGATATGCCCGTGCCGCCGTCCCTGGCGACGGAGAGGGTGCCTCCGAGCTGCTGTCGCAGAGCGTCGATCAGGGTGAATCCGAAGCCGGAGGAATTCGCGAGATCGACGCTTTCCGGGATGCCGACTCCGTCGTCCCGCAGGTCGATGACGACCCGGTCGCCCTCGCGGCGGGCGGCGAGGCGGATGGATCCCCCGGGACGGCCCACGAAGGCGTGCTTCATGGCGTTCGTCAGCAGCTCGTTGAGGATGATGCCGAGCGGCTGCAGGACCCGGGCCCCGAGCCGGAAATCCTCGGCCTCGATGTCCAGCTCGACCGAGTCGCGATTCGGGAAGTTGTCGACGACATCGCGCGCGAGCGCGGTCACGTAGTCCCGCACGGAGAGCGAGTCGTGGTCGCCGCCGCGGTACAACCGATCGTAGAGCACCGCCATGCCGCGGACGCGCGCGGCGGCTTCCTCCAGGGCGAGCGCCGCGGCGGAGTCGACGCCGCTGGAGGCGTGGAGCGAGAGGAATGACTGCACGGTGTTCATGTTGTTCTTGATCCGATGGTGGATTTCCTTGAGCATCAGCTCCTTCTCGTCGAACAGCTTCCGGACCAGGTCGTCGGCGCGCTTCCGCTCCGTGATGTCGACGTGGGTGCCGAGTATCCTGATCGACTTCCCCGATGCGTCCCGCTCGACCACCCGGCCGCGGCTGCGCACCCATTTGTAGCCGCCCTCCTTGGCCCTCATGCGGAACTCGATGTCGAAGCCCGGGTTGAGGCCGGCGACGCAGTCCTCGTTGACCCGGTGCACCATCTCCCGGTCGTCGGGGTGGACGAGGCCGTACCACATCTGTCGCGTCAGATGGAGTTCGCCTTCCTCGTAGCCGAGCATCTTGTAGTACGCCGGGCTGTAGTAGGCTCTGTCCGAGGGGATGTCCCTGTCCCAGATCCCGTCGGAGCTCGCCTCCATGGCCAGACGGAATCGCTCCATGGCCGAGCGCTGCTCGGTGAGGTCCTTGATGTGCGAGATGATGAAGCCCGGCGAGCCGTCGCCGCCCTTGACCAAAGAGGAGCTCACCTCGGCCCAGACGATGTGCCCGTCCTTGTGGACGAAGCGTTTGACGAAGCTGCAGGTCTCCGAGCGGCCGTCGAGGAGCCGGGCCATGATCTCGGCGGAGAGCGGCCGATCGCCGGGATGGGTGAAGCTCTGGAAATCGGAGGCGTTCACCTCGAGCATCGAGTAGCCGATCATGCCGCAGAAGGCGTGGTTGACGGTCCTCAGCTCGCCGCGGAGGGTCGTCAGGGAAATGCCTATGGGCGAAAGCTCGAAGGCCAGCCGGAATTTCTGCTCGACTTCCTTGAGCTCGTCCTGGGTCTTCTTCCATTCGCCCAGGTCGCGCGTGATGGAGATGATGCATTGCTCGCCGTTGATCTCCAGCAGCCGCGCCGACATGAGCCCCGTGCCCGTGCTGCCGTCTTTCTTCCGGAATTCCGCTTCGAGGTTGGCGTACTCGCCCTTCTCGCGGAGGCCCCGTACGAGGCGCAGGCGATCCTCGTCGCGGACCCAGATGCCCAGGTCTCCCGGGAGCGAGGAGCGTCCGATGACGTCGTCCCTCGTGTATCCCATGATCCGGGTGAAGCCTTCGTTGATGTCGATGTAGACCCCGTCGGAAAGGCGATTGATGTTGATCGAGTCGGGACTGGTATGGAAGGCCTTCGAGAACTTGTCCTCGCTCTGCGCCAGCTCCCTGTTCGTCCTCAGCAGCGCCTCGTTGTTCCTGTGGAGTTCTTCGTTCTTCGCTTCGATTTCGCGGTTGCTCAGGTCCAGCTGCCGTTTCGCGGCGAAGAGCTTGAGGGCCATCTTGATCGACGCGTCGAGCACGGTGAAGGACGAGGACTTGACGACGTAGCCGTAGTTCGTGATCTCCTCGGTCTTGCCCACGATCTCCGGCTCGGTATGGGAAGAGAGGAAGAGGATCGGGATGTCGTTTTCGGCGAGGATGCGCTGGGCGGCCTCGGTGCCGTCCAGGTCGTCGCCGAGGTCGATGTCCATGAGGATAAGATCGATCGCCGAGGGGCCTTGGGCGACGAGCCGGACCGCCTGCTCGCCGGAGAGGGCCTGGATGACTTTGTAGCCAGCTTTCTCGAGTTGCGTCTTTTCGCGCAGCCCTATGATAGCCTCGTCTTCGACGAGCAGGATGGTCTTGTTTTCGCCGATCATGGTTCCGTAGCGCCTCGCGGGAACAGTATAGGCGATACGGCGGGATCTTGCCACGAGCGGCGGCGCCCGGTTCGGCGGCGCCCGGTTCGGCGAAGGAGCCTGCTTAAATCCGGTCTACGCGCTTGACGCGAGTCGCTTCGGTATTAGAATCGAAGAGAAGGAGTGCGCAGCATGGCCATCATCACCATCGTGCGCGATCTCGGATCGCTCGGCGAGGAGATCGCTCAGGAACTCGCGAAGATCTCCGGCTACAAGATCCTGGATCGGGAGTACATCGAGCGGCGCCTCGCCGGCTACGGGTTCAAGCCGGAGCTGCAGGAGAAGCTGGACGAGAAGAAGCCGGGTTTCTGGGCTTCGCTGTCGGAGGACCGCGCCGACTACCTCCACTACCTGAAGACGGCCCTCTACGAAGAAGCGGTCGAGGGCGACTGCATCGTGGTGGGCAGGGGCGGAACGGCCGCCTTCAGGAGCGTGCCCAGCCGTCTGGCCGTGCGCGTCACCGCCCCGCTGGAGCTGCGCCTCAGGCGCGCGGTCGACCTCTGCATGTGCGACGAAAAGCACGCGCGCCTGGTGGTGGAGCAGAGCGACCACGACCGCGGGGGCTTCAACAAGATCTTCTTCGGCCTGGACTGGAACGATCTTTCCACCTTCGATCTCGCGCTCAACACCGCGCGGATGGACGCCTCCCAGGCCGCGGCGACCATCGACCAGCTCAGGCGCCACGTCGTGGACGCGGATCGCGAAGCCGCGGGCAGGAAGAAGCTCGCCGACCTGGTCCTCGGCCAGCGGGTGGCGACCAGCATCGTCTATCAGAGCAAGGTGCGCCTGCAGTCCCTGGAGGCGGCTGCCGACGGCGGCAGCGTGGTGCTCTACGGGCTCGCGAACACGCAGCACACCGTCGAGCGCGCCGTGGCTGCGGCCCGGGCCGTGCCCGGCGTCTCCGAGGTGAAGAGCGAGATCCAGCTCGCGCAGGAATTCTCGATCTATCCCTGAGGGCGGGCGCCCGCGGCTCGGAGGGCCGGCGCCTAAGCGTTCCTTGCGATCCAGGCCTCGAGCGCTTCGAGGGCCTCCGGCATGTTCGCCCGCCCGAAGCCGATGCGGAAGTGAGCGCTCTCGTAGCCGTAGCGGGCGCCGGGCAGGAGGAGTACGCCGGAGTCTTCGAGGATGCGCAGGGCCAGCTCTTCGGCGTCGGCGGCCCCCGGCCCGCCGGGATCGCCTGCCGCGCCGCCCTTCCCCGCCGCGCGGAGGAAGCGCGGGAAGGCGATGGAGCCGCCCTCCGGCTCGTTCCAGTCCACGAAGTCCGCGTGCCGCGCGAAGAAGGAGCGCAGGAGTTCGAGGTTGGAGGAGACGATGCCGCGGTTTCGCGCGACGAGCTTGTCGAGATTGCGCACCGCGAGACCCGCGAGGAACTCCGAGGGAGCCGAGGAGCAGATCGAGTTGTAGTCCTTGACGACGGCCACTTCGTCGAGGATGTCGCGCCGCTTGCTGGCGAGCCAGCCGATCCTGAGCCCGGCGAGCCCCGCGCTCTTCGATAGCACGTTGAGCGACACGCCATTCTCGTAGGCCTCGCAGGCGGCGTCCAGGCGCCGCGAAGGCTCGACCTCCAGGTGGCGGTAGACCTCGTCGACGAGGAGGATCGCCCCCGCGGCCCGGCAGAGCTCGACGACGCGGTCGAACTCGCCGCGTCGCATCAGGGCTCCGGTGGGGTTGTGCGGCGTGTTGAGGATCACGAGCTTCGTGCGCGGCCGCAGGAGGCGCGGAAGCTCGTCGGGGTCGAGGACCCAGCGCCCCGGCTCGCTCCGGAGCGGCCAAGGCGTCACGGCGCAGCCGAGGGCGCGCGGAATCTCGGCGAGGGACTGGTAGCAGGGGAAGTTGACGACGACGTGGTCGCCCGCGGCCAGGGTGGCGAGGCAGAGGTTGAGGATGGCCTCCTCGGCTCCCGCGTGCACGAGCACCTCGTCGGCGCCGAGGCCGCGGTAGAGCCGGGCTATGCCGGCACGCAGCTCGGGATCGCCCCGGCTTTCGGTGTAGCCCAGGCGCTGGGAGAGGAAGGCCTCCTCGGCCCCCTCCTCGAGCGCGAGCAGCTCGCTGGTCCGGATGGTCTCGCAGTCGGAGCTGCACAGCAGGTAGCGCGCGCTGAACTCGTGCCGGGCGAAGTACCGTTCGAGGCTGAAGGGCTGGAAGAAACTCATGGCGGTCAGGCTCCTTTGCCGTAGGGATTCATCGTGTCCACGATCGCGGCCACCTCGTCGAGCGATTTCCCGAGCTTGCCCTGCAGCCAATCCTTGTAGACCTCCACCATGCCGCCGGCGAAGAAGCTCAAGGCGACCTGGAAGCGGTCCTTGTCCTTCACCTTCGCCAGCGAGCGCTCGTCGGTCATCATCTTGTCGATGAAGAGCTGCTTGATCCTTTCGAGGAAGGATTGGGCTCCCTTGGCGTTGATGAGCATCCGGTAGTACTCGATGTCCTCCTCCAGGTAGCGCGCCAGTTCCTTGAGGACCGGCAAGGGCCTGCGCAGGAGTCCGTTGCTCTGGAAGACCTCGAGCAATTCGTGGAGCTTGGCGATGAGTTCGTTCTCGATCTGGTCCACCACCGTGTAGACGTCGGCGTAGTGGGCGTAGAAGGTGCCCCGGTTGATGTCCGCCCGCCTGACGATGTCGGTGATCGTTATCTTGTTGATGTCCTTTTCCTGCAGGAGTTCCACGAGGGCCTTTCTGATGAGGGCCCGCGAGCGTCGCGCGCTCTTGTATTCGGCCTTCTCCGCCGGCGGTTTCGGCGCGCTTCGGACGCCGGCGGCGGACACTCGGACGGCGCCTTGTCTGTTTTCGGGCACTTCTCCGGACGTATGCATATTGAAGCTCCTCCCCCGTCATTATTAATCATATATCGAGCGAAGTCAAACACTATGATTGATTTTGCTAGATGAAACGAAATTGAACTTTCTATGGAGGAAGCTGCCGTGAAACGATCGCTATTGACAGGACTCTGCCTCGCCCTGGCCCTCGGGGCCTTCGCGGATACGCGGGGCGACGAGATCGCCCGCCAGTACTTTAGCCTTCCGAAGGCCAGGGATACCCAGGCGAGCGCCGTCATGACCATCATCGACCGCTCGGGCGCGAGGAAGATCCGGAGACTCGAGATCTACTATCGCGAGACGCCCGAGGGGAAGGACGCCTACCTTTCCTTCTCGGAGCCCGCGGACATAGCCGGCACCAAGTTCCTTACCCTCTCGCACCGAGGAGGCGGCTCGGAACAGCGCCTCTACCTGCCGGCCCTGAAGAAGACCCGCCGGATTTCCTCGGACGACAAGGGCGGCGCCTTCGTCAACTCGGACTTCTCCTTCTACGACCTGGAGGACCGGAATTTCGAGGACAATACCTACACCTTCCTCGCCGAGAACCAGAGCATAGCCGACCGGGCCTTCGAGGGCATGAAGTTCTACAAGATCGAGATGAAGCCCAAGGACGCTTCCGCTCCCTACTCGCGGACCGTCGCCTATGTGAACGAGGACGACCATTTCGTCTATCGGCTCGACTGCTTCGACCGCAGGGGCGGATCGCTCCTGAAGACCATCCTCTTCGTCAAGGTGGTGGATGCAAAGGGATATCTGATCCCTACCGAGACGCTCATCGAGAACTACAAGACCGGCTCGAAGACCCTCCTCGCGATGCGCGACGTCCGCGTGGACCTCGGCCTCAGCCCGCGCGTCTTCTCCGTCCAGAATCTGGAACGCTAGGGCGGGGGAGGAGTACGCCATGAACAAGCGCATCCTCGCCGGCGCGGTCCTCTGCCTCGCCTCGCTGGCCTTCGCCGCGGCCCAGGAGGCGGACTCCTCGGCGCTGTTCGACGCGCCCGCCGCGGCGCAGGCGGGCGCCGGGGCTTCGGATTCGGCCGCGACCGGAGCCGCGGCGCAGTCCGCGTCCCGGGCCGCCTCGGGCTTCGACCTGCGGCTCTCGGGCTCGCACGAGTTCGACTACCGCTTCCCCGTCTACGCCGAGGGCTGGAACTACGACGGCGAGATGAAGAGCCCCGCCTTCCGCAACGAGGCGGGCCTCACCGTGAAGAACGGCCAGATCAAGCTCGTCTCCAACTGGGACTTCGATCTTCTGCCCGATGTCTCGGGCGCGCAGGGCCAGCTGGGCGACTGGGACAGCCTCACCCGGCTGCGGCCGATGGAGAACTATGTCGAGTGGGACCCCTCGGCCTTCAAGCTCGCCTTCGGCTACCAGATCTACTCCTGGGGAGTGGCCGACAAGGTCAACCCGATGGATACGCTCAACCCGCGCGACTACTCCAGCGGCGTGAACGCGGACAAGATCCCGGTGCTCTCGGCCGACGCCGTGTGGTACGCCTCGGACGAGCTGTCGCTCGAGGGCGTGTACGTCCCCTACGAGCAGCCGAGCTCCTGGCCGGTGGACTTCGCCGCCCAGATCGCGGGCTCCGGCCTATCGGCTCTCGGAGCTAGTTCGTCTAACGTGGACTACGACAGTCTCGGCTACGACCCCTCCAGCTACGTGGCGGGCGGGAAGCTGAGCTACCGATCGGAGGCGGTGGATGTCTCGGCGAGCTATCTCGCCGACCTCGATCCTTTCTACACGCCGGTCGTCCAGATCTCGAACGCCTCCACGGGCTTCTACCACATCGCGTCGATCGCCCTGGAGCGCCGGCGCATCCAGCGCTTCGGCGCCGACGCCAAGACGACCATCGGCAAGTTCGGGATCTGGGCCGAAGGCGCGTACAGCCTCACCGGCAACTCGGGAAGCTCGGACTACTCGGTGCGCAAGTCCCGGCTGGACTACGTGGCGGGCTTCGATGTGAACTACGGTCCCGGCGACGACTACTACCTCAACCTCCAGTATATCGGCAGCTGGATACCCGGCTTCGACTCGGGCTACGGCGCCGACTACGGCAGCCTGAGCCAGGCCCAGCTGCGCGCCGATCTCGCGAGCGCCTCGTACGCGAGCGAATACTACGAGCGGAGCCTCGTGAACAGCCTGGGACTCGAGAGCGCCGGCCTCGTCCAGGGCGCGACCTTCGACCTCAAATGGGCGCTCGCGGACGGCGCCTTCACGCCGCAGCTCTCCGGCCTGGTCACCGTGCCTTTCGGCTACGACGGCTCCTCGATCACCCGTCTGGCGAGCCTCGCGCTCAATCCGGAGATCGACGTCATGCCCGTGGATTCCTTCCACATCAAGGTCGGCGCGGACCTCGCCTACGCCTGGTACAAGGAGTCGGGCGGCGATATCGCCCTCGACACGACGACGGACGAGATCGGATTCTATACGCCGTCGAACAACGTCTACCTCACGATCCTGTACAAGTGGAACTGCGATCTCGTGAGGTGAGGATCTTCCTGCGATCGTCTTCGCGCGGCGCGGAATCGGCGCCGCGCCCCATCCATTCCATCGGGAGTCTCTTCAATGATAGAGCGTTTTCTCGCCTGGAGCTCGAAGGCCTATAGGAGGCCCCGGCTCATCGTCGCCGCGGTCTTCGTCCTCGTCGGCCTGTTCGCCCTCGGCATTCCCCGGCTCAAGTTCGACAACAGCATACGGTCCATGCTCCCGGCCACGAACCGGGACCGCGTCGTCAGCGATTACTACGAGGACCCGGCCCGCTTCGGCTCGAGCGACCTCATTCTCGTGGGCATCGACACGCCCGACGCGTACTCCGCGAAGACCCTGAGCTACGTCATCGGCCTCGAATCGGCCATCGACGCCCTCGACGACAGCCTGCCCGCGCAGGACATGGCGCGGCTCCTGGGAATCGGCGAGAAGGAAGGGGCCACGGTGGTGGAGGCGCTCAAAGGGGTGGGCATCTACGAAAACAACTACGCACAGACCCTCCTGCCGCTGATCAGCTCCAAGGACCAGCTGGTCCAGGCCTTTTCCTGGGACGCTCCCTTCGCCGCCAAGGTGGCCGCGGCCGCCGCGGCAGTCCATCCGAAGAAGAAGCTCTTCGACTATTTCCAGGCCCCGATCTACAAGACCCAGAGCCTCGCAAGCGCGGACTACCTGTCCTACGACAAGGAAAACCAGGAGCTCGTCGTCGAGAAGCTCCTCAAGGACGGGGATCCCGCGAACGGCGGAGACGCGCTCCGCGGCCGCGTGGCCGGCTGGAGTCTCTACGACAAGGCTCTCGTGTCCTCCGACGGCAAGCTGACGACGATCGTGATAACGCCCAACGTCTCGGACGAGGCGGTCCTCGGCAGGCTCTCGACGGCCATCGCGCGGATCCTGAAGGACAAGGCCGACCCGGAGTTCCGCACCTACCTCGACGGCGAGCCGGTGATCGAGAACCAGATTTCCCTGCAGATGTTCCGGGACCTGGGACTGCTCGTGCCCGTGGTCGTCGTCGTCGTGCTTCTCATCCTCTTCCTCAATTTCCGCAACCTCCAGGGCGTGGCGTATCCGGCGGCCATCGTGCTCGTCGCCGTGGCGATCGCCATGGGATCCATGGCCTTCTGCCGCGTGCCGATCTCGATCGTGGGCATCACCATACCGGTGCTCCTCGTCGCCATCGTATCCGCCTACGGGATACACCAGATGAATCACTACTTCCTTTCGCCCGAGACCGACAAGCGCTCCATCCTCGACGGGAACATGAGGAGCGTCGGACTGGCCATCGCCCTGTCGGGCATAGCCGTCATGGTGGGCTTCGGGGCCCTCGCCAGCGAGAGCTTCGTGCCGATCAAGAACTTCGGCATCTTCACCGCGCTGGGCGATCTCGTGGGTGTGCTGTGCGCGCTCTATCTCCTGCCCTCCCTGATCCTCGTCTCGCGCAGGCCCAAGAAGGTGTTCCAGGAGGAGCATCGGCGCGGATGGATCGGCGCGCTTCTCGGGTTCTTCGATCGGCTCAATCTGCGGCACAGCGGGGCCGTCCTCGTCGCGGCCGTCGCCGTCAGCCTTCTGTCCGTATGGGGAATCCTCAACCTCAGGACCGAAATCAACAACGTGTCCTTCTTCAAGGCGTCCACGCCCATCCACGCGGCCGACGACCATCTGGACGCCATGCTGGCCGGCACCGAGGTCTTCAACGTCATTCTCGACACCGATCTCAGCGATCCGGCGACCAGGACGGGCAAGCGGGCCGGGACTCCCGTCGAGGCGACGACGCCCGCGGTCCTGGACGGGATCGAGGCGTTCTCACGCGATGTGCGGCAGCGGTTCCCCTTCGTCACGAAGGTGCTCTCCTTCGACGACGTCATCAAGAAGATCAATCAGGAGATGAACGGCGGTTCGAGCCGCTACTATGCGATACCCTCGTCCCGGAACCTCATCGACCAGTACCTCCTCGTCTTCACGGGCGACGTGTCGAACCTGCTCACGGCCGACCACGACAAGCTCCGCGTGAGCCTGACGCTGAAGCGCGTCCCGAGCGACAGGATCGAGGAGGTCAAGCGCTACTGCCTCGCCTACTTCCCGAAGGACTTCCTGGAGCGGAACCACCTGCAGGTGCGGGTCTCGGGTTCGGCCGATCTCTACGATGTCGCCAACACCCTGCTCGTCGACGGCATGCTCAAGAGCATCGTGCTGTGCGCCGCCATCGTCCTGCTCCTGCTCGTCCTCGTGCTCCGCGACCTCCGGATGAGCCTGATCGCCATGGTGCCGATCTTCGTGACCATTCTCCTCAATTTCGGGCTCATGGGCGTCCTGGGCATCCCCCTCAATATAGCCACCGCCCTCGTGTCCTCGGTCGCGATCGGCATAGGCGTGGACTACTCCATCCACTTCATCACCTGGTACCGCAACGAGCTGCGCGCCGCGCCCGACATCGGACTCGCGCTCACGAACACCATCGATCGGAAGGGCCGCGCCATCCTCTACAACATGTTCGTGATCTTGGGCGGTTTCCTGGTCCTGGGGCTGTCGAACTTCGTGCCCCTCATCCAGTTCGGCCTGCTCGTGGCCGCGTGCATGCTCTTCTCCGCCGTGGGCGCCCTCGCGGTCGTGCCCGCGATCATCCGCACGCTCGCGAAGAGGGACTACGGCTTCCTCTACCTGGGCACGCGCTCGCGCGAGGAAACCGCCATGAAGGTCGGCGGCTGAAGCCCGACAGTGTTCCGCTCGGCGGCGAGGCCGCCGCCCGGCCTGGCCGCGTGGCGCCGCCCGGCGTGGCGCCGCCCGGGATCGGCGAGACGGCGCCGTGGCAGCGCCGCTCAGGATATGCGGTAGCAGTCGCGGAAGTTGGCCTCGAGCCGCTCCTCGAGGCGATGAGCCTCGACGCCGCGGATCGCCGCCATCTCGGCGATCACCGCGGAGATATCCTCGGCGCGGCAGAAGAGCGAGCCGCGCGTGGGCTGCCAGGGGGCGTCGGTCTCGGCGAGGAGACGGGCCTCCGGCGCGGCGGCGCAGGCGGCGCGGGCGCGCTTGTTGCCCTTGAGAATAGGCGTGCCGAAGGAAAACCAGGCGGGCACGCCCTTGGCCAGCAGCGACTCGATGTCGCGCTCGCCGCCCGAGTAGGAGTGGAAGACGGCTCCGCTCAGGCGGCGCAGGCGGCCCGCGTAGGCGTAGGCCAGGTCCATGGCCTTGCGCAGGTGCAGGAGCAGGGGCAGCCCGTGGCGCTCGGCGAGGCCGAGCTGGTACTCGAAGACGGCGCGTTGCGCGCGCTCGTTTTCCTCGTTCCGCACCCGCTCGGGGCGGTCGCCGAAGAAATCGAAGCCGGCCTCGCCGATCACGGCGATCCTGCGTTCGGCGGCCAGGCGGGCGAGGAAGTCCGCGTTCTTCCACACGGCCCACTGCGGATGGATGCCGAAGCTCGCGACGCAGCGCGCGCCGCCGCCCGACTCGATCCGGGCGCGTAGGGTCTCGCTCCGGCCGAACTCGGCCTCGTCGTGGCTCGCGGCGCAGCCCAGCCAGGGCGTGGCCGCGAGGCGCTCGGGGAAGCCGGGGTCGTGCCCCGCGAGGTCGACGAGGTGGAGGTGGGCGTCGCTCTGCATGGCTGGCGGCTCCTTTCCGGGCTGCTGCGGCCGGGCGCCCGGGAAGAGTTGGGCACCCGGGAGAAGCCGGGCGCCCGGCCGTCCGGGCAAAGTCGGCTAGGAACAGCCCACGCCGGAATCCTTCGGCCCGGCCGCCATCCGCGGCACGCCTTGCCGCAGGAACTCCCCGAAGGCCTCCGCCGGGAGGGGACGGGAGAAGAAGTAGCCCTGGATCTGGTCGCAGCCGAGGTCGCGGAGGAAGGAGAACTGCTCCGAGGTTTCGCAGCCCTCGGCGATGGTGCCGATGTCGAGGCTTCGGGACATCGAAATGATGGCCTTGACTATGGAGTCGCTCGCCGAGCCCGGAAGCCCGATGTCGCGGACGAAGGACTGGTCGATCTTGATCCATTGGATGGGCAGGCTCTTGAGATAGGCGAGGGACGAGTAGCCGGTGCCGAAATCGTCGAGCGAGAAATGGATGCCGCGCGAGCTCAGCGACAGCATGAGGTCGGTGGTGCGCTTCATGTCGGCCATCGCGAGGCTTTCGGTGATCTCGAGCTCGAGTCCCTGGGGAGGATAGCGGGCGGCGTCGAGGGCCCCCACGATCAGCCGCTCCACATCGGAGTCCCGGAATTGCCGGGCGGAGAGATTGACCGAGACGACGAGATCGTGCCCGCTCTCGCGCCAGATCCTCGTCTGCTCGAGGGCCCGGTGCAGCACCCATTCGCCCAAGGGCACTATGAGGCCGCTGTCCTCGGCGATGGGAATGAATTCCGCAGGCGGAATGAGCTTCCCGTCCTCGCCGCGCCACCTCACCAGGGCCTCCATGCCGAGGATTCTCAGGTTCACCGTCGAGACCCTCGGCTGATAGTGCAGGACGAGCTCTTCCTTCTCGATGGCCCTGCGGAGCCGGCTTTCGACGTCGAAGCGCCTGACTACCCGGTCGCGGATGGCGGAGGTGTAGATGTAGTAACTTCCGACGCGCTCCGATTTGGCGACATTGGCGGCCGAGTTGGCGTTCGTCAGGAGCTCGTCGGCGTCGCGCCCGTCTCCCGGCCAGAAAGCCAGCCCGGCGGAGGCGCGGAGGAAGACTTCGCTCCCCGCTGCGATGAAGGGCGCCTCTATCGAACGCAGGACGTCTTCGAGCGTGCGCGCGCCGTTTATGTCTTCGCCGATCTCTCCGAGGAGGAGCACGAACTCGTCTCCGCCCACCCGCGCGAGCGTGTCGGAGCGCCTGAGCCTCTTGCGCAGGCGCTCGGCCAGCTCCTGGAGTATCCGGTCGCCCTCGCGATAGCCGAAATTGTCGTTGACGCGCTTGAAACCGTCTATGTCGATGTAGGCCACGGCGAGGCGCTCGCCCTTGCGCTCGGCGAGGCTGAGCGCCTGGACCATGAGGTCGAGGAAGAGGTGGCGGTTGGGCAGATCGGTCAGGAGGTCGTGGTGGGAGAGTCGCTCGATCGCGGCCTCTCTCGCCTTGGCTTCGCTGCGGTCCCTGAACACGGCGACGTATCGGGTCGTGGCGCCCGAGGCGTCCTTGACCGCGGTGATGGACATCCATTCGGGATAGACGGTGCCGTCCTTGCGGCGGTTCCATATCTCGCCCTCCCACCTTCCCGTGTCGAGGAGGGTGTCCCACAGATTCCTGTAGAACGACGCGTCGTGGTAGTCCGACTTGAGCAAGCGGGGATTCTTGCCGATCGCCTCGGCGGCGGCGTAGCCCGTGATGTTCTCGAAGGCGGCGTTGACCGTGAGGATCGTGCCGGCGGTATCGGTGATCGTGATGCCTTCGATCGTGGTGTCGTACACCTTGCCGGCCAGCACGATCTGCTCCGTGGCGAGGCGCTCCTCCGTCACGTCCCTGAAGGCGCCGACGATCCTGTCGGCCGATCCCTGCTCTCCGGCCTGCATGGGGCCGCCGTTGGCCAGCAGGGTGAGATTCTTGCCGCCGTCGGCGCAGGTATGAAGCTCGATCTCGAAATACTCCCCGGCGAAGGCCTTGGCGAGGGTTTCTTCGAGCAGGGGCCGGTCGGCGGCCGCGAGCCGCGAGAGGCCGACCTGCAGGTCTATCGAAGGCTTCGAGGAATCGAGGCCGAGGATGCGCGAGCCCTCCTGCGAGAGGCGAATCGTCCCGGTTCTGGATATTTCGAAGGAACCGGTGCGCGAGATCCGCTGGCTCTCCCGGAGCATCTTCTCGCTCTCCCGGATCGTCTCCTGGGCCTTGCGCAGCGGATTGTAGTCGAAGAAATTCACGATCACCGCCTCGACGGCGCCGTGTTCGTCCTTGAGGGGTGTGGCCGTGACGAGGCTCCAGTCGACGCGATCGCCGCGCCTGATGCCGATGACCACGGGCCCGACCTTCCGCCCCGTGCCGAGCGCCTGTACCGCGGGCAGATTCTCGACGGCGATGACTCGTTCGTCCGCGTCCATGACCGAGGCGTGGTCCGCGCTTGTCTTGATGTCGTGCAGCTGCTCGAGATCGTGGATCGAGAGGGCCTGGTCGTTGCGATAGAGCACCCTGAAATCCGGATCGTAGACGATCACGCCTCCGTGGCTGTTCTGGAGGAGGGTCTCGAACTTGCGCTCCGACTGCATGACGGCCGCGG
>DATKVK010000092.1:0-9149 GCA_035530095.1 Rectinemataceae bacterium | reverse complement strand
TTGTAATGACGATATTCCGCCTCAGCATCGAAGCCGTGAAGCACGTCTCCGAGCCGATCCCGGCGCGAGCTATTCGCCGCTGTCGCGCCGCGAAGCCCACGCCTTGCCGCTTACAGATTTCCTCCCCAGGGTACCACACAGTCCGTTCAATGCTTGCCGGGTCCTCGGGGCAGAGAGGAGCTGAGCAAGTCGAGAAGTGAGGGCAGCGGTTCATAGCTTCCCCACTGCCTCGGCGATGTCGTCGAGTATTTCGATAGCTTGTTTCAGCCCATCGTAGCGCCCCGAGTCGAAGGCCTCGGAGGACTTGCCTTTATCGGCTTCGTAGACTCGGAGAGCGTCGGACTGGGCGGCGTTGAGATGGTCGCGGAGGATATCAAGGGTCGTCATACCGCGCCCCCGACGACCTTCTCGGCCTTCGGCGCTATGGCTTTTTCGAGGGCCTCACGTGCTTTCTGGAAGTCCACGAGCCCCTCGGAATGCGTATACCTCTGAACCATTGCAAGGCCCTTATGACCAGAAAGACGGGCAACTATGAAATCAGGAAGGCCCGCGTTTTGCGATAGGCTTACGTAGGTATGGCGAAGGCCATGAAAGACGAGATTTCGACGCTTCCGCTCATCGGCGTCAATTCCAATAGTGTCTAGAATCCGATAGAACGCGCGGCCTATTGTTATCACGTTGCACGGTTGATCCGGGCTAGCAAAGTTAGGAATCACGAAGCGTCCGGCAGGGTAGAGCTTCCGACATTCCCGGATTGCTTCGAGAACAGGCTCAGGGGCGGGGATAGTGCGCGAGCTTCCGCACTTTGGGGCCTTGATCCCCTCTTTCGTGAAAACCACGTTATGGCATATTGAAAGGGTTCCTTTCTCGAAATCGACGTCATCGAATTGGAGCCCCCGAACCTCGCCCTTCCTGAGCCCACACAAGGCGCCCAAGAGTACGGCCAGACGGGCGCGCGGGTCGTTCTCGACCTGAACGATCTTCGAAAGCTCCTCGGGCGTAAGGATGCCACGTTCCCGCGGTTTTTGTTCGTGGTGCTCGACTTCGATTAGGGCGTTGGCGAGGTGGTGCTTTTTGCAGAATACCGTATACGGTCGGCGGATAGCCTCGATGCCGAGATTGATAGTACGGGGATTGATACCTTTCTCGGCCAAGCCGTCGGCGTACTCTTCCAGGCCTTCAGCCGTCAGGTCGGCGAGAAGCTTTCCTTCGAGATAGGTTTCAAAGTGCTTGAGATTCCAGAGCCCCGATTGACGGTATGACTCGGAGAGCGGCCGTCCTTTGAGGGCGCGTGACTTGAAATAGGATGAAGCCTCGCTCCAAAAATCCCGGACGTAGTCAAGCGCCGGAGGGTTGGCGCTTGAGGGCAGAATCCCGCGCTTTAGGTCCTCCTCGGCAAACCGGCAAGCCTGGGCGCGAGTCTTCGCCTCGGGGTAACTCTTCGTTTTAAGAGTTACCCCGTCTTCGGCGAGGAATCTAACTTGAAAGTAGACTTTCCCGGCGCGCGAGCGTCTCTTGATGGTCCGATACGGAAGCCGCATAGCGTCCCCTTTTGTCGCTCATGGTGCAAACCATGGTGCAACATAGTGGAATGTGCGGTCTCCGGTATTCGGTCGACCTGTAAAACCCTTATAAACAAAGGGTCTTATTAGTCGGGCTGAGTGGATTTGAACCACCGATCTCTTGGTCCCGAACCAAGCGCGCTAGCCCCTGCGCTACAGCCCGAAAGAAAAAGCCCGTCGGTTGACGGGCTTTACGGGAGCGACGGGGCTTGAACCCGCGATCTCCGGCTTGACAGGCCGGCGCGATAAACCAGCTTCGCCACGCCCCCGTGTCGTTTCCGACGAAAACCGATGATACCGGCGGCCCGGGTCTATGTCAAGTAGGAAGGATTATGGCCCCGGACTTGTCGTCGAAGCGCGCGAGGGGCGAGGCGGTGACTTCGAGGAGGTTGCCCGAGTCGAAGGGGCTGTCTCCATGCTGCCTTTTGAGCAGCGTATAGCCGAGGCTCGAGCACGCGTACTGGCCGCTCGAGCCGTCCGGAAGCGCGAAGGGTTCGGAAACCACCCGCACGAGGATGCCGCGGCCGGCGCGCGCTCTCCGTTCGCGCTCTGAGGAGTGGATCGGTGCGGGCATGCCCACGGGAGGGCGCAGGAGGCCGCCGCGGGCGGCCCAGAGATAGGAGAGGCTCGCCTTTTCCTTGGGGAGCCCCGCCTCTTCGGAGAGCGCCTGCAGCCAGGCCGGGGCCTTCGAGGAGTCGATGCCGAAATGGCACCAGGGGAATTTGTCGCGCTTCTTGGGCATGGTCACCGGCGGAAGAATGAAGCGCGAGGGCGCCACATTGGGATCGCCCTTGGCCGTGCGGGTTTCCTCCGGCGGGAGAAGATGGCGGAAGATGCCGGGCATGGGGCAGGAAAGCGCATGGGGGCAGGGACCGAGCGGCGGTGCTCCTTCGGCGAGGAGAGCGGCGCGCAGCGAAGAGACGAAGGCGCCGGAACGGGGATCCCCCGGTTCCATGATGAATACGCTGCCATTTTCCCGAATATAGGAAAGGAGGGTGCGCGCCGTGGCGAGGGCGCGCTCCCCCAGATTGCGATGGTCTTTCCAGAAAAATTCGTTGAACACGTTCGCGGCCGTCAGGAGGTGGGCCCGCTCGGGCAAAGTTTCGCCGAAAGCATCCTTGTGCAGCTCGATGCGCCAGGGCGGGATGCGCCCGTCGAGGCGAAGGCAGAGCGTCTCGAAAATGGCCTTGCCGGTTTCCATGATCCGTTCGACGCGATCGAGGCAATAGATGGTGAGAGGTACGTTCCGGAGTTCAGGGCGGGCCGCCCAGAGCGCTATGACGATCGTCAGAGGCCCCGAACCGATGTCGACGACGACGGCGTTGTCGGGCAGGCAGAAGTCGGCGTTCGAGAGAATCGCCGAGAGCCGATAGACGTTCCATGGCAGAAAGTAGCGGAGATAGGCGCTCAATGCGGGCGGCGAGCTGAGGTAGTCGGCGGATCGCGATTCGCGGTCGGAGGTCAGGTCTTCCCAGAGCCGGCGGATGTCTCCTTTGAGACCCGCGCGGTGCTTCGCGCCGAGCGGCGAGATCTCGTCGATGACGGCCTCGAGCGTCGCCAGCGCGGCGAGGCTATCGGCCGAAGGCGCCAGCGTCTCGAGAGGTCGCACCGCCGCCGTCGCCTGATGCCCCCCGGCGCGTCCGGCCGAGCGGGGACCACGGCGGAGTCCATCCTCCTCCATTTGGCTGAGGGCGCCGATGTCTTCATCGGTGAAGGCGGGGATCCCGGCGCGAAGGTCCGCGGCGCGAAGGTCCGCGGCGCGCGGATTCGGACTGCGGGATCTTTCGCCGCCGCGGCCAATCTTCAAGCCGCGACCGTCCGGACGATTCACGCTTCGCTCCGGACCGCGCCGGTTGCCCGGCTCGTGGGGGGGCCGGGGGCCGCGATCCGCGTTTCCGCGCGGGAAGTGTTCCTCGGCGCGGGGCTTGCCGCCGCTCTTGGCTTTTCGCTGCTGCGCGCCCGTCGAGCGGGGCGCGCCCTGCGATGACGAACCCGGCGTGTCCGACGGCGGTCTTCCGTCGGAGGGCACTCCGCCCGGGCTCCGCTCGACATGACGCGGCGGAACGCGCTGCTCGCGATTCCGTTTCGAACGGTTGTTTCGGGCCTCGGCCGACTCGTTTCCTTGTCCCGCTTTGGCCGGGACTTCCGTCCCTGGGCTTTTTTGAGGAGGCTGCGGAGGATTCCTGGCATCTACGTCGTCGAATAGAGCTGCCTGGCGAGGGTCTCGGTCACCGCCGCGCCGCGACCGGCGGCGTCTGCCGCCCGTCGCGCGCCGCTGACTCGCCCCGCCCGCTGGATCGGACTGGCCGGAAGCGCCTTCGCTCGCATGATTTTTCGCGGCCGAACGCTGATCTCCGTGCTCGGAGGGTTCGACTCGCGGTTCGTCGGTCCCTGGGCGGGACCTGGAGCGCTTTCTCACTATCCGAGCACTATAGCATCCAAATGCCGCGCGCTACAATCGGGGCACTCGCTCAGGTTCATCGCCGCGACGAAGCGCCATGGATCGGGCGCTTCGTCGATGCGCGGTGGGGTTTTGATGCAACGTGGTCTATCAGTCGAGACTTAGAACTACCTTGCCCGACTCGCCGGATAGCATGGCATCAAAACCCTTCTGGAAGTCGTCGAACTTGAAGCGGTGGGTGATGACGTGGGAAATGTCGAGGCCGGAGCGGAGCATCGCCTCCATCTTGTACCAGGTCTCGAAGATTTCGCGGCCGTAGATGCCTTTGATGAAGAGGCCCTTGAAGATCACGTCGTCCCAGTTGATGCCGACGCCCGAGGGCAGGAGGCCGAGCAGGGCGATGCGCCCGCCGTGGTACATGGTGTCCAGCATCTGCACGAAAGCCTGGGGGCTGCCCGACATTTCGAGGCCGACGTCGAAGCCTCCGACCATGCCCAGCTCCTCCATCACCTTCTTGAGGTCCTCTTTGGCGACATTCACCGTCCTGTCGGCTCCCAGCTTCTTGGCCAGGGAAAGGCGGTAGTCGTTGACGTCGGTGATGACGACGTTGCGCGCCCCGTTGTGGCGGCAGATGGCGGCAGCCATGCAGCCGATGGGGCCCGCGCCGGTGATGAGGACGTCCTCGCCCACCATGTCGAAGGAGAGCGCGGTGTGCGTGGCGTTGCCGTAGGGATCGAAGATCGAGGCGATGTCGTCCGAGACCGAGGGGTGCACTCTCCACACGTTGGAGGATGGGATGGAGACGTACTCGGCGAAGCAGCCGGTGCGGTTGACGCCGACTCCCACCGTGTTGGGGCAGAGGTGGCGCTTGCCCGCCTTGCAGGCGCGGCACTCGCCGCAGACGATGTGTCCCTCCGCCGATACGCGCTCGCCCACCTTCCAGCCGACGACCTCCTTGCCGAGCTCGACGATCTCGCCGACGAACTCGTGGCCTATGGTCATGGGCGTCTTGATCGTGCGCTGGGACCAGGCGTCCCACTTGTAGATATGGACGTCGGTGCCGCAGATGGCGGTTTTCCTGACCTTGATGAGGATGTCCTTGGAGCCCACCGCGGGCATGGGAACATCGTCCATCCAGAGACCCGGCTCGGGTCGCAACTTGACGAGGGCTTTCATGAGGTTTCTCCTTTTATGGGGAGTATAGACCTGAAAGCCCGCGATGTGAAGGATCGGGCCGCGGCGACGTGATGACCAGGCGGCGCGTTTCGGATTAGTATGCTCCCACGATGTCCGATGCGCGCGCGATCAGGCTGAAGATCGAGAAGCTCGTCGCCGGGGGCGACGGACTGGCCTTCCACGAGGGGCGGGCAGTCTTCGTGCCCCTGGCCCTCCCCGGCGAGACGGTGGAGGTCCGCGTGGACGAGGCCCGCCGCGACTACGCCAAGGCCGAGCTCCTCGGAGTCCTCGAGCCGAGCCCGCGGCGCGTGCAGCCGCCCTGCCCGATCTACGCCTCCTGCGGCGGCTGCAATCTCCAGCACCTGGACTATCCGGCCCAGGTCGAGGCCAAGGCCCGGATCCTGGAGGAGGCCTTCCGGAGGACCGGCCGCATGGACGTGGGCGCGCTCGTCGTCCTCCCCTCGCCGCCCTTCGGCTACCGCAACCGTCTTCAGCTCCACGTCGCCCCGGGCGGCGGCCTGGGCTTCATGCGGCGCTCGGGGAACGAGGTCGTCGAGGCTCCGAGCTGCCCCATCGCGGCCGACTCGGTGCGGCGATGGCTCGAGGCGCGCGCTCTCTCGGGGAGGTCCGCGTCGGAGGCTCAGGGCTTCGAATCCTCCCGCTTCGTCGTCTTCGGCTCAGGCGAGAAAGTCTGGGTCGAGCGCGGCGAGGCCGAGGTCGCCGTGGCCGGCGAGCCGATACGCTTCCGCGTCGAGGGCTTCTTCCAGTCCAACCTCCAGCTGCTCGAGCTTTTCGCGCCCCGGCTGCTCGAGGGTCTGTCGGGGGAGGTGGCGGCGGACCTCTACTGCGGCGTCGGGCTCTTCTCGCGCTTCCTGGGCCGTCGCTTCGCGCATCTCGTCTGCGTGGAGCGCGAAGCCGCGGCCATCGAACTGGCGCGGCGCAATGTGCCCGGCTCGGGGCGCGAGTTCGCGGCGCTCGGCGTCGAGGACTGGGTGCGCGGCCGCTCGGCCGAGGGCCGCTTCGATTGCGTCCTCGCGGATCCGCCGCGCACCGGGCTTTCGGCCTCGGTGCGTTCCTGGATGATCCGCGCCAGGATTCCCGCCCTCCGGTACCTGTCCTGCGACCCGGTGACGATGGCCCGCGACATCGGCGAGCTGACCCGCTCGGGCTACGTCCTCGAGTCGCTCGAGGGCCTGGATTTCTATCCCCAGACGAGCCACCTGGAGAGCTTCGCCCGACTGGCCTGGCGCGGCTAGGGCGGGGAATATGGGCCAGAGGATCGCAGCTCCGCCCGAGGCTCCGAAGGAGGCCGGAAAGGGCCGCGGCCTCCGGCTCCGCCGCGGAGGCCGCGCGCGCGCCGCCGCGATCGCCTGCCTCGGCCTCCTCCTGCCCCTCGCGTCGGCTTTCGCCCAAGGCGCCAGCGCCGCGCCGTCCCGACCCGAATCCCTGGAGCCGGCCTTCCGCCTCCCGGTGGGAGGGCGGCCCGTCGCCGGTCCCCTCCTCGACCAGAGCGTCTCTCCGGCCCTCGTCTGGATGATTTCGGAGGACGGGAATCTGTACGCCCTTTCCGATACCGGGCGCCTCGTCGCGCGCATCGCCCTGGGCCTCGGCGCTCTCGATCCCGGGGGCGGCGCGAGCCTGACGATCGATCCCTTCGGCAGGCCCATGGTCGGCTCGGGAAAGAGGCTGTGGGTCTACACGCGCTCGGGCGGTCAGGCCTGGACCGCGGACCTGGGCGCCCCCCTCGCCGCCGCCCCGGCCTTCGGCTCGGACGGACGAGTCTTCGTCGCGGCGGGCTCGCGCCTGTATTGCCTCAATCCTTCGGGAGGGAGGCTCTGGTCGACGGACCTTCCCGCAGCCTTGGCCCTCCCGCCCGGCATCGATGGCTCAGGCGACCCGGTCCTCGCCCTCGCCGACGGAAGCCTCCTCGTCCTCTCTCCCTACGGCAGGAAACTCGCCCGGCTCCGAGCCGGCGCCCAGGTCGAGGTGCTGGCGCCGATGAAAGCCGGCTCCGGCGAGCCGAACCTCGCCGCGGGCCTGGCCGACGGCTCCCTTCTGCTCGTGGACGGGCGGACGGGCCGGATTCGCGGCGATCGCCCCATCGGCGTCGGCCAGGCCCCGATCGCGGCCCTCATCGGGGAGGGCTCGCGGCTCTACGGCCTCGACCGGGGCGGCCTCGCCTTCGCCGTCTCGGACTCGGGAAGCCTGCTTTGGCGGACGGCCACGCGCTGCCCCGACGGGCGGCTGGAGGTCTTTTCCGAGCGGCTCGTCGCCCTGTCCGAGGGAAGGGCGGTCTCGCTTTCACGTTCGGGCGAGCTCTATCGCGAGGCCTCGCTCGTCAACGCGGCGGGCGCCGGCCTGGTCTCGCCGGCCGGACTGCTTTTCTCTCCGGGCAAGGACTGGATCCTCGACGCCTACCGCTTCGAGCGCCCCCTCGGCCCCAGTCTCGAGCCGGCGCCCGAGGCCTATCCCCAGGCCCCCTCGACGGCCGCCGACGCGGCCGCCGAAGCCCTCGCCTTCGACCCGGATGCGGCCGACGGCGGCCGGAAGTTGGCCCTCCTCGCCGATATTGAAAAAAAGCTGAGATCGGGTACTATTGGAGCGGACGAGAGCGCGGCCGCGGCCTACTGTTCCGCCGTGGCGCTCGGCAAGCTGGAGTCCGGCTACACCGAGTCCGAGCGGCTTTTGAGCGGCGATCCGATGTCGCGCTCCCGCGCCTGCGCAGTCCTCGGCGAGCTCGGCTCGCCCGACTATCGGGCGGTCCTCTGCCGGGTGCTGGCCGAGGACCGCGATCAGGCGGTGCGCGCCGCCGCCTGCCGCGCCCTGGGCGCCATCGCCGTCGACCCGGGCGGCCTGGCCGCGGCAGCCTTCCTCGCCGCGGCGGCGAGGTGGGTCGACGAGGAGACGGCCCTCGCCCTGATGGGGGCCATCGAGAGCCTCGCCCTGCGCTCGGGTACGCCGCCCTCGGCGGTCGAGGTGCGGGCGATCCTGACGCTCTCGCGGCTGCCCTACGGGGCCCTCGTGCGCAGGCGGGCGGTCGCCGTGCTGGGACGGATGGCCGGATATCCGGAGCGTTGAGAGATCGCGGGGGCCGGAAGATCCGGTCTTCCGGCGGCATATCGAGGAGGAATCGTGAACGGTCGCGGCCTAGCCTTCATCGCCTGCTCGCTTCTCCTGTCCGGCGCCCTCGGAGTCCGGCAGGCGAGCGCCCTCGATATCGCGAAGAGCGAAATCGAGTCGACGCAGAACAAGGACATCGTCTTCGTGAACTACGAGGGCCCCCAGAACATCGTCCAGTCCCTCGCCGAGATCACCGGCATCGGGCGCGCGCTCGGCTCCCAGATCGCCGCCGGCTCGACGCGCACCGCTCCCGGCCGCTACCAGGTGATCAGAGCGGTCGACCCCGCCGTCCCCCAGGGCTTCGACGCGGACATCCTCGTCCTCGGCGCCGACGCCGGGGTCGACCACATCCGCAACCTCCGCTGGATCATCGCGGGCTACCTAGAGACCGCCTGGGGCTACAGCGAGAAGGACGCCTTCACCCTGGCCACCTTCGTCACCGTCTACAACGCCGTCTACCGCGGCGACATGGCGTACATTTCTTCCAAGTACAAGCCGGTCGTGCAGAAGGAGCTCACGGCGCAGGACGCCGGCCTCGCCCTCGTGTACAGCGAGTGGCCGGGCAAGAGCCGCATCATCATCCCGCTCGGCGTCGCCCCGGCTCCGGGCAAGCTCGGCGCCGTCGACACGAGCGCGGTCGGCAGCCCCCAGGTCACCGAGAGCCTCCGCGCCCAGAGCGACAAGGGCATCCCGGAGCGCCAGGCGATGACCGGCCTCAAGGAGCGCGAGGCCGCCCAGAAGCAGGCCGAGGTCGACAAGCAGAAGGCCGAGCTGGCCGCCGCCCAGGAGAAGCTCGCCGCAGACCAGGCCAAGCTCGAGGCCGAAAAGGCGGCGGCCAAGGCGGCGGCCCAGCCCGCCCCGGCGGCCGCGGGCACGGCGCAGCAGCCCGC
>DATKVK010000091.1:0-10575 GCA_035530095.1 Rectinemataceae bacterium | reverse complement strand
GCCTCGCGCAGCTGGTAGGCGTCGACGATGAAGTCCTTGCGCAGGACGGGCAGGGCCGAGGCGGCGCGCACCGAGCGGAGGTCATCGTCCGCGCCGAGGAAATGGCGAGGCTCGGTGAGCACCGAGAGCGCGCCGGCGCCGCCGCGCTCGTAGGCCGACGCGATGCGCACGGGGTCGTAACACTCCACCATCAGGCCTCGCGAGGGCGAGGCGCGCTTGCACTCAGCGATGAGGACGAAGTCCCGCGCGGCGCGGAAGAGCGGGCGCGGGGCCGAGGCCGCGCGGAAGAGCGAGCCCTCGGGCCGTAAGCGCCGGGCGCGCAGGACGTCGCCGGCGCGCTCGGAGGCGATGCGCGCCAGAATGCCGGCGCCCCTCGTTCCGGGCGCGCTCATGCCGGGACTTTCCGGGCCCGGAGCCGCTCGAGCGCCCGCGCCGCCGCGCCGGAGTCGATCGAGGCGCGCGCCGCCTGGAGTCCCTCGCCCAGATCGGCCGCCAGGCCCGCGACGACGATGGCGGCCGCGGCGTTGAGGAGGGTCGCGTCGCGCATGGGCCCTTCCTCTCCCGCGAGCACGCTCTCCAGGATGCGGGCGTTGCGCTCCGCGTCGCCTCCCCTGAGGTCGGCGGAATTGCAGCGCGTGAGGCCGAGGTCCTCGACCTGGAGCGTCCAGGTCCTGATCCAGCCCTCGCGCAGCTCCGTGATCTTGGTCGGCGCGGCCAGGCTGAGCTCGTCCAGTCCGTCGAGGCCGTGGACGACGAAAGCCCGCGTGTGCCCCAGCTCGGCGAGGACCCGCGCGACGGTCTCGGTGAGCTCGGCCGAGTAGACGCCGACGACTTGCGCCTTGACGCGGGCGGGGTTCAGGAGGGGCCCCATCATGTTGAAGAGAGTGCGGAAGCCGAGCTCGCGGCGCGGGCCTCCTATGTTCTTGAAGGCCGGGTGGTAGTCCGGGGCGAAGAGGAAGGCCATGCCCGCCTCCTCTATGGACCGGGCCGCCTGGGCGGGAGAGAGGTGGATCGGCACCCCGAGCGACTCGAGCACGTCGGCCGAGCCGGAGCGCGAGGTTATCGAACGATTGCCGTGCTTGGCCACCTTGACCCCCGCTCCCACGGCCACGAGGGATGCGGTGGTGGAGATGTTGAAGCTGCCCGAGGAGTCTCCGCCCGTGCCGCAGGTGTCGATGATCCCGTCGGAAGACCGCAGGGGCAGGGCGACGGCCCGCTCGCGCAGCGAGGCGGCGAAGCCGACGATCTCCTCGACGGTCGGACCGCGCAGGGTCACCGCCGCGAGGAAGGCGCCGATCTGCGCCGGGCTCGCGCTGCCCTCGGCGATCCTGTCCATGAAGACCCGCGCCTCCTCGGCGCCGAGCGACTCCCGCGAGGACACCTTCTTGAGGAGCGCCTTGGCCGAGGGCCTCTCCTTGGCGTCGGAGAGGAAGTTCGCGAGCATGCGCGCGCCTTCCTCGGTGCCGATCGACTCGGGGTGGAACTGGACGCCCTCGATGCGCAGCTCGGCGTTGCGGATGCCCATGATGTCCCCGTCGGGCGACCTCGAACTGACCTCGAAACCTTCGGGAAGCGTCCCGGGCTTCACGACGAGGGAATGGTAGCGCATGACGCGCAGCGGGTTGGGCAGGTCCGAGTAGATCGACTTGCCGTCGTGGCTGATCTCGTCGACCTTGCCGTGCATGATGCGCGAGGCCCGGGCGATCGTGGCGCCGAAGGCCGCGGCAATGGCCTGGTGCCCGAGGCACACGCCGAGGATGGGCCTGCGGCCCGCGAAGCGGCGGATGAGCTCGATCGACCTGCCCGCCGTCTGGGGCACGCCGGGGCCGGGCGAGACCACCAGCCGGTCGAAGTCGAGCGCCTCGGCCTCGTCTCCGGTGATCCGGTCGTTGCGGAAAACCTTCACCTCCTCGCCCAGGGACAGGAAGGCCTGGGCCAGGTTGTAGGTGAAGGAATCGTAGTTGTCGATGATGAGCGTCACGGTCGGCCTCCGATCGTCGATAGCGCGGCGAAGACCGCCTCGGCCTTGTTCACCGTCTCCTCGTACTCGCGGCCGGGATCCGAGTCGTACACGATGCCCGCGCCCGCCTGGACGTGGAGCCGGCCGTCCTTGACCACCGCCGAGCGGATGGCGATGCAGGAGTCGAAGCCGCCGCGGTAGCTGAAATAGCCCACGAGCCCGGCGTAGAAGCCGCGCCGGTCCGGCTCGATCGAGTCGATGATCTCCATGGCGCGGATCTTGGGCGCGCCCGAGACCGTGCCCGCCGGGAAGACCGCGCGGATCACGTCGAAGACGTCCACGCCCTCGCCCAGCTCGGCCGAGACCTCGGAGACTATGTGCATGACGTGCGAGTAGAGCTCGACCTCCATGAGCCGGTCCACCGAGACCGAGCCCGGCTTCGCGATCCTGCCCAGATCGTTGCGCGCCAGGTCGAGGAGCATCATGTGCTCGGCGCGCTCCTTCTCGTCGGCGAGGAGCTCGTCGCGCAGGGCCGCGTCCTCGAGCCGATCCTTGCCGCGCCGCCTCGTGCCCGCGATGGGCCTGAGCGTGGCCCTCCCGCCGTCGACGCGGACCATCACCTCGGGCGAGGCGCCGAGAATGACGAAGTCGCCGAAGTCGAGGTAGAACATGTAGGGCGAGGGATTGAGCGAGCGCAGGGCCCGGTAGATCTCGAAGCTCTCGCCCGCGAAGTCGACGCTGAAGCGCTGCGAGAGCACGACCTGGATGGCCTCGCCCTCCTCGATGAGTTTCTTGGCCCGCGCGACTCCCGCTTCGAAGGCGGCGCGGTCCATGTTCGAGCCGCGCTTTCCCACGGCGACCGGAGCGCGCGGCCCCGATTTTTCCTCGGTCGAGCGCGCGAGCCGGGCTTCCAGCTCCTCGATGCCCTTGATGGCCTGGACGTACTCGGCCTCGGGATCCCCGTCGACTCGGACATTGCAGATGATGCTGAGGTCGTGCGACAGGTTGTCGAAGACCAGGGTGTAGCGCGTGATCATGAAGAGGCCGTTGGGCAGGCCGAGGTCGGACTTGGCCGACACGTCGGGCAGCTTTTCCCAGAGCCGCGCCACATCGTAGCCGAGATAGCCCACGGCCCCGCCCGGGAAGGGCGAGAGGTCGCCCTCGCCGGCGAAGGGCCGGGCTCGGAGCAGGTCGCCTATGGCGCGGACCGGGTCGGCGGCGGAGAACGCGCTCATCTGGGCTCCGTCGCGGAGATGGCAGACCCCTCCCTCGATGGACAGCCGCGCCACCGGCTCAACTCCCAGGAACGAGTAGCGGCCGAAGTTCCCTCCCCCCGCCGACTCGAGGAGATAGGAGGCGCCCAGGGCGTAGTAGGCGTCGATGGCGGTGATGCGATCGGCCGCGATTTTCTTTAAGACGGGAATCACGTGCCCGGGCTTGGCCGCCCTGAGAAAGTCGAGGCGTGTGGGGCGAATCATGAGGACTTCCTTCCCGAAAGATTCTACATATAGAAACAATAAAGAGAGTTTACAGGTTTTATTGAGTTACTGTCAATAGAAGCTAAAGCGAATTTCGGCGTGGTGAGCGACCGCCTGGCGGGAGAGGCGGTCGAAGCGGTTGAGGACGGAGCCGCAGGAGAGCTGCATGCCGCGGCCGAGGGCGCGGACGGGCTCGGCGTGGGCGTGCCGGGTGAGGAGGTCGTATAAAGGATTAGGGCAGAAGGGGGCGGTGGTCACGGAACCTCCTTGAGTCGCAAGGACTCAAGGAGGATTACGCTCGGCTTGGCCTGGTTTGATTCAGCTACCCGTAGTTTTCGTAACGCTACCCTATGCCTGCGCCCAGAGGCTCACCAAATCGAGGAGAGTGTCGGTAGCGAGGACCATATCGGCCACCGAGGCCCATTCGTAGCGGCTGTGGTAGTTGTAGCCGCCGGTGAAGATGTTGGGCGTGGGTACGCCCATCTCGGTGAGCCGGGCGCCGTCTGTGCCGCCGCGGATCGGCTTGACGAAGGGCTCCGCTCCGGCGCGGCGGGCGGCTTCCATGAGGCGCTCGAGCACCTCGGGGCTTTCGTCGAGCTTTTCGCGCATATTGACGTACTGTTTGGCGACGGTGAGCTCGACCGAGCCGAGGGGGAACTGCGCCTCGACTGTCTTGGCGAAGCTGCGAACCGCCTCGATTCTCTTTTCCATGCCCTCGCGCGTGAAGTCGCGCAGGAAGACCTCGACCGTGGCGCGCTCGATGCCGCCGGACATTTCGAGGGGGCAGTAGTAGCCGTACCAGCCGTCGGTGGCCTCGGGGCTCTCGCTGCGCGGCAACATCGAGATGAAGGAGCCGGCCATGGCCACGGCATTGGCGAGCTTGCCGCGGGCGGCGCCGATGTGGATCGACCTGCCCTTGAACTCGGCCTTCACTGAATAGGCGGTGAAACACTCGGCTTCGATCTCGCCAGCCTTGCCTCCGTCGACCGTGTAGCAGGCCTTGGAGCGAAGATTTTGGAGGGGGAAGAGGTTCATGCCCTTGCCCGTCTCTTCGTCGGGGGTGAAGATGAGTTCGATAGGTCCGTGGGCCAGTTCCGGATGGCTGAGGAGATGTCGAGCGGCTGTCATGATCTCGGAGAGCCCCGCCTTGTCGTCGGCGCCGAGGAGGGTGGAGCCGTCGGTGACGACGATCGTGTCGCCGACGTGATCGGCGAGGTCGGGGTTGTCGGTCGGGTCGAGGACATAGTTGGCTCCCTCGCCCGAAATCTCGGAGCCTTCGATGCGGCCGAGGATGATCGGCTTTCCGTCGTAGGCCGTTATGACGCGGGGTTTGACGCCAGAGCCCGACACGTCGCTCGCCGTATCGATGTGGGCCATGAGGCCAATCGAGGGCCGGCTTTCGAGTCCGGGGCTCGCGTTCAGCCGCGCTATGAGGTAACAGTGCTCGTCGAGCGTGACATCGGCGATGCCGAGCGCCTTGAGTTCCTCGACGAGGAGCCTGGCGAGATCCCACTGCCTGGCAGTCGAGGGGATATCCTCGATGTGGCGATCGCTCGTGGTGGCGATCCGGGCATAGCGCGTTAGACGTTCTACGAGTTCGGCCGCAAAGGGCCGGGAGAGCAATTCGGTATATGGTTTCATGGAAGGAAATTATGCCTCGCATTTTCCGGATGGTCAACGACAATGCGAGCATGTTCCCGCCGGTTTCGCTCTCCGGTCCGATCCGCGGATCGCTCCATTGTTTTTTCGGCGCTCTTCGCTATCATGCATGGCAGTATGAAGCATCGCAGATGGGGCGCCTCGCGCCTCGCCGCGGCTCTCTTCCTGGCCGCGGTCTTCGCCGCCTTCCTGCCGAGCGGGGAGCTCGCCGCGGATGGCCCTTCGGAAGTCGGCGTCCGGGCCGAAGCGGCGGAACGGACGGGAAGTCCCGACCCTGCCGCCTCTCTCCCTTCCCGATCTCCCGCCGCCCCCCGCGAAGGCGCGGCTCTCTTTTCCGTCCTGGGTCCGCGCGAGGGACTCTCCAACTCGTCGGTTTCGTCCATCGTGCAGGACCGGCGAGGCTTCCTCTGGTTCGGCACTCAGGACGGGCTGGATCGTTACGACGGCTACTCGTTCAAGACCTTCGAGACCGTTCCTTTCGACGCCCATAGTCTCAGCGATGACACGGTGCAGACGCTCTATCTCGACGGCGACACGCTCTGGGTGGGCACCTACGGCGGTCTCGACCGGCTCGATCTTGGGACCGAGCGCTTCACGGTATACCGGCACGATCCCAGGACGCGCGATTCTCTCTGCAACAACACGGTCGTCGCCATATCGCGCGACGCGCAAGGCCGTCTGTGGGTGGGCACCCTCGACGGGCTCGATCGATTCGATCAGAAGAAGGGTATCTTCATCCACTACGACGGGAAAGCGGGCGATCCGAAGCGTCTCCAGTCCGATGTCATCAGGGCGCTGAAACTCGACAAGGAGGGCCGGCTGTGGATAGGCACCTCGGGCGGCGGCCTCTCGCTGTACGACAACGGCCGAGACTCCTTCACCACCTACCGCCACGAGCCCGGGAATCCGGGGAGCCTTCTTTCGGATTACGTCATGTCGATAGACGAGGACTCCTCCGGCTCGCTCTGGCTGGGCACCTGGTACGGCGGCATTTCCCGCTTCGATCCAGCGACCGGGCGCTTCGAGAATCATCCGACTCCCGACCGGCGCATTTACGTGGTCAGCGCGGCCCGGCCGGGAGTGATCTTCGCGGGAAGCTGGGGGGGCGGGCTTTTCGAATACGACATTGCGAGCGGACGATTCACCCGCTACAAGGCGGGAAGGGGGCAGGGCTCCCTTTCGAACGATGTCGTCTACTCCATCTACGCCGACGACACGGGCGAACTGTGGTTCGGCACGAACGGGGGCGGGGTCGACAGGCTCGGCAACTCGTGGAGGCACTACCGGGCTCTCGCCGCCGGCCCCGATACCTTCCCGCGAGGCAAGGTCTATGTCATCCAGATCGATCCACGGGGAGACCTCTGGGCGGGGATCTACAACGCCGGGCTCGCGCGGCGCGACGCGAAGACAGGGAAGTGGACGATCTACCGCCACGATCCGGGCAATCCGAGGTCTCTGCCGAACGATATCGTCAACTTCGCCTTCGTCGACTCGCGCGAGCGGCTCTGGTTCGGCACGAACGACGGCCTCGCGCGCTTCGACCGGAAAAGGGGCGACTTCACCGTGATCAGGCCCGATGGCAGCCCGGACGGCCTATCCTCCGAGATCGTCTATGCCATGGACGAGGACCGGGGAGGCTTCTGGATCGGCACCTACCGCGGAGGCCTCGACTATCTCGACGCCAAGTCCGGCCGCTTCAGGCACTTCGCCCATGACAGCGGCGATCCGACCTCCCTCTCGGACAACCTCGTCTATTGCCTGCAGCGCGACGCGCAGGGCCGACTCTGGGTGGGCACCAACGATGGGCTCGATCGGCTCGAGGGTTCGTCCTTCGTCCGCTACTACTACGATCCGGATAGGAGTTCAGGCATCTCGAACGATTCGATCCGCACGATGTACCTCGATTCGCGGGGCCTCCTGTGGATCGGGACCTCGGGCGGCGGCCTCATGCGGTACGAGAGCGAGACGGACTCCTTCGTGACCTACACGACGGCCGACGGCCTCAGCGGCAATTCGATCGTCCGCATACTCGAAGATCGGGATTCGAACCTCTGGATCGCCACGCAGCGGGGACTGGTGCTCTACGATCGCGCCGCCGGAGTCTTCCGCGAACTCACCCTCTTCGGCGACTTGAAGAACGCCGAGTTCTTTCCCGGGGCCTTCGAGGCGCCCGACTGGTCGCTCTACTTCGGCGCCTCGGACCTCGTCTACCATTTCACGGGCGGGCGCTACGAATACAATACGCATCGGCCGCCGGTGGTGCTCACGGCCGTGAACGTCGACCATCGCCCCGCCGTCCTGCCCACGGCCGCGCCCGCGCTCGAGCGCCTCGCGCTTTCGTATCGCGACAAGGAAGTCGACTTCGATTTCGCCGCCCTCGACTTCCGCGAACCGGAGCGCAACCGCTACGCCTATCGCCTCGAGGGCTTCGACCGCTCCTGGATCCAGGCCGGAACCAGCCACAGGGCGACCTACACCAACCTGCCGGGAGGCGACTACATCTTCCGCGTGCGCGGCTCGAACGACGACGGTCTTTGGAACGAGCAGGGGCTCTCCCTTCCTGTCCACGTCCGGATCGCGCCCTGGCTGAGCGTCTGGGCCTGGGCGCTCTACGCCTGTCTCTTCGCCGGGGGAGTCTTTCTCCTCGTCTCCCGGCTCCAGGGGGCCGCTCTGAGGACGGCCAAGGCCGAGCTGTCGGGCGCCCGCAGCTCTCTCGCCGCCGCGGAGGAGAAGATCGAGCTGCTCTCGGTGATCGACCCGCTCACGCGGATCACCAATAGGCGCAGACTCGACGAGGCGCTCGAGCAGGCTTTCGCCCGCGCGGCGCGCGGGAAGGAGACGCTCGCCGCCGTCATGATCGACATAGATTCCTTCAAGGCGTACAACGATCGCTACGGGCGGCTCGCCGGCGACGAGTGCCTGCGGCGCATCGCCGGCTGCATCACCTCGGCGCTCGAGCGCGCGACCGACGTGGCCTCCCGCTACGGCGGCGAGGAGTTTCTCGTGCTCCTGCCCGATACCGAGCTCGACGGCGCGGTGGTCGTCGCCGAGCGGATACGAGCGGCGGTCGAGCAGCTCTCCATCGTCCACGGCGAGTCGAGGGCGGCCCCCGTGGTCACGGTGAGCGCCGGTTGCGCTGCCCTGCGGCCCGAGTCGGGCGTCAATCCGGCGACCCTCGTGTCGGCCGCGGACCGCGCCCTTTTCGCCGCCAAGGAAGGGGGGCGCAACCGCGTCGAACGCTGATTCGCCCGCCCGCCGCGACTTGCCGAAGACCTGGGGCTTTTCGTATCATGAAAGCATGACAATACCCGAGTATCCTCAGTTCGCTCCCATCTCTTTGGACATGCGCGACGATCTCTATCCCTCCCTCAACCTCATCAAGGACGGGATTTCCGAGTTCACCTTTTCGAACCTCTATCTCTTCCGCAAGACCTACGGTTACCGCGTCTCGCGCCTGCCGGGCACCACCTTCATCATAGAGGGCTCGAAGGCGGGCAAGAGCTTTTTCTACGTCCCCTGCCGCCTGCCGCCCCGCGAGGTGCTCGGCGAGCTCATGGCCGGCCACGACTATCTCAAGAATCTCTCCGAGAGCCAGGCCGACTCCCACCGCGCCGAGCTGGAGCATGCCGGCTATTGCGTGGTCGAGGACCGCGATAACTTCGACTATCTGTATCTGCGCACCGACCTCGCCGAGCTTTCCGGCAAGGCCTACCACAAGAAGCGCAACCTCGTGAACGCCTTCCTCAATTCGTACAGCTACGAGCAGAAGCCGCTGCGCGCCGACAACGTCGCCGACGCCGTGGCCGTCCTGGACGAGTGGCGGCGGACCAAGGAGCTGGACGGCGACTACGACGCTTCGCGCGAGGCGCTCGAGCTGTTCGAAGTGCTCGGCATGCGCGGCTACGTCTATTACGTCGACGGCCGGCCCGCGGGCTGGTGCCTGGGCGAGCCGCTCGCCAAGGGCAGGATGTTCGCCGTCCACTTCGAGAAAGCCTGCGACCGTTTCAAGGGCATCTATCAATTCATCAACCAGGCCTTCGCCCAGGCCTTGCCCCAGCACTACGTTTCCATCAATCGCGAGCAGGACCTCGGCGACGAGGGCCTGCGCCAGGCCAAGATGACCTACCGCCCCTCGGGCTTCGTCTTCAAGTACCGCGTCGTCTGCGCCGAGTGCCCGGTTTCCGCCGCTCCGGCCGACGAGATCGCGGCCTCGATCGCGCCTCCGCTGGTAGCCGCAGTCGGCTGAACCGCGACGGCCTAGTGTTGCGAAGACTGCTGATGGCTCGGGATGCTGTGCCGTCCACAGGGTTCGTAACACTACTGGCTCCCTTTGACCGGGGCCGTCGCTCTTGGTATAGTCGATCTTCATGGACCACGACCTTGCCTGGCTGGCCGGCCCCGGCCATAAGGAAGCCCTGTTCCGGCGCCGCGAGATCGCCGATCTCGCCCTGAGAGCGCGCAACTCGCACTCGCGCGGAGAGGCCTTCGCCTCGACCGCGGACTACCTCGGCCGGCTTTCCCGGCGCACCGTCTGCATAACCTTGCTCGCCGGCTCCGGTTCGCGCTGGGTCCGCTCCCTCGAGGCCGCCCGCGCCGCCGGTCCCGAGCCGCGCGAGGAGGGCTGGCGCTCGCGCGGCCGTCTCTTCGATCCGGAGCGGCCCCGGGGACTCTTCCCCGTCCGCGACGTCCTTCGGAATCCCGAAGCCTCGCGCGGCGGCGACATTCCGATCGCGGCCTTCGCCCTCGCCGCCTTCCGCGGTCTGGGGCGGCAGGTCATCGTCGTGCGCGGCTGGGAGCGGGAGATCGACGAGGAGATTCTCGTCCCCCTGGGCATCGCTCGGGGCGAGCGCGAGTTCTTCACCCAGGAAGCGCCCTATGGAAAGCCATTAGGCCACGGCGACGCCGTCTGGCAGTGCCGCGCGCTCTGGAAGGACGCCGACTACGTGATGACCAACTTCGGCGGGGACGCGAGCTCCCGGCGCAGCGCCGCCTCCGCCCTGCTCGCCCTCGACGCCCTCGGCGCATCAGGCCTGCCGGTCGATTTGCTCATGCCCGCAGCCTCGATTCACGGTCCGGCCTATCCCATCGAGCTCGACGACGAGGGCCTGCCCCGATCCTTCGGCCACGCCAAGCTCCAGGGCAAGTCGACCGAGGGCGGCTCCGGCTATACCAATGTCGGCCTCAGGCTGTACCGGGCTTCGGCGCTTTTCGAGGCGGTCGAGCGTTTTCGCGGGGATTTCTGGGTCGAAGGCGAGGGTTACGCGATTCCGGGCAACGAACCCGGCGGTCACGAGTTTGCGCTGGACAACGTCGACGCCGCCCTGGCCTCCGCCGGGCGGGCCAGAATCCTGGCCTTCGCGCGGGAAGAGGAACTCACGCCCGCCAAGAGCCTCGAAGCTGTGAGCGCCTTCGAGGCTGCCGCGGCGAGCGTAGTCGCCGAGGATACGGCCGCCGAGGATACGGTCGCCGAGGATACGG
>DATKVK010000090.1:0-6982 GCA_035530095.1 Rectinemataceae bacterium | reverse complement strand
TCGTCGAGTTCGGGGGGGATTCGCATGCCGCGCGAATCGAGGAACTCGGTGAGGTCCTCGGCGTAGATCCTATATTGGCCGCCCGGGGTCGTGAAGGCCTTGAGATAGCCGTTGCGAATCCAGTTGATGGCTGTTTGGTTGACCACTCCGCAGAGATTCGCAACTTCGAGGGCGGAAAAGATTCGAACCTTCTTGGCGCTTTTGGACATAGACCTTCCTGCGTACCGATACGATTTATTATAGCCATTATATCCATAATGTCAAAGACAAGTTTTCGCCGCGACGGCGGCCCGGAGACAACTACATTATATCCTCTTCCGAGCCTCATCGCTATTGATTTTTCGTGCGGGATAGGCATACCGTAGCCGGCATGGAATTGACCGAAGAGTTCATCGAGGGTTTGAAGATCGACGAAGTGGCGATCATGGACAAGATCGCTTCGGAATTGGCTGTCCGAACCAGCCAGGTTTCCGCCGTCATCTCTCTCGTCGCCGAGGGCTGCACCGTGCCCTTCATCAGCCGCTATCGAAAAGAGCGGACCGGCAGTCTCGACGAGGTCCAGGTTCGAGACTCCGAACACAAGTTCGAGACCTACAAGAACCTCGAAGAACGCCGGATCGAGGTCATCCGCGGGATATTCGCTCTCGGGAAGCTGTCGGAGGAATTGTACGGCAATCTCCGCAAGGCCCAGAGCCTGACCGAAATCGAAGACATCTGGCTTCCCTTCAAGAAAAAGAAGAAGACGCGCGGCATGCTGGCCCAGGAGCGGGGGCTGGAACCCCTGGCCGAGATCATGCTCTCCGAGGACGAGGCGACCGTCGACGAAGCGGCGCCGCGTTTCGTGAAAGAAGTCCCCGACAAGCCCGAGCTCGGCGTCGCCAACGAGCGCGAAGCCATCCAGGGCGCCATGGATATCATAGCCGAACGCCTCTCGCAGGACCCGGACAACCGGGCCGCCGTCAAGAAGCACTTCGTTTCCGGCGGAAGGCTCGTCGTCAAGGGCGTGGGCGACGAGGACAAGAAGGCCAAGTCCACGTATCAGATGTACTGGGACTACGCGGAGCCGCTCAATGCCCTCAAGCCTCACCGGGTGCTCGCCATAAACCGCGGCGAGCGCGAGGGCGAGCTGGAGACCGACCTCGAGGTCGACATGGACGGAGCCTCCTCGCTGCTGCAGTCCCGCGTCCGCGTGGCCAACCGCTATCACCGCGAGGCGATCGACGACGGCTTGCGCCGTCTCCTCGGACCCGCGGTCCTGCGGGAGATCAGGACGGAGGCCTCCGATTTCGCGGATGGCCACGGGATCGACGTCTTCTCCGAGAACCTCAAGAACCTCCTCATGCAGCCGCCCATAAAGGGAACCCGGGTGCTCGGCATCGACCCGGGCATCAGGACGGGCACGAAGTGCGCCGCCCTCGACGAGACCGGGAAATTCCTGGACTACTTCATGATCTTCCAGGAGCGCGACCCCGCGGCGGCCAAGAAGGCCGTCGCCGAGTCGGTGAAGAAGCACGGCCTCAAGCTCGTCGCCGTGGGCAACGGCACCGCGAGCCACGAGACCCAGCTGGTCGTCGCCGCCGCCATCGAGGAGAACGGCCTCGACTGCGAGTTCACCGTCGTCGACGAGGACGGCGCCTCGGTCTACTCCGCGAGCGACGTGGCGCGCGAGGAGTTCCCCGAGCTCGACCTGACGATCCGCGGCGCCATCTCGATCGGCCGGAGGCTGCAGGACCCCCTCGCCGAGCTCGTGAAGATCGACCCCAAGTCTATCGGCGTCGGCCTCTACCAGCACGACGTCAATCAAAAGCGGCTTTCGGAGACCCTGGACGAGGTCGTGGGCTCGGTCGTCAACCGCGTGGGCGTGAACCTCAACACCGCGAGCCATTCCCTGCTCAAGTACGTGTCGGGCATCAATACGGGGCTGGCGAAGAAGATCGTCAAATTCCGCGAAGCGAAGGGGCGGATACTCTCCCGCGACACGCTCAGGGAGATACCCGGCCTCGGCGACAAGACCTTCGAGCAGTGCGCCGGCTTCCTCAAGATACCCGAGAGCCCGAACCTTCTCGACAATACCTGGGTCCACCCCGAGAACTACGCGCTCGCCCAGGAAATCCTGGAACTCGTACGCTCCGGGAGCGAGCCGAACGGGCAGCTTCGGGGCGAGCTCAAGAAAAAATACGAGGTGGGCGATACGACGCTCAACGACATCGTCGCCGAGATCAAGAAGCCGAACCGGGATCCGCGCGACAATTTCCCGAAACCCGTGCTGCAGAAGGGGGTCGTCACCTTCGAGGACCTCGCCGAAGGCATGAAGGTCACGGGCAAGGTGAAGAACGTCGTCGACTTCGGCGCCTTCATCGAGATCGGCATCAAGGAGAGCGCGCTGATCCACGTCTCGGAGATGTCCGACCGCTTCGTGAAGGATCCCATGGAAGTGCTCAAGGTCGGCGATGTCCGGGAGTTCCGCATCATTTCGCTCGATCCGATCAGACGGAGGATCGGGCTTTCCCTCAAGAGCGAGGGCAGGACCGCGGCCCCGTCGCAGACGGTTCGGCCCGATCATGCCGATCGCGGCGGCGCGGAACAGCGCCCCTCCGCTCAGGGCCCGCAGGGTTCCGCTCGGCCGGAGCGCAGGGCTCCCGGCGCCTCCCCGGCTCAGAGGCCGGCGGGCCACGATCGGGCGGCCGCGGGCGAGCGCGGAGATCACCGCCGGGATGCCGCGTTTTCGGGCGCGAAGCCCCGGCGGGAGGAGCGGCCTTCGCCGCGTGACGACGACGGCATGACCTACAATCCTTTCGCCGAGCTGTTGAAGAGCCGAGGAAAGTAGCCTCGGGTGCCTCTTCGGCGCGGCCCTTCCGCCGGACGGGAGAAGCGGTGAAGCGCGGCGGTTTCCTCGCGCGCTTCCGGATGCTTCGCCTGGTCGCGGCCCTGCTTCCGGCGCTCCTCTGGCTCGGATGGCCCGACTCAGCGGAGGCGCAGGCCGTACCGAACATCGCTGCGGCGAAAATCCAGGCGGGGGGAATGGGCGCCGCGGCAGGCCGGAATGCGCGCGAGCTCATCATCGGGTCCATAAGCTGGAGCATCGAAGGAAGGGTCGACCGGGCTTTCGTTTCGGCCGCGGCCGGCCTCGAGCGAGGGAAGACCTTCGCGAGCCGGAAAGAGCTCGAGGCCTACCTGGCGGATCGCGCGCAGCGCCTCTACAACCTGCGGCTTTTCGACGAGGTCCGGATCGAGCCGGTCGACGGCGGCGGCCCCGGGGGCCCCGGCGGCCCCAGTGACGGTGGCGGCCCCGGCGGCCCCGGGGGCCCCGGCGGCTCCAGTGACGGCGGCGGCGGTCCCGCGAGCTCCGAGATTGTGGACCTGGTCGTCCGCCTGCGCGAGTCCGGTACGTTCATCGTGCTTCCGGGACTGAGCCAGGATTCGTCCGACGGGCTCGTGCTGGACGCGAAGCTCCTGCGCTACGATGCCGAGGGCCGCGGCGGCGAGCTCGATCTGGGGCTGTCGCGGGCCTGGCCGCCCGCAAGCGCGGCAAAGACCGCGGGAAGCGTGGCGTATTCGCTGCCCTTCTACACGGGGCCGCTTGTCTGGCACGGCGCCGCGGCCGCGGCGCCCGCCCTGGCCGACGACGGCGGGGCTTCCCTTTCGTCCGGCGCTTCGCTCGGCGTGGACCTCCCCCTATTCGAGGGTGGAGGACCGAACCAGGTGCTGTTCGTCCCCTCGATCGCCGCGGCGGGAACCTGGGGCGCCTCGGCTACGGCGGCGCTGAGCCCCGCTCTCGCCCTCAGGCTCGGCCGCATCGACTGGCTCGTGAATCGCCGGCGAGGCTATCTGATCGAGGTCGGCGTCGCAGGAAACGGCGCGGGGCCCGACGCTTCCGGGGCGCGGCTCGCCGCCGGTCAAACCATTTTCGAAACGCGGACCGGCGCGACGCTCTTCTCCGCCGACGCGGCTTTCCATGCGCTGATCGGTGCCGGCGGGGAACTCATGGGACGCGCCGGTGCGCTGTGGAGCCCCGGCGCCGCCGATTGCGGCCTCGGGACCGCCGTTCGGGGCGTGGACGCCGGCCGCCTCGCCGGAGACGCGGGCTTGTATGCCAACTTCGATTATTGGTGGAATCTCGGCCCCTTCGTGTTCTCGAAATGGTTCAAGATGGACTGGCTCAGCATTTTCGACGCCGAGGTGCATGCCGGGCCCTTCGTCGACGCCGGGATTCCCCGCGATCCGTCGACTGGAGGTTTCGGGCTCGGCGACGGCCGCATAGGCGCAGGCATCCAGCTGCAGAGCTACGCCCTCTACGCCCGGCCTTTCTATATCTATACCTCGATCGGCGTGGACCTTCGCGCCGCCCTGGCCGCCGGGACGATTTTCGGCCTCGCGGCCGACGGCTTGCCGATAGCCAGGCTGAGCTCGGCAGTGGGTCTCCGTTACTGAAGGCTCGGCTCGACGACGCGTCGCCCCTGAGATATCGTAAGAAGAGCATCGCTCGCACGAGGCCGGTCGGCGTCGATTGGTCGGCTAGCCGTCGGACTATTCGGGAGGACTGGTATTCTCATGGATTCGATACACTCGATAAAGCCGCCCTCGTTCCGCGGAGCCGGCCGGCCGCGCAGCTCGATGCCGGCGCTCGCCTTCCTCGCCGCCCTCGTCCTCTGGCTGTCCCCGCTTTCAGGTGCCGCGGCGCAGAGCGCGACGGCGCAAGGAGCATCCTCGGCGGCCGCCCCGGGCGCCGCGGCGGCAGGCCCCGAAACGGGCGCCGCGAACTCCGCCGCCGATGCCAAGAAGGCGGGTCCCTTCGTCATACGCAGTGTGGATTTCCATATCGAGGGAAGGACGAAGGACTTCGTCCTCATGGCCTTGATCGACCCCTACCAGCGCATGCTGGGCTCGAGCTTTCCCGACCGGGCGAGCCTGGACGCCTTCGTGGCCGACAAGGTCCGCATCCTTTCCAGCCAGCGGGTGCTGGCTTCGGTGAAGCCGCGCTACGAGACCGTTCCGGCCTCGGGCGGCGGCTACGATGTGGCGCTTCGCTTCGATGTCGTGGACAGCTGGAACGTCATCGCCCTTCCCTACGGAAAGTACGACTCGAACAGCGGCCTCCTCCTCAGCCTGCGCGGACGGGACTACGACTTCCTGGGCTCCGCCCAGCCGCTCGAACTCAACCTGAACTACCAGAGGAGCCCGGCAGGAGTGGACTCGTACGGAACCCAGCTTTCCCTCATCGCCCCGTTCCAGGCTTTCGGGGCGATCTGGGACCTGGGCTTCGCCGAGAGCGGGCAGTTCTGGACCGACGGCAGCGCGAGTTCCATCACCTCGGCCTCGCTGGCGTACAACGTGCCGAGGCTCGGCTTTCCGCTTTCGGTGACGGCTGGGCAGAGTTTCGCCTACGACGCCATGGCCCCCGCCGCGGACCCTGACCTCTGGTATCTTGGCGAGTCGCTCGCGGCGACCGCGGCGATCCCGCTCACGGAAAGCCTCGGGAGCTGGCGCGGCGTCGATCTCGGGCCCCTCACCTACATCCCCTCGCTGGAGCTCGACTACGCGTGGCGGCCCGGATCGAGCCTCCGGTACTACGGCGACGGCACGGCTCCGAGCTCCTACGATTCGACCATCGCCCAGAGCTTGCAGAACTCTCCTCAGTTCTACGGGCGGGGAGGGACGCTGACCATCGCTTCGAGCGCTCTGGCCCTGGGCAGGATCGACTGGGTCGGCAACATGCGCGAGGGACTCTCCCTCAACCTCAGCGGCAGGGCGGCGTACAACGCGCAGTGGGACGACCTCATCGGCGATCTCTCTTTTACGGGCTATGCCTTCGCCCAGTGGAATGGACGGGCGGGCATCGCCGCGCGAGTCCTGGGCATGGATCGGTTCAGCGGGCGCTTCTCCGGGACGCAGAACGACAGCATGACGATGCTCGGCCAGTATCTGCGGGGCATCATCGACGCGCGGATCTCGGGCGTGCAGGCGGCTATCCTGAATCTCGAACTGCCGGTGAAGCTTTTCGATTTTCCGAGCCACCTCGTCCTTCGCACGCACGCGCTGGACTTCGAGATGCAGGCCCAGCCCTTCCTCGACCTGGCCCTCGTCAGGCCGGACTATTCGGCGAACCCCTCGAAGGACTGGCTCTGGTACTCGGGCGGCCTCGAGCTGCTTTTCTTTCCGCAGGGGCTGCGGAGTTTCATCGTGCGCGTGAGCGCGGGCTGGGATCTCAAGAATGTCGCCGCGACGCGGTCCCTGAGCGCCGAGACGCCCGACGGCTACAGCCCCTACGAAATTTTCCTGGGCCTGAGCCTGCTGTTCTAAGGCGCCCTTCGAGGGAGTTTTGCGATAGATGGAATCGTCACCAAGCTTCGGAACACTAGGGAGGGGGTGAATCGTGCCGTTTTCCTTCAGGTCGGCCTCGCTCGGCGGTCTCGTCGTGATCGAGCCGCGGCGCTTCGACGACGATCGCGGCTTCTTCATGGAGACCTATAAGGAATCCGAATTCGCCGCCGCGGGCGTCGCGGAAAGATTCGTCCAGGACAACCAGTCCCGCTCCAGGCGAGGCGTGCTCCGCGGCCTGCACTACCAGTCCGAGCCGAAGGCCCAGGGCAAGCTGCTGCGGGTAGTCTCCGGCCGGGTCTGGAACGTCGCCGTCGACCTGCGCTCCTCCTCGCCGACCTACGCGAAGTGGCAGGGCTTCGAGCTCTCAGCCGAGAATCGGCTGATGCTCTATCTCCCGCCCGGCTTCGCCCACGGCTTTCTCACCTTGAGCGAGGTGGCCGACCTGGTCTACAAGTGCACGGCCGAGTACGATCCGGCGCTGGAAGGCGGCCTGCGCTGGGACGACCCCGAGCTCGCCATAGCTTGGCCCTCCCGCGACGTCCTTGTTTCCGACAGGGACGCGGCCTGGCCCCGGCTGAACCGGCGGCCTTGAGCGAAGCGCATCCTGCGCGGCCGATCCGATCGGGTGGAGCCGGGGCGGCGGCGTGGTCGGCGCGGCCTC
>DATKVK010000089.1:0-25301 GCA_035530095.1 Rectinemataceae bacterium | reverse complement strand
AGTTCGCTCGCCGTCTCCTTCGGGCCGGCCCTCAGCCTGGCCACCTTGGGCGTCGCGGCGACCGCGGCCATCCTCGGCCTCCTCATACATGCGGTGGCAGGCTACTCGCTCCTCAAGTCCCTGCTGGTCGGCGCGATGATCTCCTCCACCGATGCGGCCGCGGTGCTCGGCATCCTCCGCCGGAAGGCGATCCGGCGACGCGTGTCCTCGACGATCGAGGTCGAGTCGGCGGCCAACGACCCCATGGCAATTCTCCTCACCCTCTTCATTCTGCAGTTCGCCGCGGGCAAGACCGGCTCGCCCCTGGAGTTCGCCGGTCGTCTCGCCTGGCAGATCGGGGGAGGGATAGGCGCCGGCTTCCTGATCAGCGCCCTGGCCCGCGCGCTCTTCGACCGGCTCGACACCGACAACCGCGGCTATTACCAGGCGCTCTCGATCGGCGTGGCACTCCTCGCCTACGGAGGCGCCGAGGCGCTCGGGGCCAGCGGCATCGTGGCGGTATTCTTCGCGGGCTACCGGCTGGGCAACGCGGACTTCGTGTACAAACGGGGTGTGGCGGCGATGATCGAAGGCGTGTCGACCTTCTCGAACATGGCCCTCTTCCTTCTCCTCGGCCTTCTCGTGTTCCCGAAAGGCCTCGCCACGGTGTGGAAGGAGGGCCTCCTCATCGCCTTCCTGATGATTTTCCTCGCCCGGCCCGTCTCGGTGCTCCTCTGCACCGCGCCTTTCCGCTTCTCCTGGCGCGAGCGGCTCTTCATCATGTGGGGAGGGCTCAAGGGCGCCGTCCCGATAGTCCTGGCCACCTATCCCGCGGCCTACGGGCTCGACCCCGACCGCACGATGTTCGATCTGGTCTTCTTCGCCGTGCTCGTCTCCTGCCTGGCCCAGGGCTCGACGCTCGACTTCGCGGCGCGCCGGCTCGGCCTCGTGGAGCCGGGACCGCCGCCGCTGCGGCACACGGTCGAGCTCCTCGCCACGCGGAAAAGCGAGCTCGACATGTTCGAGCTCAGGATCGAAAGGATGGAGGCGGAAGGCGGCTTTCGGATCGGCGACCTGAGCTTGCCCGAAGGCGTGCTCATCACCTCGATCGTCCGGGACGACAGCATCCTGGCGCCCAAGGGCGGCACGCGGCTCATGCCGGGCGACATCCTGTTCGTGCTCGCCCCGGAGGCCCAGGCCGAGGCGATCTCGGCCGAGCTGAACGCGCACTGAAGGCGGGGCCGGGGCCTGCCTGCGGCGCGGTTTCCCGCCCAGCTCAGGCCAGGTCGAGCAGCATGTCGTCGCCCGCCCGGCGGAAGCCGAAGCGCTCGTAGAGAGCCCTGCCGTCCTCGGTCGGCTGGAGCCTGAGGCGCCGGACTCCCCGGCCCCGGCCCTCGGCGATGCAGCGCCCGAGGAGCTCCGAGGCGAGGCCGCGCCGCCGGTACTCGGGGAGAGTGTACATGTTGAGGATGAGGGCCTCGGCGGCGGCGCGCGGCGCGGACCCCCGCCCGGAGCCTTCGCCGCGTCGCGCGACATCGCCGTCCGGCCGGCCGCCGGCGGGCGGCGGCCCGAAGGCGATGCCGCTCGCGGCGACCGTGCGCCCGCCGTCCTGGCAGATCCAGGCGACGAGGGCTCCCGAGCCCAGGTCGCGCTCGAAGAGGGCCGACAGCTCCGAGCGCCAGGCCTCCTCGTCGGGAAGGCCCGCGTCCTTCACGATCCGCATGAAGGCGAGCCGCAGCTCCACGAGCGAAGCGACATCGCCGGCGCCGGCCTTGCGGAAGACGAAATCCGGCGCCGCGGCCCCGCCCAGGCTCGTCGACACCCGCTAACGTCCCTTCGCGCGCGAGCGGATGTAGATCTGCTTGCCCGGGTCGGTCGGGCTGGCGCGCTCGTCGATCTCGAAGAGGCCCGAGGACTTGATGAGGTCGCCGAGCTTGCGGTAGCCGTAGTTGCGGGGATCGAACTCGGGCTGGCGGTTGGCGATGTAGGTGCCGACCGCCCCGAGGTAGGCCCAGCCGAACTCGTCGGCGGCGTCCTCCACCGCGGCGCGCAGGAGATTTCCCACCTTGCGGTCGCCCTTGAGGTCGGCGGCCGCCTTGGGGGCCGGCTCCTTCTCGCCGCGCTCCTCGCCGCGCTCCTCCTCCGGCTCGCGCAGGATCTCGGTGTAGATGAACTTGTCGCAGGCGGCGACGAAGGGCTTGGGCGTCTTGCGCTGGCCGAAGCCCAGGACGAGCTTGCCGTCCTCGCGCAGGCGCGCCGCCAGCCGCGTGAAATCCGAATCGCTCGACACGATGCAGAAGCCGTCGAGGCTCTCCGTGTAGAGGAGGTCCATAGCGTCGATGATCATCGCGCTGTCGGTGGCGTTCTTGCCCGTGGTGTAGGAAAACTGCTGCACCGGCTGGATGGCGTACTCGAGGAGCTTGTCCTTCCAGCTTCGCAGATTGGTGCTCGTCCAGTCGCCGTAGATGCGCTTGACGCTCGCCACGCCGTACTTGGCGATCTCGGCGAGGAGGCCTTCCACGATGGAGGCCTGGGTATTGTCGGCGTCTACGAGGACGGCGAGCTTGGGCTGGCCCATGTGGCCTTGTTCGTTCTTCATGTGTCTTCTCCAAATAGTGTTGCGCGCACCCGACGCACCGTGCTGACGGCGCCGAGGGGTATACGTGCGGGACCGCCGGTCGCGAGGTCCTCCGCCTCGAGGACGAGTCCCTTTTCGTTCTTGTCGAGTTTGACGGGCCGGAGGAGGGCCCGCACGGGTTCGGCTCCGGGCAGACGGTACAGAAGCTCGAGCCTGTCGCCGGAGGAGCGGAGGGCGCGCTCGATCACGCGCACCTTGCCCAGGTAGTCGAGTCCGACGGCCTCCAGCCGCTCGGAGCGCGGATCCGCCTCGGCTATCTGCCGCTCGGTCAGGATGATGCGGCGCTCGATGCGCTCGGCGAATTCCTTGCCGTCGGCGGCGCTGCGCCGGCCCTCCCGCAGGGCGCGCTCCAGGGCCGCGCGAAGTTCGCCGAGGCGCGACGCGGGATCGAAGGCGCCGCCCGGACGCGAAACCAGGGCCCTGAGTTCCCCGACCCGGCTCATGAAAGCCCCGGCGGGCGCTCCCTGACGCGCCTCGTCGAAAAGCCCGGGCTCCTCGCTTGCAGCGCCTGCCCCAGCGCCAGCCGCAGCGCCGGCCGCAGCGCCGGCCGCAGCGATGCGCGGAGAAGCCTCGAGGCCGGCTCGAGCCAAGGCCGCCGCCGCCGCTTCGGGATTCGGCGACGACAGAAAGTATACTCCGGGAGCGAGAACTTCGGCCACCAGGCCGTCCAGCGCGCGGGAGCGCTCGATCACCGCGCGCAGGCGCTCGTCGGCCGCGAGCACGACGCCCCGGTAGAGCCTGAGCGAACGATACTCCTCTTCCCAGGCCGAAAGCGAAAAGGCGAGACTCTGCGGCAGGCCGGCACCGCTCATGAGTTCGAGGCGGGCGGCTATGCCCTTGGCGTCGAGCCCCGAGGCGAAGGCCCGGCGGACCGAGTCCCGCTCGACTTCGAAGCTCCAGACCGTGCCGAAAGAGACGGGACGCGCGACGCAGCCGACGAAGAGCCGCTCTTCGAGGCTCGCCTCCGGCATGAGGTGAAGCGCGTGAGCGCCCTCGGCCACCAGGCGCCCGGGGCTTGCGGCCGCGGCCGGCCCGCGGGGCCGCAGCGAAAGGACGAGGCCGCCTCCTCCGGCCGCCGCGATGCCCAGGGCGCCGAGCGCCTGGACCCAGCCGGCCGAGTCCAGGCCCGGCCCCGAACGGAGGGATGCGATGCCGAGCCAGCGCTCGAGGCCCCCGCGCGAAAAGACGAAACCCGGGCCGCCGGGGGGCTCGCGGAGAGCCGCGGCCGCGAGGGCGGCCTCGGCTTCGATCCGGGAGTCGGCCGCGGACTCCTCGAACCGGACGGACTCCGCCTCGGCCTGGGAATCCTCCCGCGCAGAGCCGCCGCCGGCGGGCGCGCGGCCTGCCTGGCCGCGTCGGGCCGCCGCGAGGCAGGCCGCGAGGAAGAAGGGCAGGTCCTCGCCCCAGAGCGAGAGGAGGGCCTCGAAGGACCTCCGGTCCGGGCGGCGCTCCTCCCCGTCGAAGGCCAGGACGCCGCAGGCCGTGAGGGCGTCCAGCAGGGCATCCAGGCGCTCGGGCGCGGCGGCCAGATCGGGCAAGAGAGCGGCCGCGCGCTCGACCGCCTTCTTGGTGAGCCCGCCGCCCTTGCGCACGGCCCCCTGCGCATGGAAGAGAAACAGGAAAAAGCCGAGGGCCGACTCGGCGTCGCAGACCGCCCCGGAGGACGCCTCTCCCCGGCCCGGGGCGGGCGGCCCTGCCGCGACGTCCGCCGGCTCTTCACTGCCGCCGCCCCCCTCGGCGCGGCCGGAGCCTCGCCCTTCCTTGGGCGGGCCGAACAGCGCATCCGCGCCGAGCGCCACCTGGGCCAGCCTTTCGGCCAGGAGCGGATTGACCGCGACGAGGCGCTTGCCGCCCTCCTGGTAGCGGAACAGGATGAGCCGATCGTAGAGATTGGCGATGCGCACGCCGAGGTCGAACAGGGGCAGCTCGCCCTCGAAGAGCCCCTTGAGCAGATGCTCGGGCGCCGGTCCGAGGAGAAGGGCCGTGCCGACCAGGCGGACGTCGAGACCGTCGAGCAGCGCGATCAGCGACTCCTGCGTCTCCGCCCGCCGCAGGAAGGCCTCGAGCTTCCCGGCCAGGTCGCGCTTGTCGAAGGGCGTGCGCACGGGACCGATGTAGTTCCGGACCGCGCCCAGGAGGGCCTCGGACCCCGAGGTGAGCAGGGCGTCTTTCCAGGTCCCCGGCCCGGGCGGGGCCGGGGGAGGGGCGCTCATTCCCAGGCCTCGATCATGTAGCGGTAGCCCTGCTCGGTCAGGAACTTGCGCCGGTTCGCCGCGAAGTCCTCCTCGACCGTGTAGCGCGACACGAGCGAATAGAAGTACGAGTTGCGCGCCTTGGGCCTCAGGATGCGGCCCAGGCGCTGCGCCTCCTCCTGGCGCGACCCGAAGGAGCCCGACACCTGGATGGCGACCGAGGCGTCGGGGAGGTCTATGGCGAAGTTGGCCACCTTCGAGACGACGATGACGCGGACCCGGCCCGCCCTAAAGTCGGCGTAGATGCGCTCCCGCTCGGGGTTGGGCGTGCGCCCGGTGATGAGCGGAGCGCCCAGATCCTTCGCTATCCTTCCGAGCTGGTCGAGGAACTGGCCTATCACGAGCACGGGATCGTCGGGATGGTTCTCGACGAGTTCGCGCACCGCCTCGTACTTGGCGCCGTTCTCGGCCGAAAGCCGATGCTTGTCGCGCTGCTCCGAGACGACATAGCGCAGGTGCTCGTGCTCGGGCAGGGGTATGCGGATCTCGCGGCAGTAGGCCTCGGCTATGAAGCCCTTGCGCTCGAGGTCCTTCCAGGGCACGTCGTAGCGCTTGGGGCCGATGAGGCTGAACACGTCCTCCTCGCGCCCGTCCTCGCGCACCAGGGTGGCGGTGAGCCCCAGCCGGCGCACGGCCTGGATCTCGGCAACGACGCGGAACACCGGAGCGGGCAGGAGGTGCACCTCGTCGTAGATGACGAGCCCCCACTTCTCGCGCCGGAAGAGGTCGAAGTGCGGAAAGTCCGAATCCTTGTCGGGGCGCCAGGTGAGGATCTGGTAGGTCACCACGGTGACGGACCGCACGTTCTTCTCCGCTCCGGTGTACTCGCCGATGTCCTCGGCGGAGAGGTCGGTCTTGTCCTGAAGCTCGTCCATCCACTGGTGGACGGCCGCGACGTTCGTCGTGACGATGAGGGTCTTGCGGCCGATGGCCTCCATGGCCGCCATGCCGACGATGGTCTTGCCCGCCCCGCAGGGCAGCACGACCACGCCGTAGCCCGAGCCCGGCAGGCCCCCGCCCAGGAAGGCCGCGAGGGCGTCGCTCTGGTAGGGCCGCAGCCCGAAGGGGCCGCCCGAGCGGCGCTCGGGAAGGAGCCTCAATTCGAGGGGATCGCCCGGGGCCAGGGGCGCCTCGTCCTTGACCGGCCAGCCGAGCCGCAAAAGCTCGCGCTTCACGGTGCCGCGGTCGACGAGGCGGACGGCGAAGCCGCCGGGCACGCTCTCGAGCCACTTCGCCAGGCGCTTCGAGCTGCCGATCTCGCGCTCGACGTCGGGGTCGTCGCAGGCGAGAAGAAGCTCGTGCTCGTCCCGCCCCTCCGCGCCTTGCCTGAGGGTGAGGCGCCCGAAACGCGACATGGTGTCCCTGACGATGAACATGACGTCCCGCGGCACTTCGTAGCGGCTGTAGCGCTCGAGGGCGGACTCTATGGCGCCTGAGGCGACTCCCGCGCTCGCGGCGTTCCAGAGCGACAGGGCCGAAATGCGATAGGTATGCAGATGCTCGGGGCTCTTTTCCAAGGCCGCGAAGGCGCCCACCGCCGAGCGGGCTTCCTCGAACGAGGGATCGTGCACGTCGAGGAGCAGGGAGAGATCGCTCTGGACGATGAGGGGTTTGCCTTCCGCCATATCCCAGCAAGCATACTCCCAAGACTCCACCGACGCCAAGGACTGAGCAGTGTTACGAATCTTTGTGATAGTGCCATATACGGTGGGTTGGAGAGGCCCCTTCGGTGGAAGCCTCCGCAATACCGAGAGTCGTCACTAAGCTTCGGAACACTACCCACGTAGCCCTCGGAGGCGGTACTCTTTCGTCAGCCATGAATCGCTTCCCCGGCCCCGACCGGCCCCCGAGGTTCAAGGTCCTGGGAGTCATGCTCCCGGGCCTCATGCTCTACATCGCCTTGTCGCTCTTCTTCGGCTTCTATTTCGTCTTCGCCGACCAGGTGAAGCGCGATTTCGGCGCCGGGGCAAAGGCTGTCCTCGACCTGGCCGAGGGGCGGATGCATCCCGTCGGCCTCCCGCGGGTCTTGCCGCTCTTCGCCCTGGACGATCTGCCCTCGGCCGGAAAGCGCGCCTTCCTGGACTTGGCGGCCGCGGCCCTCGTCCTGGCCATGGCCGGGACGGCGCTTTTCCATGCTCCCCTGGTCAGGTACTTCGCCCTGCTCCGCGAGGGCGAAGGCGTGCCCGAGACGCTGCGCTCCGCGGCGCGGTCGCGCATCTTCCGCTCTCCCGGCGTCATGGCTCTCGCGGCCCCGGCCTTCATCGTGCCGCTGGGGATCGCGCGTTTCGCCGCCGGCCAGGTCTTCGGCGGCGAGTCCATGATGCTGCCCATCGAAGGCGCCGTGCTCGCCTTATCGAGCCTCTTCACCTTTCTCTGGCAGCGCCACCGCGTGCAGGCCCACTACCTGCCCCGGCTCTTCTCCCGAGACGAGCTGGCCGCGAGGGTACCGGGCGGCCATCGCAGCAGGGTGCGCGGAGACTTCCTGCTGCTCGTCTCGATCTCCACGATCCTGCCACTCGTCGTCGTGGCCCTGTTCGTGGGCACCGGGCTCTCCTTCGCGGGCACCGTCTCCAGCCTCAAGCCTGACCAGATCAGGCTCCTTTTCGGCGGAGAACTCGGGCCCGCGGCGAGATCAGCGCTCGAAAGGCTGGGCGGCGTCTTCCCGGGCGGAATCGGCCCCTCCAGCCTCCCGGTCTACTTCATGGGTCCCCTCGACCTCGCGCGCGTGGTCTCGGGACTCGTCATCGGCCTCGCCATCATCCTGGTCTACGTGTTCTTCATCGCCCGCTGGACGGCCGCCGATATCGTCGTTCCGGTCGAGGCCCTGCGCGCGAATATGGATCGGGCCCGCGAGGGCGATCTCGAAGCCCTGACGCCGGCCCTCACCACCAACGAACTCGGCGACCTCACCGTGGGCTTCAACGACATGCTGCGCGGCATAGCCGAACGCGAGCGCATCAAGGCGCTTTTCGGCCAGTACCTCACCAAGGAGATCTCCGAGGCCATCCTCGACGGCCGCGTCAACTTGAGCGGCGCCCGCTACGAGGCGACGGTCATGTTCACCGACATCCGCGGCTTCACGGCCATGTCGGAGCGGCTGGAGCCCGAGGAGGTCTTCGCCTTCCTGAACGACTATCTCGGCCGCATGATCGAGGTCATAGCCGCGCGGGGCGGCATCATCGACAAGTTCCTGGGCGACGGAATCCTGGCCGTCTTCGGCCTCCCGGTGCCGAGCGCCGACCACGCGGCGAGCGCCGTGGGTGCGGCTCTCGACATGCGCGCCCGGCTCGCCGAGCTCAACGAGGAGCGCGCCCGATCCGGCCGGGAGGCCGTGCGCATCGGCATCGGCATGCACTCGGGGCAGGTGATTGCGGGCAACGTGGGCTCGCGGCGGAAGCTGCAGTACACCGTCATCGGCGACGCCGTGAACGTCGCCTCCCGGCTCGAGGGCCTAAATAAGGAGTATGGCTCCTACCTCCTCATGTCGGGGGCGACCCACGAACTGTTGGGCGAGGCGGCGGCCGGCCTCCGCTTCGACGCGATCCGCGGCGTCGAGATCCGCGGCAAGACCGAGCGCCTCGACCTGTACCGCCTGGTCGATGACTGAGAGCGGGCGAAGCCGCATACGTCCCGGTATATCGGACGCGCGCCGGGGCCGGAGAATCGTTTCACGCAGAGGCGCAGAGGCGCGAAGTCAAGAAATGGCATGGGAATGGCGGTGGAACTTCCGCATTTCCCGACTCCGATTCCCCTATTCCGATTCCCTTCTTCCCCTTTCCCCTCCCCTGTGCGCCTCCGCGCCTTCGCGTGGAATTTCTTCATCTTCTATGACTACCGCCTTCATTCCTTTGCCTTCTTCGCGACTTCGATGCTGAGCAGAATCGGCAGGTGGTCGGAGTAGCCCGAGCCCGAGAAGCTCGACCACTTCAGGGGCAGGCCCGAGGCGTCGAGGAGGAAGGGCGCGTCGAGCACCGAAAAGCCGCGGTAGGCGAGCCGCCCTCCCTGCGCCAGGGATACGGACAGGAGAAAGCCGTCTATGCGCTCGCGCTCACCCTTGTAGGCGTAGCTGAAACCCTCCGCGCCGGCCCAGGGACTGTACAGCACCGGCTCGGCCGGCGCCCGGGCCGTGTCGACGCCGGCGACGGCCGTCTCGGCGTTCGAAGCGTCGGCCGACGATGCCGCGCCGGCGGGCCGGGCCGCGCCGGAGAGGTCGCCGGCCGCCGAGCCGGGAAGCCCGGCAGCCACGAGGAGCCGCCCCGCGTTCGGCGAGCGCGCCTCTTCGGCGGGCATGAGCGCGGTCGCATAACGCTTGCCGACGCGGAGGTACTCGTCGGGGTTCTCGTTGAAGTCGCCGCAGACCACCACGGCCGCCTCCGGATCGGCGGCCAGCAGGGCGCTCACCCGGCCTTCGACCAGGGCCGCCTCCTGCCGCCGCTCGTCCTCGGTCGGCTCGGCCCCTTCGAGCTTGGACTTCCAGTGACAGAGCAGCATCGTGAGGGGCGTACCCTCGACGTCGAAGCCCGCCTCGAGGACGTAGCGCCCGGAGCGGGATGCGCTCGAGCCGGAGACCGCATGGGCGCGGAGCGATACGATGGGCAGCCGGGAGATGAGGCCCGCGTTGATGGCGGCGCCGGGTGCCGGTGCCATGGCGGCGCAGCGGTATCCCGCCGACTTCAGGGGGCCGGCGAGCAGGTCCTCGAGGACGCGCGGCTTCTCCACTTCGAGGAGGCACACGATGTCCGGAGCCGAGCCGGAGAGAGCGCCCCCCTCCCGCAGGACCTTGGCGAGGTTGTCGAGCCTGCGCCGGTAGCGGACCTCGTCCCAGGAACCCCGGGCCACGCTGAACTCCGCGTACTCCGTGCCGTCGTCGACGGCGTCGAAGAGGCTCAGGACATTGTAGGACATGAGCGTGAGCGCTTGCCGCCCGGAGGCGGCGCCGAAGGGCGAGGAGCAGGCAAGCGCGCACGAAACGGACAGAAGGAGCGCACAGCAGGCCGAGCCGAGCGGCGCGAGAACCGCGGCGCGGCGGGTTCTGGGGGATGATCGCATGGCTTCCTCCGGGCGGCGCCGGCCGGAAGTCCTTCGATCTTCCTTTTAGCGGAGCCGCTCCCTCACGATACGCGCCAGAGCGGCGGTCTCCGATTGAGCGTCGCCGCCGATCGGCTCGAAACTCTCGCCGGTGATGGCCTCGTAGGCCTGGATGTAGCGCAGCGCGGTCTCGACGAGGACCTTGGCGGGGATTTCCGGCACGGGCCCGTCGCCGCAGAAGCCCCGCTCGGAGAGCCAGCGCCGGAAGGGTTCCTTGTCCAGCTCGCGCTGGTCCTCGCCGGCGAAGAACCGCGTCTGGTAGGAATCGGCCCACCAGTAGCGGCTGGAATCGGGGCTGTGCAGCTCGTCGCCCAGGAAAAGACGCTCCTCCGAGAGGCCGAACTCGTACTTCGTGTCCGCCAGGATGAGACCGGAGCGGGCGGCCAGATCCTGCCCCCGCCGGAACAGGGCCACCGCGGAGCGCTCGATCTTTTCCCAGAGCTCCTCGGACACGATGCCCCGCTCGAGAATCTCGTCCCGCGAGACGGGCCGATCGTGGCCGCCCTCTTCCTTCGTGGTCGGCGTGACCAGCGGCACGGGAAACTTCTCGTTCCTGGCCAGGCCGCGGGGAAACTCGATGCCCGAAACGGGCCGTCCCGCCGCGTAGTCGCGCCAGGCCGAGCCCGAGAGGTAGCCGCGCACCACCACCTCGAGGGGGATCATGTCGAGCCGCCGCACCAGGGTGGCCCGGCCCGTCCCGCCCAGCTCGCGGGGAGAGCCGCCGCCCAGGAGATGGTTGGGCACGATGTCGGCGCAGCGCTCGAACCACCAGGCCGAAATGCGCGCGAGCACCTCGCCCTTGAAGGGCACCGCCGCGATGACGCGGTCGAAGGCGGAGATGCGATCGCTGGCGACGAGGAGGAGGTTCTCCTCGCCACGGACGACATCGCGGACCTTGCCGCGGTAGAGTTCCCTGCCTCCGGCGGCCTCGTCGCTCAAGCGCTCGAAGCAGCCGCCCAGGGCGGTCTCGATCGCCTGGAGTATCATAGCCCGAGCGCGTCCCGCGTGGCGCCGACCCGGGAGATGAGCCCGTAGCCCGCGGCCTCCTCGGCGCTCATCCAGTAGTCGCGATCGGTGTCCTTCTGGATGCGCTCCAGCGTCTGGCCGGTCTCCTCGGCGATGATCTTGTTGATGCGCTCCCGCGTCTTCTCGAGCTCGCGGGCGTGGATCTCGATCTCGGTCGCGACCCCCCGGATGCCCGACAGAGGCTGGTGGATGAGGTAGTGCGAGTTGGGCAGGCCCAGGCGCGACTCCTTAGGCACGGCGAGGAGGACCAGGGCGGCCGCGCTCGCGACGAGCCCCATGCCCACGATGCGCACCGGCGCCTTGACGAAGCGGATCATGTCGAAGATGGCGAAGCCCGCGTCCACGTCGCCGCCCGGGCTGTCGATGAGGATCGTGATGGGATCCGAGGAGAGGCTCTCGAGAAGGAGAAGCTGGCGGATGAGCCGCTCGCCCTGATCCTTGTCGATCTCGCCCGTGAGGAGGATGGTGCGCGTCTTGAGAAAGCGCTCGGCGAGGGCGTCCTCGGGACGGCGGCCTTCCTTCTTCTGCTCCTCTTCCTCTTCCTCGCCGAACCGGCGCTCCGGCCGCGCGATAAGACTTCTCATGCTCATTATGGCTCCTTCGTCGATCACCCGAGCGAAACGCTCGCTCCATGAAAATGTGGTTTCAATATACCCTGACGGGCGCCACCGGGGCCAGCGGGGCGCAGGCTTGAAGGGAGCTGAAGAATATAGTATTTTCCAGATATATCTTCCGGGACGAGGTACCACATGCTCAGACAGAGAAGAACCATTTTCGCCTTGCTCGCGGCGTTCGCGCTCGCTTCCCTGGGCTCGAGCCTCTTCGCCCAGACGGCCGCGTCGGCCGGAGCCAAGCCCTGGTATGCAGCCAGACTCGAAAGTCTCGGCTTCACGGTCTTCCCGAAGCCGGTGCCCGTGCCCGACTTCTCCGCCGAGTCCCTCTCGGGCGGCTCGGTCAACTTGAGCCAGCAGAAGGGAAAGATCGTCCTTCTCAACTTCTGGGCCACCTGGTGCCCGCCCTGCCAGCATGAGATGCCGGCCATAGAGGCCTTGTGGAAAAAGACCAAGACCGCCAAATTCACCGTGATGGGCGTGTCCGTGGGCGAGCAGCCCGGCACGGTCAAGGATTTCATAGCGAGAAAGGGCTATACCTACCCGATCTTCGTCGATCCGGAGGGCACTCTCGGCACCGAGTTCGGAGCCAGGTCCATTCCGACCACCTACGTGCTCGACAAGAACGGCCAGGCCATTGCCGGCATCATCGGCGGAGCGCCCTACGACGGAGCCGAGGCCGCCTCGATCTTCGCCGAGCTCGCCGCTAAATGAGGGAGGTCGGCCTCCTCACGGCGGCGGCGGCCGGGCTCCTCAGCTTCCTCTCGCCCTGCATCCTGCCGCTCATTCCCGGCTACCTGTCCTTCATCTCGGGCTACGCCCTCGCCGACATCCGCACCGGAGCGGGGCGGTTTCGCATCCTGGCGAGGACCTTGGTGTTCGTGCTCGGCTTCACCCTCGTGTTCGCCGTCCTGGGCATCATCTTCTCGGGGGCCTCGATCATGCTCGGCGGGCTCTCGCGGACCATCACGCTCGTCGCGGGCGCCCTCATCGTCGTCCTCGGACTCAACCTGATCTTCGATTTCATCAAGGTGCTCAATATGGAGGCGCGCGTCCACGCCGCGAAAGCTCCGCGCGGCTACCTCGGCGCCTTCGCCCTGGGCCTGGCCTTCGCCGCGGGCTGGTCGCCCTGCATAGGTCCCATACTCGCCTCGATCCTCTTGTACGCCGCGCGCGAGGGCAACACGGCGCGATCGGCCCTCCTCCTCGCCGCCTATTCGGCCGGGCTCGCCCTGCCCTTCCTCGCCGCCGGGCTCTTCTTCGACCGGATGCGCCGGCCGATGGACTGGTTCAAGCGGCACGCCCTCGGCGTGAAGATCGTCTCGGGAGCGCTGCTCATCGCGCTCGGCGCAGGCATGGCCCTCGGCCAGCTCGGCAGGGTGAGCTCGCTCGCGCCCCAGGCAGGACTGGCGCTCAAGGAGTTCGCCATCAGGGCGCCCGGACAAACCCGCGCGGCGGGCGCCTTGCTGTGGATCATCCTGGCCGCGCTGATCCTGGCCCTGCCCCTGCTTCGGCGCGGGAAGATACTCTCGCCGCCGCGCGTGGTCCTCGCCGCCGCCATGGTCGTGCTCGCCGCGGGGGACGCCGCGGGCCTCTGGTCGACGGTGCATATCGTGTCGAGCTGGCTGCTCTTCCAGGGAGTCTAGCCGGGCCGCGCTCGTGAGTAGTGTTACGAATCTTTGTGATAGTGTCCTATATTGTAGCTTGGGGTGCCTCTTCGGTCGAAGCCGCCGCAATAGATGAGGTCGTCACAAAGCTTCGGAACACTACCGTCAGTCCAACGCCCGGAAGCCCAGGCAATTCCCCACGACGCGCTCCCAGCCCGGCACGCCGCAATTGATCGGGACGTTCGCTAGCTTTATCCTGCCTCCCGAGCGGAGCGCCATCGCCGAGGAGCCGCCCCCGTCGAGCTCCAGGCCCTCCGAGGCGCCGAGCCAAGCCAGCCAGGCCCCGGTCTCCCGCTCGGTGAGGCCGACGCTCAGCCTTTGCCTGCCGTCGGCCACGAGCAGGTAGAGCGTCCGGCCGTCGGGGGAGACGCCGGCGGCGGTGCGCGGGGCCCGTCTCGAATCCCTGCCGACGAGTTCCCCTGATTCCAGGACGATGAAAAAGCCGCCCACCGCGTCGCGCAGCGTTCCGAGATCGGGAAGGCCGGACTGGCGGACGACCCGGGCCCCGCCCGAGACGGGGAACACGAGGGCCGCGTAGCGCGGGTCGGGAGGCGAGACGAGCCGGCCCTCGGAGACCGACAGGCCCCTCGGAGCGAAGAGTCCCGCCGCGGACGAATAGGAGAAGGGGCCGCCGTTCACCGCTGCGACGCATCCGAAGGCCGAAGCGAAGTCGCTCACCCTGCGCCCGGCCGTCAGGCCGGGCCGCCCCGCAGAGGGCGTGACGAGCACCTGAAGGCCGGGCGCGGCGAGGTCGATGCGGAGGGCGCGCAGCCGCAGCGGCGGGTCGGCGAGGTCGAGGGCGGCGTAATCCAGGCCCCGCGCCAGGGACTGCCACGAAGGCGCGGATCCTTCGGGCGGCAGGACGGCCGTGCCCGCCCGCGGCAGGCTCGCGCAGGAGGCCGCGAGCAGGGCGGCGAACAGCGCCGCGGCGAGCGCGGACGCGGCGCGGAACCCGGCGCCTCGGAGAGCGGGAGCTCGCGCCGCCATGTCAGGAGCGCGTTATGCGAACGCTGACTTCGGCCGCATCCGCGTCGGAGCGGACGAGGACGAGCGATTCCTTGCCGCTGAAGTCGATGTGGCCGCCCCGGACCTCGACGCGGAAGCCGTGCGGATACTGGATCGCCGGCACGAAGATCTCGGTGGGCGCCGCTACGGCGCGATCGGGAACGTAGCGCAGGCGGAAGTCGCCCTTCGCGAAGTCGAAGCCCATCTCGAGCAGGTCCCCGGCGGTGGCGCGCGCGTAGGGCCGCACGAAGCCGCGCAGCGCCCTGCCGCCCGAGTCCCGCGGATCGCCCGTCTCGGTCCTCCCGGAGCGGGCTTCGTCGCGGCAGAAGACCGAAAGGTCCTCGCCGTTCCACAGGTCGCCCCGCTCGTGCGTGTTGCCCGCGCTGTAGTTCCAGAGCGCGGTATCCAGGAGGTTGGCGTCGACCGCGTCGTAGTAGGCCGTAAGCGCGCGCTCGTGCACCCGGTAGTCGCCCTTGCCGCGGTAGGCCCGGCGCCAGTTGAGGTCGAAGGGAAGGCCGAACTCCCCGAGAAGAGTCGGTATGCCGCCCATCTCGTCGCGGGCGTGGTCGCGGATGCGCCGCAGGGCCGCCGCGAAGTGCCGCCGCGCCCGACGGCGCCCCAGATGGACGCTTTCGGTCTCGGTGTCGTAGGCGAGGAAGCCCGTCCAGATTTTCGAGAATAGGGTGAGGCCGTCGTACCAGTGGGTGGCGTTGACCACGGGCAGTTCGTCGGGCGCGGGCTTCCAGGCGGGGCGGCCCCCCTCGGGCACGCCTTCGACGAAGAGGGCGAAGCGCCGGCCGCGCTCCGAGACCGAGCGCAGGCGTCCGATGAGGCGCTTGGCGAAGGGCACGAGGAAGTCGCGCGAAAAATCCACGGCTCGGCCCTCGACTTCGGCGAAATGGCGAGGCTCGAGCAGGCGAGGCCTCCCCTCGGCCATGCCCCAGACGCCCGCGCGCAGCCACAGGCAGTCGCTGCCCTCCTTCCAGGCCCTGACGCCCCGGCTCCCCAGAAGCCTCCTGCCCACCACCCCCTGGCCCAGCCCCTTGATGCCGTAGAAGTCCACCTCGACGGGGAAGCCCGAGCCGGCGAGCATGGCCTGCCAGGGGCTCGGCATGGGGCCCACCTTGCTGATCGCGCGCTCCAGGCGCGAGAGGTCGCCGAGGCCGATGAAGCCGGCCGAGGGTTCGTTGAGGCTGTCGAAGCCGAGGACGTGGTCGAAGCGGGCCAGACGCGACGCGACGCGCTCCATCGCGGCTATGAACCGCTCCTGCAGGAAACTCTGCAGCGAGGAACCGTCCGGCCCCAGGATGCCCGGGGCGAAGGCATCGCCCCCGTAGAAGAGGGTGAACATGGTGGCGCAGCCCAGGCGGTTGTAGTTGGCGTCCCAGATCATCCGCGGGAATGGATCGCCCTGCTCCTGGTGCACGATGGCCGCCCCGGAGACGTGGATTCTTTCGGGCTCGAAGCCCGCGGCCTCCAGGGTCCAGATGGGAGCCCCGTCCCCTCCCGTCCAGCGGCTCCATACGTCCTGGTGAGGATCTATGAAGAGCGCGAGCCCGTGCTCGCCGGCCTTGGCGACCAGGGCTTCGAGGTAGTCGAGATACTCCTCGTCGTAGACGCCGGGGCCGTCGTGCTCGATCGCCTCCCAGGTCACGAGCAGGCGCAGGAAGTTCATGCCCCAGCGCCTGAGGCGGCCGAAATGCTCGTCGGCCTCTTCCAGGGGGAAGGGTCTGCCCACGAAGGAAACGCCCCGCCGCAGGTAGAAGCCCTCGCGCAGGTGGGTGGAGCCATCGGGGCGCACCGGCACCTTCGAGTCGCCGCCGAGGTTCATGCCGCGAAGCACGACGCGCCGGCCTTCCGCGTCCCGCCACCGATCGCCTATACTGTGCATGGGCGCCTCCTCGGGCGACTATAGCTTCCGCTCCGCGGAGTCGACAATAGTACCTGACGGGGCGGATTCTCAGGGAGGTCAGCATGATAGATCGCAACGATGTCAACGGCCGCGTCCTGTTCGACGACGGCACTCACAAGTTCATCTGGCTCGGCGCGGACGCGGATTACCGCAAGGGCGTGGTCCAGACCATGCAGTACCTCATCGTCGACGGCAACAAGGGCTGGCTCCTCGACCCGGGCGGGGTGCACCTCTTCTCGCGCGTCGTGGCCACGGTCAGCCGCTATATCTCCATCGACCGGATCGAGGGCATCTTCTTCTCGCACCAGGATCCCGACGTCTCCTCGGGCATCGCCCTCTGGCTCGGCGTCACCCCGGCCAAGATCTACATCGCCTCGCTCTGGCACCGCTTCCTGCCGCACTTCGGCATCGTCGAGGCCTCGCGCGTGGCCGCCATCGAGGACTTCCCGCGCGGCATCGCCCTTTCGTCCGGCGCGAAGCTCAGCTTCGTGCCCAGCCACTTCCTCCACTCGCCCGGGGCCTGGTCGCTCTACGACGAGCGCTCCAGGATCCTCTTCTCGGGCGACATCGGGGCGGCCATCTTCCCCGACGGAGCCGAGACGCTCTTCATCGACGACTTCGCCGCTGCCCGGCCGCACATCGAGGGCTTCCACAAGCGGGTGATGGCGGGCAACGCGCCGGCCCGCCGCTGGTCCGAGCTCGTCTCGGCCCTGGCCCCGGACATGATCGCCCCCCAGCACGGCGGCGTCTACCGCGGCAAGGCCGTGACCGACTTCCTGGCCTGGTTCTCCGCGCTGAGATGCGGCACGGATCTCCTCGACGAAACCTACAAGGTTTGAGGCGCGACATGGCAGATGAAAACGTCATCGACAACTACCGGATCGCGATCGAGCGCTTCACCGTCGGCTACAACAAGTCCGTGGTGCTCTCGACGGTCACGAACCGCTCGCTCGAGCTGCTCGAGTCCTCCATCGGCGGCATCGAGGCTTCGCTCGACTCGATCGTGGCGGCCTTCGAGGAAATCCGCGCCACGAGCCAGAGCACTTCGGCCAACGCCGACAGCATCGACTCGCAGATGACCGAGATCCTCGTCAAGAACACGAGCATGGACTCGGGCGTCGGCAAGCGGATGGAGGAGGTCGAGCAGGCCGCCGAGGACGCGCGCCGCATCGGCGGGCTCTTCAGGGAGCTGCAGGACAAGACCTCCAGGATCGCCGAGGTCACCGGCTCGATCCGCGACGTGTCGGACCGCACGAACATCCTGGCCATCAACGCCTCGATCGAGGCGGCGCGCGCCGGCTCGGTGGGCAAGGGCTTCCGCATCATCGCCAACGAGGTGCGCACCCTGGCCGGGCAGACCGACGATTTCGCCAAGCAGATCGAGTCGACGATCGGGGAGTTCAAGAGCTCCGTCAAGGCCATCGACGAGCGCATGCGCGGCTTCCTCGAGCTGCTCGAGCGCTTCCGCGTCTCCTTCGCCGAGGTGCTCGCCAACTTCCAGGAGAACGCCCAGAGCATCGAGAAGGCGGGACAGTTCCTCTCCCAGATCTCCGGGTCGATCAAGGAAGAGAGCCTGGCGCTCACCGAGGGGCTCGGCTCGCTGGAGACCATCTCGATGGGGATGAAGGACACGCACGCCGTGTTCCACTCCCTGGCCTCGAGCCATTCCTTCCTCGACGGCATTCTCGCGCGCCGCTCATGACCGGGACGGCGGGGCGCCGGACCCTGGTCGTCGTCACGGACGACCGCTTCGGCGACACGGACCTCGAGCGCGCGGTGCTCGAGCCGGCCGGCGTCGAGCTGCTCGTCGCGAAGTGCCGAAGCTCGGCCGACGTCGCGGCCGCCGGGGCCGAGGCCGACGCTCTCCTCGTCAATCTCGCGCCGGTGGACGCCTCGGCCATCGAGGCGCTCGGCCGCTGCCGCGTGATCTCGCGCTACGGCACCGGGCTCGACAACATCGACGTGGAGGCCGCGCGCAGGCGGGGCATCGCGGTGCGCGGCGTCCAAGGCTACTGCGACGCCGAGGTGGCCGAGCACGCGCTGGCCCTGCTCCTTTCCTGCGCGCGCGGCCTCGCCCTGCGCGACCGCGGCGTGCGCGAGCGGCTTTGGGACCTCCGCCCCTTCGGCCGCCGTGTCCGCGGCACGACGCTCGGCATCCTGGGCTTCGGCGGCACGGCTCGCAGCTTCGCGCGGGCCGCTCTCGGCCTCGGCTTCCGCGAGATCCTCGTCTGGAGTCCCCACATCTCGTCCGGGCGCATCGCCGAGGCGCTCGGAGCCGCGAGCGAGGCCTGCGGCACGGCCGTGCGCCCCGCGGGCTTCGACGAGCTCCTCGCGGCGGCCGACTGGATTTCGCTGCATCTTCCGCTCAAGGCCGAGACGCGCGGCATCCTCGGCGCCCCGCAGCTGGCGGCCATGAAACGCGACGCGGTGATCGTGAATGTCTCGCGCGGGGCCCTCGTCGACGAGGAGGCGCTCGCTTCGGCGCTGGCCGAAGGCGCGCTCGGCGGAGCCGGACTCGACGTCTTCTCGGTGGAGCCCCTGCCCGCGGGCTCGCGGCTGCGCTCGCTCAGGAACGTCGTCCTGAGCGACCACTCGGCCTACGCCTCGCGCGAGTCGATCGCGGAGCTGCGGCGCCGCGCCGCGGAGAATGTCCTGGAGGAGCTTCGGTCGGGGACGCTCAGTCCGGCGGCGGCACCGTGAGCACCGACACCACCCTGCCCTCGCCGGTGGCCGCCTTCGTCCCGTTCAGCGGATCGGGGACGAAATCGCCGCGATAGACGAAATCGTAGTAGTGCCGTCCCGGCGTCAATGGCAGGGCGAGTTCGTAGCGGCCCGGACGCGTCTCGGTCATCTCGTACATGAAGGGATCCCAGTCGTTGAAGTCGCCGCAGACGGTGACGAGCTCTCCGGGCCGGCCCTGGAACACGAAATGGGCGGTGCGCCGGTCCGGGCCGAGGATCTTGTACAGCCCGAGATGCAAGTCGCTGATGTAGGGCACCTGGGCGACCGAGAGTTCGACGCCGGTGCTCGGGTCGCTCGTCCGATCGGGGTCGCTGGGATCGGAGGTCCACACGCCGTCGATGACGAGGCGGTAGACGAGGGGTTCTTTCCGCTTGAGCGGAATGGGGTAGGCCAGGACGAAAACGCCCTGGCGGTTGCGGGCGAAGGGATGGATGACGGCGAAGCCCTCATGGGCGAAGGCCGCGCCGACGAAGCGGTACGGGCCTGTCGCGGAGAGGACGAGCCGGTCCTCGAAGACCTGCGGCGGCTCGGCGGCGGTCATGCCGGAGAGCAGGAGATGCAGGGGCAGCGGATTCGCGGCGTCGGGACCGCGCGTGACGAGAATGCCGGAAGTCTCGGCGGCGAGCGCCGCGGTCCAGGCAGCCAGGGCTAGCGCGAGGGACACGAGGAGACGTTTCATGGTCGTATCGATACTATCGGCGCGCCAGGCCGGGAAGCTCAAGCGGTTTTCCTTCACAAACGAGCGGATCGTCCGTTAATATAGGGTAGGAAACCCATGCCGCGGCTTCAGGACATAGAACGCTTCAAAAAGGATCTCGCCGCCCTCTCGCGCGAGGCCGAAACCCTCGCCCGCTGGGGCGAGACGGCCGAAGACGTGCCGCCGCCCCAGGGCTCGGCCGAGCTTTCTGCCGCCCTGCCCGAGGCACGGCCCCGCGCGGCCCCCCCCCGCCCTCCCGAACGTCCCCGCCCCGGCGAGCGTCCCCAGCCCGAAGAGGCTCCCCCCGACTTCGCCGCCCTCCTCGAAAACCTCCCCCTCGGCGAGGAGGCTGAGGCTCTCCTCGAGGCAGGCGCCGTCGAGGAAGGGACCGAGGACTTCAGCGAGCTACTCGAAGAGTTGGAGGAGCCGCCCGAAGCTGAGGAGCTCGAAGCGGCGCCGCAGGAGGAGGCCGAGGTCCCGGCCGAAGAAGGCGGCTTCGACCTCGGGGAATTCGCGGCCGCCATGGCCGAGGAGCCGGCTTTCGGCGAGGAGCCGCCCTCCCCCGCCCCGTCCGAGGCGGCCCCGTCCGAGGCAGCCCCGTCCGAGGCAGTCCCGCCCGAGGCGGCCCGGAGCGGCGCGCTTCCAGAAGAGGAAGAGTTCGACCTCGGCGAATTCACGATTCCGGAGGAGGCCGAGCCCCTCGAAGCCTTTCCGCCGGCGGCGGGCGCGGCGCCGGAGAACGATGAAGCTGCGGGCTTCGAGACCCCCGAAAGCGGGGCGCCCGAGGCTCCGCTGCAGAGCGAGGGGGCCGGCGCGGGACTCGAAGAGTTCGAGATTCCGGACCTCGGAGACTTCGACTTCGGGACCGAGACCTCGGGCGGCGCCGAGCCGGCCGAGGAGGAGTTCGCGATTCCGGCGATGGGCGAGCGAGCCGGAGGCGCTCCCTCGGAAGCCCCCCTTGCCGAAGAAACGCCCTCGGCTCCGGAGGCAGGCGGGGTCGAAGCGGAGGAGAGCTTTTCCTTCGGGGAAGCTCCCGAGGCGGGATTCGGCGCGACGGGATCAGGCGACGACTTCGACAATTTCACCTTCGGAGAGACTGCAGAGCCCGGACTGGGCGCCGATCTCGACAAGGAGATAGCCGCTCTCGGCGCGGAACCGCCCCTGGGCGAGACCTTCGCGCTCGATCAGGAATGGTCGGGCTTCGGCGCCGAAACCGCCCCGCCGCGCCCCAAGCCCCCGCGGCCGAGCCCGCCGCGGCCGACTCCCCAAGCCCCCGACGAGAAGACGAAGCCGGTGTCGCTCAGCGAGGAGCAGGTGGACCGGCTCCAGGATGCGCTCCTCTCCTACCCCCTCAATCTGCGGGTGGCCATCGAAGACATCCTGGCCAACGGCAAGGGCAGCGAGGCCCAGCAGGCGAAACTCATCTGGGCCATGGTCGACGACGCCTCGGCCGAGGACGCGGCCCTCATCGCGGGCAGGATCATCAAGCGCAGGATCCCGATCCCGCAAGGCTACGAGAAGAAGACCGGAGCGGCGGTCGAAGCCGAAAAGCGCAGCTTCCGCTACGCCTTGGTCCACACGGTCCTGCCCGCCCTCCGTACGGGCTTCCTCGCCGCCCTGGGCGTCTTCGTCCTCGGCTGGCTCGGCTGGCGATTCGTCTACACGCCCCTGGCGGCCGACGCGCTCTACCGCTCCGGCTATCATCGCATTGCCGAAAACCGCTTCCCCGAGGCCGAGGAGGACTTCGCCCGGGCCACCTCCATGCGGGAGTTCATCGCCTGGTACTACCGCTACGCCGAGGCCTACGCCGACAAGCGCCAGTACCTCCTGGCCGAGAAGAAATACGCCTCGCTCGTCGCGCGGCATCCGCATGAGCGAAAGGCCATCCTGGACTGGGCCCGGCTCGAGCAGGAGCAGATGAAGTACGAGGAGGCGGTGCAGGTGCTCGTGGGAGTGTCCCAACCCCTGTACCGCGAGGCGCCCACCGAAGGGCAGCTCGGCAAGACCGGCCTCCTGTCGTGGGATTATTTCAACCAGGCGGGGCTCCTCCTCCTGGGCGACATCTACCTCGACTGGGCCGACGAGGACAGCGCGAAGTTCGAAGACGCCCGCAGGGCCTACGCCACCCTCATCGATCACTACGGGTTCAAGGACCTCTATCTCGAGCGCATGCTCATCTACTTCATCCGCTCGGACGGCAGCCAAGGCCCCGGCGGAGCGCCGCGCGACAACCTCGCGGACATCCTCGCCCTCAAAAAGCACTTCCTCGGCGAGCGGAGGGATCCGCTCTCGGCCCTGGCGCGCGCGGAGCTGGGCGGCTATCTCATGGACCGCAAGCTCATGGACGACGTGCGCGTCATGCTCATGTCCGCAGCGAAGAAGGACCCTTCCCTCCCCGAGGCTCACTACGAGCTCGTGCGCTATTTCCGGCGGACGGACATGCCCGACGAGGAGAAAATCGCCCTCGACAACGCCGTGAAGACCTTCGCGGCCCGGCGCAGCCTAAGCCCCCGCCGCACCGCCATGTACATCCAGAGCCTCATCTGGCGCGGCGAGTTCCGCGTCGGCGAGCGGGAATGGATAGGCGCCGAACAGGACTTCACCGAAGCCGCCGCGCAGTACCAGCAGGGACTCGAGCTGCGCAAGGTCAAGAAAGAGGCGCGTTTCGGAGAAGCCTACGCGGGCCTCGCGGAGGTGGCCTTCTGGCAGCGCAACGATCTGGACTCGGCCCTGACCTTCCTCGAGCGGGCGGCCGAATCGCTCTACGACACTCCGGACACGCGCTACAGGCGTGGGTACATCCTCTACCAGAAGGGCCGATTCGCCGATTCGCTCGACCAGTTCTACCGCGCAGGCCAGGGCGGGAACGAGAGTCCCTACCTCGACTTCGCCTTCGGCGACGCCCTGTACGAGCGAGGGGATTATCTCTCGGCCGACGGCTATTTCCGGCGTGTCGTGGCCGCCATGACCGCGCTGTACGCCCAGATGGACCTGCCCCAGCCCGGCAGGCGGGCCTCGCAGGCCGAGATACTCGAGCTGCTCATGAAGGCCGACAACAATCTCGGCGCCTCGCTCCTGCGCGCCGCCGCCCTCGTGGGCGACCCCAAGCGCCGGGCCGAGGGCGCCACCGACATCGCCGCCTCGGCCCGGCTCCACGACGAACTGGTCGGCTCGGGCGTCTGGCTGGCCGAGCCCCAGGACCTCGCGTCGCAGAACCTCGCGCAGGCGATCTGGGGCCGGACCGAGACCGCGCCGCTCATCTATACGCAGATCGAGCCGTCCTTGGCCTTCCCGAGGACCGGCCTCGCGCAGCTGGCCTTCGAACAGGCGGTGAAGGCAGCCCAGGCGCAGGCATCGACGGGGAGATAGCAGCCTAGAAGCCGCTCACGCGGTTGCGCCCCGACATCTTCGAAATGTAGAGATACTTGTCCGCCCGATCCAAGAGGTCCTCGAGCTTGTCCTTGACCTGGATGCTCGCCACCCCGATGCTGATCGTCACCTGCCAGGGAACCATGGCGAACTTGTGGGAAGCCACCTCGTCGCGGATGCGGTTGGCTATATTCTGCACGAGCTCGGGATCGGCCTGGACCAGGTACAGGACGAATTCCTCCCCGCCGTAGCGGACGACGAAATCGCTCGCGCGCACGCAGCCCTGGAGAATCACGGCGATCTCGCGGAGCACCTCGTCGCCGGCCGCGTGACCGACCGTGTCGTTGACCTTCTTGAAGTGGTCGATGTCTATCATGAGGGCGTGGAACTGCTCGTGGTAGCGGATAGCCCGGTTGAAGAGCTTCTGCCCCGTCTCCTGCGCGTAGCGGCGGTTGTAGAGCCCGGTGAGGCCATCGTGGTACGACAGGGACCAGAGTTCCTTGTTCTCGCGCTCCAGGTAGAGCAGGCGCTCCTCGCCCGGCGTCATCGTGTGCCGGATGGTCATGGCCACGACTATGCCGGTCGCAGCCGCCGCCGCTATAGCGGCCTCGACATCGAGATCCAGGCCTTTGCGCAAGAAGGCCGCCCCGAGCGCCAGGACTACGGCGGCGGGCAGAATGGCGAAATAGATGAAGCGCTTGTCCTTCCACGCGAGAAGCGCGGCGCCGACGGCGCCGAACACGAAGAGCCAGGCCCCTTCCCCGGAAGCCAGGTCGGCGAAGGCCGCCGCCGTGGACCAAGCCAGGATGAGAGCCCCGCGCAGGGTCGGATTCGCGAGGAAGGTCAGGGCCGAGCGCCCTTTTCGTAGATTGATACGCCCCAAGAAGACGAGCCAGGCTCCCACGGCCAGGAGGGCGGGGAGGACAAATCGGGCTATGCTCAGCCAGGTCCAGGGCAAGGAGTCGGCGCTCCAGAACGCCCGTCCCACGAGCGCAGCCGAAACGACCGCCACGAGCGCCAGTGACGTCAGGGGTTGGCGATACGTCGCGCGCGTCATGCGGAACTCCCGGCCGTGGCTAGCTTCATGGAGACGAAGCCTCCCATATCTATCGTGCCGAAACAAGCGAAGGGCGCTTCCGCGGTTCCGTACGGGAACGCGGCTACGATTTAAATGATACTGTGTGGTTGGCGCCAAAGCGAATGGAAACAAAAAAGCCGATCGATGGGCGATACTGGATTTGAACCAGTGACTTCTACCGTGTGAAGGTAGCACTCTCCCGCTGAGTTAATCGCCCATCGATCGGTTTCTGCCTGAGCAGAGCGAACGATTGCGGATACTATCACCGGGCGAGAGGGCTGTCAATAATGGTCCTTTTCCAGAAGCGGCCGCGGCCCACGTAGATTTTTTCATACAGGTAGCGTGCAGGGCGAGCGCCCCCAGCGTGTACGGCCATATACCGCAACGATTTGGTCAATCGAACGCCATCCCTTGCTTTTGGCCCGATTATTGCACTACTATTCCTATGGATTGTGAAACATGGACCAATCACTGACCTTGCGACGTGAAAGCACGTTTGTAGTCGGTCGTTCCATCACCGACGAAATCCGCATCGAATTTCTCAGAAAAGGCCTCCATCTCCTCATAGCCTTCGTGCCGAGCCTTGCAGCCATAAGCCTGGAATACACAGTCCTCGCGCTCGTGCTCGGCATACTCTTCTACGCGGCCTGCGAGACACTTCGCATTCAGGGCGTTTCGGTGCCGCTCATCTCTCGGGTCACGTCGATGGCCGCCCGCCAAAGGGATGCGGGCAAGTTCGTGCTCGGTCCCGTCACCCTCGGCCTCGGGGCCCTTCTCGCCCTCCTCCTCTACCCCAATCCGGCCGCGTCGATCGCCGTCTATGCTCTCGCCTTCGGCGATGGTCTCTCCAGCCTCGTCGGCAAGACCTTCGGCACGATCCGGCTCCCTTTGACAGGCGGCAAGTCGCTGGAGGGAAGCCTCACCTGCATGGCCGCGGTGTTCCTCTCGTCCCTGCCGCTGACCGGCAGCCCCCTGCGCTCCTTTCCCATAGCCATAATCGCGACGATAGTCGAGGCGGCACCCACAAAAGACTTGGACAATCTCATCCTTCCGGTGCTCACCGGGGCTGCGGCCATGCTGATATGCTGACGCCCTCGGTAGTGTTACGAAAACTATGGATATCTGAATCAAACTAGACTGGACGGTGCGTAGACCTCCTTGAGTCCTTGCGACTTAAGGAGGTCCCGTGACCACCGCCCCCTTCTGCCCTAATCCTTTGTGCAAACATCACCTGGAG
>DATKVK010000088.1:0-19876 GCA_035530095.1 Rectinemataceae bacterium | reverse complement strand
GCGCTGCCGGCGCCCGAGGCGACCACGGCGGCCTCCACCGCGGACTGCTTGAGCGAGGCCAGGGTCGCCGGGTCGGTCGTGTTCGCTATTTCGGTGTTGAGACTCGAGACGAGGGCGGCGGCGAGCTGGGTGTCCTGATTGGTCTTGGCCTGGGCGGCCAGGTCAGCGGCCTGCGAGCTGCTGAGGTTGGAGGGAATGGGGATCGATTTCCTCGCGAAGGCCGCCGCCAATGAGGTGGTGAAGAGCTGCTGGCAGCCGGTGAGGAGCAGGGCCGCGAAGAAAAGGGCCGCGAAGGCGGACCTGAGCATCCGCATGAAGAGCCTCCTTAAGGATTATCGGCGCGCGCCCCCGTTCGCGCGAGCCTTCAGAGCCGAATCGCAACCTGGAGCGCGAGCCCGGAGCGCGGATCGTCGCCCGGATGCCTCCCGAGCTCCTCCGTGAAGACCGAGGCGTCGACGGTGAGCACGAAGACATCCAAGCCGAAGCCGGCCGAAAGCCATCCCCGGTTGATGCCTCCCCGGAGACTCAGGAAGTCGAAGAGCTTGAACTCGGCGCCCAGGTGGAACAGGTTCCACACGGAATCCTTGTTTTCGGCGATAGCCACTGGATCCTGCACCTCGAAATAGACGGCCGGATCGACGAGGCGGGGCAGAAGCTTCGGCTTCCAGGCCATGCCGAGGCTGATGAAGGGATAGGTGTAGGCGCTGATCGCGCCGGGGCCGGGAGTCGGGATCCCTCCGGTCCCCAGATCCTGGAGCAATCCGCCGAGCGAGTAGCTCCCCATGAGGAAGGTCGGCGAGATGTCCCGCACGGCGAGCCCGAATCGCAGGGTGTTCAGCTTGAGCGACACGCCGAAGTCCATGGCCAGGTTGAAGCCCGCATAGACGCTCTGGCTCATGAGGTTGGAATTGCCGACGAGGTCGAGGAGGCTCCAGCCTCCCGGGACCGAGTCGATGCGATAGTAGGGACGCGCGTCTCCGCCGATATCGAAGCGCAGGCCGCCTATCCGCAGGGGCGCTCCGAGGCCGATGACGCCGTTGACTATGGTCGAGCTTTGCACGGTCGCGCCGAAGGCCGTCGCGCCCGAGGCCACCTCGTCGCTCACGGTGTATATGCCGATGCCGAGGCCCTTGCCTGAGTAGCCGAGACCGAAGGAGGCGCCGCCGCCGAGGCCGTTCTGGGTGAGCAGGCCGTTGAGCGTCGAGATGGTCTGGCCCAGGTCCCCCCCTCCGCCCAGGAGCGAGGAGGCCGCCGCGAGATTCGATGACGTCGGCTTGAGGTAGGCCCAGGTCTTCAGGTCGGAGATCGTGAACTCTCCCCGGTCGCTCGCGAAGCCCGCGGGGTTTCCGTAGAACGAGGAATAGCCCGAGCTCAGGGATACGAAGCTTCCGCCCAGCGCCATGCTCGCGGCGTCCTTGGGCGCGATTTCCGGAAAGGCCTGGGCCCCGAGCCGCGCCAAGCCGAAGGCGGTCAATCCGAGGAGGACGGCGAAAATCGACAGCATGCTTTTCATGGTGCGCTCCTCAGAACGTATAGGGCGAATGGGCGGCCGTGAGGATGGCGCTCAGGTTGGATGAGTTCGGCGTGGTGAAGGAAGTCACCGTGGCGCTTCCTGTGCCGTTGATCATGGTCCAGAGATCAGTCACATTCGGCGGCCCGCCTGCCGGTCCGTTGCTTGTCGCCGTGCCGGCGAGCGCGTAGGCGAGCAGCGCCCCCTGGGCGACGTCCCCTATGGTCGAGGTGCCGCCCGTCCAGCCGCTCGTCTGGATCGTGGCGCCGATGGCGTCGTAGGCCGGCTTGGCCGCGAGGATGGCGTCCACGGCCTGCGCGAACTTCGTCCCCGTCGAATCGGCCAGGACGTCGGCGGGCAGCGTCGCCTTGATGAACGAGACGATAGTCGACTGCCCGAGGCCGGAGATATTCGTCGTGGCCGCCGCGCTCACGAGGCCTGCGACGATGGCCGCGCCGTCGGTCGTGTTGAGCTGGACATCGGCATACAGGGCCGCCGCGGATTGAATCGTAGACACCGAATTGGAGGGACTGGAATACGCTCCCTGGAGGTTCGTGAACACCGCGCCCTTCTTGGTCGCATCGTTCGACAGATCGGTGTAGAAACTCGGCGACTCGGCCAGGCTCTGCAGATCCGACACGGACATGGTGGCGAGCGCGCTGGCGCTCGGCGTGCTCTGCTGGCCCAGCCCCGCCTGCTGAAACAGATTGACCGAGAAAAATTGATTGCAGGAAGCCAAGAGCAGGGCCGAGACGAGAACAAAGGCTGCTGCACCGGCCGGCGACCTCAACATGAAGGCACCTCCACGATCCACACGATATCCCCTAACCGATGCCGCGCTTCCGCCCTGGCCGATACCGGAGGCCGGAGCATGCGCCCGAGTCTTGCACTTTTTTTTTCGCTGAAACGGGGCTCCTTCGAGATGCGCCCGCATATCGAAAGAGAAACCGAAGGCTACGGCTTTCACCATAGCGCAAAATGGAGATTTTTCAAGTGCCGAACGGCTCGCCTGCGGGTCGGCTAGACGAGCCGAGCCAGGGCGTCGAAACCCGTTTCGTCGAAGGGAAGAGCCCTGATGATGCGGCAACGGAGGGCGCAGCCCGGACGCAGGCTCGGCGGGACCTCTTCGATGCGCAGCTTGAGGTAGTTCGCCGAGGTTCCGATGCGAAAGGCGGCAGGGGCGTCTCCCGTCGAGCGCGAGCCCCGTCCTTCCTCGGCGACCGCGCCCCCCGCATCCTCGTCGGCTTGGAAGTCCCCGCTTTCGATCACCGCCTCGACCTCGGCGCCCGTCCAGCGCTCGGCATAGGCCCTGCGGCCCGAGCGCGCCAGCTCTCCCAGCTCGGCCACGCGCTCGCCGGCTACGCGTTCGGGTACGCGCGGCTTAAGCTCGTAGGCGCGCGTGCCCGGCCTGGGCGAAAAGGGAAAGGCATGGATCCAGGCGAAATCCGCCCTGCGGCAGAGATCGAGCGTGGCGGCGAAGTCTTCGTCCGTCTCGCCCGGAAAACCCGCGATGATGTCGGCCGCCAGGAAGAGGTCGCCCTTGACGCGCCGGAGGGCCTCGACGGCCCCGAGCACCTTGTCGCGCCGGTAGCCTCGGCCCATTTTCGCGAGCACCGGATCGGCCCCCGACTGCACCGGCAGGTGGGCGTGCGGCCGCACTCGGTCGAGGGCGAAGACCGAGAGGAAGTCCTCGTCGACCCGGTCGGGCTCGTAGGAGGAAATCCGGAAGGCCATGGCCTCGGTCCCCTCCAGCAGGGCGGCGAGCAGGCCGGGGAAGCCGGCCTTCCCGTCGCGGTACTGCGAAAGGTTCACGCCGGTGAGGACCGCCTCAGCCCTCAGCGAAGCTTCGAGGCCGCGGGCGCGGCTCACCGCCTCGGAGATCGGCAGACTCCGCGAGGAGCCTCGCGCCAGGCAGACGCGGCAGTAGCTGCAGCGATTGTCGCAGCCGTCCTGCACCTTGAGGGAAGGGCGGGAGTGGAAGGCGAAAGACTCGGGGTTGAACGCGAAGCGGTCGGCGCCTTCGCCGGGCGAGCGCGGCTCGGCCTTCCACTCGCGGACGGCGTCGAGCAGGTCGCCGTGCCCCTGCCAGCGCTCGGCGAGCCAGCGCGACAGGCCCAGGATCGCGGCCTTGTCGTTCCCCGGCACCGCGACGATGCGCTCGCCGAGCGCTTCGAGGCCGCCCGGGTCGAGCTGCGCGTAGCAGCCCGTCGCGATGACGACCGCGTAGGGCCGCCTGGCCAGGACGGCGCGGGCGGCGCGGCGGGCCTTCTGCTCGGCCTTGCCGGTCACGGTGCAGGTATTGAGCACGAACAGGTCTATGTCGGAGCCGCCCTCGGCGAGCCTCGACGGAACGATCGAGGCGCCCGCTTCCTTGAAAGAGTCGACGAGGGCGTCGGTCTCGAGTTGGTTGAGCTTGCAGCCGAGAGTCTGGAAGGCGACGCCGAGGCGCATCGTCAGCGAGAGGCCTGGGACAGGCGATTGAGGCCGTTCGTCGCGTCCTGGAGACTGGAATTGAGCTCGATGGCTTTGCGGTAGGCCTCGCGGGCGCCGCGCCTGTCGCCGCCCTTCTCGCGCGCCCAGCCCAGGCGGGCCCACCAGTGCGCATTGTCGGGCAGGTATTGGAGGGCGGTGCTGAACGCGATGTCGGCGTGGTCGTACTTGGCCTGGCGCAGGTAGATCTCGCCCATGAAATAGTAGGCGTTGCCGGCCCGGCCGCCTTCGGGGATCGCGCTCACGTAGTTCTGGAAATCCCGGAGCGCGGCGTCGTTGCGGCCGAGATAGAAGGCCGACTCGCCCAGGCATTCGGAGAGCCGCGGATCGCGTCGGATGGCGTAGCCCTTGAGGGCGTAATTCTCGGCGTCGGCCCAGCGCTGCATGGCGAGGAGGCTCCACGACAGGACTACGTACGAGTCGATGTTGCCGGGATCGGCCGCGAGTTCGTCGATGCAGACCCGGCGCGCATCGTCGTACTTCCCGGCGAGGTAGAGCTTGAGCGCGTCGGGCCTGGCCTCGGCCGCCGCCGAGAGCGCGGCCGCGGTCAGAAGAAGGAGGACCGCGAAAAATCTTGCGCTTTTCATGGCCGCCGCCCGATCAGGCGCCGGCATCGGTATCCGACGCGGTCATGCGGCACGCGCCGTTGAGCCTGCATCCCGTCTCCATCGTGACCTGCGGAGCGGTGACGTCGCCGTCGACGGAGGCCGTCGCGAAAAGCTCGATCCGTTCGCTCGCGACGATGTTGCCCTTGACGCTGCCCTTCACCGAGACGACCACCGCCGTGATGTCGGCCTCGACCACGGCGTGCTCGTCGATATGCAGCTCGCTCTCCGAGCGGATGATGCCGCTCACGCGGCCCTTGATCATGAGGGGCTTCTTGAAGCTCATGTCGCCGGCGAACTCGACGTCGCTCGCGAGGACGGTGTCGATCTGTTCCTCGTCGACGGCCGTTATCTGCACTTCGGTCATACGGGCGAATGATACGGGATGCGCCCCATGTTGACAAGTGAGGCGTAGACCGCGGCGAGCTCTTCCGGTCCCAGGGCCTCGGCCCGGACGTCGGCCCGGATGCCCAGGCCGAGGAGGGTCTCATCCAGGGCCTCTTCGCCCTTGGCGGCCGCGGGGGGCAGGGCCTTCATGTTATTGCGCAGGGTCTTGCGCCGGGAAGAAAAGGCCGCGCGCACGAAGGCCGAGAAGCCCTTCCTGTCGTCGCCCGCGACCGGCTGCGCGCGCGGCACCAGGACGACGACCGTGCTGGTCACGCGGGGGGCCGGCCAGAAGGAAGAGGCGCCTATGTCGAAGGCGAGCCTGACCTTGCAGGCTGAGGTGCAGAGCACCGAGAAGGCCGAATAGTCCTTGGTTCCCGGCTTGGCCGCCATGCGCAGGGCGGCTTCCTTCTGCACGGTGAAGACCATCCGGGGAACCGGCGGCCCGTCCTCGAGCAGGGTGGCGACGATCGCGTTGGCCGCGCTGTAGGGCAGGTTGCCGAAAAGACGCTCGGGCGCTCCCTTCTCGGCCAGAGCCGCCGCCCAGGTCTTCAGGAAATCGCCCTCGACGAGACTAAAGGACGGGCGCTCGCCGAACACCCGCCGCAGGAGCCGGGCGAAGCCGTGATCCAGCTCGAAGGCGGTGAGGTCGAGGCCGGCGTCCAGGGCCAGGGCGGTCATGGCGCCGATTCCCGGCCCGATCTCCCAGACCGCGGCGCCCGGCCGGGCCCCGAGCTCCGCGAGGAGCCTCTCGCGGGCGCTCCTATTGATCAGGAAATTCTGGCCCAGGCGCTTGGACATGGCGAGGCCCTCGCTCTCGAGCAGAGCCTTGAGCGAAGAGGGCGCGTCGTAGTCGGGGGTCGCCGAAGCGGAGCCAGAGGCGGTAGCTGACATCGGGCCAAGCATACACGAAGGCGGTGAGGGCGGCTACGGCGCCGATCGCCGCGCCCCGGAGCCCCGAACCCTGCGCCGTCAAGGAAGGGACGGCCGCGGCCGCCTTCATGATTCCCGTCAGAACGAGGTAGAACAGATCGGAGACCGGCACCGCGAAGGGCGCCAGAGGGGGCAGGATCGAACAGAGGCTCGCGGCGGCGATGCCCCACCACATGAAGGCCGTCACGAGGGGGGCCGCGGCGATCGACGCGAAGGCGCCGATCGGGGCGAAGGTTCCGAATGTGCCGAGGAGGACCGGCGCGGTGGCGGCCTGGGCCGCCAGGGAGGCGGCGAGCGCGGCGGCAAGGGGCGGCGGTATCCGGCTCCGCAGGACGAACTCGAAGCGAGGCGCCAGGACGGCCAGCCCCCAGACCGCCAGATAGGACAGGACGAAGGAAAGGCTCCGGGCGGCCTCGGGGTCCGCGGGCAGGGTGAGCAGGAAACTGAGGCAGAGGATGGCGAGCCAGGGTTGCGGCCTATCGAGGAGGAGAGCGGCGGCCGAAAGCCACACCATGAGCACTGCCCGGACGAGCGAAGGGGCCGGTCCCGCGGTCCAGACGAAGAGCGTGGCGAGCAGCGCCGCTCCGAGCCTGGCGTACAGCGGGCCGAAGAGCGGCTTCAGCGCGAGAAGGGCGAGCACGGCCAGGACCGAGAGGTGCTCGCCCGAGAGCGCGAGAATGTGCGTGCAGCCGGCGGCCCTGAAGGCCTCCACATCCTCGCGCTCCAGGCTGTCCTGGGCGCCGAGGATGAGGGCGAGCAGGAGCCCCGAGGATCGCTCCCCGATGCGGAAAAGCGCCGAGCGCAGGCCCTCGCGCAGGCAGCTCCGCAGGCGCTCGAGCGGAGTCCCGCGGTCCACGACCGCGATATCCCGCGGCTGGACGAAGGCGAGCGCCTCGCCCGCCCGGGGAGCTCCGCGCAGCTCGATGCGCGTGCCGGCGTCCAGAAGCGGCCCGCCTCGGACCAGGACGTCGAGCCGCGCCAGGCCTCCCGCCCCATGCCCGCAGGAGCCGAGCTGGCCGGATATGCCCGGAGCCGCCATGAGGGCGCGCTCGACCTCGAGGCTGTAGGCGGTCGAGCCGCCCCGCGTGACGGCCGAATCCTTTCGGAGCCGTCCCGTGAAGGCGACCAGACGCAGCCGCCCCTCCGCCGCATCGCTCGGCGGCCGGGCCGCGTTTCCCGGCGCCGGCCGCAACCCCGGCGCCGGCGCCGCGGGGCTTCGGAGAGCCCGGCCGCCCGGCGCCGCGGGGCTCCGGCAGCCGGCTAGGGGGCGGGATGCCGAAGCCGCGTCGTGGGCCAGGACGGCCCCGGCCAGAAGAGCCGCGCCGAAGACCAGGGCAGCCGTCCCGTACTTCCTCGGCCCCGGAGAGCGCAGTCCCCGCAGGGCGGCGCCGAAGGCCGCCGCGGCCATGGCCGCGGCGAGCACCGGCACGAGGGGCAGGGCCGCGGGATAGAACCCCAGGCCGAGGCCTGCCGCGGCGACCACCGCCGTCCGAGGAAAAAATTCGGAGAAAGCGGGAGCGGCCTCGACTCGCCGCTCGGGTATCGCAGGTTCGAGCCGCACGGAGTGCTACGCGCCTCGGCGGCTCCCGCGATTCAAGCCCGGAGACGGGGGCGGGCAGGCCGGGCGCTCCGACCCGGACGCCCTACCACTTCAGCTTCAAAAGGGCTTCCCGAGCGGCGCGCTTGATCGTATCCGAATACTGGAGATAGCTGATCTGCAGGAGATAGTCGAAGGCGACTTTGTCGCCCAGCTGCCCGAGCGAGGAAATGACGGCGAGCAGTATGTCCTCGTCGTAGGGGGCCCCCTGCTCGGTCTGCGCGTTCAGGATCTGCAGATAGAGCGCGAGGGTCTGCGCCGCCTCGGTGGAGCCCATCGAGCCGAGACAGGAAATCGCGTCGATGAAATCGCCCTTGGCGGCCAGGCCCTTGGCGTAGTCGGCCTGGAGAAGATTGAAGTGCCGGATGACCAGGGGCGAGGCGCGCTGCCACTTGAGGAGCTTGATCTCCTTGACGGAGGCGAGCCTGAGCTCGCGCAGGGCCTGGAGCTCCACGGGCGAGGAGGCGGTCGCGTCCAGGGCGGCCGAGAGGGAGGCTTCGGCTATCGCGCCTCGGTCGTTGTCGCCGAACGAGGCATTGGCCATCCCCGCGGAGAAGGCGGCCGCCTTCTCCAGCGGCGGATTCTGGGCGATGACGCGCAGGAGATAGCCGAGATAGTCGCCCTTGATGGAGCCCAGGGCCTTGGCCGCCTCGGCGGTCAGCTCGGGCGAATAGCCCGTGACATAGGCGGAAAAGAGCACCGGGAAGGAGGAGCCGTCCCCGATCGAGCCGAGCGCTTCGATGCAGGCCGCGAGGGCCGGATACTCGGGCTGGAGCCCCGAGCGGTAGAGGCTGTTCTGCGAAGCCAGGAAGGAGTTGAGGTTCTCGGCGACATGCTGGTCCCCGGCTCCGACGAGGCCGAGGGCCCGGAGCGCGGCCGCGCGCACGTCGGAGTCCTTCATGGCCTGGAACAGGGACCACAGATCGTCGCTCGCCTTGGCGTAGTCGGTCTTGCCGGTCTCGACGCAGGAAAGGAGGGCGAGCTCCTTGAGCTGGGGATCGGGCCCCAGCAGGGCGGCGTTGTCTATGGCGAAGCGGAGCGCCATGTCGAACAGCGGTCCGAACGAGGCGTCGTCCTTCGCCGAGACTTCCTTCAGGAGCTCGAGCTTGGTCACGAGGCTCGACCGGGCGAAGTTGCGCTCGTAGCCCAGAAGAAGCGAGTTCTCCTCCTGCGCGAACATCCCTGACACCATCGCTCCGGCCAGGATCGCGGCCGCGATACAGCGTTTCATCGGTCCCCCTTGCTTGGCCGCATCGCGGGTCGGGGCCGCGCCTGCGGCGGCCCCGGCCCGCGATGCGGTCATGAAAACGAGGCGCGGACGATTTCTTCGTCGTCTCGCCCGGAAGCGCCCTCGGACTGCTCTCCGTTCGAGGCGCGGATATTGTACACGTACGAGCGTATGGCGTTGCGCGTCCTCGGACTCGGCGTCACGGCGGCTATGTGGAGCACGGAGCGGTTGCGCTCCGCGTCGTAGTCCACGTTGCGCACGGTCCCGCTCATGACGATGGTGCGCTCTCCCAGCGCGAACTGGAGCTTGACGTGGAGCCCGCTCAGGGCCTTGCCGCCGATGGCCGCCGAGGCGCCGTCCTCGGACAGGTCCTGGATCAGGCAGCGCAGCCCCGGAACCCGCTCGGGCTTCTCGTAGGCTCCCTCGATGCGCTTCAGGAGGTAGAGGTAGGCCGAAATGCTCGACCGCGCGCGGACGGAGCTGCGCTTCTGCGTTCGCAGGAGCGCCTCGGAATGGGAAACCTGGAGCACGGGCACGTTCCTGATCCTGAGATCGTCCATCACGTAGCTGTCGAACACGTAGCCGGCGTCCTCGCGGCGCCAGAAGTAGATCGAGACCTTCTTGCCCTTCCAGATCCAGTTCTTGGGCAGCCGCCCGCCCGCCGGATAGGAGAGCACGATGTAGCGCTGGTGATTGTCGATCACGGTCGAGTTGAAGACGCCGACGCCGTGCAGGAGGACGCGGACCCGCTGCCCCTGCGATATGTGCCTCGAGGAGCGGATGCCGTATTTGTGCCGCGGCTGCTCGAACTCGAGCTTCTTCCGAAGGGCGTAGACCCGATCCACGAGCGAGACTCCCTCCCGGCTCCGATCCTTCCCCTCGGCGGCGAGCCGATCCAGAAGCGCCGCGATGGCCTTGTCCAGGTCCCGCGGCGACCACAGGATGTTCGTCGGGTCGGCGACATTGGCGAAAGCGGCGGCCTCGCGCAGGGAGCCGGCTTCCCGGAACGAAAGCCCCGACTCCCGGGCCTTGAGGTAGAACTCTATCCACGAATACCGCTTCGCCCCCCGCATGGACAGGGTGAGCACCACTGCCAGGAGGATGAGCACGAGCAGGCCGAGGAAGAGGAGCAGGATCATCTAACGCACATCCGATCTCCAGTGTGGGGCCGCCGCGCGGCCCGCTTCTAGTATACTATAGCGGTGCCCCGCGTCAAAACACCGGTCAGGGACGAAGGGCGGCGGGATAGGAAAGGAGGCTCCGTGCAGGCAGGACAAGGCGACCTAGGCGACGGCCCCGCGACGGGCTCCGGCGGCGACCCGATGGAGAGGGGCGGGCCCCAAGGCCCCGCGCCCAGGCATCCCCTCCTCGACATCCGCCCCGCGGGCGCGCCCTCGCACCCGATGCTCGAAGCGGCTCTGCTCTTCGCCGCGTTTTACCTGGCGGCGTTTCTTCCCGCCGATCCCTCGGCCATGGGGCGCTCGCTCGGACGGATAGGCTTTCACCTCCTGCTCCTGGCGGACACCCTGCCCAAGGCCCTGCTCGTGCTCTACATGATGAGCCGCGCCGAGGGCCCGGCAGCCTTCGGGCTGGGCCGCATGAGGAGGCGGGACCTCGGGCGCGGCCTCATGGTCGCCCTGGGCGCGCTGGCCCTGGTGGCCCTGCCCTCCCTCGCCATGGGTTCCCTGGGACTGACCAACCCCCTGCTCGGAGCGGCCCTGCGCCCCTCGACCCCGGCGGTCGCCGTCGTCCTCGTCGTCCTCGTTTCCTCTCTCTCCGTCGGCTACAGCGAGGAGCTTTTCTTCCGCGTCTTCCTCATCCGCAGGCTGAGGCAGGCGGGCTTCCCCGCGCCCTGGGCGCTTCTGGCCTCGAGCCTCCTGTTCGGGAGCGCCCACGGGCTCCAGGGCCCTCTCGGCCTGGCGCTCGGAACCCTGCTCGGCCTCTGGTTCGCCTGGCGCTGGCATCGGAGCGGCAATATCCACGAGATAGCGCTGGGCCACGCGATCTACGACGCCCTGGTCATCCTTTTCACCCTCTATCGCTGAAGGGCGGGAGACGCGCAGGGGGGCGGCCCGCTATACTTTTCGGCATGCAGCCCACCGACAAGTTCAGGACTGACCTGGATCAGATGCTCAAGCGCTCGCGAACCTCCTCGGGGCTCCTCAAATCCGAGCCGCTGCGCGATTTCTTTTTCCGCTATTTCCCCAAAGCCGCGGACGAGACCAAGGCCGCGCTCTTCGCCTCCTTCCTCGAAGCCTGGCCGCGCTCGCCCGAGCGCGCCACGGTCTGGCTTTCGGGCGTGGGGAGCATCCTCCTCATGGACTACGACGGCACGCCCTTTACGCCCGAGGAATGGGCCGACATCCGCGAATCCTTCGTGATCGCCCAGAACGAGCTCGACCTCGAGCTCCTGAGCTACGCGATGACGCTCGTGGTGGACCACGGGGCCCTGTGAACGGAGACTGGTTCGAAGACGACGCCTTCTGGGCGGCATACGCGCCGCTCATGTTCGACGAAAGGCGCTGGGCTGAAGTCCCCGCCGTCGTCGACGCGCTCGAGCGGCTCGCCGGGCTCGAAGCCGGGGCGGCAGTGCTCGACTCCTGCTGCGGCCCGGGACGCCACAGCATCGAGCTCGCCTCGCGCGGCTATCGCGTCACGGGCGTCGACCTGAGCGAAACCTACCTGGAAGCCGCCCGCGAGAGCGCCGCGGGGCTCGATTTGCCTCTGGAGTTTTGCAGGGCCGACATCCGCAGCTTCGTCCGCCCCGAAAGCTTCGATCTTGCGATCAACCTGTACACCAGCTTCGGCTACTTCTCGAGCCCGGAGGAGGACCTGGCCGCCCTGCGCAACATCCGCAGGTCGCTGCGTCCCGGCGGAGCCCTCGTCCTGGAGACGACCGGCAAGGAGACCGCGGCGCGCGACTTCATCGACGGCGAAACCTTCGAGCGCTCGGGCTGGACGGTCAGGACCGAATACGAGGTCGTCGGGGCCTGGGAAGGCCTGCGGAATCGCTGGATACTCTCCCGGAAAAATCCCCTGAGGCCCGTCGAGACGGTCGACCGTTCCTTCGTCCTGAGGCTCTATTCGGCCACGGAACTAAAGGCCGCCCTCCTCGCCGCCGGCTTCTCGAGCGTGGAACTGTACGGAAATCTCGACGCCTCCCCCTACGATCAGGATGCCTCGAGTCTGGTAGCCCTCGCCAGGAGTTGATATATCCTGCGCGGGAGCTACAATTGTAGACGGGCGGAGACGGCCGATCCGGCCGCCTCCGCCACACTCTCCGAACCGGAAGGCGCGATGACCATGGACAAAATCGGTATCAAGCTCGCCAACGGAAAGTTCTACCCCGTGCTCGAGGACGGTTCCGTCGCGCGGAAACGGCTCATCGTGACCACGGTGCAGGACAGCCAGAAAAGCGTCCAGATAGATCTGTACCGAGGCTCCGGCGAAACGGTAATCGGCGCCGAGTACATCGGCAGCCTCGTCGTGGAAGACATTCCGCCCATGGCCAAGGGCGAGCCCGACATCAGGGTGGATATCGGCCTCACGGCCGACGGCACCTTGAGCGCCTATGCCGAAGAAAGCTCCACCCACGCGAGCCAGAGCCTCAAGGTTTCGCTCAAAGAGCTCTCCGAAGAGCAGAAGTACGAAATTCCCGACTTCGAATTCGGCTCGTCGAGCTTGCACGGCGGGACATCGGCCTTTACGGACGAGGATTTCCAGGCCACCGACGAACTTCCCTCGGAAGAGGAGGCAGTGCGGCTCCTCATCGACGAGGAACCGCCGCCGGAGGAGGAACCGCGCCGCAAGCGCCATCCCGTCCTGGTGCTCCTGGCCATACTCGCCGCCATCGTCCTCTGCCTCGGCGGCGCCTATCTCATCTACCGGATCGCCACGGGAAGCGGAGCCGCCCCGGCCGCCCAGGCGGCGGCTCCTGCGCCGCCTCCCCCCCCTGCAGCCCCGGCGCCCGCCGTCCAGCCTCCTGCGCCGACGGCTCCGGCCGAAACACCGCAGGCGGCCGCTCCCGTCGCCCCGGCCCCCAAGCCGGTGGTCAAACCCGCGGCCAAGGTCGCCGCCGGAAAGCGTCCGGGCATGAACTATCGCATCAAGTGGGGCGATACGCTCTGGAATCTCTCCTACGCCTTCTATCGCAATCCCTGGTATTTCGCCAAGATCGCCCGCGTCAACAAGATCAGGAATCCCGATCTCATCATCGCGGGCCGCACGATATGGATACCGCCTCGATAAAATGATAGGCTTGGATACTCTATGAGAGTATCCGAGCCGCATACGTCGAAGTCGCAGCATCCCCGCCGGGTTCCCGCCCCTCGCTGGCTGAAATGCGCACTCCTGGCCGCCGCCTTCGCGGCCACGCCCCTCCTCCTCGCCTCCTGCCAGGAACGGCTGGTTTTCGGCATGCCGGAATCGCGCTTCAAGGCGATTCTCGCCTCGGACGATCCCTCCCCCATCGTCGCCATCGACCGGGCTCAGCTCGATGAGGTAGGCGATTACGGCCCCGCTTCCTACTATTACCTGGCGCGCTGGATCGAAAGCCGTCCCTCGGGTCCCGCCTCAGCCAAAGGCGCCGCGATCATAGCCTCGGCCGACGCGGGGAGCACGGCTCCCGCGGATTTGAGCACTCCTTCCCTCGACGCCGCCTCCGAGCGGGTGCGGCGCCTATTCCGCCTCGCCTACGAGCGCAACGGCGGGCTTATCCGGAAAGAGGCCGGCCACGCCCTCGCCGCGCTGCTGCAAAGCGACGGCGAAGCGGGCATCCCCCAGGCCTGGAAGGATCTGGCCGCTTTCGACGAGGCCTATCACGCTTCGATGGGCTCCGACTATTCGATAGACCGAAGCTATCTCGACGCTCTCGACGGCCTGGGGCGGAACGCCGAGCTGCTCGCCGCGATCGCGGCGCTCAAGGCGGCCTTTCCGGCCGAAACCGCCGACGACGCCGACGCTCTGCTCTACTTCGAGGGGACCGCCGGACAGCGGCTCGGAAACCCCGGCTGGGCCGCGCCCCTGCGCTCCATCATCCTCGAGCGGCCTTCCAGCGAATGGATCTCCAAGGCCCTCGACTTCATAGAAGCCGTCGAGCCCCCCGCCAAACGGTTTTCGGCCGCCGAGCGCGGCGTGGCGCGCATGCGGATCGACGTAGCCGACCGCGACTACGGCATCGCGTACCACGAGGCCATCCGCGCCCCCGCCCTCGTCTTCTCGCCCAAGGCCTCGCCCGAGCTCGTGGCCGACGCGGGAAAAGCCTTCCTCTATTCCGGCGAGTCCCGCAACGGAATCGACCGCTTCGCGGCCCTCGAAGACGCGGCCCGGCAACGAGCGGCCGCCCTCGGCGACACCGCCCTCACCGGCCGCACCGAGCGCGTGGCCTGGACCGCCGCCTTCTACCGCGCTCGATTCTACCGCGCCCTCGAACGCTGGAAGGAGGCCGAAGGGCTCTTCGACAAGCTCGCCGACGAGGCTCCCTCGCACTCGGACGCCGATGCGGCGCGCTGGTACGGCGTCGATTGCGCCTCCAGGGCTCCGATCATCCGATACCGAAGGTTGAGGGAATCGGCGCTCCAGGCCCTCGAGCGGCGAGCGCGGCTCAAGGCCCTGGAGAAGGCCTCGGCCTCGTGGTACGACCCAGGGCGATTCTCGGACCTGGTGAAGTCCCTTCTCTTCGACGCGATGAAGGCCCGCGACTGGGAGGTCGTCGAAAGCCTGGCGGCCAGCAAGGCCTCGGAGACTGACCCCGTCATGACCGCCCGCTGCGCCTACGTGGCCGCCCGCGCCCTCGAACTCGGGCTCTACCCCCCGGCCCGGACCCGGAAAATCCTCCGGGGGAGGTCGGACCTCGCGCCTGAGCCCCTGCCGCGCTCCTACGCGGTCGACGCCTACCGCGCCATCATGAACGATCCCGCGGCTCCCCTCCATTACCGGGCGCTATCGGCCTGGCGCCTCGGCGAAGAGCCCGTCCTCCTGCCGCCCTCGCGCCCGGCTCCGCCGGAGCCGACCGAGCCGGATCCCGAGGAGAGCTTCCTCGAAGGCTTCGTCCGCTACGATCTCGCCGGCCTGGTCTACCCCGAGGCCATGGACCGCCTCGGCTCGCTGGACCGCGAGTCCCTGCGGAGGCTTTCCGCCTTCCTCTCCCAGGCGGGACGCCCCGACGTATCGATGCGGCTCATCGGAGCCCTGATGGGACGCCCGGACTGGGACCCGCGCCGCTCCGACTACGAGCTGCTCTATCCCCGGCCCTACCTCTCCGATATCCGCTCCGTGCACTATCGTCTCACGCCGCCCGAACCCATCCTGCTCGGACTGCTTCGCTCGGAGAGTTTCTTTTGGGCCGACGCCCGCTCCGACGTCGGCGCGATCGGGCTGGCCCAGCTCATGCCGTCCACCGCGGCGGACATAGCGCGTGCCCTGGGCATCCAGCACTACGACCTCCGCTCTCCGCGGGACAACCTGCATTTCGGCATCGTCTACTTCTCCGACCTGCTCTCCGAGACGGGCCGGCCCCTGCGGGCCATGTGGGCCTACAACGCCGGCAGGGGACGGCTCCGGCAGTGGCTCGCGGACCTGCACGACCTGCCCGACGACCTCAAGCTGGAGGTCTTGGGCATCGAGGAGACGCGACAGTACGGCCGCAACATTCTCCAGGCCGCGGTCATGTACGGCGAGCTGTATTACGGAATTCCGGTGGCTACGATGACGGAAGAGATCATCGACGGGGAGCCGTCCTGGCTCCAGCAGGGAGGAAGCGCTCTCTCCGGCCCCTGAGGTTCAGGCGGGCTCCCGAAAGGCTTCGAGCATTCCGAACCGGCTAGGCGGCGATCGAGAAGATGGCGCCGGGGGCCAGGGTCGGCGCCTGCGCATAGGGTCGAGCCGGGGCCGTGGCCAGCGCGTGCAGCTCGCCGCCGTACTTCCCGATGAGGGCGTCGACGCCGCTAGCGCCGAAATCGGCAGGCGCTTCCCGCACCGGCGGCGCCTGAGTCTTGGCGCTCTCGAGCTGCTCCAGCAGCACCTCGAGTACCTGCAGCCGGTCTATCCCGTAGGTCGCGGCGCCCTTCTGGGCCGGCACGCCGAGGATATGCTGGAAATTGGCGTAGAGCGCCTGACTCGGCAGCACCGGGACGGTGATTCTATCCTGCCCGCCGTAGCGCGCCGCATAGACGAACGACAGTGGCAAATAGCCGCTTGAGACAGCTTCCACCATGGCTCCATCCTCCATTCCCAATATCGGAGGGGCGGAGCCCGGTGTTTAGCCGCTTCGGTTTATAATCGATTACTTCGGCGATTCCGGGCGGCTCACTTGGTCGAAGCCTTGTGGAGCCGGTCGTTGATGGCCCGCCCCAGGGAGCGGTCGGGGGCGCGCTCGGCCCAGATGGAATCGAGGCCCAGGGCGTCGAGCTCGTGGAGCCGGGCGAAGAGATTGGCGGCGGCCTCCACGGTGTCGCCCGAGGGGGAAAGCACCCTGATCTCGGCGAAGCCGGCGGCCGCGGCGCCGAGTCTCCGCAGCGCCGCCTCGTCGAAGAGGAGGGCCGCCGCTCTCCCCGCGCCGCGTTCCGTCCCTCTCGCGACCGCCTCGGCCCTGCGCTCCGCGAGCTCGCCCTCGCGGAACAGGAACAGCGGCGTGCGCGGGGCGTAGTGGCTGTCCAGCTGCCCCGGACTGACCGGGACGGGAGGCGCGCTCCCCGTTCCGCCCAGCCGCACCCGGCCTATCAGTTCTTCTATCGTCTCGACGGCCATCCCGCCCGGCCGCAGCACCACGGGCGGGTCGACCGTCACGTCGAGGACCGTCGACTCCACCCCCACGCCGCAGGCTCCGCCGTCGACTATGAGATCCACCTTGTCGCCGAGCATGCGCGCGACGTGCTCGGCGCGGGTGGGCGAGAGATAGCCGAAGGGATTGGCGCTGGGCGCGGCGACCGCCGTCCCCGAATAGGCGATGATCGCGCGGGCCAGGGGATGGGCGGGCAGGCGCAGCGCGACGGTGGGCAGTCCGCTCGTGACCAGGTCGGGCACCTCGGGCCGGCGGGGCAGGATGAGCGTGAGCGGCCCCGGCCAGAGCCGCTCCATGAGCGTGCGCGCGACGCGCCCGACCCCCTGGGCCACGTCCTCGACCTGGTCGAGCGAGGCTATGTGCACGATGAGGGGGTCGAAATTCGGGCGAGCCTTCGCCTCGAAGACGCGGGCCACGGCGCGGACATCGAAGGCGTCGGCGCCGAGTCCGTACACGGTCTCCGTGGGCAGGGCTACGAGGCCGCCCGAGGCGAGGCAGGCTCCCGCCCTGCGCAGGTTGGCGTCCGAAGGGGAAAGGAGTTCCATGTGGAGAGAATCCTACGCCGAGTGGGCGGCCTTTCGCAATCGCCTAAAGGGCCGGGCGCCTAGCCGCGGTCGTAGCCCTCGGCCCCGAGCTCCTCCAGCCGCGCCGCCTTCGCCGCTACCTCCGCTTCCATCCGGGCGGCGAAATCGGCCAAGGCCTTGCCGAGCTCCGGCCGCGAGACGGCCAGGATGCGGGCCGCCAGGAGGCCGGCGTTGCGGGCGCCGTCCACGGCGACGGTCGCCACCGGGATGCCCGCGGGCATCTGCACGATGGAAAGCAGGCTGTCCAGGCCGTCGAGGGTCTTCGTGCGGACCGGGACGCCGATGACCGGCAGGACGGTCATGCTCGCGGTCATGCCCGGCAGGTGGGCGGCGCCGCCCGCTCCCGCGATGATGACCTCGAGGCCGCGCGAGGCCGCCCCGCGCGCATAGTCGACGAGCCGCGCCGGGCTGCGGTGCGCGGAGACTATGGTCGTCTCGCAGTTCACTCCGAGCTCGTCGAGGACGCGCGCGGCCTCGCGCATGACCGGGAGGTCGGAATCGGAGCCCATGATGATGCCCACGAGGGGCCGTTCGCCGAATTTGCGCATGGGGGATTTTACGACGAATGCCTCGGGCGCCGCAACAGCGATCGAGCGGCCGGGGCTGGGTAGTGGCGCGGCCGGCGACGCCGGGTCACAACAGGGACGCGGCAGCGGCGCGGCCGGCGACGCCGCAAAAGGGCCTGCGCCCGACGCCGAAACCGGGGATCTCGGAGAAAAAACCGCTCGCGCGCGGCCCCGGCGGCGCGTATACTCGCGGAAGCGAGGAGGCATAGATGATCGAGTTCGCCGAGAAAATGTCCCTGATCGAGCCGATCCGGAAAATCGTATCCTTCAGATTCCTGTCGGATGGAGAGATCGTCGATCTTCTCTCGGTGTCCGAGGTGCTCAGCATAGAAGAAGGCGAGGTCCTCGTCGAAGAAGGGGAGATCAGCCCTCATTTCTACGGCATCATCGAGGGCACGGTGAGCGTCACCGTGCACGAGGACAAGGAAGACAAGCAGATCTACGTCAACTCGCTCGGCCCCGGAGACGTCTTCGGCGAGGCGGGCATCTTCATGAGCGTCAAGCGCACGGCGACCGTCACCGCGCTCTCGTCGGCCTCGGTGCTCAGGGTCCACCGCAAGGAACTCGCGCACTTCCTCCAGCGGCACGCCGAGGCAGGCAACAAATTCCTCCTGACCATCATCTTCAGCCTGCTCAGGAAGCTGCGGCTCGCCAACGAGGAACTCGCCTACGAACGCAAGTCCGACATCCCCCAGGAGGAGATCGACGCGATGGTCGACAATCTCTTCGGCGACCGGGACGCCTGAGCACCGCCGCCGGAACGGCCGCCCGGAACGGCCGCCCGGAACGCTCGCGGCCGGCACTCCGGCCTAGGGCTCCAGGACGAGGCTGCCGGCCATCCGGGCTCCGGCGAAGTCCCGCAACAATGCGGCGAAACGCTCGGCGCAGGCCTCGACCGCCTCGCGCGGCTCCGAGGCCGGAGCGTAGACGAGGGCCACCACGTCCCTGCAGTCCTCGAAGACCTTGGTCGCCATCGCATCCTTCACCGGATTGCCGCAGGCTTCCAGACTGCCGTCGGCGAGGCGGCGGCGCACGAGGAGCAGGTCCTCGAGGTCGATGCTCTGGCCCGAAAGATTGAAGACATAGGACTCGCCGGCGCGGCCGCGGGAGAGCTGCAGCTCCTCGCCGGTCTTCGCGAGGTCGAAGACGCTCGCGGGGTAGCCGAACTCGAGGCTCGCCGCGTTGCAGGCGTCGACCGGGCCGTTCACGAAGGGAAAGCCGCCCTCCAGGGCGGCGGCAAGCAGGTACTCGCTCGATGGCTTGGCCCGCCCGGCGGGCTTGTAGCTCCCGTGGCGAAGCATGTCCCGCACCGCCTTCTTCCGCGGCTCGGCGAGCCAGGCTTCTCCGCGTTCGCGCACGCGCTCGAGCAGGGCCGCGAGTTCGGGCGCCGGCCGCTCGCTCGGGGGACAGGAGGGCAGAGCCCTGCCGACGACGAGGGCGATGCGGAGGGGCACGGCGGCGACATCGGCAGCGAAACTCAGCTTCGGAAAATCGCTCATGTCCCGACTATACCACGCCGGAGTCCGAGGCCGCGACGATCCTGACGGCCGAGCGCGCCTGCTCGGCTCGAGAGCTCGCCTCGGCGGCGCTCCGACCGATCGCCGTCAGATGCCCCATCTTGCGGAAAGGCCGCAGCTCGCGTTTGCCGTAGAGGTGCAGGCCCACCCCCGGCACAGCGAGGGCGCGCTCGAGGCCGAGATACTCGGGAGCGCCCGCCTCGCCCGCCTCGCCGAGGAGGTTGACCATCATCGCGGGCGCGAGCGGCTCGGCGCTTCCGAGGGGCAGTCCGAGCAGGATGCGGACATACTGGTCGAACTGGCTCGAGGCGCAGGCCTCGATGCTGAAGTGCCCCGAATTGTGCGGCCGAGGGGCGATCTCGTTGACGAGGATCTCGCCCGAGCCGGTCAGGAACATCTCCACCGCGAACACTCCCGCGGCGCCGCCGCGCGGCGAACCGAAGCGCAACGAGTCCTCTTCGAGCGCGCGGATGCAGGCCAGGGCCAGCTCTTCGGCGCGGAGGCGCAGCGCGGGGTCGATGTCGGCCGGGGCGAGCACCGAGTCGCAGAGGTTCACCCGGGGATCGAAGACCATTTCGACGCAGGGGTAGATCGCCGTCGAACCGTCGCCGCCGCGCGCGACGACGACCGCCAGTTCCTTGACGAAATCGATGCGCCGCTCGACGAAGCTCGGTCCGGCGAG
>DATKVK010000087.1:0-22329 GCA_035530095.1 Rectinemataceae bacterium | reverse complement strand
CCAAGAGCCGCTTTCGACGATTTCTGGTTCATGATTGCATTCCAGGCACTCAGCCATTATTGTGACGACCGATCGCCTTTACTATCAGCCTGAAATAGCTTTTCCCAATAAAAAAACGTCACTTAAAAGGGCAAAGCGCCGAAAAAGCAATTGGCGAGATGTGGAAGGTCCGGATGGCAAGGAGTGGAAAGAGAGGCGGGCGGGAAACACCTTTCAGCTCTACGAGGGTCCCCGTTGTGTTGCAGAAGGGGAGATAACCAGCTAACGGCGATCAGTTTCTGATATGAGGCCGTCGATCTTCCAGATGTCCACCTTGGCATCTACAAGATCGGCGGCCTTTTCTATTGTCCTCGCGTATGAACTTGACAGCATATGAACTATGTGGCATATTACTGGTATGTGGGCCGTAGCCGCTACCGATGAGTACCTCGACTGGTTCCGCTCCCAATCGCCCGAGGCCCAAGAAGCCCTGCTCGCCAAGGTCCTTCTTCTTGAGGAGTTCGGCCCCCAGCTCGGCCGCCCTCATGCGGACACCTTGAAGGGTAGCAAGCTCAAGAACCTCAAGGAGCTCCGGGCACGGACCTCTGTTCACGTCCTTCGCGTCCTGTACTACTTCGATGAAGAACGCCAGGCCCTTCTCCTTATCGGCGGAGACAAGAAGGGCAGGAACGAGAAGGACTTCTACACCAGACTGATTCAAACGGCCGAGACGCTCATCGAGCGCTATCGGCGATGAAGGAGGCCCCTATGGCTATCGAAAAGAACGTGGTAAAGGCGATGGAAGCCTCGATGACCGCCGACCAAGTACACCGCGCCCATGTTGAGGCAGAGCGTGAGATCCTCTCCATGCGTCTCGCCGAGCTCAGGGAGCGTCGCGGTATCAAGCAGACGGACATCTCCGCCTTCAGCCAGACCGCCATCTCCAAGCTCGAACGCCGCAAGGACATGAAGCTCTCGACCCTCATCGAGTATCTCGAAGGTATCGGTATGGGCCTTGAGATTCGGGTCTATCCCAAGGGTTCGAAGGACTCCCACAAGACCGAGACTTTGCTCAAGGTCTGAGGTTCAAGCAACGGAGATGGGCATGGAAGAGCAAAGCTCGACGAACCGGATTCTTCTCGTTGTCGGATTCCTGACCGTCTTCTTCCTGTTCAAGGAATACGCTGCCTCTGGCCTCATCCCTGATCTTGAGGTATTCGGTGTTACCGTGAACCGCCCCGGGTTTGCCGGAGCCTTTTCTATTTGAGTCCAGCTCCTACGGCCAGACCTTCTTGATGAGTATAATACATCCTTTCGAACTCCGCAGGGGGGATGTTGCCGATCGGCTCAAGGAGCCGCCTGTTGTTGAACCAGTCAACCCATTCGAGAGTCGCGTACTCCACGGCATCGAGGTCTTTCCATGGCCCGCGGCGGCGGATCACCTCGGCCTTGAAGAGTCCATTGATCGTTTCCGCCAAGGCGTTGTCGTAGGCGTCGCCGACACTGCCGGTCGATGGAAGGATGCCGGCGTCGATCAATCGCTCGCTGTAGCGGATCGCGAGGTATTGCGATCCGTGGTCGCTGTGGTGAATCAGGTGGCCCGTGACCTGCCGGGCCCAGAGAGCCTGCTCCAGCGCATCCAGGGTCAGGTCGGTGCTCATGGATCTGGCCGCCCGCCAGCCGACAATCATCCTCGCGAAAACATCGATGATGAAGGCGACGTAGGCGAAACCGGTCCACGTCGCGACATAGGTGAAGTCGGCCACCCAGAGTTGGTTTGGCCGGTCCGCATGGAACACCCTGTGGACGAGATCCAGGGGCCGCTGGTCCTGATCAGATGCCACGGTGCTGCGCTTGGTCTTGCCCCTGACAACGCCGTGCAGGCCCATCTGACGCATCAGACGCTCGACCGTGCATCGCGCGACTTGCCGCCCCTCGCGTAGGAGCTGGTGCCACACCTTGCGCGCCCCGTAGACCTTGAAGTTTTCGTCCCAGACACGGTGGATCTCGGCCCGGAGCGACTCGTCCCGTCGCCGCCGCGGCGAGAGCTTCGTGGGGTCGGCCCGTTCGGCCTTGTGCGTGTAGTAGGTCGAGGGAGCGATCGGCAGCTCGCTGCAGATCGACTCGACTCCCTCAGCCTCGCGATGCTCGTCGATGAAGGCGACCATCACCTCTGTTTGCGGTCGAGCTCCGCCTTGGCGAAATATGCTTCAGGCCAGACGGAGAATCTCGTTGGCCTTCTTGAGCTCGCGGTTCTCCCGCTGGAGCGCCTTGAGCTCCTCACGCTCGCTCGTCGTCAAGCCGGGGCGCTCGCCCCGATCCCGCTCAACCCGTCGAACCCAGCTTCTGAGCGTCTCGGCCGAACAGCCGATCTTCGCTGCCACGGACCGGATGGCTGCCCATTGGGATTCCGCTCCATCCGCTTGCTCCCCGACCAGCCGCACCGCTCGCTCCCGCACCTCAGGGGAAAACCTGTTTACTTTGCCCATGCCTCAATCCTCGCAGAGATTCAGGTCTCCGGCAAACCCGGGGCGGTTCACGTTGTGGCGGTCGGCTATCAGTCGCCTCCCCTCGCGGGCCATGGAGCGAGGATGCTAGGCGTCGAGGAGAGCACGGAGCTCCTCCTTGCATCGTAGCCGCATCTGCCCGCGCCCTTTTCGAAGGCGTGGCTCAGGCATGCGCCTCATCCCCGGCCGACGCAGCGGTGCGGCGGTGCGGCGCCGGGCCCGCGGTGCGGCGCCGGGCCCGCGGTGCGGCGCCGCGGCGTCGGGCCCGCGACCTAGGCGCTCGCAGCGCCGGCTATCGCAGCGCCGGCTATCGCCTCGGCGACGCGGATGCCGTCCATGGCCGAGGACATGATGCCGCCCGCGTAGCCGGCGCCCTCGCCGCAGGGATAGATGCCGCGGACGGAGCTCTGGCAGGACTCGTCGCGGAGCATCCGGACCGGGGACGAGGTCCGGGTCTCGACTCCGCTCAAGGGGGCGTCCGCCCGGGCGAAACCTCTGACCTTGCGGTCGAAGGCTCTGATCCCCTCCCCGATCGCCGCGGCGACATAGCCGGGCAGGCAGAGGCTCAGATCGGCCAGGGCGTAGCGGCCCCGAATGTCGGGCTCGACGGCCCCCAGCCCCGAGCTGCGCCTCCCCGCGAGAAAGTCGCCGCAGAGCTGCACCGGCATGGCGTGGGCCCCGCCTCCCTGCTCGAAGGCCGCCGCTTCCCAGCGGCGCTGAAACTCCATCCCCGCGAGGACCTCGGGCGAGGCCGAGCCCTCGGCGAAGCCGCGGAAGTCTTCGGGGCCGACCGTGACGACGACGGCGCTGTTCGCGTTGCGCCCGCCGCGGCCGAAGTCGCTCATGCCGTTGCAGGCCACCATGCCGGCCTCGGAGCTCGCGTTGACCACGGCGCCGCCGGGGCACATGCAAAAGCTGTACACGCCGCGGCCCCCGGCGCTGCGATGCGTGAGCTTGTAGTCGGCCGCAGGGAGAGCCGGGTGCCGCCAGGACTCGCCGTACTGCGAGCGCGAGATCATCTCCTGGGGATGCTCGATCCTGAGGCCGATCGCGAAGCTCTTCTGCTCCATGGGAAGGCCGATCGAGGCCAGGTAGGAGAAGCTGTCGCGGGCACTGTGCCCCAGGGCGAGGACGATGGTCCTCGTGGCTATCGTCTCGGACGAGCCGGTGACGCGCAGGCCCGAGACTCGCAATGCCGAAGCGCCCTCCCCCTCCAGCTCGATCGCCTCGACCCTGCTCCGGAAGCGGAGCTCGCCTCCCAGGCCCTCGATCTTGGCGCGGATGTTCCGCACTACGCGGACGAGGTAGTCGGTGCCGATGTGCGGCTTGGAGCTGTAGGCTATCTCGGCCGGAGCTCCGGCCTCGAGGAATTCCTCGATCACCTTCAGGTTGCGCCTGCCGGGATCGTTGACCTGGGTAGTGAGTTTGCCGTCCGAGTAGGTGCCCGCCCCGCCCTCGCCGAACTGGATGTTCGACTCGGGGTCGAGGGGGCCGCCGCCGAAAAAGGCCGCCACCGCCCGCCCTCGCGCCTCGACATCGTCGCCTCGCTCGAGGACGAGGGGCCTGAGGCCCCATTCGGCGAGCATGAGGGCGCAGAAGAGGCCCGCGGGCCCGGCGCCGACCACGACGGGCCGATGGTCGAGCTCGGCGCCGCGGGCCGAGAAGGCGTAGCCCGCGGTCGCCTCGACCCTCTGAACGGAGCCGGCCGGCTCCGGCTGCCGCGCCCCCTCCTTGGTCTCGGCGACCACCCCGTAGACGAGCCGCAAGTCGCGCTTGTCGCGCGCGTCCACCGACCTGCGCTCGATCCTGAAGCCCGCCAGGTCGCCCGGCCGCAGCCGGAGAATCTCCGCGACGCGGCGCTCCAGGGCCGATTCGGAAGCGCCGAGCGGCAGGGAAATTTGGTTGATTCTATAGAGTGCCATGTCCTTCTCCGGCCGTCAGTGTGCCATCCGATTCATTGTGTCTAGGCGATGAGGCTGGCCAGGCGCTCGCGGATGAACTCGCTCTTCTCGCGCAGGCCGATGGCGCCCGTGTGGATGACGAGGACGTTGGGCCGCTTCGGGTCGAGCTTGATCCGCCCCCCGCCCTCGCGGATGAGCCGCACCAGGCGCTCCACCGACACCTTGGCCACCTTGGAGAACTCGACCGTGACGCTGCCTCCACGCTCCTTCAGGTTGGCGATCGAGAGGCGGCGGCAGATCACCCGGATCTCGGCCAGGGACAAGAGCGACTGCACCTCGTCGGGCAGGGGTCCGAAGCGGTCGACCAGCTCCTGGTACAGCGTATCGAGGTCGGCCTGGGTGAGGATGCCGGCGATCTTCTTGTACACCTCCATCTTGAGCGTGGGCTGCGAGACGTAGTCGTCGGGGATGTAGCCGGCGTACTCGAGTTCGAGGTAGGGCTCCTCCTCGGCGACGTAGTTCGCGTCGGAGAGCCTCTGGACCGCCTCGTCGAGGAGCTTCAAGTAGAGGTCGAAGCCCACCGCGTAGATGTCGCCCGACTGCTCGCGGCCGAGCAGATTGCCCGCGCCGCGGACCTCGAGGTCCTTCATGGCGATCTTGAAGCCCGAGCCCAGCTCGGTGAAGTCCGAGATGATCTGGAGGCGCTTCATGGCGAGCTCGTTCAGGGCGCGGCGGTCGGGGTAGAAGAGGTAGGCGTAGGCGAGGCGGTCGGAGCGCCCCACCCGTCCGCGGAGCTGGTAGAGCTGCGAGATGCCGTACATGTCGGCCCGGTCGATGATGATCGTGTTCACGTTCGGGATGTCGATCCCGTTCTCGATGATCGTGGTCGACACGAGGACGTGGAAACCGCCGTGGATGAAGCGGTGCATGATGTCCTCGATCTCCGTGCTGTCCATCTGGCCGTGCGCCGTGTCCACGAGGATCTCCGGCACGATGTTCTGCAGGAAGACCCGCACCTCCTCGAGGCTCTCGATGCGGTTGTGGAGGTAGAAGACCTGCCCGCCGCGAGTCACTTCCTTGCGGATGGCCTCGGCGATGAGCTCGGGGTTGAACTCCTCGACGACCGTCTCGATGGGGTGACGGTTCACGGGCGGGGTGTTGAGCACCGACATGTCCCGGATCTTGAGGAGCGACATGTGGAGGGTCCGCGGGATCGGGGTGGCGGTGAGGGTCAGGCAGTCGACGCTCGCCTTGATCTCCTTGAGGCGCTCCTTGTCCTTGACGCCGAAACGCTGCTCCTCGTCGATGACGAGCAGGCCGAGGTCCTTGAACTCGATATCCTTCTGCAGGAGGCGGTGCGTGCCGACGACGATGTCCACCTGGCCCTCCTTGAGGCCGGCCAGGGTCTTGCGCTGCTCCTTGCGCTCGACCAGGCGCGAGAGCATGGACATCCGGACGGGAAACTCGCCGATCCGGTCCCTGAGGTTCTCGAAGTGCTGCTCGACGAGGATCGTCGTCGGCGCGAGGAAGGCCACCTGCTTGCCGGCCGCCGCCGCCTTGAAGATGGCGCGCATGGCTATCTCGGTCTTGCCGTAGCCGACGTCGCCGCAGACGAGGCGGTCCATGGGCTTGTCGCTCTCCATGTCCGCCTTGACTTCCTGGATGCAGCGGAGCTGGTCGACGGTCTCATCGTAGGGAAAGGCCGCCTCGAAGGCGAGCTGCCACTCGCCGTCGGGAGGGAAGGCGAAGCCGCGCGCCGTGCGCCTGCGCGCGTAGATGCGGATGAGGCGCTCGGCGAGCTGCTCGACCGAGGCGCGCACCTTGGCCTTGCGGCTCTCCCAGGACTTGGAGCCCAGCTTGTCCAGCCGCGGATCCTCGCCCTCGTTCCCGATGTAGCGCTGGACCAGGTTGGCCTGCTCGATGGGCACGAAGACCACTTCGTCGTCGGCGTAGTCGACCTTGATGTAATCGCGCTCGAGGCCGAGCACCTTCATCCGCTCGATCGCGGAGAAGCGGCCGATGCCGTAGTTCACATGGACCACGTAGTCGCCGGGCGAGAGCTCCACGAAGGTGTCGATGGCCACCGAGCGCGCGCTCTTCATGGACTTGGGCACCCGTTTGCGGCGGCCGAAAATCTCGTTTTCCTGGACGACGATCAGCTTGAGGCTCGGAACGATGAAGCCGGCCGAGAGTCCTCCGACGCCCACGAGGACGGGGTATTCCTTGAGGAGGCTCGCGATGCGCTCGGCCTGGCTGTCGGTCTCGGCGAAGATGAAGACTCGGTAACCGGACTTGATGAGCGTCGACAGCTCCTCCTTGAAGTACTGGACGTTGCCGAAGAAGGAGCGGGGCTGCTCGACTTCCATGCGGAGCCGCTGCCCGCCTTCCACGTCTTTCAAGGCGAAGGTCCTGAGAAGCGGGGGACCTTTGTCCGCCGCGCGGGCGGAGGCCTCGGACTCGAGGGCCGAAAAGGAGAGCAGGCAGCGCTCGGGCGGGGGCACGGGCCCTTCCTGGAGCGCCCGTCGGTAGAGCCCGGCGTATTCCTTGCGGGCCGCCTCCTCCTGAGCCAGAAGCCGCTCCCGGTCCAGGAGGACGACCATGCCCTCGGGACCTAGGTAATCGAGGATGGCCCCCGGCCTTCCGCCTGGGCCTTGATCGTGGACCAGCGGATACCAGAGCTCCTCGCCCTTGGTCTCTCCCTTTTCCCTGAGCTCTTCGAGCAGAGGACCCTCCCTGCCCGCGCAGCCGGGAAGGTTCGGCAGGAGCTCGGCGAGACGGGCGGCTCGGCCTTCGTCCCAGACCAGTTCCTTCATGGGCCGCAGCGCCATCTTGCCCGGCCGGGAGGTCGCCGACTGGGCCACCGGATCGAAGGTGGAGATGCGATCGATCGTATCGTACTCGAAGACGACGCGGACGGCCTCGGGCTCTCCCGGCATGAAGACGTCGAAAACCTCGCCGCGCAGGGCGAACTCTCCGGGCAAGGAGACCCGCGGCACGCGGAGATAGCCGTAGGAAGCCAGGCGCTCGCCCAAGGTGGAGGGATCGATCCTCCCGCCCTCTTCGAGGCCGAAGACGAGGGAGGCGAAGTACTCTCGCGGAGGCACGGGAGTGACGAAAGCCCGCTGGCTGGCCACCACGACCTTCGAGGCGCCGAGGCAGAGACGGGCGAGGCAGGCCGCGCGCTCTCCGAAGACATGGGCCCGCGGCGAGGCGGCGCGGTAGGCGGCCATGCGCCACCAGGGCAGCCCCTCGGCCTCCACGCCGAAAAGCTCGAGATCGCTCACCAGGGCCTCGGCCTCCTGGTCGGTAGGCACGACCACGAGTATCGGCCCCCGTATCCGTTCGGCCAGCTCGGCCACCATGACGGCGGCGAAGGGTCCCTCCGTTTCGGAGAGATCTATGGGGAAGGGGCCCGACTCGAGGCGCCGCGAAAGCTCTGCGAGCGGAGCGAAGGATTTAAGACTCTCCAGAACCGCTTGCGGGTGTAAGGTATTCATCATAACATTCCGACAATCGAGAGATGGAATACAAGGTCGGCAGTATATGCCGGACCCGCGTTCTTGTTCCAGATGAGGGGAGTCAAGCAGCGCCATGCGCACGAAGTCAGCCTTCGGTTTCGATCGCAGGAAATCCGCCCTGGCGGCATTCGCGATCCTCTACTCCGTGACCTGCGCATTCGCCGCGCTCGCGCAAGTGTCGGCTCCCGGCTTCCCGAACCCCGCGCCGGTCCTGGCGACCGGCGCCGATTCGGCCGCTCCCAACGCGACGACTGCCGACTCCTCGGGCGTACGGCTGGAGATCCGCTTTTTCGACAAGCGTATTTACTTTCCCGAGAGCGAAATACCCATCAAGGTGACGATAGCGAACGGCGGCGATTCCACCTATAGGTTCAGGCTGGCCGACGACAAGCTGTACAGCCTGACCTTCGATGTCCGGACGCCGACCAACCGCCGGCTCGACTCGAGCGATTCCTACAAGCTGGCTCTCGGCGATTCGAGACCGGTGCTCTACCGGGAGCTGGCGATCAAGCCCGGCGAGGAATACTCCTTCGTCGAGCGGCTCGAGCGCTACGTGCATATCGACGGACCGGGCAGCTACACGGTGCGCTCGAGCTTCTACCCGGCCCTGGTCGGCTCCGATACGCCCCCCGCCGTGCTGTCCAACGTGCTCCTGCTTTCGGTCAGGCCCTCGCCGGGGCTACCCCCGGCCCTCGACATGATCAGCCAGGAGACGGGAGAGGCGCTCAAGGCCGAGGCCCTGCCCCCCGACGAGGTCGTGAAGCGCACCATCATGGCCCGGCAGAAGGGGCTCTGGAACCAGTTCTTCCTCTATCTCGACCTCCAGGCTCTGCTGACGCGGAATGAGGATCAGCGCATCATCTACGAGCGGCAATCGGACGAAGGAAGACGGCGCATGCTGGCGCGTTTCAAGGACGAGCTGGAGTCCAACGTCGTGGACAAGGACATCTCGGTCCAGCCCTATTATTTCGAGATCCTCGAGACGAACTATTCGCCGTACAAGGGCACCGTGCGCGTGCTGGAGAAATTCCAGGATCGCCAGCTCCGCCTCGTCAAGGAATACACCTACCAGCTCGAGCGCCGCGACGGCGTGTGGTACATCGTCGGCTACACCGTCCTGAACAAGGGCGCCGAATGAAAGCGCTCCTCATCATCGAGAACGACCGCATCGCCGACATAGCCCGCTTCTATCTGCGGCCGCTGGGCTTCGAGGCCGTCCGGTACCGCAATCCGCTCAAGGCCCTGGACAATCTCGAGGAGATCGAGCCCAACGCCATCGTCGTGAGCGCGCGCGACTTTCCCCGCCATTGGAAGGTGATCACCCAGGTGGCGCGCGCGCGATGGAACAAGGACGCCTGCGTGATCGTCCTGCTCAAGGGCGAGTTCTTCCCCTTCGAGGAGGCGGCCAAGGCCGTGCACATCGGCGTAAACGGCGTCGCCAGGGACAATCTCGACGATCGGCACGAACAGACGCACTTCCAGCACCTGCTCAAGCGCTACGTGACCGTCGATGAGTCGCGCAGCGCGGAACGCGTCGCCCCCTCGGCCTGGGACCGGCTGGACTTCATTTTTTCCCATCCCTTCACCTACTCTCCCGTGGCCGGCCACTTAGAGACCGTCTCGCTCGCCGGAATTTCCTTCATCCCCGACAGCCCCGCCCTGGTCGCCGACCTCGAGGCCGGGCAGCTCGTCGAGGATTGCTCGCTCAGGGCAGGAGACCGGATACTGTCGCTCTCCTGCGAGGTGGTGAGGTCTGACCGGGTTCTCGGACTGTCGATCGCGGATATTTCGCCGGAAGATCGCGGATATCTGGAGGATTATCTCGAATCCTGCCCCGAACGGGAGATGCGCGCCCTGCTCGAGAGGGGCAGAGTCTCCGACTGAGCGGGAAAACCCCTCAATATCAAAGAATGACTAGATATTGAAAAATACTTGAAAATCGTGTACCACTACGACATGTCAGACGATGTGTCTACCTGCGACGCCGCTTTTATCAAAGAGTACTCGCGAAAGCTCAAGGCGGTCGGGCATCCGATTCGGCTGAAGCTGCTCTGTCTCATAGCCCGCGAGGCCGACCCCTGCGTCACCGACCTCTGGCGCTGCCTCAATCAGCCCCAGCCGGTCATTTCGCAGCATCTCGCGATCCTCAAGGAAAACGGCGTCGTCTCGGCGGAAGTGCAGAAAACCCGGCGCGTCTACTCCATCGTCGACCCCTTCATCAAGGATATCGTCGCCAAGATCCTGCGGGAACACGACATGAACCTGAAGGACTGATCGTGATATCCCCCCTGGTGGAGCTGGAGGTCGGCGGCAGGAAATGCCGCGTCCTCTCCTACGACGAGGCCGCCTCCGTGCTGGACGGCGCGAATTTCGTCATCGCCGACTCGAACAGCGCTCGGCTCATGCATTTGAACGCGGAGAAGTCCTTCGTCGTCGAACCGGGCGAGGGCTCGAAGCGCTGGGACATCGTCGGCAAGATTCTCGAAAAGGCGGCCGGCCTCGGCCTGCGCAGGGACTCGGCCATAGCGGGTATCGGCGGGGGGGTGGTCTGCGACATGGCGGCCTTCGCGGCGGCCCTGTACATGCGCGGAACCGGTCTCGTGCTCGTTCCCACGACCCTCGTGGCGATGGTCGACGCGGCGGTGGGCGGCAAGGCCGCGGTGGACATGGCGGGAGTGCGCAATCTCGCCGGCACGGTCTACGCGGCCGACGAAGTCCGCATACACCGACCCTTTCTCGCAAGCCTTCCCGAGCGGGAGTACCGGGCCGGGCTCGCCGAGGTCCTGCGAACCGCCCTGATCGCGGCCCCCAAGGTCGAGGATCTCATGCGGAAGTCCCGCGAGGCCTTCCTGGCCCGGGACGGCTCCCTGCTCGAGGATACGATCCGGCGCTGTGTCGCAGCGAAGGCCTCGCTCGCCGAGCGCGACCCTTACGACAAGGGTCCGCGCCAGTCCCTGAACCTCGGCCACAGCTTCGGCCACGGCCTGGAGGCGGTGCGGCCCGACATCCTGCACGGCGAAGCCGTGGCCTGGGGCATGGGGCGCGCCCTCGAGGTCGGGCTCGGGCTCGGCCTGACCGATCCGGATTTCGCGGCCTCGTCGCGCGCTCTCCTCGAGGATTACGGTTTTACGTTGAGCTACTCCGACGTCGACCCCGAAGCCGTTCTCGCCGCGATGCGGCTCGACAAGAAATCGGCGGCTAGCGGCATCCGTCTGGTCATCCCGCGCGAGTCCTGTTCGGTAAGCTACGAAACCGTCGACGAGGCTCTCATCCTCAAGGCCATCCGCGGCGGTCTCTGATCCGCTACGGGGAAAGGGCTTCGGCCGCCCGCGAGTTCCATGGCGCGATGCCCGGCTCCGCGGCCAGGACTCGCCAGATGCCGCGGGCGCTGTCGCGGTAACCCTCGGCCGCAAGCGCCTCTCCCAGTCGTTCGAGATCCTGGTACAGTCCCGACTCGTCCGCGTACGCGGCCAGATCCCGGTCTGCGCGTATCCGCCCCAGGAGCTCCGCAAGGCCGCCGAACTGGTAGGCGGGCTCGTATTCCTTGATCGAGGAGATGCAGCGGCTGAGCTCGGTATCCACCGCGGCCGCGAGATAGATGACCGCGAGGGGCCTGCCGTTCTCCAGGTAAAACGCCCCGAGCTCGGAATAGGCGCGGAGCGGAAAAGCCTCGTCGAGGCGGTAGAGCGACATGAAGCTGTCGATCCCGCGGGTCGAGAGCGTACGCTCCATCGCGAGCCTGAGGTAGTCGGACTTCTTGGCGAAGAGGATCGTGTCCCCCGTGATCGCCAGCAGGGAGCTTTCGTACTCGTTCATGTTCCCCTGGTCCCGATACAGCCGGGCCAGAGCCCCGAGCAGGACATAGGCTTGATCGGGCGAGTCGAAGGCCTCGCGCTCGTCGTAGGCCCGCTTGAACTGCAGCTCGGCCAGGCGGGATTCGCCCTCTGCCAGGTAGATCTTGCCGATCCAGTAGTCCGCCTCCGGATAGGAGCGCAGCACGGAGGCTTCCGCCCGGAGCTTGGCGAGCGAATCGCCGATGAACGCCTCGCCGCGCGCGGCGAGGACGAGCCTGGCGGCCTTCAGGAAATTGCCGAAACCGAAGGACAGGCTCTTCTCGCCCAGCAGCCTGATCTCCTCCATAAGAGAGCCGCCCGATCGGCGATCTATCGCGGCCAGATCGTAGCTGATGAGATCCCGCTGGGCCGCGAGCTGAATCAGGGAACGGATCGAGTCGCCCGCCCGGACGGCCGCCGCGTCCTTGAGCATGACATCGATGTCGCGCAGCGCGTCGCCGAAGGCGGCTGCGCGCTGCTTTTCGGCCGTCTTGAAGGCGTCGAGCGCCTCGCCGAGCCTGCGTTCCTTGAATAGCCGCAGGCCGCGCTGGAAGCTCTGCCAGTCGGCCGGGACGGGCTCCGCGGCCGAACAGGGCGGCAGGGCGAGGATCGACAGCAGCGTCGCGAGGAGCAGGCAGGGCGCGACGAGGCCTCCGCGGCGGGCGGGGCTTCCGGGACGGCGTTCCGCGAGAAGGATATCTGGCTTATTCATTCGAGCTTTTCGAGTTCCTCCGCGAATACAGTATCGGCGTCCTTCGGATCGATCGTGCGCACTATCTCGCCGCGGCGGAAAATGACGACCTTGTCCCCCGCTCCGGTGATGCCGAGGTCGGCGTGCCGGGCCTCGCCGGGGCCGTTGACCACGCAGCCCATCACCGCGACCGTGGCGGTCTTGCCCAGGGCGTAGAGGCGCTCGGCCCAGCGCGCGGTGAAAGCGTGCGTGTCGAAGGAGGCCCGGCCGCAGCGCGGGCAGGAGACGATGCTGATGCCGGGCCTGGCCAGGCCCGCGCAGGAGAGTATCTCCCTGGCGGCCAGGACCTCGCTCTCCATGCTGTCCGACAGGGACACGCGAATCGTGGCGCCGAGTCCTTCCCGGAGGAGGGGCACGAGGGCGGCCGTGTTCTTGACCACGCCCGCTATGAGGGGGCCGGCCTCGGTGACGCCGAGGTGGAGAGGATAGTCGTGGCGCGCGGCGAAGAGCCTGTTGACCTCGAGCGTCGTCGGCACGTCGCTCGCCTTCATCGAGACGACGACATCGCCGAAGCCGAACGCTTCGAACACCGCCAGCTCGCGCTCGGCGGCCTCGACTATGGCCGCGGCGCGATCCGGCCGGGCGCGCAGATCCTCGGGCAGGGATCCCGCGTTGACGCCTATGCGGATGGGCGCGCCGCGGTCGCGGGCCTTGGTCAGCACCTCCTCGACCTTCCACCGCGCGCCGATATTGCCGGGATTGATGCGGATCTTGGCGATCGGGAAGTCGAGGCAGCGCAGCGCTATGCGCCAGTCGAAATGGATGTCCGCCACGAGGGGCATCTGGACGAGCGCGGCCAGGCCGCCGAGCGTCTCGGCCGCCTCTAGGTCGGGGACGGCGAAGCGCAGCAGGTCGCAGCCCAGGGCCTCCAGACGGCCGATCCGGGCGATGACGGCATCGTCGATCGCGGCGAGCTTTTCCTTCCACATGGTCTGGACCGAGACGGGGAAGCCGCCTCCCATGATGACTTTCCCTATTTTCACCGCGCGTATATTCTGCATGCTCTCATGATACTCTCCGCCGGCGCCCGGGGTGAAGGGGAGCGCGCCGCGGGCTCGCTCCCGCGCCGCGGCCGAGGCCGCCGGATGCTTTTGAAAAAAACCTGTCACTCTTGCAGTCCCGCTTGCCAGGAATTAGGATACATGGCACTGTGTGCGCTTTCGCCGCCATGGCGGCGATCTCGATCTCGCGAAGATCCCGAGCCGAATTGGCTTGACAGACGAAAAAGAGGCGGGAATGAAGACGAACTTTTCCATCCGCACCAAGATGTTCCTCAGTCTCGGCACCACCGTCGCCGTCGGCACGGCGCTTTTCCTCGCCGCCGTCAATCCGATCCTGAAGGCCCTGACCTACGGTTCCTCCGTCCAGAACCTCAAGACCGAGACCGAATTGATCAAGGACATGGTGGCTTCGGGCACCGATGCGGCGGTGCGCAACTACCTGCGCGGCATAGCCGAGAAAACCGAGGCTCTCGAAGAGAGCTATTACCGGAGCTACAAATCGGGCGAACTGAGCGAGGCCCAGGCGAAGAGCCGCTTCGCGAGGGCGGTTCTCGACCCGTCCTACGGCAAGATCGGGCAGACCGGCTATCTGGCCGTCCTCGACTCGAAGGGCATCGCCGTCATCCACCCCTACGCCCAGGGCAAGGACCTGAGCTACGTCGACGCGGTCCGCGAGGCCATGCAGAAGAAGGTCGGGTTCTTCACCTATCAGTTCCAGCACGAGGGCGACGCCGCTCCGCGCGAGAAGGCCGCCTATGTCAGCTATTTCGCGCCCTGGGACAGCATCATCTTCGCCTCCAGCTACACCTCCGAGTTCAGCGATCTGGTCGACATCCGGGACTTCAGGGAGCAGATAGCCGCCATCAAGGTCGGCAAGACGGGCTACCCCTTCATCCTCGACTCCAAGGGCAATTTCATCATACACCCCACCATGCAGGGGCAGAACGCCTACGACGACCGCGATGAGAACGGCCGGTACTTCGTGCGGGAGATGATCAAGCGGGGGAACGGCCTCATCAGCTATCGCTGGAAGGGCCCCGGGGAGTCCCGTCCCCGGGAGGAGATCGTCGCCTTCGACACGTACGCGCCGCTCGGCCTGACCCTCGGCGTGGGCGTCTACGCCGACGAGCTGTACGGCCTGGCCAACTCGGTCATGGACGTCATCTTCGCCGGCATGGCGCTCACCTTGGCGGCCATCCTGCTCGTGGTGTTCTTCCTGAGCCGGCTCGTGACCAAGCCCGTCTTGAAGATCCAGGACACCATCAACTCGAGCCTCGTCAAGGGCGATCTCACCAAGGCGCTCGAAGTCCGCTCGAGCGACGAACTCGGCCTCCTCTCCAAGGACTTCAACGCCTTCATCGCCCAGCTCAGGGTCTTCATCGACAAGATGCGCGAGACCGGCCTCGAGAACCGGCAGAACGGGAGCGAGCTGTCGCATAGGCTGGAGGAATCTCTCGGACTGCTCACGAAGCTGTTCTCGGCCACGGAGCTCATACGCGAAGAGACCGTGCGCCTCGTCGGCATCGCGACGGAGTCCTCTGCGGCGACGGAGCAGATCGCCGCGACGACCGTCAGCTTCAGCGACAGGATCAACGATCAGGCCGGAGCCGTGTCCCAGACCTCCGCGTCGATCGAAGAGATCTCCGCGTCGATCCAGAACGTCCTCAAGATAGTGAACGGCCGCCTCGCCGCCGAAACCGCCCTCAAGGAGCTGACGGCCGAGGGAGTCCGGCTGTCCGCGGACACCTCGACGACGGTCAGCGATTTCGCCCAACGCGCCGATTCCATGCAGGACATGATCCGCACCATCAACGACGTGGCCAAGCAGACGAACCTCCTGGCCATGAACGCCGCCATAGAGGCCGCGCACGCCGGGGAGTACGGCCGGGGTTTCGCGGTCGTCGCCGACGAGATCCGCAAGCTCGCCGAATCCACGGCCAGGCAGTCCAAGGAGATTTCCGCGACGCTCAAGCAGCTGATCTCCCAGGTCATTCTCGCCCAGACGGCGAGCGGCAGAAGCGGAGAGGCCTTCCAGTCCATCGCCCGCGATATCGAAGCCTCCGTCGACGCTTCGCGCCAGATAGCCACCGCCATGCAGGAGCTCTCGACAGGAAGCAGCGAAATAGTCGGCGCGACGGGCATGCTTTTCCAGATCACGGAGGAGATACGCAGCGGCTCGCAGGAAATTCGCAAGGGAAGCGAGCAGATCAGGGATTCGCTGGGCGAGACGCGAAAGACGGCCGAACGGGTCGCGCAGGCGCTGGAGCAGATACAGGGCGGCGTGACCGAGGTCAACGTCGCGCAGCTTCGGATTTCCGACATCAACTCCAAGACCAACGCGTCGATCGACGAGCTGCAGAACGACTTCAAATCCTTCTCCACCGGCAGCCATCTGGACGGCCTGGGCACGGGGAGTCTCGACGTCGCGGGCGCGCGCCTGCACCACAAGGAGTGGGTGCTGAAGGTCAGCCTGGCGCTCAACGGCGCGATGAACCTGAACGCCGCGGAAGCCTCGTCGCCCAAGCGCTGCGCCCTGGGCAAGTGGCTGTACGAAGGCGGCGGGAGGGAGCGGTACCGGGGATTCGCCAAGATGGGCGAGCTCGAAGAGCTGCACGACCGAATCCACGCCACGGTCGGCGAGATACTCAGCCTCGATCAGCAGGGGCAGAAACAGGGCATAGCCACGATGCTCGGCGCCCTCGGCAAGGACTCGGATTCCATGATCCAGGTGCTGAGCGAACTGGAGCGGGAGTTCGATTGAGACGGAGATGGCGCCGGGGAGGCAGGCCGCCCCGGCCGACCCCGCCGCCGCGCCCCCCGATGCGGACCGGGCATGCCGGCGTCGCCGTCCTGGGCGCGTGAACCGGAGGGCGGGCTAGAGTATCAGCATCGCGTCGCCGTAGCTGAAAAAGCGATACCGCATCTTCACCGCCTCGGCGTAGGCTTCGAGGATGCGCTCCCGCCCCGCGAAGGCCGAGACGAGCATGAGCAAAGTCGATTTGGGCGTGTGGAAGTTGGTGAACAGGCGGTCGACCGCCTTGAAGCGGTAGCCCGGATAGATGAAGATGTCGGTCCTGCCGTCTCCGGCCTCCAGACCCTCCGGGCCCCAGGCGGATTCCAGCGTCCGCAGGCTGGTGGTGCCCACGGCGAGCACGGGGCGGCCCTCGGCCTTGGCGCGCATCACCGCCCGAGCCGTCTCGGCCGGCACGCTGTACTCTTCGATGTGCATGCGGTGAGACTCGATCTCTTCGCTGCGCACCGGCAGGAAGGTGCCCAGGCCGACGTGGAGAGTCACCGTGGCCCGCTCGATTCCTCTATCGCGCAACTGCCCGAGGAGTTCCTCGGTGAAGTGGAGGCCGGCCGTGGGCGAGGCGGCGGAACCCACGGCGCGGGAGTAGACGGTCTGGTAGCGCTCGGCGTCGGCCGGGGCGTCCTCGCGCCTGATGTAGGGCGGCAAAGGTATGTGCCCCGCCCGGTCGAGGTAATCGTCGTCGATGGCGGGAGAGAAATGCAGGAGCCGGGTCCCGTCGCGCTCGGCGCTCTCTTCTCCGAAGAGCGGGGCATCGACTATCTGGGCCTCCACGGATTCGGGGAAGAGGTAGCGCCGGCCCGGCCTCTGCCGCTTGAGCTTGGTCGCGGTCGCCTCCCAAAGTCCGGCGCCGCGCCGGCGGAGCAGCAGGAACTCCACCCGCGCCCCGGTGTCGAGCGCCTCGCCGTAGATCCGCGCCTTCCTGACGCGGGAATCGTTGAAGACCACGAGCGTGCCCGGCTCGATGGACGAAGCGAGCTCGCTCACCATGGCGTGGCGAAGCGCGCCCTTCGCGCGGTCGAGCACGAGGAGGCGGGACTCGCCGCGTCGCTCGGGCGGGAATTGGGCTATCAATTCCTCGGGAAGATCAAAAGAGAAGTCGTCCGTCCTCACTCGGTGGCTCCAAATTGAGATGGCGGTAGGCGGCGGCCGTGGCCACCCTTCCCCGCGATGTGCGCGCGACGAGCCCCGCCTGGATGAGAAAGGGCTCGTAGTAGTCTTCGAGGCTGTCGACGCCCTCGCCCACGGTGATGGCCAGAGTCTCGGCGCCGACGGGGCCGCCCGAATACTTCTGGATGATCGCGCGGAGGATCTCGCGGTCGAGGCGCTCCAGGCCGAGCTCGTCGATCTCGAGCCGCTTGAGGCCCGACTCCACGATCCGCGCGGTGACCCTCCCCTGCCCCTCCACCTGGGCGAAATCGCGCATCCTGCGCAGGATGCGGTTGGCGATGCGGGGAGTGCCGCGGCTCGAAGCCGCGAGGCGGCGGGCGGCCTCGGCCTCGACCGCGACGCCCAGTATGGAAGCCGAGCGCCTGACTATGGCCTCCAGCTCCTCGGCTTCGTAGTAGCCGAAGCGCAGGGAAATGCCGAAGCGGCTCGACAGAGGCGCCGAGACCGTGCCCGCCTTCGTGGTGGCTCCCACCAGGGTGAAGGGCGGCACGGGCACGCGGACCGTGCGGGCCGCCGGCCCCTGCCCGATTATCCAGTCGAGTTCGAAGTCCTCCATCGCGATGTAGAGCATCTCCTCGATGGCGGGCTTGAGGCGATGGATCTCGTCGATGAAGAGGACCGAGCGCTCGCGCAGGGTCGTGAGCACTCCCGCGAGGTCCTTCGGCTTGTCGAGGGCGGGGGCGCTCGTGGGCTTGAAATCCACGCCGAGCTCGTTCGCCACGACGAGGGCGAGGGTGGTCTTGCCGAGGCCGGGCGGCCCCATGAGAAAGAGATGATCGAGGGCCTCGCCGCGCTCGCGGGCGGCGCGGATGAAGAGGCCGAGGTTTTCCTTGAGCTTGGCCTGTCCCTGGAATTCGGCGAGCGAGCGCGGCCGGAGCGAGAGCTCCCGCTCGTCCTGCTCGGGATCGAACTCGGGATCCATGGCGCGAACCATCGGCTAGGCCCCTCCCGAGGAAAGGTCGAGGAGGGCGCGCCTGAAAAGCTCCCGCTCGCGCTCGGGCCCCGGGCTCAGGCCCTCGGCCAGGGCGACCACGCGGCGCTCCACCGTCTTGCGGTCGAAGCCCATGTCGCAGAGGGCGCGCACCACGTCGGTCCATTCGCCCTGCGCCTTGCCCTGCCCGGCATCCCGGCCGGAGCCCAGCACGAGCCGTCCCTTGAGCGCGAGAAGCATTTTCTGCGCCAGCTTCGGCCCCACGCCGGGCACGCGCTGCAGGGCGGCGAGGTCGTCCGAGCCGAGGGCGGCGTCGAGATCCGCGGGCTTGATGCCCGAGAGGATGCGGAGCGCCTGCTTGGGGCCTATGCCCTCCACCTTCATGAGTTCGTGGAACACGCTCCGCTCCTGGGCGCTGGGGAAACCGAAGAGACGCATGCCGTCTTCGTAGTGGTGGAGCCAGGTGAAGACGCGGACCTCGTCATCGAGGGCGCCGAAATCGTCGAGCGAGCGGGCGGGGACGGACAGCTCCCATTCCACGCCTCCGGTCTCGACGCAGATCGAATCGACGCGCTTTTCGCTCAGGCGCCCGCGGATGCTGTTGAACATTGTGGACCGAGTATAGAACGGCGGAGCGAGGCTCTACAAGGAGCGCATCGCGTCGAGCGGGCCCTGGTGGTGGGAGCGGCAGATCGCCGCGGCCAGGGCGTCGGCCGCGTGATCGGGGCGCGGCCGCTCGGCCAAGCCCAAAAGGACGCGCACCATCTCCTGGACCTGCTCCTTCTCGGCGCGGGACGAGCCGGTGACGGCCTGCTTCAGGGCGTTCGGAGGGTATTCGGCGAGGGCCACCCCGGCCCTCGCGAAAGCGAGGCGAATCACGCCCTTGGCCTCCGCGACGGGGAGCGCGGAGCTCACGTTGCGGGCGAAATAGAGGCTTTCCATTCCGGCGACGTCGGGCTCCCAGGTCTCGATCAAGTCCGCGACGGCGCCGAATATTTCCAGGAGCCGCCTGCCCAGGGGCTCGGCCGCCGCGGTTTCGACGCAGCCGTGGGCGAGATGGCGGATCCGCCCGTTCTCCGCCTCGATGACGCCGTAGCCCATCGAGGCCAGGCCCGGATCGATGCCGACAATGCAAAGGGCCGAACCGCTGCGCGGCCCGGCCCTTCCTTCGCCGATCCCGACGGCGCTCCGGCCCAGGCCGGTGCCGCCGCTCGTTATCCGCGCTCGGCTACTCGTCGGATTCCTCCGGCAGCTCGATGTTGTGGTAGACGTTCTGCACGTCTTCGCTCTCCTCGAGCCGGTCGATGAGCTTCTGCACCTTGGAGGCGTTTTCCTTGTCCGGAGCGACGTAGGTCTCCGGAACCATCGAGATTTCGGCGCCGTCCGTCTCGAAGCCCGCGGCGTTCATCGCGTTGAGGACGGCCTCGAAGGCGTCGGGAGCGGTATAGACGACGAGCTCGCCGTCTTCGTTCTGGACGTCATCGGCACCGACCTCGATCGCCGCTTCCATGATCTTGTCCTCGCTGTACTTCTCGCCGTCGAAGGACAGGACACCCTTGCGCTTGAACAGGTAGGAGACCGAACCCGTAGCTCCGAAATTGGAACCCGCCCGGGTGAGGATGTTGCGTATCTCGGCGGCGGCCCGGTTCTTGTTGTCGGTGAGAACCTCTATGAGGAGAGCTCCGCCTCCCGGTGCGTAGGCCTCGTAGGTGAGCTCTTCGTAGTTGACGCCATCGAGATCTCCGGTGCCCTTCTTTATGGCGCGATCGATGTTGTCCTTGGGCATATTGGCGCCGCGCGCCTTGAGAACTGCGGTGCGGAGGCGCGGATTGCCCTCGGGATCGCCGCCGCCCATACGCGCAGCGATGGAAATTTCCTTTATCAGCTTCGTGAACATCTGGCCGCGCTTCGCGTCGAGCGCGCCCTTCTTGTGCTTTATGGTCGCCCATTTGCTATGGCCGGACATGTGAGCTCCTTCTGTTGCGAATCGACATTTGAGACTAGCATAGCGCCGGGAAAACTGTCAATCCTGAGACGCTTTTCGACGGTAGCTCGGTATATAGTGCGGTATCGTACCGTTTCGACGAAAAGCGCGCGATGACTCCGGCGCCTATATCGCAAAAGGCCGTCCGGAGGACGGCCTTTGCGGGAGAGTTCCCGAACTTGCGTTTACGATAGGCCGCGATGCTTTCAAGCCCGCGGCGAGGGCGAAAACTAGCGGCGATCCGCCTTGAGGGGCGTGATCTTTCCGCGCTGGATGCCATCGCGGAGGACCTTCAGCGTGAGCTCGTCGTACCAGCTGTAATCGAAGGGCTTCTTGCCGCGCATGGTATACTTGATCGCCGCTTCGAGTTCGTCCTTGCAGGGCTCGCAAATGTCGATGTCGGCGATATGGAAGATGGATCTCGTCGGCATCGGATTTTCTACGGGTTTCTTGCAGACGTCGCAGTAGAGCACTTTCATCGCAAACTCCTTTGCGTATGCCGTTCTCGAAGAGTATGATAGCGCATAGCGACGCGGCGCGCAAGCAGGAAGAGGGGTTCGGATGAGCGATACCTTCGCGATAGGCGATCGACGTTTCGGCGGCGGCCGTTGTCTCGTCGTCGCCGAGATAGGCACGGGGCACGGAGGGGACCTGGCGAGAGCCCGCGAGCTCATCGCGGCGGCCTCAGGCGCGGGGGCGGACTGCGCCAAGTTCCAGTGCGTGATCGCCGACGAGATCCTGCATCCGGCCACGGGCTCCGTTCCCCTGCCGGGCGGCCCGACGAGCCTGTACGAGCGCTTCAAGGAGCTCGAGCTCGACGAGGACTTCTACGCCGAGCTCAAGGCCGAGACCGAGGCGAGGGGCCTACTCTTCCTGTGCACGCCCTTCGGCCTCGGGAGCGCCCGTCTCCTCAAAAGGATCGGCGTCGCCGCGATGAAGATCGCGAGCCCCGAGCTCAACCATCTTCCGCTCCTCGACGAGCTGGCCTCCTACGGCCTCCCGACCATTCTCTCGAGCGGGGTCTCGACCCTCGCCGACATCGAGCGGGCCGTCCGGCGCTTCCGCTCTCCCCTCGCCCTGCTGCACTGCGTGACGGCCTATCCCGCGCCGGAAGCGGAATACAACCTGCGCGTGCTGCACGGCCTATCCGGCCTGTTCGGGCTCCCGGTCGGCGTCTCGGATCACTCTCTCGACCCCGTCCTCATTCCCGCCCTCGCGGTGGCCTCGGGAGCCCTCGTCGTCGAGAAGCATATCTGCCTCTCTCGCGGCGACAGGGGCCTCGACGATCCGGTGGCCCAGCCGCCCGAAGCCTTCGGCGAAACGGTGCGCGCCGTGCGACGGGCCCAGGCTCGTCCGAGCTCCGACACGATGGACGAGCTCGCCGCGGCCTACGGGCGCGCCGCGGTCGAGGCAGCGCTCGGCGACGGCGTAAAGCGCCTCGCTCCGAGCGAAGAGGCCAACTACCTGCGGACCAATCGCTCCGTCCACGCGCTCAGGGCCATAGGCGAAGGCGAGGTCTTCGGCCCCGACAACCTCGCCCTCCTCCGGACGGAGAAAGTGCTGCGGCCGGGTCTCGGCCCCGAGTTCCTGGACATCGTGACCGGAAGGCGCGCACGGCGCGAAGTCCCCGCCGGGGAAGGCGTCGAATGGGAGGATGTCGGCGACATAGCCTGAGGCCGACGGTAGTGTTACGAAAACTACGGATATCTCAATCAAACCAGGATGAGCCGAGCGTAATCCTCCTTGAGTCCTTGCGACTTAAGGAGGTTTCATGGCCACCGCCCCCTTCTGCCCTAATCCTTTATGCAAACATCACCTGGAGCCGCAGAGGCCCGACTGGTATTTCCGCAATGGCGCTCATCAGACCAAGGCCTTCGGCTCAGTCCCTCGGTTCCTGTGCCGCTCCTGCGGAAAAACCTTCTCCACCCAGACCTTTTCCATCGAC
>DATKVK010000086.1:0-2569 GCA_035530095.1 Rectinemataceae bacterium | reverse complement strand
GCTTGAGTCGTTTGAGATCGGCGGCGATATCCTGGTTCTTCATGGGAACCTCCCGATGGGAAATATGCGGGCCGCTACGGGCCCGCGTAACGCCGTGTGGCGTCAGGAGCGCACGTAGTAGCCCGCGTCCCGCCCCATGGCTGTGCCGCGGGGAGAGATCGGGAAGATGATGGTGTTCTGCCGGGCCTCGTCCTCGAAGAGGACCTTGAGCCTGGCCGGCGAGAAGACGCGATGGGCGATTGCATGCCCGACGATGTGGGAGAATCCCGAGCTGTCCCTCCTGTCCATGAGCAGGGTCAGGCAAGCCTGGGCGCGGCGGATGGCGAGATTGCCGCCGTCCTCGAGGATGAGCCTTATGTAGGTCGCGGCTTGCGGGCCGAGGCCGCCCGCCTTGACGATGAGGCTGGAGGCGTAGGCTCCGGGCACGAAGGGCTGACCGTGGTCCGGGAAATCCTCAGGCAGGTAACAGCGTCCCTTTCCGATTGCCGGATAGCTCCGCTCGAGCCGGTGCTCGAAGTAGATCTCGACGACGCTGTCGGTCGAGCGGACCGCGACCTGTTTGCCGATCAGCCTGGCAGGGAGGCCGTACAGACGCTTCCCGACCTGGATGAACTGGTCGGCAGCGAGCGAAGCTCGCTATGGACCTTGGCGACGGTCCAAGCCGCCGGCACGAAGGGCTCGGTGGGAAGGGGACGGAGGCGGGGCCGTTCCGTTTCTTCGAAGGCGACTATGGGCGCGACGCCGGTGGTGCCATGGGCCCTTCGGCCGTATTCCTCGCGAGCCCAGGCGAGTGCGAGCTCATTGAGCTCATCGAGTGTCGCGGCGGGGTGGAGCGCGGTGAGCCGTTTCCAGAGTTCGCGGACTACCTGGACGATGCGCTCGACCTTGCCCTTGTCCTTGGGCGAGGCGGGCCGCGCAGGATCGGGAATGATGCCGTAGTGGTCGCAGAGCTCGGCGAAAGTCCGATTGAGCGCGGGATCGTAGATGTCGGCGGCGATGACGCCGGCCTTGAGGTTGTCCAGATTGAGCAGAGCCGGCGAGCCGCCATAGTAGGCCAGCATCGCGACGATGGCCTTCGCGAAGGAGACCTGATCCTGGCTCGTCCCGAAGAGCACAAAGGGCAGGCGCGAGAACGAGAGCGTCCCGATGAAGGCGTAGACCGTCCGGGCCTTTCCCCCGACAGCCCAACTCTCCATCTTCGCGTAATCGACCTGGACCTCCGCCCCCGGCTCGACTTCGATCCGGACGGTCGGTTTGGGAAGCCCCCGGCACAGGCCGCGGTCGCGGACGAAGCGCTTGAAGCTCTCGTAGCTCGACGTGGCGCCAAGGTCGTGGCGCTCGAGGACCACGATCCACGCCGTCTTGACCTTCATGGGCGCCGCGCCCTTCTCCCGGTCCCCGGCGAGAAGGCCCTTGATTTCCTCTTCCCAGGGTTCGAGGACGGCCCTGGCAGGCTTCTCCTTCGCAGTGCCCGAGAGCCCGGCGAGCCGCGCAAGCACCTCGCCCAACGGAGCGTCCGCCGGGATGGCGAGCGCCTCCATCTTTTCGGCGTAGGCGTTGACCGTTCCGCGGTCGAGCCCGAGCCGCTGGGCGATCACCCTGTTCGATTGGCCGAGTAGGCGCTGGACCCAGATGAGCCCCAATTGATCCGTCGTCACCAGTCGGTACCCCATGTCGTCCCCCTACCTACATTGTTCCTCGCCTATGACTCTTTCCACTTTCTTCCCCAACTTGCCTGAATAGCCTACCATCATCCGCCAGGGGAGTTTCCCCGCCTCCGGTCGTGGCTTCGGCGCGGCTGAGAAAAGAGCGTAGGCGTCCGGATGCCTTTGCCGGGTTTCGAACGCCCACGCCACAAAACTAGCCAAGGTAGCGTACCCTTCCGGTCAAAGCACTTCAAGACCTCATCGCCCTTATCAGAATCGCCGTGGCCCGGTGGTGCTGCCCGCTCTGCGGGGAATATCACGAGCTTGAGTTTCACTCCTACCCGCAACGCTGGTCCACCGGAAGTGACCACGAGCGGCGGCGTATACGCGTCGCGACGATTCACTGCCGCTCATCGCGCGGGACGGGACGGCCCTACACCAAACGGATCTTGCCGGAGCATCTGATCTGGCGGAGTCTCTTTTCGAGCGCGGCGCTCGTGAAGCTCCTCGAAGAGGGGCGTGACCGGTATCCCGGATTCACCGACGCGGCCTGCGAGGCACTGGGCTGTGTCGACCCGCGAACGGCTTTGAAGCACATCCGCAGCCTCCGCGCCGCCGTAGACGCCAGGCTCCCGATCCTCGCCGAACTGCTCGCTTCCCTGCCTGGTCCGTCCGAGGGTCCAGTCTTTCCTCCCGGCACGAATCCCTTCGCGATTCTCTGCCTCTTCTGGCGCCGGTTTCTCAAGGCCGCACAGGAGCTTTCAGGCTCCCTGGTTGTCGCCTCTCTCGGACCGCTTCTCTGGCTCGGACCGGGCTTCGAATCCTTTCGACATTTCAATCGGTCGTGCATTCCGATCCCCGAATCGCCGTAGTACAACGCAGCATCCCGACCACAGGAGGTCAGATGCATGCATGAAACCGAC
>DATKVK010000085.1:0-30742 GCA_035530095.1 Rectinemataceae bacterium | reverse complement strand
GACAGCCTTCTGATCTCGCTGAACCCGCAGTAGGGCACCAGGGCCGGAGGGATGGCCACGGAGCCGTCGGCGCGCTGGAAGTTCTCGAGCACGGCGATGATGCCGCGCGAGCAGGCGATGGCGGTGCCGTTGAGCATGTGCACGTATTTGTTTTTCCCGTCCTCGTCCTTGAACTTGACGTTGAGGCGGCGGGCCTGGTAGTCGGTGCAGTTGGAGGTCGAGGTGACCTCGCCCCATTCGCCGCCGTTGCGGCCGGGCATCCAGGCTTCGAGGTCCCACTTGCGGTAGGCGGGGGCGCCGAGGTCGCCCGAGCAGGTGTCGACGACGCGGAAGGGGATGCCGAGGCCGGAGAATATCTCCTCCTCGATGCCGCGGAGCTCCTCGTGCAGCGCGTCGGAGTCCTCGGGCAGGCAGTAGGAGAACATCTCGACCTTGGTGAACTGGTGCACGCGGTAGAGGCCCTTGGAGAACTGGCCGGCGGCGCCCGCCTCGCGGCGGAAGCAGTGCGAGAGGCCGGCCAGCTTGAGGGGCAGCTGCGCCTTCTCGAGGATGGAGCCGGAGTAGTAGCCGCCCAGGGTGATCTCGGCCGTGCCGATGAGGCAGGCGCCCTCGCCCTCGACGGTGTAGACGTTGGACTCGGCCCCGCGGGGGTTGAAGCCGATGCCTTCGAGGATCTCGGTCTTGGCGATGTCGGGGGTGGTGAAGAGGGTGAAGCCCTTCCCCATGAGGATATCGAGCGCATAACGCACGAGGGCCAGCTCGAGGATGACGCCCTGGTTCTTGAGGTAGTAGAACTTGGTGCCCGAGACGCGGGTCGCCGCGTCGAAGTCGATGATGTCGAGGTCGGCGCCGAGCTGGACGTGGTCCTTGGGCTGGAAGTCGAACTTCGTGGGCACCCCGACGCGCTTGACCTCGAGGTTGTCCTTGTCTTCCTTGCCGACGGGGGCCTCGGGGTGGGCCATGTTCGGGATCTTGCGGCCTTCCTCGTCGAGCCTTGCCTCGAGCGCGGCGGACTCGGCCTCGAGGGCCGCGATGCGCTCCTTCAGGGCCTTGCCCTCGTCGATGAGCCTCTGCCGAGCCTCGGCCTCGAGCTTGCCCTTCATGGCTGCGGCGTTCTCGTTGCGCTTCTTGCGCTCGTCCTCCAGGGCTCGGAGGGCGGCGTTGCGGCGGTCGAAGAGCTCGACCACGAGGTCGGCGTCGGCCTTCATGTAGCGGTCGGCGATGTTTTTCCTGACCGCGGGTAGATTGTCCTTGATGAACTTGTAGTCGAGCATGATGCGGCATGATAGCGCGGGGTCTGTCCTTCGGCAAGGTGCGGCCGGCAAAGGCCTATGGTGCATAGGTTCGGAAAATGAGCGCAAGGCCGAAAAGTTGAACAATAGGGAATGTATATCGCAAAGAGCGCCAAGGTGATTGGAGGAGAACGCAAAGCTGGGATCAGAGGCCGTTGACGATACGGTGTATGCCATCCTTGAGTAGAAGTACGTTGAAATTGATCAACAGTCCGAGATGAAGCCCGCTCGTGCGCAGATAGGTCAGCATCTGGGACGCGAATAGCGGTTCGATTTTCGCCACGGCCTTGCATTCGATGATGACGAGGTCCTCGACGACGATATCGGCTCTGTAGCCGCGTACGATTGAGCTTTTATATTCGACAGGTATCTCGCGCTCCTTTTCGAATTTGATATTCCTGATCTGCAGTTCGACGCAAAGACAATCCCGATATGCGGATTCCAGAAGGCCTGGTCCCAAGACTTTATGGACTTCAATCGCCGCGCCGATTATGCGATTCGATAATTCATTTTCTCCTCTGTCCATGCCCAAACCTCCTTGGCGTCCTTCGCGATACAGCTTTGCGTGATTGGCGTTTATCCCATGATTCAGTACGCCAGTTTCCGTTTGGAGCGCTTCAGGTGGGTATGGAGTATTGATGGCCTCAGCACACTAGAGCCGGATCTTCGCCAGGTAGATCCTGGCCTTGCCCTCGTGGGAGGAGTAGTAGCTTGCCCAGAGCATGCCCCGATGGAAGACCATGCCGGGATAGCCGCAGTCGCCGCCCGAGGGCAGGTCCAGGACCGGCTCGAGGTCGCTCTCGGTCATGCGGCAGATCGAGACGCCCGGCTTCCCGCGCCGCCAGATCCTCGTCGCGGCCCACGTGGCGCCGTCCGGCAGGATGAGGAAGTTCGGGCCGCCCACCCGCCGGGAGCTTTCGGTCCAGGACCAGTCGCGGTAGGGCGGGCGGCTTGAGCCGATCCACGCGCGGCCGCGGCCCGTCTCGCGGCGCACGAGGGCCAGGGCCGTGCCGTCTCCGCGGAAGCGGAGCGTGGTCTCGTTCGGCCTGCCGGGCACCTTGAGCTCGGCGAGCTCACGGTAGCCGTGCCCGTCCTCCGATGCCATGAGGTAGACCTTCCAGCGGCTCGGGCCGAGGAGCCGGTAGCTGACGCCGTAGCTCCTCCCCTCGAACCAGGCCGTCCGCCAAAGCCAGTCGCCCTCCTCCAGGATGCTCTGCGGCTTCGTCCACGCGACGCCGTCGTCGGAGCTGACGATCCTCGGCCTGCGGCCGACAGCCTCGCCTGAGCGCATCGCGGTGCCGCCCATGAGGAGCTCGAGGCCGCCGCGGGGGGCGCCCGAGATCTTGGGATCGCGGAGGTCGACGCCGCGCTGCGCCACCAGGGCGGCGCTTTCCCAGAGATTGCCGTCGTCCGAGCGCAGCACGCGGATCTTGCCCGTGCCCCCCGCGTGATTCCCGCCCTCGCGGAATACGCAATACCAGACTCCCGAGGCCAGGGCCAGGTCCGTGAACGCGTTGTGCGGCGCACGATCCCAGATCGCCGAGAACGAGACGAGCTCCGGCATGGCGGCTAGTCCGAAGTCTCCAGTATCTGCTCCTCGATCGGCTTGCCCGAAGGGACCATGGGCAGGACGGTGGCGTCGATGTCGATGCGGCAGTCGATCAGCGCGGGCCCGCCCGCGGCGAGGGCCGCGTCGAGGCCGGTGCGCAGCGAGCCGACGTCGACGGCGCGCCAGGCCGGTATGCCGTAGGCCTCGGCGAGCTTGACGAAGTCGGGCGGGCGGTCGAGCGTGGTCTGCGAGTAGCGATTCTGGTAGAACATGGTCTGCCACTGCCGTACCATGCCCAAGGTGCCGTTGTTCAGGACCAGGACGAGGATGGGCAGCCTGTAGTGGGATATCGTCGCGAGCTCGGTGCTGTTCATGCGGAAGGAGCCGTCGCCCGCGAAGTGCACCACGCGCCGATCGGGGAAGGCCACCTGGGCGCCTATGGCCGCGCCCGTGCCGAAGCCCATCGTGCCCAGGCCACCCGAGGAGATGAAGGTTCTCGGCTTGGCGAAGGGGTAGAACTGCGCGACCCACATCTGATGCTGGCCGACCTCGGTCGTCACGATGGCGTCGTCGCCCACTCGCTCGTGCACCTCCTCGATGAGCTGGCGGGGATGGATGAGGCCGCCCCCCTTCCGGGAGAAATCGTGGGCCGAGGGCCGTTCCTTCTTCCAGGCCTCGATGTCGCCGTTCCACTCCGACTTCTCCCGCGCGGGGATCTTTTTCAACAGGGCGACGAGTATGCCTTTGAGATCGCCGACGAGGGAGATGCGGCTCTGCACGTTCTTGTTGATCTCGGCGGGGTCTATGTCGATGTGGAGGATCGCGGCGCGCTTGGCGAAGGCCTTGACGTCGCTCACGACGCGGTCCGAGAAGCGCGCGCCCAGGGCTATGACGAGGTCGGCCTTGGTGGCGGCCATGTTCGAGGCCCGCGTGCCGTGCATGCCGATCATGCCGGTGAACAGCGGATGCCGCGAGGGCAGGGCGCCGTGTCCCATGAAGCTGAGCGCGACCGGCGCGTGAAGCCGCTCGGCGAACTCGCGCAGCTCCTCGGAGGCCCCCGCGTTGATCACCCCTCCCCCGGCGTAGATGAGAGGTTTGCGGGAGGCGGCGATCAGGGCGAGCGCCTCGTCGATCTGGGCGGCGGTGGCCAGGGTCTCGGGCTTGGCCGCGAGACTCCGCTCGAGCGCGGCGGCCTCCTCGGGCGTTTCGGGCCTCCACTCGGCCTCGGCCGCCGTGACGTCCTTGGTGATGTCGATGAGGACGGGGCCCGGCCTCCCGGCGACGGCGATGGCGAAAGCCTTCCTGACCGTGGAGGCGAGCGAATCGATGCTCTTGACGATGAAGTTGTGCTTGGTGATGGGCATCGTGATGCCGGCGATGTCCACCTCCTGGAAGCTGTCCTTCCCGAGCAGGCTGGATGGGACGTTGACGGTGATGGCCACCATCGGGACGGAGTCCATGTAGGCGGTCGCGATGCCGGTCACGAGGTTCGTCGCGCCCGGGCCGCTGGTGACTATGACGACGCCGGGGCGCCCCGTGGCGCGGGCGTAGCCGTCGGCGGCGTGGGCCGCGCCCTGCTCGTGCGCGGTCAATATGTGCGTGATCTTGTCCGAGTACTTGTACAGCTCGTCGTAGACGTTGAGGGCCGTGCCTCCGGGAATGCCGAAGGTCCTGTCCACGCCGCGCTCGACGAGACATTCCATGACGATGCGCGCTCCGGTCATTTTCACGATTCCTCTCCTTCCGCTGAGAACACGGCTCCCCGGGCGGCCGAGCCTACCATCCGCGCGTAGCGCGCGAGATAGCCTTTGGTGACCTTGGGCGGCGGAGCGCGCCAGGAGGCGCGGCGCCGGGCCAGTTCGGCCTCGTCGACGAGGAGCCGGATGGACCTCGCGTCGATATCGAGGGCGATGCGGTCGCCTTCGGCCACGAGGGCGATGGGACCGCCCGCGGCGGCTTCGGGCGAGCAATGCCCTATGGAGGCGCCCTTCGTGGCGCCCGAGAAGCGGCCGTCCGTGAGCAGCGCCACGCTCTTGTCGAGGCCGCGCCCGGCGAGGGCCGCGGTGACCTCGAGCATCTCGCGCATGCCGGGGCCGCCGCGCGGCCCTTCGTAGCGGATCACGACGACGTCGCCGGATTTGATGCCGCCCGCCATGACGGCCGCGAAGGCGCCGTCCTCGCCGTCGAAGACCCGCGCGGGGCCTTCGTGCTTGAGCATGGCGGGGTCCACCGCCGAGCGCTTGACGACGCAGCCCTCGGGCGCGATGTTGCCGAACAGTATGGCCAGACCGCCCGTCGCGGAGTAGGGATTCCCGATGGGGCGGATCGTCTCGGGGTCGCGGTTGAGGGCCGCGGCGATATTCTCTCCCACGCTTCTGCCCGAGACGGTCGGCAGCGTGGTGTCGATCAGGCCCTTGGAGGAAAGCTCCCGCATGACGGCCTGGACGCCGCCGGCCTGGTGCAGGTCCTCGATGTGGCGGTTCCCCGCCGGGGCCAGGCGGCAGAGGTTGGGCACGCGGGCGCTGGTCTCGTTGACGGCCTTCAGGTCGAAGCCCACCTCCGCCTCCCTGGCTATGGCCGCGAGGTGCAGGACGGTGTTCGTCGAGCAGCCGAGGGCCATGTCGACGGCGAGGGCGTTGGCGAAGGCCGCGGGCGTGAGTATCCGCCGGGCCGTCGTGCCCGACGCGATGAGCGACATCACCGCCGCGCCCGCCCGCTTGGCCAGGCGGATCCGCTCGGCGAAGACCGCCGGTATGGTGCCGTTGCCGGGAAGCCCGAGGCCGAGCGCCTCGGTGACGCAGTTCATCGAGTTGGCGGTGAACATGCCCGAGCAGGAGCCGCAGCCCGGGCAGGCGGCTTCCTCGTACTCGTCGAGCTCAGCCTCCGCCATCGTCCCGGCCCCGACCGCCCCGACCGCCTCGAACATCGTCGTGAGGCTGATATGGCGGCCCCTGACCGTCCCCGAGAGCATGGGCCCGCCCGAGATCACCACGGTCGGCAGGTCGAGGCGGGCGGCGGCCATGAGCATGCCCGGCACGATCTTGTCGCAGTTGGGCACCATGACCAGCGCGTCCAGCGCGTGGGCCAGGACCATGCACTCGATCGAGTCGGCGATGAGCTCGCGGGTGGCCAGCGAGTAGCGCATGCCCTCGTGCCCCATCGCGATGCCGTCGCAGACTCCGATCGAGGGGAACTCGATGGGCGTTCCTCCCGCGCTTCTTATGCCGGCCTTCACGGCGTCGCATATCGTGCCCAGGTGGATGTGTCCCGGCACGATCTCGCTCTCGGCGTTCACCACGCCGACCAGCGGCCGTTCGAGCTCATCGTCGGTGTAGCCCATGGCCTTGAACAGCGAGCGGTGCGGCGCCCGCTCGATGCCTTTCTTGACGGCGTCGCTTTTCATGATTTCGCCCCCTTGATCTCGTCGACCACGGCCTGGCCCATGGCGCGGGTGCCGAGCACCCGCTCCGAGGCGGCGCCCGACGTGATGTCCGCGCAGCGCAGGCCCTTGGCCAGGACCGACGCCACGGCCTTCTCGACGGTCTTCGCCTCGTCTTCGAGGTGGAGCGAGTACCGCAGCAGCATCGCGGCCGACAGGACGGTCGCGAGCGGATTGGCCTTGTCCTGGCCGGCGATGTCGGGCGCCGAGCCGTGGATCGGCTCGTACAGGCCCGGCCCGCCTTCGCCCAGGCTCGCGCTCGCGAGCATGCCGATCGAGCCCGTGAGCATGCTCGCCTCGTCCGAGAGGATGTCGCCGAACATGTTGCTCGTGGCGATGACGTCGAACTGCCTCGGGTTGCGCACGAGCTGCATGGCGCAGTTGTCCACGTACATGTACGAGAGCTCCACCGAGGGGAAGTTGGGCGCCACCGAGGCGGCGACCTCGCGCCAGAGCCGGCTCGATTCGAGGATGTTGGCCTTGTCGACCACGCAGAGCTTCTTGTTACGGTCGCGGGCGGCCTCGAAGGCCACCTCGAGGAGCCGCTCGATCTCGCTCCGGGAGTAGCGCTCGGTGTCCCAGGCGCTTAAGCCGTCGGAGGAGCGTCCCCGCTCGCCGAAGTAGATGCCGCCGGTGAGTTCGCGCACGATGAGGATGTCGAGCCCGCCCGCGGCGATGTCCGGCCTCAGGGGGCAGGCGGAGGCCAGCTCGGGGAACATGACGGCCGGCCGCAGGTTGGCGAAGACGCCCAGGCCGGAGCGGATGCCGAGGAGCCCCGCCTCTGGCCGCTTGGAGCCGGGCAGGGCGTCCCACTTGGGTCCGCCCACCGCGCCCAGGAGCACGGCGTGGCTCTCGCGGCAGGCCGCGAGCGTCGAGGCGGGCAGGGGCACGCCCTCGGCGTCGATGGCCGCCCCGCCCATGAGCTGGCTCGTGAAGCGGAACTCGCGGCCGAAGCGCGCGCCCACCGCGTCGAGGACGCCGAGGGCCTCGCGCACCACGTCGGGGCCGATGCCGTCCCCGGGAATGACAGCTATCTCGTATCGCATGGCGGATCCCCCCTCACCGGGCCGTCTTCGCGGCCGCGCCCCTGGACGCGAGCCGCGAGCGCGTGTACTCGATGAGCCCGCCTGAGTCCATGATGGAGCGCATGAACTCCGGATAGGGCTGGGCCTTGAAGTCCGCCCCTTTCGTGACATCGCGGATCGTGCCCGCGGACAGGTCGATCTCCAGCTCGTCGCCCGAGGAGGCCGCGGCGGCCGCCTCGGGGCATTCGAGGATGGGCAGCCCGATGTTGATCGCGTTGCGGTAGAAGATGCGCGCGAAGCTGGCCGCCACCACGCAGGCCACGCCCGAGGCCTTGATCGCCATGGGCGCGTGCTCCCTGCTGGAGCCGCAGCCGAAGTTGGAGCCGCCCACGATCACGTCGTCCTTGCGCACCTTCGAGACGAAGTCCTTGTCGATGTCCTCCATGCAGTGCGAGGCGAGCTCGGCCGGATCGATGCTGTTGAGGTGCCGCGCGGGGATGATGACGTCGGTGTCGATGTTGTCCCCGTATTTGAAGGTCTTTCCCCTCGTCTTCATGCCTTCTCCCTTCCAGCCGTAGCCGTGCCGGCTGCCGCGCCGGCTGCCGCGCCGGCTTTCGTGAACGCTCCGTGCCCGGGCGCCTTCATGATCTCCTCGGGGTCGGCCAGGCGGCCGGCCACCGCCGAAGCCGCAGCCACCGCGGGGCTCGCCAGGTAGACCTCCGACTCGGTGTGGCCCATGCGGCCCACGAAGTTCCGGTTGGTCGTGGCGATGGCGCGCTCGCCCTTGGCGAGTATGCCCATGTGCCCGCCCAGGCAGGGCCCGCAGGTCGGGGTCGAGACGACCGCTCCCGCCGTGACCAGGTCTTCGATGAGGCCCTCGCGCAGGGCCGCGAGGTAGATCGACTGCGTGGCGGGGAAGACGATGCAGCGCATGCCCTTGGCCACCTTGCGCCCGCGCAGGATCGAGGCCGCGACGCGGAGGTCCTCGATGCGCCCGTTCGTGCAGGAGCCGATGACCACCTGGTCGACGCGTAGCTTCTCGGCGGCGCCGATCGTCTTCGTGTTCGAGGGCAGGTGCGGAAAGGCCACCGTCGGCGTCAGGGCCGAGAGGTCGATCCTGATCTCGCGCTCGTAGACCGCGTCGGCGTCGGGCTCGACGGCCGCGTAGGGCCGGGACGAAACCGAGGCCGCCCAGGCGCGGGTCTTCTCGTCGACGGGGAAGATGCCGTTCTTGGCCCCCGCCTCGATCGCCATGTTCGCGATGGTGAAGCGCTCGTCCATCGACAGGGTGGCCACGCCGGGCCCCGCGAACTCGAGCGAGCGGTAGAGCGCCCCGTCGACGCCGATGAGGCCGATGAGGTGGAGGATGAGGTCCTTGCCGCTGGTCCAGCCGCGCATCGCGCCCTCGAGGACCACGCGGATCGCCGCCGGGACCTTGAACCAGGCGGTGCCCGAGGCCATGGCGGCCGCCATGTCGGTCGAGCCGACGCCGGTGGAGAAGGCGCCCGCGGCGCCGTAGGTGCAGGTGTGGCTGTCGGCCCCGATCACGAGCTCGCCCGGCAGCACGAGGCCGCGCTCCGGGATGAGGGCGTGCTCGATGCCCATCTCGCCGATCTCGAAATAGTTCTCGATGTCCATGCGATGCGCGAAATTGCGCATCATCTTGCACTGCTCGGCCGACTTGATGTCCTTGTTGGGCGTGAAGTGGTCCGGCACGAGCGCGATCCTCTTCCGGTCGAAGACCGCCTCGATGCCGATGCGGCCGAACTCCCTGATCGCGACCGGCGCGGTGATATCGTTGCCGAGCACGAGGTCGAGGCGAGCCTCTATGAGCTGTCCCGCCTCCACCGACTTTAGGTCCGCGTGGCCGGCGAGAATTTTCTGCGACATGGTCATTCCCATTCCATCCTCCTACGAGAGATACGGCTTGAAGCGCCGCTCCAGATCCTTGATGAGCTTGAACTCTATGGAATCGACCAGGGCGATCCAGCTGGCCTCGATGATGTCGGTCGAGACGCCCACCGTGGTCCAGGCCTCGTCCGAGTCGGCGCTTTCGATGAGGACGCGGACCGTGGACGCGGTCGCCCCCGTGCCCGCTCCGGGCAGGTCGATGACGCGCACCTTGTAGTCCGCCAGGCGCATCTCCGAGAGGTTCGGGTAGAAGCGCTCGAGCGCGCGGCGGAGCGCGAGGTCCAGGGCGTGCACGGGGCCGTCGCCCTCGGCCGCGCTGATCTCGTCCACGCCGTCGACGGCGATCTTGACCATGGCCTGGGCGCAGTGCTCGCGGTCGCCGCTCGGCTGCTCGCCGATGGTCCGGTAGTGACCGAGCTGGAAGAAGGGCTTGTACTTGCCCGCGGCCTTGCGCATGAGGAGGTCCAGGCTGGCCTCGGCCCCCTCGAACTGGTAGCCGAGCGCCTCCATCTCCTTCAGGCGCTTCACCACCTGCGCCACGAGAGGAGACTCCCTCGTGGCCGCGGGATCGATGCGCTTCACGCGCTCGATGACCACGGCCCGGCCTCCCACCTCGGAGGCGAGAATGCGCCGCTCGTTGCCGACCGACTCGGGATCGACATGCTCGAACGAGGCGGGTGTCTTGATCACCGCGTCGACGTGCATGCCCCCCTTGTGGGCGAAGGCCTTGAGGCCCACGAAGGGCATGCCTTCGTCGAAGCCGACGTTGGCTATCTCGGCGACGCGACGCGTCACCGCCGCCAGCTTGGGCAGGGAGCCCTCGCGCAGGCAGGAGAGCCTCATCTTGAGCTCGAGGTCGGCGACGATGGTCGAGAGATTGGCGTTGCCGCACCGCTCGCCGAAGCCGACCAGCGTGCCCTGCACGTGCACGGCTCCGGCTTCCACCGCGGCCAGGCTGTTCGCCACGGCGAGCCCCGAGTCGTTGTGCGCGTGGATGCCCAGCGGCACGCCGAGGGCTCCGGCGGCCTTGGTCAGCTCGGCGATGCGGCCCGGCAGGCTGCCGCCGTTCGTGTCGCAGAGCACGAGGCATTCGGCCCCGCCCTCGGCCGCGGCGCGCAGGCTGGCCATCGCGTAGCCGGGATTGGCGACGTGGCCGTCGAAGAAGTGCTCGGCGTCGTAGATCACGCGGCGGCCCTTGGACTTGAAGTAGGCCACGGTCTCGCGGATCATGTCGAGGTTCTCCTCGTGCGTGGCGCGCAGGATCTTCTCGACATGGAAGGTCCAGCTCTTGCCGAAGATCACGACGGTCTCGGTCTCCGCTTCGAGGAGGCTGCGGACGCCCTCGTCGTCCTCGACCTTCACCCCCTTGCGCCGAGTCGAGCCGAAGGCGGCCAGGGTCGCGTTCGCGAGTTTCTGCGAGCGTATCGCGCGGAAGAACTCGATATCCTTCGGGTTCGAGCCGGGATTCCCCGCCTCGATCAGGTCCACGCCGAGCTCGTCCAGCGCCGAGACGACGCGCATCTTGTCTCGCACCGAAAACGAGATGCCCTCGCTCTGCGCTCCGTCGCGGAGCGTCGAATCAAGCACCGTCACGCGCGACATCGAGCCCTCCCGTCCTGTCGGAAGCCGCGGCGCCTGCCGCGTCGCCCACGGCGTCGGCCATCGCGTTGATCGCGCCCAGGTAGGCGCGCACGCTGGCCTCCACCACGTCGGTCGAAAGGCCGCGTCCGTTGTAGCGCTTCCCTTCGAGCTCGATGCGCACCCGGGCCTCGCCCTGCGCGTCCTTGCCGCCGGTCACGGCGTCGAGGGCGAAGTCCTCGAGCACCGGACGCTTGCCGACGATCTGGTCGATCGCCTTGAACGAGGCGTCGATCGGGCCGTCGCCCACCGCCACCCGCTCGGCGTGGCCCCCGCCCTGGAGCGCGAGCCGCACGGTGCTCGTCGCGGCGATGGTGTTCCCCGAGTTGATGACGAAGCGGTCGAGCTTGAAGCGCTCCTGCGGCCGGATCGCCGCTCCGATGGCCAAGGCCTCGATGTCCTTGTCGGAGACGATTTTCTTCTTGTCGGCCAGGGCCTTGAAGCGCTCGAAGAGTTCAGGCAAGGCCTTCGGGTCGACGAGGATGCCCAGCTGGGCGAGCCTCTGATCGAAGGCGTGGCGTCCCGAGTGCTTGCCCAGCACCATCACGCTCTGCGGGATGCCGACCGACTCGGGCGTCATGATCTCGTAGGTGGCGCGGTTCGCGAGCACTCCGTGCTGGTGGATGCCCGCCTCGTGGGCGAAGGCGTTCTCGCCGATGACGGCCTTGTTGGGCTGCACCTTGACGCCCGTGACCGACGATACGAGGCGGCTCGCGGCGTACAGCTGCGTCGTCTCGACGCCGGTGACCGCGCCGTAGCGGTCGGCTCGCGTGCGGAGCGTCATCACGATCTCCTCGAGCGCCGCATTGCCCGCGCGCTCGCCAATGCCGTTCACCGTGCACTCCACCTGCTCGGCGCCCGCGTCGATGGCGGCCAGGGTGTTGGCCACCGCCAGGCCGAGGTCGTTGTGGCAGTGCACCGAGAAGACGGCCCGCCCGATCCCCTTCACGCCCGAGCGCACGGACCGCACCAGCTCGCCGAACTCGTCCGGCACCGCGTAGCCGACGGTGTCGGGCATGTTGATCGTCGTGGCCCCCGCCTCGATCACCGCCGAGAACACCCGGCGGAGGAAGTCCGGGTCGGAGCGCGAGGCGTCCTCGGCCGAGAACTCCACGTCCTCGCAGTAGCGCTTGGCGTAGGCCACCATCGCGGCCGCGCGCCCGAGGACCTCGTCCGCGCCCATCTTGAGCTTGTGCTCCATGTGGATGGGGGAGGTGGCGAGGAACACGTGGATCCGCGGCCGCGCGGAGGCGCGGATGGCCTCCCAGGCGGCGTCGATGTCGCGCTCCAGTGCCCGCGCGAGGCTCGCGATCACCGGCCCCCGGATCTCCGCCGCGATGGCCGAAACCGCCGCCGCGTCTCCCGGGCTCGCCGCGGCGAAGCCGGCCTCTATCACGTCCACGCCCAGCCGCTCGAGCTGGCGCGCGACCTCGAGCTTCTCGCCCAGGTTCATGCTGCAACCCGGGGACTGCTCTCCGTCCCTGAGCGTCGTGTCGAATATCCTGATCCTGCGTGCCATCGCCCAACCCTCCCCTCGAGCTCCGCTACTGCGGACGCTTCGTCCAGCTCATCATCGCGCGCAGCTCGGCGCCGACCTTCTCGACCGGGTGCTCGGCCTCTAGCTCGCGCATGCGGTTGAAGAAGGGCCGGTTCGCCTGGTTCTCCAGGATCCAGTTGCGCGCGAAGGTCCCGTCCTGGATCTCGCGGAGCACCTTCTTCATCTCGCGCTTCGTCTCGTCGGTGACGATGCGCTTGCCGACCGTGTAGTCGCCGTATTCCGCCGTGTCCGAGATCGAATAACGCATGAACGACAGTCCCTGCTGCACCACCAGGTCGATGATGAGCTTCATCTCGTGCACGCACTCGAAATAGGCGCTTTCGGGCTGGTAGCCGGCCTCGACGAGGGTCTCGAAGCCCGCCTTCATGAGCGCCGAGACGCCGCCGCAGAGCACGGCCTGCTCGCCGAAGAGATCGGTCTCGGTCTCCTCCTTGAAGGTCGTGTCGAGCACGCCGGCGCGGGCCCCGCCGATCCCCGCGGCATAGGCCAGCGCGAGCTTCTTGGCGTTCCCTGTGGCGTCCTGCTGGACGGCGACGAGGCAGGGCACGCCCCGGCCCTCGAGGAACTGGCTGCGGACCGTGTGGCCCGGGCCCTTGGGCGCGATCATGACGACATCGATGTCCTCGGGCGGCCTGATCTGCTTGAAGTGGATGTTGAAGCCGTGGGCGAAGGCGAGCGCCGAGCCCTTCTTCATGGCCGGCCCGATGCTCTCCTGGTAGAGCTTGGCCTGCTTCTCGTCGTTGACGAGAAGCATGACGAAGTCGGCGGCGGCCGCCGCGTCCCTGGCGGCCATGACCTTGAGGCCGGCCTCCTCGGCCGTCTTCCAGCTCTTCGAGCCCTCGTACAGCCCCACGACGACGCGATGGCCGGAATCCTTCAGGTTGAGCGCGTGGGCGTGCCCCTGGCTCCCGTAGCCGATGACGGCGATGGTCTTGCCGGCCAGGGCCTTGGGATCGCAGTCCTTCTCGTAATACAGCTTTGCCATTGAACTATGCCTCCTCCGGAGGCCCGATATGGAGGGGACTCCGGTTGTTCGATGAGGTTGCGCCGCCTTCGTACTCGTCGAGTACGAAGGCGGCTAAATAAGGGAGAGAATAAGGGGGAGGGAGGCGGAGCCGCGCTCGAGGGCGGAAATGCCCGTGCGAGCCAGTTCGCGGATGCCGAAGGGGCGCAGAAGCTCTATGAGGGAGTCGATCTTGCTCTGGTCGCCGGTGACCTCGACGGTGAGGCTCTCGGCGCAGACATCGACGATGCGGGCGCGGAAGATGTCGGCGGTCTGGATGATGTGGGGGCGGGTGTCCGCAGTGGCGCCGACCTTGATGAGGGCCAGCTCGCGGCAGACTGCCGACGAGGTGTCGAGCAGCTTGACCGCGGCGACGTCGACGAGCTTTTCGAGCTGTTTCTGGATCTGCTCGATGATGGCCTCGTCCCCGCGGACGGCGATGGTCATGCGCGAAACGCTGGGATCGGTGGTCTCGCCCACGGTGAGACTCTCGATGTTGTAGCCCCTTCGACTAAACAATCCCGCCACGTGGCTCAAGACTCCCGCGTGGTTCTGGACGAGTGCCGAAAGGACGTAACGTTCCATGCGCTCCCCAAAAGAAAGTGATGCGGCGCTCCGAAGGCGTCAGCGTTTCTCTTGAACGGTACCGTAGCGCAAAGGGATTTCAGTTGTAAAGGGGCAAACCGCGCTTTTCCGGAAAAAAAGACAAAAAACAATTTTTTGTCGTTCTGTTTCCCCGCACTATCGCCTTTCGCCCCGACACCGCGGGTCGACGCTCCCGGCCACCGCGGGTCGACGCTCCCGGCCACCGCGGGTCGACGCTCCCGGCCACCGGCGTTGACCTCGCGCCGCACCTGGGCTACTGTCCTCCCTCATGAGTTCACCCCAGGCCATCGTGGGACTGGCAGGACGGAACGCCGTGCGAAGACCCGAGTGCGGCATCTTCCGCCGCCTCTGCCGAGCGGAGGGGGAACTCTGCCTCCCCGTCTACGCCGAAGATAAACGGGAGGCCCTCGCGCTGTTCCGCGAACTTGGACTTTTCGGCATGTTCCTCCTCGAGCCGTGGAGCGAAGGGCCGCTCGCCTCGGCCGACGGCCTCGAAGCCATCGATACGATCGCCTCGGACGGCGCCGGAGCGACAGCGGGCTTCTCCGCGGCGGCCGCGGCCCGGCGCTGCAGGGAAGCAGGTTGCGGCGCCGAGCGGGGAGGGGAGCTCGGTTTTTCGGTCTGCCGGGCCGCGGCCGCGCTGGGCCGCATCCGCGGACAGGCCGCGTTCACGGACCACGCCGACCTGTGCCGCGCCGCAGCCGCGTCGGAGCAAGCCGCCGCGTCGGAGCAAGCCGCCGCGCCGGAGCAAGCCGCCGCGTCGGCGCCGCGGGGCAGCATCCCTGCCGGCATCGCCTTGGTCGGGCTCATGGCCGCGGGCAAGAGCGCCACGGGCCGCGCCTTGGCGCGGGCTCTCGATTTGCCTTTTCTCGACTCGGACACGATGGTAGAGGAGGAGGCGGGCATGAGCGTGGCCGAAATCTTCGAGCGCGAGGGCGAGCCTTCCTTCCGCTCGCGCGAGAAGCGCGCGCTTAGGCGCGCGGAGGCCTCGCTCCCCTGCGTCCTCGCCCTCGGCGGTGGAGCCGTGCTCGCGCCCGAAAACCGGGCCCTGCTCTCTCGGTCCTTCGCCACGGTCTGGCTTCACGTCACCGCAGCCACCGCGGCCCGGCGCGCCACCTCGCCCGGCTCGCCCCTGCGCCCCCTGCTCGGCGCCGCCGGAGTCCCCTCCGCGGCCCCTGGCCCGGGCGCGGCCGGAGCGATCGCGGGCGATCCCGCGCCGCCGCCCTCCGACCGAGCCGCGATTCTGGCGCGTATATTCGAAGAGCGGCGCGCGCTGTACGCCGAGTGCGCCGACCTGGTGGTTTCAACAGAGAGCCGCGGTCCAGAGGCCGTGGCGGAGGTCATCCGTGCAGAGATCGATATCGCCCGCTAGGGTCGGGGGGAGCGCGCGCGCTCCCTCGTCGAAGAGTTCCATGCAACGGGCCGTGGCCTGCGCCGCCCTCGCCCCCGGCGTCTCGACGCTGCGGAATGTGCTCTTCAGCGCGGACTGTCTCGCCGCTCTGGCCTTGGTGGAGGCTCTCGGCGCGAGAGTTGAGCGCCGCGCCGATTCGGTGCTCGTCGAGGGCGGCATACTGGAAAAGGCGGGGGCCGCGATCGCGGGAGGCCCTTCGGACGCAGGCGGCGCCGCGCCGCCGGGGCAGTCGGAAGGCGGCGCCCGGCGGCGGCTGAGCTGCGGCGAGTCGGGCCTCTGCATCAGGATGTTCTCGCCGATAGTCGCCCTCCTGCCCGGCGAGACGCTGCTCGAAGCCGAGGGTTCCCTGCGCTCCCGCCCCCTGAGCATGGTGGAGGGAGCGCTCGAAGGCGCGGGGGCGAGCTGCACGAGCGCGGACGGCTTTCCGCCGGTCCTCGTGCGCGGGCCGCTCGGCGGCGGCACCGTCCGCGCCGACGCCCGCTCCAGTTCGCAGTTCGTCACGGGGCTCCTCATCGCCCTTCCCCTCGCGCCGGGCGATTCGACGGTCGAGGCCGAGGGACTGGTGTCGGGAGGCTACGTCGATCTGACGCTGGACACGATGCGCGCCTTCGGTGTCGAGGTCGTGAAGCTCGCGGGCCCGGGCGGCCCGGGGGTCTCGTTCGCGATGCGCGGGGGACAGAGCTACCGGGCCGCCGACTTCGAGGTCGAGGGCGACTGGAGCGGGGCGGCCTTCCTCCTCGTCGCGGGGGCCCTCGCGGCGGTCGACGAGCCGCTCGAAGTGAAGGGGCTTTCCCTGCAGTCCAGCCAGCCCGACCGGGCCGTGGTCGGGGCCCTCGCCTCCGCGGGGGCCGAGATCGAGTGGAGGGAGGGCTCCCTGTTCGTGAGCCGCGGCGTTCTCGATCCCTTCGACTTCGACGCCCGCGACTGCCCCGACCTGGTGCCGCCGCTGGTGGCGCTCGCCGCCCATTGCCGCGGCGCCTCGCGCATCGCGGGCGTCTCGCGGCTGCGCGCCAAGGAGAGCGACCGCGCCGGCGCGCTCTCCGAGGAGTTCGCCAAGCTCGGCGTCGAGCTGCGGGTCGAGGGCGACGCGCTGGTCGTGCAGGGGGGCTTCGTCTCCGGCGGCCGGGTCGAGGCCCACGGCGATCACCGCATAGCCATGGCCGCCGCCGTCGCCGGCCTCGCCGCATCCGGAACCGTGCTCATCGACGGCGCCGAGTGCGTCGCCAAGTCCTGGCCGAACTTCTTCGAAGACCTGGCTTCGATCGCGCGCTAGGCGAGGACGGCGGCCTCCTCGAAAGCCCACGCTTCGGCCGGCCCGGACGAAGATGCTCCCTGGCGCCCGCGGTTCCCGCTCGATATGCTTTGCAGCATAAGGAGGACATATGGTCAAGCGATCGGCGGTTTTTTTCGATGCGGGTTTTTTTCTCCAGCTCTGTCTCGGCGTCTTTTTCCTCACGCTCGGCATCATGGGCCTGGGGAGCTACAGCTCCAGACTGAGCGAATTCGCCCGTTTCTTCGGCCGCGATGACACCCTCAGGATCGTCATGTCGGTCGTCGAGCTGGTCATGGGGGCGATTCTGCTCATCGGCCTTTTTTTCCCGGTATCCTCGGACCTAGCGAAGATTTTCTCGATAATCCTCTTCGTGCTCTGGGGGATCTACCTGGTCATCCATTTCATATTGGGCGGCCATTTCCTGAAACCGAACACGGTGGTCTGGCTGTACGACATCTCCTGGAACGCGGCGATCCTTGTCTCGCTGTGGATCGTCGGCACGAGGAATCTGTAAGCGGAGCCGGTCCGCTCCCGCCGGGGGCGGACCCTCCGCCCGAATCGTTCCCCGCCCGGCGAATCAGGCCGCATGGACCGCAGGACTCAGGCGCAGGCTCGAGACCCACGTGACCCTCATGATCATGGCGATCGAGATCGCTGCGGCCGCGTAGTTCGAGAAAAGATTGCCCCAGAACACCGCGTAGAAGCTGAGGCTGCGCTCCGTGGCCAGAACGAAGAGGTAGCGCAGGAACCAGATGCGCAGGACGCCCAGCAGGAGGGGCACCCTGGTGCGTCCCAGGCCGATGAACGCGCCCTGGATGGTCATGCAGATGCCGAAGCCGACCACCGAATAGGTGTAGATGTGGAGCGCGTGATCCGCCACCGCGAGCACGTCGGCCCGGCGCGTGAACAGCATGGTCAGCCGGGAGGAGAGCGGAACCACCGCGGCGATGACGAGGACCGCGGTGACGGCGCTTACCAGGCAGCCGATGATGCAGGACAGCCGGGCCTTCTCGCCCTTGCCCGCGCCGACATGCATGCTCACCATCGTCGTCACCGCGGAGCCGAAGGCCCCGGGCAGGATGAAGCACACGGCGGTGATGTTGCCCGCTATGCCCTGGCCGTTCAGGACCACGGGGCCGTACTTCTGCGTCTCGGTGTTGATCAGGAAGAAGCCGAGGTTGAGGAGGAAGGAGGTGAGCATGGCCGGGAAGCCGATGCGGGCCAGCTCGCGGACGATGGCCGGGTCGAAGCGGAAATCCCGGAGAACCAGCCGGTCGGGGTCGTCCTTGACGAAAAGCTCGAAGAACATCCAGGCCGTGATGAGGACGTTGGAGACGAATGAGGAAAGCACGCAGCCCAGGATGCCGAGGCGGAAGGCGTAGATGAAGACGACATTGAACGCGATCTTGAAGGCCAGCATGAGGACCATGCGGATGAAGGGAGCCTCGGGCTTGCCCGAGGCGTTCTTGATGCCGTTGTAGATGGACTCCATGAAGGCCATGGGGAGCACGAAGGAATAGAGCGAAAGGTAGAGGAAGACATCGCCGGCTATGCGCCGGTCGATGGCTCCGGAGATGAGCGCTCCCGCCAGGAAAAGAAGCGGCGCGGAGACGAGGCCGAAGAGCGAACCTGCCACGACGATCTGGACGGCCGCCCGCTTGGAATCCGCGAAGCTGCCCCTGCCGTTCATCTGGCCGATGATGGCCATGGCCGCGACGCTCAGCCCCTGGGCGAAGGCGGTCATCATATTCACGACCGGTTCGCTGTAGGTGACGGCGCTGGCCACGATGGTGCCGGCCACGTTGTTGATGAAGAGCCCGTCCATGAGGGGCATGAGGGACTGCACGAGTCCCAGCATCAGGGTGGGAGCCGAGAGGAAGAGAATGGTGCTGACCACCGATCCGTTGAGGATGAGGTCGCGGCGCTGGGCCGTAGATTGATGGAGGAGGCTGAAACGCATGTCGGGATAGTCTTCTTTCGCGGACGCCCCAGACTATCCCGGACCGGGACGCAATTGCAATACTGCCGCCGCTAGGAAGTGTGCGGCGCACATGCCCGCCGGGATCATGGCGCGGCCTCGGGGCCTGCGAGCGCCTCGGCCTCGCGCCGGCGGGCCGACGATCGCTCGCCGGCGCCGGCCGAGCGCCGCGCCGGCCGGCCGAGCCTCGCGCCGGCGGGACTCAGCGCCGGCTTCCGAGCATGCCGAGCAGCGCCTCCGCGATCCCCGCGGCGTCCAGCTTGAAGTATTTCTTGTTGTCCGGGGCGCTCCAGTTTTTCGTGTAGACGCCCTCGGGGACGCCGAGCCGTCTTAGGCGCGCCCCCAGGCCGTTGTCGGCGATGCACTCGGCGACGAGGCTGCCGGCTCCCCCGTGGGTGGAGTGCTGCTCGACGGTGAGCACGAGACCCGTCTTTCGTATCGAGGCGATGAGCGGCGCCGGGTCCAGGGGGCGGACGCTGGAGAGGGCGAAGACTTCCGCGGAGCAGGATGCGCCGAGGCTCCGTACCGCCTCCAGCGCGTCGTGCACCGCGGTGCCGAGGGCTACGACGGTGATGTCGCGCCCCTCCGACAGCTGCACGGGCTTGCCGGGAACGAAGCGGTAGCCCTCGGCCGTGACGTTCGGGAAGTTGCCGGTGTTGAGGCTCATGTACACGGGGCCCGTGCGCTCGACCAGGGCGTATTCCGTGATCATGGCGCACTCCCGCGGATCGCAGGGAACGTAGATCTCGAAATTGGGCAGGCCGCGCACGACGCTCACATCGTTGACCTCGTGGTGCGTGCAGCCGTCGGTGCCGTAGCTGAAGCCGGCGTGCAGGCCGTTCACCTTGACGTTGCTGTTCGTGTAGCTCACGTCGACCTTGAGCTGCTCGTTCGAGCGGGAGATGAGGAAGGGCGCCGCGTTGCCCGTGACGGGCACGAAGCCCCCGTTCGCGAGTCCCGCGGCCATGCCCAGGAGGTTCTGCTCGGCTATGCCGACGTTGACCACGCGCTCGGGGAAGGCGTCCCTGAAGGGCTTGATCTTGCTCGTGCTGACCGAGTCGCTGACGAGGTAGATCATGTTGAGGCCGGCCTTGACCAGAGCCGTGTAGACTTCGACCTGCGTCTCTCTGAGGCATGCGCTCATTTGGAAAGCTCCTCCAAAGCCTTGGCCGCTTCTTCCGGGGTCGGGATGCGGTGGTGCCACTCGGGCACTCCTTCCATGAAGGAAACGCCCTTGCCCTTGACGGTGCGCGCGATGATCGCGTGCGGTCTGTCGCTCTCGTAGTCGATCCGGCCGAGGGCCCCGAGTATCTCGGCGATCGAGTGGCCGTCGACGCGGAGCACTTCGAAGCCGAAGGCCTCGAACTTGCGGTCGAGAGGCTCGATTCGCATGGTATTCTCGACCGTGTCCGCGAGCTGGAGCCGGTTGTTGTCGACGAATGCGACGAGATTGCCGAGCTTGAAGTTCGCGGCCGCCATGGCGGCTTCCCAGTTCGTGCCTTCCTGCAGCTCGCCGTCGCCGGTGAGCACGAAGGTCCTGAAGCGCCGCCCGCTCTTCTTCGCGCTCAGGGCCACGCCGACGGCGTTGGAAAAGCCGTGGCCCAGGGCCCCCGTGTTCATCTCGACGCCCGGAGCGTGCCTCGTGGGGTGGATGGTGAGCGGACTGTCATGGCCGAGGTAATCGTCCAGCATGGCCTGAGGGAAGTAACCCTTGTGCGCCAAGGTGCAGTAAAGCCCTTCGGAGCCGTGACCCTTGCTCAAGATGAAGCGATCCCGTTCCGGATCGTCCGGCGCCGAAGGGTTGCAGCGCATGAAGCCGAAAAAAAGTGCCGTGAGTATGTCGACTTCGGAGAGCGAGGCGCCCATGTGTCCGCCTTTGGCCCTCGCTATCGTCGCGACGATTGACCTGCGAATCTCCCGTGCCGTGGCCTCGAGTTCACGCGTTTCCATATTCATTCTCCCTGCAGGTGATCATGAGGAGAATATACTCAATTCGAAATAAATACAAGAAAAAAGCAAAGGAATAAAAAGTAAAAGTAGTAGGCTTCTGGGCGCGATTCATTGCGGATGTTTCCCATTTCACCTTCGCCATTGCGTCGTTGCTGTTGCGAAAATTGTTGCCAGCTGGGATTCCTCCCCTCCGCGATGGCAAAACCGCTAGCGAGCTCCTGCCCGCGGGGCCGGCATAAGGTTCGTAACACTGCCGACGCTGTCGCGCAGGACAAGCTCTCCCCCGACCAGGATCTTCTCGGCGCTCCGCCCCGGGGTGTCCAGTCTCAAGGCCATGAGCTGCATGGCGCACTGGCCGATACGATGCTTGGAGACTTTGACCGAGGTGAGCGTGGGCGACATGAAGGAGTTGGAGGGGAGGTCGTCGAAGCCCACGAGCGAAACGTCTCCCGGGATCGCGAAACCCGCATCTTTGAGCGCATTGGCGCAGCCGTAGGCGACTATGTCGTTGACGCAGAAAAGGGCGCTCGGCAGGCTGGTTCTGCCGGCGAGCTGGCGCTCCATGTCCTCTTTGCCTTTCTCGTAGGTGGAGTCTATGGCGAAACTGTCGCCCGGGTCGAACGCGAGGCCGAAGTGCTCCAGGCTCTCGAAGAAGCTGTGTTCGCGTAGGCGGAAATTGCGCGTCGGCACGCTGCCTTGTACCAGACCGATGCGCCTATGACCCTGCCGCCGGAGATACTCCACGACCGAGAATACCGAAGAGTCGTTGTCCATGTCGACGAAATCGAAATTCAGACTATTATGGAAGGTGTCGATGAAAACGAGCGGCTTGGCCGTGCCCCTGAGCGCCTCGAGGTCCTCTTCGGTGAGCTCTGTCCCCAGCACGATCGCGCCGGCGACGCTGCCGGTTTCCAGCGAGGCCGTCAGCTCCGCAGGGTCGAACCGCTCGTAGCTGCTCACTTCGAGGGTGCAGGCCCAGTTGCGCGCTTCCCGTTCGATGCCGTCGATGTAGTCGGCTATGAAAACCCTATGGTTGGGGTTGAGGATGTGTCCGTGCTTGACGATGCGCAGGAAACGGACTGTCCGGGTGGCTGTTTCGACGATGCGGCGCCGTTGGCGGTATCCCAGATCGTTAGCCGCGGCGAGCACCCGGTCTCTCGTTTCTACGCCGATTCCTCGGCGCGAGTTCAAGACCATCGATACGGTGGCGGGCGAGACGCCCGTCCGCTCCGCGATCTGTTTAATGGTTACTGCCATACTAAGCACCTAGAGTATGACGCTCTTCGCGAATTGTCAATTATTTAATGAACTTCACTGATAGTGACTAAGAAGTTTTAATTCAAGTACTGGCGTGGCGGCAACAGAGTGAAGGCCTTTCGGCGATGCAACCATGCCAGGTCTTTGCTTTAGGCTATTTTACCGGGAGCTGTCTAGGTGAGCACATCGATTTTACTTGACACAGTTGGAATTCGAGCTTAAAAATCAGTACAACTTCAGTGAAAGGAATAGTCGATGAAGGATTGTGCATCCCTGGTCGGCTCGCTTCCATGATCGCAGGATCCACTCCGGAACCGATGCATCGCACTAGTTCTCCTGAAAGAAAACCTTTGACAGCTCCGAAGATTTCGAATATAATCACAAGAAATAGAAGATTATCGATCATCATCGAGATTGGTTTTCGTAAGAAAAAAAAATAAATCGAGTCCGAGCGGTATGGCATGCCGGACATTTTTCGCTTGAAAGCCTGGGGTAAGGGGGGCGCGACGACATGGCAGTACAGGGCAACAGACGAAAACTCGCACGCACCGCGGTGTGGATCGGGATCGTCGTGCTTTTGGCGATTTTCTGGTTTACCGGGCTTCTGGCCACGGTCAAACCCATGAGCGAGGCGAAGTCCCTGGCGGCCGTAATGGGCGGCGGGGTGGCCTTCGACAAGGCGAAGTATGTCGACGGCATCTGGGATTCGCGCGTAGTGCCGACGGTGGAGCAGAAGAGCATCGAGCTGGGGGTCCTCATTCCGGCTCTCGAGAAGAATGCCGATCAGGCAGGCAAGACCTACGGCAACAACGTCGGCGGCGCGGACAACTTCCTTATTCGCTTCGCCGGCACGGTGACGGCCGTGGATACCCAGTCCCAGACCGGCAGCATTACGGTGAGCGTTCCCTATAAAGGCGGAACCCTGCCGGTCTCGGTGCTCATCGGCCCCATCATCCTCGGCACCGCGCTGCGCGACGCGGTCGGCTTCATCACCTTCGAGCAGTTCACCAACCAGATCCAGTTCGGAGGCGTTTCCGACTCTTTGAACGATCGCGTCATGAAGGACGTCGTTTCCAAGCTCGACCTCAAGACGATTCTGGGCAAGAAGGTCTCGGTCGACGGGGCTTTCACCTACGACGGCGCGGACGCTCACGACCTGCAGGTGACTCCTGTGGTCGTGCGGATGGAGTAGCTATGCCCGGCGCTACCGACGATGTCATCCTGCGGGCTCGGGGGGTGACGAAAGTATATCCCGGGACCATCGCGCTCTCCGGCGTGGATTTCGACGTCCATGCCGGCAAGGTCAATATCCTCGTCGGCGAAAACGGGGCCGGAAAGTCGACCCTGATGAAGGTCATAGCCGGCGCCGAGCGGCCGACCGACGGGTCCCTGGTCATGGAGGGCGGGGAAGTCCGCTTCCGCAACCCGATCGAGGCCCAGAGCCACGGCATCGGCATCATCTACCAGGAGATCGACCTCTGCCCCAATATGAGCGTCGCGGACAATATCTTCCTCACGAGGGAGATCGCGCCGCGCCAGGTGATCAACTACAAAAAGCAGAAGGAGGTCGCGCGCGCCCTGCTCGAGCGGCTCGAGCAGAAGATCGATCCCGACACGCTCGTCGGCGAGCTGGGCGTCAGCGCCCAGCAGATAGTGGCGGTCGCGAAGGCCCTCCTGCAGAACGTCAAGGTGCTCATCATGGACGAGCCCACCTCCGCGCTCACCGCCACGGAAGTGGCCATACTCTTCCGGGTCATCCGCGACCTCAAGAGCCGGGGGGTGGCCATCGTCTACATCTCCCACCGCCTCGAGGAGCTCATGCAGATCGGCGACTACATCACGGTCCTCCGCGACGGCAAGCTGCAGGCGACCTCGCCCATGGCCGGCGTCGACATCGCATGGATCATCGACAAGATGGTCGGCAGGACCTTGTCGTCCTTCATCCCGCGGGAAGAGCACACCGTCAAGCGCGAGGTCCTGACCGTGCGCAGGCTCGACTATCCCCGTCCCGAAGGCGGGCATTACGTCGAGAAGGCCAGTTTTTCGGTACACGCGGGGGAGATCGTCGGGCTCTACGGGCTCATGGGAGCGGGGCGTTCGGAGCTGCTCGAATGCCTCATCGGGCTCCACCCCGAGTCGAGCGCCGAGATCGAGGTCGAGGGCGAGTCGATCGCCATACCCGGCTCCACCGACGAACGCATAGCGCGGGGGCTCGTGCTCGTGCCCGAGGACCGGCAGGCCGCCGGGATCGTGCAGTCGCTCTCGGTGTCGCACAACATAACGCTCGCGAGCGTACGTTCCTACGCCCATCTGGGGGTCATCCCCGCGAAGGCCGGCATCGGCGACGTCATGGCGATGATCCGGGACCTCTCCATCCGCGTCTCCTCGCCCGAACAGCTGGTGACCGCACTCTCGGGCGGGAACCAGCAGAAGGTCGTCATCGCGAAGGCCCTGCTCACGAAGCCGAAGGTCCTCCTCATGGACGAGCCTACGCGCGGGATCGACGTGAACGCGAAATCGGAAATCTTCGGGATCATGAACGATCTCGCCAAGGACGGCATGGGGATCCTCTTCGCCTCTTCCGAGCTCAAGGAGATAATGGCGCTCTCGGACCGCGTGCTCGTCATGGCGCGCGGCAGGATAACCGGAGAGTTCAAACGAGGGGCATACACCGAAGCGGATCTCGTCGCAGCGTCTGCGAAGGGCCGCACGCCGGCCTGAAGCCGGCGAAACGACATCGAGGTAGGTTAGCATGGCAGATACGCAGGTAAAGGTGAAGGCGCACAGGCCCTTCAGTCTCAAATTGTTCCTCATGCGCTTCCGCACGATCATAGCGCTGCTCGTCATCGTCGTCATCTTCGCGACGCTCTCCAAGCACTTCTTCACGATCCAGAACATCCTGCTCATGACGCGCCACGTGGCCATCAACGCCTTCCTGGCGATCGGCATGACCTTCGTCATCGTGTCGGGCGGCATCGACCTCTCGGTCGGGTCCATCGTCGGGCTCACCGGCATGGTCATCGGAGCCCTCATCGACGTAGGCATCCCGCTCAAGATCTTCGGCGTCGTGATCTACCTTCACACGTGGTTCATCCTCATCGTGGCCCTCGCGGCCGGCGGCATCATCGGGGCGATGAACGGCTTCATCATCACAAGGCTCAAGGTGGCTCCTTTCATCGCGACTTTGGGCATGCTCTACGTGGCGCGGGGCTTCGCCCTCCTGTCCAACAACGGCTCGACCTTTCCCTTCCTGAACGGCCAGCCCGACCTGGGAAACACCGGCTTCCCCTTCATCGGCGAGGGCAACATTCTCGCCATTCCCGTGCCGATCTGGCTCCTCGTCATCGTGGCGCTGCTCGCGGCCTTCCTCGCCAAGCGGACGCCCCTCGGCCGCCACATCTACGCCGTGGGCGGGAACGAGCGGGCGGCGGGGCTGTCGGGCGTGCGCGTGAACGCCGTGCGCTTCCGCGTCTACGTGATCTCGGGCGTGCTCGCCGCGGTGAGCGGCATCATCGTCGCGTCGCAGCTCGTCGCGGCCCAGCCCGCCTCGGGCGAAAGCTACGAGCTCAACGCCATCGCGGCCGCCGTCCTCGGCGGCACCTCGCTCATGGGCGGGCGCGGCTCCATAGGCGGCACGATCATCGGCGCCTTCGTGATCGGAATCCTCTCCGATGGTATGATAATGGTCGGCATCTCGGATTTCTGGCAGATGGTCATCAAGGGCCTCGTGATCATAGTCGCCGTCGCCATCGACCAGCTGCAGGCGAGCGTCTTCCAGGCCGCCGCTATCCAGGAAGAGAGAAGGGGGTGATGAAGTCGATCTGAGGTCAGAGGGAGCGGTCCTTGGCGGGCCGCGCGATTTCGGCATCGAGGCGCGAGATTTTGCGCCTATGTTCTGTATCAAAGGAGAATCACATGAAGAGTAGAAGGATGTCACTTTCCCTGCTCGCCGCCGTTTCGGTCCTGTTCATGTTCTCGGGCAATCCCCTGGCCGCCCAGGGCAAGAAGCTCATCGCGATCATCACCGCCTCGCTCGACAATCCCTTCTTCGTGACCATGGCGCAGAGCGCCAAGTCCGAAGCCGAGAAGCTGGGCTACGACACCTGGGTGGTCAGCCACAACGACAACGTCGACACCCAGAACACGCTCTTCGACAATGCGATCGCCAAGCACGCCGCCGCGATCATCCTCGACAACGCCGGCGCCGACGCCACTGTCGCGGCCATCCAGAAGGCCAAGAACGCCGGGATCCCGACGTTCTGCGTCGATCGCGAGATCAACGCCAAGGGCATCGCCATCTCCCAGATCGTGTCGAACAACTTCCAGGGCGCGACGATCGGCGCCACCTATTTCGCTCGGCTCATGGGCCAGCAGGGCAACTACGTCGAGCTCACCGGCAAGGATTCCGACACCAACGCCCACGTCCGCTCGGACGGCTACCACAGCATCCTCGACAAGTTCTCCGGCCTCAAGATGGTGGCCCAGCAGACGGCCAACTGGGACCAGAACCAGGGCTACTCGGTCATGCAGACCATCCTCCAGGCCCACCCGGACATCAAGGGCGTGATCTGCGGCAACGACACCATGGCGGTCGGCGCCCAGGCGGCCCTGCTCGCGGCGGGCCGCGGCGACGTCATCGTCACCGGTTTCGACGGCAGCCCCGACGCGGCCACCTCGATCATGAAAGGCCAGATGAAGGCCACGGTGCTCCAGCCCATCGTCAACCTCTCCAGGATGGCAGTCGAGCAGGCCGACAAGTATCTCAAGACCGGCTCCACGGGCGTGAGCGAGAAGCAGACCGTCAATTGCATCCTCATCACGAAGAGCAACGCCGCCAGGCTCCACAACTTCGTGCTGGAAGAGTAGGGTAAGCGGACTTCCGCCGCGAAGCGACGACGGCGGGACCGCCTTGAGCGGTCCCGCCGCCCGAGCTTCCGCGCGCGGGGAAGGGCCTTCGGAAGACCATGACACCCAAGAACGGAAAGAACGATCTCCTGGCCAAGGAGCGGCGCGACAAGATACTGGAGCTTATCCAGGAAGAGGGCAGCGCCCGCGTCAAGGAACTCAGCTCCCTGTTCAAGGTCTCCGAGCCGACGATCCGCCAGGACCTCGAACGCCTGGACGAGCAGGGCTACGTCACGCGCGAGCACGGCGGCGCCTTCCTGCGCACGGTGGCCCAGCAGGTGAGTTCGCTCACCCTGCAGCACATGCAGAACCTCGACAAGAAATCGCGCATCGCGCGCAAGGCCGCCGAGTTCGTCTTCCCGGGCGAGCGGATCATCCTCGACTCGGGCTCGACCCTCACCGAACTCGCCAAATGCATCTCGGGAGTGGCCAATCTCACGGTGATCACCAACGCCCTCAACATCGCCCTCATCATGGGCGCGAACCCCACATGCGAGCTCATGGTCACCGGCGGCGAGTTCAAGGCGCCGACGCTTTCCCTCACGGGAGACAAGGCCGCCCTGTTCTTCAACAATGTCTACGTGGACAAGCTCTTCCTGGCCACGGGCGGTATTTCGCCCAACTTCGACCTGACCTATCCGGGCTTCAGCGACATAGTCGTGAAGAACGCGATGCTCGAAGTGGCGCGCGAGACCTACCTTCTGGCCGACTCGACGAAGTTCGGCAAGGTCTCCTTCGCCTCGCTCAAGACGATAACCTGCGTGCAGTACCTCATCACCGACGACGAAATAGATCCCGGAATAGCCGACCGCATCTCGGCTCTCGGCGTGAAGGTCATCACCGCCTGACTCGTTTCCGCAACGCATGCCCTTAATCAGGAGCCGTACCATGTCCCCGACCAGCGACGACTCGGCCTACGTGATCGCGATAGATCAGAGCACTCAAGCCACCAAGGCGATACTCTTCGACGCTTCCGGACGCCCCGTGCTGCGCGTCACCAAGCCCCATCGGCAAATCTATCCGGCCGAGGGCCTCGTCGAGCACGATCCTCTGGAGATCGTCGCCAACGTGAAATCGGCGATAGCCGAACTCGTCTCCGGGAGCGGCGTGGAACCGAAGTCGCTGGCCGCCCTGGCGATCACGAATCAGCGCGAGACGGTCGTGGCCTGGGACCGCGGGACGGGGCTGCCCGTCCACAACGCCCTGGTGTGGCAGGACGAGCGCGGCCTGGAGCTCTGCGAGCGCCTGGCGGGCGAGGGCCGCGAGGCGCTGGTGAGGGAGCGCAGCGGCCTGAAGCTCGACCCGTACTTTTCCGCGAGCAAGCTCGCCTGGCTCGCGCGCGAATCGGAAGCGGCGCGCGAGGCGCTCCGCGCTGGCAGGCTCATGGCCGGCACCGTCGACTCCTGGCTCATCTGGAATCTCACGGGCCGCGCGGTCTTCGCCACGGATTATTCCAACGCGAGCCGCACGATGCTGTTCGACATACATACTCTGAAATGGGATGAGGAGCTGCTGGAGCTCTTCGGCCTGGGCGGCATCCTCCTGCCCGAACCGCGCCCCTCCGACGCGGAGTTCGGCAGCGCGAGCATCGAAGGGTTGGGCGCCGCGCTTCCCATCGCCGGTGTCATGGGAGACTCCCACGCGGCCCTCTTCGGCCACTGCGGCTGGAGGCCGGGCGATGCCAAGGCGACCTACGGCACCGGCTCTTCGATCATGCGGAACATCGGCGCGCAGCCTCGCGATCCCGGCCGCGCTCTCGTGCTCTCGATCGGCTGGGGTTTCGCGGGCGAGGTTTCGTACGTCCTCGAAGGCAACATACACGCCACGGGCTACACCATGCGCTGGCTCAGGGACAATCTCGGCCTCTTCGGCGACTACGGCGAAGCCGAGCGCATGAGCCGCGAGGCCGGAGGCAACGGAGGCGTCTATCTCGTGCCGGCGTTCTCGGGCTTGGGGGCGCCCCACTGGGCGCACGGCATCCGCGCCATCGTCACGGGGCTCTCGCACGGCAGCGACAAGCGGCACCTGGTGCGCGCCGGGCTGGAGTCGATAGCCTACCAGATCGCCGACCTCGTGGCGGAGATGGACGCGCGAGCGAGCGAGCCTCTGGGACGGCTGTACGTGGACGGCGGGCCGACGCGCAACGCCTTTCTCATGCAGTTCCAGGCCGACATCCTGGGCATACCCGTCGCCGTTCCCGCCGTGGAGGAGCTCTCGGCCCTGGGCGCGGCCTACATGGGCGGGCTCGTGCGCGGGCTATGGCCGAGCCGGGACGAGGTCGAGCGGCTGGCTCAGAATAATACCGAGTATGCGCCGGCGATGACTTCCTCGGAGCGGGAAGGTCTCGCCGCCGGCTGGAAATCCGCCGTGGTCCAAGCGCTTTCGCGCACGATAGAATGAGGAGGACAAGCATGAACGAGACTGTCACGAGAGCCGTTTCGAAGCCGATCACCTTCGGCGTAGTGGTGAGTTCCCGGCAATTCTTCAACCCGGCGCACGCCGTGGGCGGCCGCAAGGATGTGCTCGAGGCCCTGGCGCGGAAGGGCTACAAGGCGGTCATCGGCGAGCCGGGCCTCACCGCCGACGGGGCCGTGGCCTGCCTGGCGGACGCGCAGAAGTACGCCGAGCTCTTCCGCGACAAGCGGGACGAGATAGACGGCATCATCGTCGTGCTCGCCAATTTCGGCGACGAGATCGGCGTGGTGGAGACGATCCGCCTGGCCGGTCTCGGCGTGCCCGTGCTGGTCCAGGCCTGCCCGGACGAGCTCGACAAGCTCGACGTGCGCGGCCGCCGCGACTCCTTCTGCGGCAAGATCTCGGTCTGCAACAATCTGCGCCAATACGGCATTCCCTGGACCGACACGGCGAGCCACGTCGTCGGTCTCTCGACCGAGGAGTTCGCCGCGGACCTGGACTTCTTCGCCCGGGTGTGCCGCACGGTGCGGGGCCTCAAGGGCGCCCGCATCGGCTCCATCGGCGCCAGGCCCGGAGCCTTCCAGACGGTCCGCTACAGCGAGAAGCTCCTGCAGCGCTCCGGCATCACCGTCGTGCCGGTCGATCTCTCGGAGATCTTCGCCGAGGCGGAGGGCTTGCGCGACGACGATCCCGGCGTGGCCGGCCAGCTCAGGACGATCGGCGCCTACGGCAGCGTGCCGACCTCGATCCAGGCCTCGCGCGTGCTCGCCCAGGCCAAGTTCTCGGTCGTCATCGAGCGCTGGATGGACGAGAACGGCTGCGACGCGAGCGCCATCCAGTGCTGGAACTCCATCGAGAAGAACTACGGCTGCGCCAGCTGCCTCACCATGTCGATGATGGGCGAGGGTATGCGGCCGAGCGCCTGCGAGGTCGACATCACCGGCGCCGTGTCCATGTACGCCCTCGACCTGGCCTCGGGCAGCCCGGCGGCCCTCCTCGACTGGAACAACAACTACGCGGACCGCCCCGACACCGTCGTGGGCACGCACTGCTCGAACTTCCCCAAGAGCTTCATGGGAACCCCGGTCGAGATCTCGAATCTCGACCTCCTGGGCGAGACCTTCGGCGCCGAGAACTGCTTCGGCGCCATCAAGGGGCATGTGGCTCCCGGGCCCTTCACCTTCTTCCGCGCCTCGACCGACGACGAGCGCGGCCGCGTGAAGTGCTACGCCGGCGAGGGCGACTTCACCTCGGATCCCTTTCCCATGAACGGCGGCATCGCCGTGTGCTCCATCCCGGACGCCCGCGGCCTCATGCGGCACATCACCCGCGAGGGTTTCGAGCATCACGTGGCCATGGTCCGCGGCAGCTACGCGGCGGTGCTCGAGGAGGCCGTCGGCCGCTACCTCGGCTGGGACCTGCACCGGCACGGCGCCGCCGCCGAATAGCGCACGAACCGCGTTAGGCGCTATAATTAAGCCATAGGAGGCGAACATGCTCAAAGGCATTCCCGACATCATCTCCCCCGAGCT
>DATKVK010000084.1:0-29993 GCA_035530095.1 Rectinemataceae bacterium | reverse complement strand
TCGGCGGCCGATCTCTGATCGGCGAGGCAGGCGTGGGCCATGGCCTCGTCCAGGAGCATCGACAGGAAGCCGCCGTGCGTTATGCGCTTCCAGCCGGAGAAGTACTCGGGCACGAGGAGCGTGGCCTCCGCCTCGCCCTCGGCAGGATAGGAGAAGACCAGGTGGAGGCCCTTCTCGTTGTCTTTTCCGCAGCAGAAGCAGTTCGAATCGCGTTCTATGGCTGTGTCCATGGCGCGAGTATAGCGAAGATCGCCGGGCCTGGACACCGATGTGGGGGCCGGCGCACCTAGCCCCGATAAAATGGGGATTGTCTTAATCTCTAATGATGGGGCCCCGCCTTCGAAAAAGCGGGGAGGCGACGGTCCTCGGCCCCTTCGGGTCCTGCGGAGTGTCGCCCCCCGCTTTTTCGGGCGCCCCATCCTTTGGCCGAAGACAATCCCCACCATGGTAGGAAAGGTTCGCCGGCCCTGTCTTCTTATGCTGGAGGAGAATGCAAGATTGAGATATTCCCGTTGCTCGGTTCTGTATCATTATATACTTCGGCCGGGACACCGATGCGGGGGTACCGTTCCACTCGGCCGCGCTTCGCGGTAGAATCGCCTCGGTCCGGGAAGCCCGGTCACTCGTGCGCCGTCGGCGTGCGCTCGTGCCCGAAACCGATAGTCTGGTAGTCTGCGGAGTGATCGATGATGAAACCTGTGTCCGCCTTCCGCCTCGCCGCCTCTCTGCTGGCCTTCGCTTCGCTCGCCGTGCTGGCCGCTCCCCGCCTCGGCGCCGAGGGCTTCCGGGGCGAGTACGTCGGCCGCGACTTCCCCGGCTCGCGGCTCTCGGTCGGGGCGGATTCCGTCCGCCTGAGCGAGGGTGAGGGATCCGGGAGCGTCTCGATAGAGGGCAAGATCGTCTCGCGGTCCAAGGAGGGCTTCCTGGTCGCCTGGCGCTCCGCCGATCCGAACGCCTTCAAGCGCTCGCGCTTCGAGGCCGAGTACTCGGGCTCGTCCCCGGTGGCCCTGCGGGAGAACCCCGAGGGCGGCCTCCCGTCGAGCGTGCGGCCCGTCTACGTTCCCGCCGGCGTGTATCGTCCCGAGTCCTTCGCCTTTCGGGCGGCCGACGGCGAGAAGCTCGTCGTCATCTACGACATGCCGGCCGCGACCGCCCTCGTGTGGCTGCCCGACGGCCGCGTGTTCAGGCTCCCCGCCGCCAGGTCGGGCTCGGGAGCCCGCTACAGCGACGGCCGCCGCACGTACTGGGAACACCAAGGCGGCGCCGTCTTCCTGATCGGCGAGACCGTAGTCTTCGAGGGGAAGCTTCAGCGCGGCGATAAGCCGGCGGCGCGGTGAAGCGCAGTCCCTCGTCCGCGCCGGACCTTCGCGATCACGTCGAAATAGGGAGCATCATCATGCGTTCCAGATCGATCCTGGCTGTCGTTTCCGCGCTCGCGCTCGGCTTCCCTGCTCTGGGCGCCCAAGCCGCCGCCCCGGCAGCCGCGCCGGCGACCGTGTCGCCAGCCGCCCAAGCCGCCGCCCCGGCACCTGCGGCGCAGCGGCCCAGGGTCGCCGTCGTGCTCTCGGGCGGCTCGGCCTTCGGCCTGACCTACATAGGCGTCCTCAAGGAGATCGAGGCTGCGGGCATTCCCATCGACATGGTCGTCGGGACGAGCATGGGTTCCATCGTGGGCGGTCTCTACGCCTCGGGCTACTCTCCCTCCGAGATGGACCGCGTGATCAGCGCCATCGACTGGAACACTGTGTTCATGGACAAGCGGGCCACGCCCGGCGACCGCTTCGAGCGGCTCGTGGAGCAGAACTATCCCCTGCGCATCGGCTTCGACTCCAAGGGACTCAACATCGGCGCCGGCCTCCTCGAAGGGCAGAACATCCTCACGCTCTTCACCACCCTCACCGCCCAGTCGCTCGACCACAAGGATTTCGACCACTTCCCCGTGCCCTACCGCGCGGTCGCGACCGACCTCGTCACCGGGAAGGAGGTCGTCATCGGCTCCGGCTCGATCGCCGAGGCCATGCGCGCTTCCATGTCCATACCCGTGGTCTTCATGCCCTACGAGTACCAGGGCCGCCTCCTCGTCGACGGCGGCGTGGTCGACAACCTGCCGGTCGACGTCGCCAGGCGGCTCGGGGCCGACATCGTCATCGCCGTGGAATCGAAGCCCGCGCCGCCCTCCGGCCGGGACGAGCTCAATTCCTCGGCCGAGATAGCGGCGCAGACGGCGAACCTCTTCATCCGGCAGAACATGGAGCCGAACGAGAAGAAGGCCGATCTCCTCATCGCGCCCGACCTGAGCGGCTTCAACACGGCGAGCTATTCGCGCGCCAAGGAGCTGATAGCGCGGGGCGAGGAGGCGGGCGCGGCCGCGATGCCCGAACTCAAGGCTCTGGCGGCCGAGATCGCGAAGGCGCGGCCCCTGGTCACCCCCGACACCGAGCCCAACCGCGCCGCCTACGGCCCTCCGCCCGAGTTCGGCTCGATCAGGGTCGAGGGCGGCACTCCCGCGGACGCCGTCCTGGTGCGTACTATCTTTTCGCCCCTGGCGGGCCGCGCCTACTCGCGCGCCGAGCTCGGCCGGGCCATCGCTCGCGTCTACGAGACGGGGCGCTTCGATCTCGTGAAGTTCGACCTCGAGCGGCCGGCGCCGCCCGGGGCGGAGGGCGCCCGGCCCGCATCCGGCGTTCCTGCCGGCGGCGTCCCTGCCGACGGCGCTACGGTCGCGGGCGCCCGGCCCGCATCCGGCGCCCTCGTCGGCGTAGTCCGGCTCAGCCCCGACCGGACGCCCGAGAACGCCTTCTTCGCCGGCTTCGACTACCACGGCGCCTACTCGAACAACATGCAGAGCGATCTCGTCCTGTCGACGGCCCTGCTCATGCGCGGCTTCACCGGCAAGAACTCGGCCCTGCTCTTCTCCGATTCCCTCGTCAACAAGGTGAGGGCCACGCTCGAGTACTTCCAGCCCCTCGGCCCGTTCTTCTTCAGGCCCTGGGGCCGCTATGACTTCGAGTACGACACCTACGCCTCCGAGAGCGTCCCCGTGGCCCTCGTCTCCAAGTTCCGGACCGCGGGAGGCGGCGCCTGGCTGGGCGGCGTGCTGGGGCGCGACGCCGACCTCATGGTCGGCTATTCCCTGGAGAACGTGCTCTCGGGCGACAACTGGCTCGATCTCGGCTCCGCGGCCGCGGCGGCCCTCCGCGCCTCGCTGCGCTGGGACGACCGCGACACCACCGTCTTCGCCCACCGCGGCGCGGCCTTCTCGGCCTACGGCAGATGGTTCAGCCCGGCCTTCGGCGGCTCGCTATCCTTCGCGCAGGCCGAGCTCGACGCCATGGCCGCGATCCCCGCGGGCGAGTCCGACACCATCGGCCTCGCGGCCTTCGGCGGGACCGACTTCGCGGGCCTCGTGCCGGGGGCCCGGGCCGCCGAGCCCTCCTACTATCCCAGTCTGCGCCACCCCGGCATGTTCTACGGCCTCGGCTACGGCTCGAGCCGGAGCGTCGGGGACGACATGGCCGCGGTCGGCCTGGAGTACCGGCACCGCATAGGCCGGATCAGCTCGCTGGTCGGCGGAGAGGTCTATCTCTTCGGCAACGCGAGCGCCGCCGGCATCGCCCAGTACGGAGAGCCCTCCACCTACGACCTGGCGCCGCTGCGCTACGACCTCTGCCTGGGAGCCGGCACCCGCCTGGCCCGGGAGTTCGGCATCATGGTCGGGGTGAGCCTCCTCGGGAACCTCGACGATGTCCAGCCGCTGACGCCTGCCCTGGCGATCGAGATGGGCTCGTTCAGCGACGGCAGGGTGGAGGACAAGCGCTAGCGGTTGAGCCAATTTCAAAACCCGGTTGGTTTTGAAATTGGCTTCGCATTTGCTCCGGTTTCTTCGAAACCGTGCGCAAATGCCGTAGTTTATGGTGGGTTTTTCAAAATGCGTCTGCATTTTGAAAAAGCCTCAGTTACTTGAAGTCGAGGCGGATCGTGCCCGCCCAGTCGGCGGGCGGGGGATTCTCCGCGAACTCCCTGCAGCGGTCGATGTACATGAGGCTCAGGTAATCCTCGGGCTGTTTCGCGAGCACCTGCCGGAAATAGTCGATGGCCGTCGTCCAATTGCGCATCTTGTACATGCTCAAGGCCTTGCGGTAGGCCTCGCCGGCGGCCTCGTCGACGAGGCCCTGGCCCACGCTCTCGACCGAATACAGGGTGGTCGCCTGCTCCCTGCCCATGACGCGCACCGTGTCCACCTCGCGGACGCGCATGCCCTCGCCGACGGCCCTGCGCACGGTGTCCGAAACGATGATCGTCGCGTGGTAATGCTTGGTGAGCCCTTCCAGCCGGGAGGCGAGGTTGACGTTGTCGCCGATCACGGTGTAGTCGAACTTGTCCTCGCTGCCGATATTGCCGACGATCACCTCTCCCTCGTGTATGCCGATCCCCGTCCGGAATCCGCCCTCCGGAAGCGCGAGGCCGGAGGTGTCGAAGTCGCGCAGGGCCGCCGCCATGGCCACCGCGGCGCGGACCGCGCGCGCGGCGTTGTCCTCGTAGCTCACGGGGGCGCCGAAAACCGCCAGGATCGCGTCGCCGATGAATTTGTCGATGATGCCGCCCTGCTGGCGGATGATCCGCACCATGAGCTGGAAATAGCGATTCAGGAAGTCCACGATCTTCTCGGCGGAGTTGCTTTCGGAGATCAGGGTGAAGGAGCGGATGTCGGAAAAGAGGATGGCGACGCTGCGCTTTTCGCCGATTTTCATTTCGGTGTCGCTTTGCCGGGAAAGCAGCTCCCTGATCACTTCCTGCGGCACGAATTTGGAGAACATGGTGTCTATCTTCCTCTTCATCTCGTTGATGGCGCGGAAGAGCACCGCGTTTTCCAGGACGGGGGCGGCCCCGTTCGCGAAGGCCTGGATATTGCCGGCGATCAGGTCCGAGAAATAGTTGTTGGCGAGATTGCCGATGTGCAGGGTCCCGATGACCGACTCGCCCTTGCCCCTGAGCGCCACCGAATGCAGGGAGCTGAGACTGCGGCCGTCGATGCGGCCTTTCGCGTAGTCTTTCCGCCCCTCGATCCCGAGGATCCTGGCCGTCACCTGCCCGGACATCGGCCCCGAGAGGGCTTCGAACTCGCGCAGGCAAATGGCCTGGAAGCGCTCGACATCGGCCTTGAACACCTCCGCCGAAGGCAGGATGTACATCTGGGCGTCGTTCTCCTGGCGCAGGATCAAGACGCCGATGTGGACCTGGCAGACCTTCCTCAGGATCTTGAGAACCTCCGCCGCGGAGAGCGAGAGCGAGCCTATGTGGCGCTCGACCGCGTTGAGTTCGTTCATGATCGTGGACTTGAAGAGCTCGCCGTCGAAGAGGCTGCCCAGCATCTCGAGGGCCGCCGCCTCGCTCATGGCCGCGGCCTCCTCTTCGATCACGGCCCGTTCCACCGGCTCGGCGCCCGCCAATAGGCGTTTCATCTGCGCGGCGAGGGCGTCGAGGTTATCGAAGTCCTTGGTGATGAAGGCGTCCGCGCCGGAGGAGCCGGCCCAGAACTTGTCGCGGTCCTCCGAGAGGCTCGTGTGCATGATGATGGGGATCTTGCGGATCTCCCGCCGGCTCTTGAGGAGGCGGCTCATCTGATAGCCTTGCAGCCGCGGCATCTCCACGTCGGTCACGATGAGGTCGGGGATGCGGCGGTAGGCGGCGAGCACGCCCTCCAGGCCGTTCTCGGCGAGGATGACCTCGTGGCCCTGCGAGGCGAGGAAGTCAGACAGGACGCCGCGGATCAGGGCGGAATCGTCCACGACGAGGATCTTGCTCATGCCTCCACCGCCTTCGCGCCGCCCATCAGGTTCCCGACTATTTCGATGAGCCCGTTGCGGTCGAAATCGGATTTGACGATCTGCGCGTCCGCCCCGGCCTCGCGGACCCGCCGCCTCGTATCCTCGTCGGAATACGAGGTCACGACCACGATGGGCGTGGCCGCGTAGAACGAGTCCTTGCGGATGTTCTCGATCATGGTGATGCCGTCCATGCGCGGCATCTCGATGTCGGAGACGATGAGATCGTAGCGCCGCTCCTTGAGCAGCTTGAGGGCCTCGATGCCGTCCTCGGCGCCCGCGACCTCGAAGCCTTCCAGCTCGAGGATGGACTTCTCGATCTCGCGGGTGTTGATCGAGTCGTCGACCACGAGGGCCCGCTTCGGCTTCGGCTTTTCTCCGCCCACGCCGCCGAGGAGATCGATGGACCTGATGCGCTTGAAGCGGGCGATCAGCTCGGGGACGAAGAGGATGTTGATGATCCGGTAGCTCTCGTCGAAGACGATGCCCTGGATGGGCTTCAGTTTCTGCACGTTGCGCGGCATAGGTTTGTGGATGAGCGCCGCGTGCTGCAGGACGGCGTCCACCACGATGCCTATCCTCTCGCCGACCGATTCCACCACCACCACGTACAGGAAGGCTCCCTGGTTCCGCGTCCGGCGTCCCAGGAGGGTCGCGAGGGAATGGAGCGGCACGATCTGGCCGTCCAGCTTGAAAGCCTCCCGGCTGTAATAGACGACCTTGTCGGCGGCCGCGAGCCGCACGATCTTCTGGACGAAGTTGCTGGGGATGAGGAACTTCTCGCCCCCGGCCTTGACGAAGAAGCCCGAGACCGTGGCCAGCGACAGGGGCACGGAGAGGATGAACTCGCTGCCCTGGCCCTTGACGCTGCGCACGCTCACCTTGCCCTTGACCTTGTCGACATTGTACTTGACGATATCCAGGCCCACCCCGCGCCCCGAGAGCTCCGATACGGACTCCTTCGTGGAAAAGCCCGACTTGAACATGAAGGCGTAGGCCTCGGTCTCTTCGAGGGCCGCCGCGTCGCTCTCCTTGAGGAGCCCGAGTTCGACCGCCCGGCGCTTTATGAGCTCGGGGTCTATGCCCCTGCCGTCGTCCTTCACCCGGATGACAATGTTGCCCGACTCGGAGCTGCACGAGACGCCGATCCTGCCCTGGGGAGGTTTCCCCGCGGCCCGGCGCTCGGACGGCGATTCGATGCCGTGATCCACCGAGTTGCGCACCAGATGCAGGAGGGGATCGCCCAGCTTCTCGAGGATGGCCTTGTCCATCAGGATGTCCGAGCCCGTGACCGCGAAGTCCATCTCCTTGCCGAGGGCGGCCGAGGTCTCGGCCACCATCCGGGGCAGCGCGCCCAGGACCAGGTCCAGGGGCAGCATCGACAGCCGCATGACCTGCTCCTGGAGCTTGTACGAGCTCTGCTCCAGGGCGGCCATCTGATCGGTGAATTCCTTCCTGAGGCTCTCTGTCGCCTTGAGGAAGGCCTGGCCCGAAGCCAGGAACGCGGCCCGTCCCTCTCCCCGGCCCTGGCCCTTGGCCTCGGCGATCCTCTTGCGCGTATCGGCCCAGAACTCGGCGAAGCCCCGCTCGAGGGAGCCGAGCTCCTCCTGGATCCGCTTGAACTGGAACTGCTTGATGATGACCGTGTTGAGCGTTTCGATGATCTGCGAGACGCTGTCCGTCTTGACGCGGACGCTGCCGTAGCCGTTCTCTTCGGACTGGGCCGCGGCGAGGGGCGCGCGCTCTCCGCCGGGCGCTTCCGGGCCGGCGGCCTCGCGGGAACGGCCGCCGCGGAGCTCCTCCAATTCCTCGACGAAGGGCTCGTCGGCGTAGGCGCGCTCGCAGGCCGCGAGATAGGGCGCGATCTCCATCTCGTCCGAGCCGGCTTTCCGGATGGACTCCAGGCCGCCGCGCAGGAGGTCGCCGCCGAAGAACACGAGCCGCATCAGGGGATCCGAGAGCGCATAACGCTGCTCGCGGATGCCCTTGAAGACGTTCTCCGTCCCGTGCGCCACCTGCTCCATGATCCGGAACTTCAGCATGCGCGAAGAGCCCTTGATCGTATGGAGCGCGCGGAGGATCGAGCCGAGCTCTTCCTGGTTCTCCGGATCCTTCTTGAGCTTCACCACCCCGTCGTCGATCCTGCGCAGGTTCTCGCGGGTTTCCTCGACGTAATTGTCGATGAAGGCCGCGCGGTCTATGGGCATCCTTTACCCCCGTCCTCAGCGAGCTTTTCGATCCACCGGACGCACATGCGGCGGAAGTATGCGCTATTGAAGCCCTCGAGCAGATAGGAGAAGCGTTCGCTCCGCGACTCGGCCTCGGCTTCGATGGCCGCGACGCAGCGCTCGAACTCGCGCCGCGCCCTCCGCCCGGACGCGGGCGCCTCGAGCGCCGCGCGGTAGAAGCGCGCCGGCCAGAAGGAAGCGTCGGCCGCGAGGGCCAGACCGAACTCGGCCGCGGCGGCCGCGGCATCGCCCATCGCGGAGCAGGTCCTGCCGCCGCAGTAGCGCACGAGCGATTCCACGCCCGGGCCCGAGGCGGCGTCGAGCTCGCCGAGGAGGGCCGCGGCCTCGTCCCTCCGGCCAGAACCCAGGGCCGCGAAGAGCCTCGCGACGAGCCGCGCGATCCCCGCCTCCGCGCCTCCGCCCGCCTCGGCGAGCGCCTCCTCGCCGAGGCGCAGGAGGTTCAGCACGGCTTCGGCCGTGGGCGGAGGGGGCTCGGCCGGGCGCTCGGCTTTCGCGGAAGCGGGCGCGTCGGGCCGGCCCTCCCGGGAAGGGGCCGCCTCGGCCCGATCCGGCGGCTCCCGCACGAGGAAGTAGGCGTGGCCGGATTTCTCGAGGCGCAGATCGGCTCGCTTCACGAAGGGCAATTCGCTCGTCGCGAGGAAAAGCAGGCCGCCCTTCCGCAGCTTGGGCACGATCCGATCGACGATGTAGTCCCGCTTGTCCATGGCCGCGTACAGGAGGGTGTTGCGGAAGAACACGATGTCCAGCTCGTCCGGAATGACGTCCAGGGGATCCCGGAAGAAATTGAGGTGATGGATCGAGATTCCGGCCAGGAGAGCCGGATCGATGGCGAGGCCCGATTCGTCCTCGCGGATCACGTGGCGCCTCAGCAGGCTTTCGTGGAATTCCCGGCCGTCCTTCCGCAGCGACGCGCGCGGGAAGACGCCGCAGCGCAGCCGCCGGAGGGCCTCGTCGTTGATGTCCGTGGCATGCACCTCGAAGCCCGGCCCGCCGCGGCTGCGACGCGATTCGTCCAGGACGGCGGCCAGACTCACCGCTTCCTCTCCGGTGGAGCAGCTGACGCTCCAGCAGCGGAGCTTCCTCTCCGCCGCCGGCGGGCGCTGCGCCATCCTGTCGCGCAGGAGGCGGAATTGCGCCGCTTCCCGGAAGAAGTAGGTCTCCCCGATCATCACCGCGTTGATGAAGCGCTGCCTGAGCCCCGCGTCGATGCAGAGCTCGGCGGCCAGGCGCGCCGGGCTCATCCCCGCGGCCCGGGCCTGGCCGAGCAGGACTCGCCTGAAGTGGGCGCGGTTGGAGGCCGGCGATTTCAGGCCGGTGAACGATTCCAGGTAGTCCACCGCCTCGTCGACGAAGCTCTCATCCATGGTAGCTGACCGCCTCCAGGAGCGCGGCGGGAATCTGCGGCAGGCCCAGGACCCTGACTGCCCCGCCGCGCTCGACGGCGGCCTTGGGCATGCCGTAGATGAAGGAGCTCGCCTCGTCCTGGACCAGGGTCAGCCCGCCCAAGGCCTTCACCTTGACGCAGCCCTCGGCCCCGTCGGCTCCCATGCCGGTGAGGAGGACGGCCGCGAGGCGATCCTTGAAGCAGAGCGCCGCCGTCTCGAAGAGCCGATCGACACTCGGTTTCTGATTCCCCACGGGAGGGGTGTCGGCGAGGAGAAGGCGGCGCTCGGCGCAGACGAGATGGCTGCCCGAGGGCGCGACGATCACCTCGCCGGGCGTGAAGCAGTCGGAGGCGCGGGCCAGGCGCACGCGGAGCCCGCACTCGCCGTCGAGCCACTCGGCGTAGCCCTTGTCGAAGCGCTCCTCGATGTGCTGCACCAGGGCGATGCCCGCGGGGAAGTCGGCCGGCAGGCCGCGCAGGAGGTCGCGCACCGCCACGGGGCCGCCCGTCGAGGCGCCGATGACCACCGCTTCGACGCGCCTCGGGCCCGCGAAGCGGAGGGAGCGCGCCTTGTCCGCAGGGGGCGAGAGGGCCTCGCCGGGGGCGCAGGCGGCGCGGAGCCGCCCCTCGCCGAAGATTCCGGCGGCCGCGCTCAGGGTCTTCAGGAGCTTGCCCGTATAGGCCGCATCGTTGAACTGGTCGATGTCGGGCTTGGCGACGACCTCGACGGCCCCGGCCTGGATGGCCTGGAAGGAAATCTTCGCGTCGATTTCGTTGGAGAAGATGACGATGGCGGTCGGACACTCGCCCATGATGGCCGTCGTGGCCTCGAGGCCGCCCATGTTGGGCATGTTGATGTCCATCACGATGAGGTCCGGGCGCAGGCTGCGGTTCAGCTCCACCGCCGAGCGGCCGTCGCTGCCCTCGCCCAGGACGGTGACGCCCGCGTCCCGGAACAGCTCCTTCAGGATATTGCGCATCAGGATCGAATCGTCGACCACGAGCACCTTCATTCGCTTTCCTCTTTCCTTCCGGCGCCCGCGAAGAGCAGTCTCGATCCGACGAGGAGATCGAGGTCGAGCAGGAAGCCCATGGATTCCTCGGTGGGGTGCACGGCCAGCACCCCGCGCGCGGCCAGGGGCCGCCGGATCGAGAGGTTGTGCGGCTCCAGCTCGTCCGGCTTCAGGCTTTTCATGACGGTGTTGGAGGGGATGCGGAAGGCTATCCTCTCGGTGTCCAGCTCCAGGCGTCCCAGGCGCGGAAAGACCGAGCTCCGGAAGAGCTCGCGCGTGCGCCGTTCGAAGCCGGAGAGCTCGCCGATCACCGCCAATTGGGCGCCCGCGCTCCCCCGGGCGCGGAAGGTCTCGCGCAGGAAGAGCTGCAGATCGAAGAAGAGGAGCCGCCGCCCGCCGACCCGGAGGAGTTCGTGGAGGTAGCGGTGGCGCGAGCCGACCTCCTGCACCTCCGAGGCGAAGAGGCTGGAGGCGCACTGCGTCCGGTTGAGCAGGAAATGGACGCGGTCGTACTGCACGAACAGGACGCGCAGCTCCTCAGATTCGCTCAACGTCTCGCTCCAGTCGCTGGAGGAGGGTCCCGACGTCGATGACGAAGACTTCCCGCTCCTCCACGGTGATCGAGTGGGCGAAGTACCGGGCGCTCTCTTCCTCGGAGGCCAGGGGATGGACGGCCCCGGCCGGGAGCTTGACGATCTCGTCAACGTCCGTGATGAGCAGCGCGAGCTGATCGTTGTCGATGTTCAGGATGAGGAGGGTGGAGGAATCGAGCGCGCTCTTCTCGAAGAGCATGCGAAGGTCGAGGACGGTGAAGGGCTGGCCGTGCCGGTTGGCGTAGCCGCGGACGTAGGAGGGGAGGAAGGGCACGTAGTACAGCTCGTTGTCGAAGGAAATCTCGCGTACGCGGTCGGCCGGGAGGGCGTAGCTCCGCTCGCCGATCATGAACACCACGTACTTGGCCAGGCTCCGGTCGCCGCTCTCGTCCTTGACGCGGTTCCGGGCCGCCCGCTCCGTCAAGGTCCTGAGGAGGGATGCGTTGTCCATCAGCTGCCTCCCCTGCGTCCGCCCGGCGCGTCTCCGGCGGAGTACGAGTCGACCTGGGCCCGGAAGGTCTCGGAGATCGATTTGAGCCTGTCGGAAACCTCCGTGGTGTAGGAGGTGGATTCCACGAAATTGTCTATGCTCTCCGAAATCTGCTTGAGGGTGAGGAAGATCTGCTCGAAGGAAAGGACCTGCATGTTGATGGAGCGGCTGATGTCGTTGGCCGAGTTGGCCGAGACCTCGCTGGAGCGCAGCACGTCCTCGAAGACCCCGCGGATGTTGCTGGAGACGTCCCAGCCCTCGCGGATGCGCTGGGTCCCCTCCTCCGAGGCCAGGATGAGCTTGTCCGAGGCGTGCTGGATCTCGTTGATCTTCTCCTTGATCTCGTTGGTGGAATCCACCGTGCTGTCGGCCAGGCGGCGGATCTCGCCGGCCACGATCCTGAAGTTCTTGCCGGCGTCGCCGGCGGCCGCGGCCTCCAGCTCGGCGTTGAAGGCGATGATCTTGGTCTGATCGGCTATGCCGTTGATGATGTTGACGATATCCCAGATCGTCTCGATGAGGTCGCCCAGGGTCTTGATCCCGACGATGGTCTGGGCGTTGGTGGAGCGGATCTCCTCCATCTTGCCCAGGCTGCTCTGGATGAGCTCGAAGCCGCGCTCGACGTTGCCCTTGGTGTGGTTGGCTATCCGCGCCACTTCCTGGATCTTGACCTCCACTCCCTTCGACAGGCGGTCCGAGTCCTCCATCGTGCTCAGGACCTCCTTCACCGAGGCGGCCTGTTCGTTGGAGGTGCTGGCGATCTCCTGGGTCGAGGTGCTCAGGTTCTGGATGGAGCCGCCCAGGACGGCTATCACCGCCTTCACCTTGCGCAGGAGCTCGGCGAACTCGTCCATCACCCGATTGAACATCCGGGAGACCTCGCCGATCTCGTCGTCGGCGTTCTCCTCTATCCGGCCGCTCAGGTCGCCCGAGGACACCTTGTCGGCCACCGCTTGCATGTCGCGGATGGGCCTGAGGTGGCGGGCGAGGAGGAGGCGCAGGGCGAGATTGATCGTCAGGCCCGCGAGGAGCAGCGCCGCCGCCATGGTCAGGGCCGCGGCGGCCACGAGCCGATCGTAGGGCCCGAGGCGGGTCACCGAGACCAGGGTCCAGGGCGTCTCGGGCAGGGGACCGTAGTCCACGCGCAGGCTCTCGCCGCGCGCACGGAGGCGCGCCGTCGCAGGCTTCGCCGCTTCGGCTGCCGAGGCGGCCGAAGCGGCGGCGGCGATGCCGTAGCGGTCCCGGCCGAGCGCGACGTTCCCGGAGGCGTCGAGCAGGAAGAAGTCCCCGGACTCCTCGCCGCCGAGCGGGCGGATCCAGGCATCGAGCCTCGCCGGGTCGAGGCGCTTCAGGAACCCGGCCTCGTCGACGACGGCCCACACGAGCAGGTCCCGCGGCGCATAACGCGTCACGTAGGCGGCCTTCTCGTCCGGACCCGCGTCGCCGGCATCCTGGAAGCGGTACTCCAGGTAGCCTTCGCCCAGGGCCCGGGCTTCCCGCACGAAGGGGAGCCTTTCGGCCTCGCGGGCCCTGGCCAAGGGGTGCAGCGGCCAGAATCCCCTGCCGTCGACCGCGGCGTAGTAGCCGGCCGCTCCCAGGCCGCCGAAATCCGGGCTCGACAGCAGCTGCCTGGCGGTCGCGAAGGCCTGCGCCTTCGACATCCGGCCATGGCCCGCGCGCTCGTCCAGGGAGGCGAGCAGGTCCCAGGCGCTCTCGGCCTTGGCCTTCAGGAAGCCGACCATCGCGCCCCGCAGCTCGCTCTCCGCCACGCCCTCGGCCGAAGCCAGCGCGCGCTTCGCCGTCGCCTCGGCCAGGCGATCGACATTAGCGCGCATGGCCAGCACGGCCGCCAGAAGCAGCATGAGCATCAGGGCGGCGAAGGGGACGCTGACGCCCACGCACAAGGTGCGGGTCAGCCCGCGGTGCCGATATGCGGCCCCCCGCTTCTCCGCGGTCTCCGAAGGGAGCTTCGGAGGAGAGGCCTCATCGTAGTCTTTCATGCGCATGCCTTTTTGGTCCCCTATCGGCTGACATACTGGTCGAGTTCATGGATGATGCGATCCAGCTCGTCGAGAGTCTGGTTGAAGGTGCCCACCTGCTCGTCTATCGAGCTCTTTATCTTCCGATCAGACTCCACGGAATAGTCCGCCAGATGGCTGAAGACATCGCGCAGCTTGACGGTGAGCCCGGAGCCCTCATGGATGCTCGCGCTCTCGCGGCGGGAGTACTCGCCCAGCTTCAGCGAAGAGGCCTGGATGCCCTCGATCTTCTGCTTGATGCGCGCGGTGGCGTCCACCGTGCTGTTCGCGAGCCGGCGGATCTCGGCCGCCACGATCTCGAAACTCCGTCCGGTCTCGCCGGCCGCCGAGGCTTCCAGCTCGGCGTTGAAGGCTATGATCTTGGTCTGGTCGGCAATCGCCGAGATGAGCCCGAGTATCTCCGTGATGCTCTGGATCTGCTCGTTCAGGGAGCCCATGTGCTCCACCGTGACCTTGTTGGAGGAGCGGATCCCGTCCATGTTGGCGATGGTCGACTCGATGTAGCTCATGCCCGCCTCGATCGAGGAGCGCATCTCGCCGGAGATGCGGGCTATGTCGTGGATCGAGACGGTCTCTCCCGGCCCGGCGGAGCGATCCTGGGCCGTCATGCGGCCCAGCGCCTCGGCGAGCCTCTGGGCCGACTCCCGGATGCCCGCGAAGAGCATGGCGGTCATCTCGAGCCGGCTCGCGCGCTCGTAATGGAAGCAATTGCTCGGCTTGTTGAGGCCGTTGTGGATGGCGACGGCCATCGCCTCGCAATTGTCGTAGCCGCAGGCGCCGCAATTGAGGAAGTCCTTCTTGTCGCGCTTGTGCATGCGCTGGTAGATGTCTTCGAACTCGGCTTTGCCCGGGATGCGCACCACGTTGTTGCCCGACAGATTCTGGTAGCCGCGGCCGTAGAGCCCCCGCTTCCAGTACTTGGCGACGACGCGGTTCACGCGGCGGTCGGCCGCGGCCTCGGACGAGCCCAGGCCCCGCTTGCGGTACGCCGCGCGCATGTCGGCGCTGCGCTTTTCGACGAGGGCCTCGATCTCGTCGATCGACTTCTCGATATTGAGGGTGCCGGGGCCGCCGTTGCAGCCCATGTCGCAGTTCAGGCAATCCACGAGCAGGGGCGCGTAGCCCAGGTTGATCATGGCCGGCAGCTTCTTGAGGTAATCGTAGAGCGTCTCCGGCCCCTCGATCTTCCGCGTGCGCCCGGCGGCTTCGGGGTTGTCCCTCGCCAGGGTGCGCAGCAGGCCGCCGGGCGAGGAGAAGAGCACGGCGCGCTCGGCGGCGTCCCCGACGAAGTCGATCTCGGGATAGGAGCGCAGGTCTATGCCCTCGGACTCGATGTGGTCCGCGAGGGACCTGAACGTGACATTGTAGTCGCCCAGGCCCGTCTCGTCGAACTCGCGGCGCTTGGCGTAGCAGGGCGAGAGCACCAGGATCTTGTAGCCGTTGTACACCGGATAGAATTCGCGGATCATCTTCACGGTGTGGAGCATGGGACTGTCGGCCGGCGCCAGATAGGGCAGCAGCTCGGGCTGGTACAGCTCCACGTAGGAAACGACGGCCGGACAGGGCTGCGCGATCACGGTGCCCGGAGCGGCGTTCCTGATGTAGTCCGCGTAGGACTTGACGGTCAGCTCGGCGCCGAAGCTCACGTCGAAGAAGTCGCGCACGCCCAGACTCTGCAGCCAGCCCTGGACGCGCAGGTAGGACCCGGGGAAGTTGGACGCGATGGCCGGGGCCGAAATGGCGATCATCCGCTCGCCCGAGCGGAGGGCCGCGAGAGCGCGCGGGAAATCGTCCACGCCCCTGCGGGCGCCGTGCGTGCAGGCGGCGATGCACGAGCCGCAGCCGATGCAGAGGTCGGGGTCGACCTCCACGTGGTCGGCGGTGCCGTCGTTGCAGTACTTGACGGGGCAGGCCGCGATGCAGGCGTGGCAATTGACGCACTTCTGCGGGTCGACCTCGATCACTCGGCTCAGCTTGGCCATCCCTACTTCCTCTCTTCCGAGCTTTCCACGATGGCATTGAGATCGTCCACCATCTTCCGCAGCAGGTCCGTCGTGACGCTGGTCTCTTCGATCGAGCCCGCGAACTCGTGGATGCCCTCCGCTATCTGGCGCAGGGTGATCAGCACCTGCTCGAAGGCGTCGATCTGCTGCTCGACGGCGGTCCTCACCATCATCGCCGACTCCGACGAGGTCTCCGAGGAGTCGAGGATCGTCTCGAAAACCTTCTCGAGCCTGCCGGACATCAGCCGGGCGTCCTGGATCTTGAGGGTGTCCGCCACCGACGAGCCGATGAGGGCGTCCGAGGCGTGCTGGATGTCGCCGATCTTCGCGCGGATCTCGTTGGTCGAGGCCACCGTGCTGTCGGCCAGGCGGCGGATCTCCCCGGCCACGATCTCGAAGTTCTTCCCGGCCTCGCCCGCCGAGGAGGCCTCCAGCGCGGCGTTGAAGGCTATGATCTTGATCTGGCCCGCTATGCCGTTGATGATCTTCACGATTTCCCAGATGCCGGTGATCTGCTCGCCGAGATTCTTCATCCCCTCGATGGTCTCGGCGTAGGACGAGGTCAGCTCCTGCATCTTGGCGATGTTTTCCTTGGTGATGGTGGAGCCGTCGTACACGCCCTCTTTCATGCGTATGGCCTGCTCCTCCACCTGCTTGACCTGGCCGCCGATGCCGGCGGATTGCTGATTCAGGCTGTCCATGGTGGAGACGATCTCGGCGGTGCTGGAGGCCACCTGGTTCGAGAGCGCCGCGTTCTGCTGGCCCGTGATCGAAAGCCGCTGCGAGGATTCGGCCAGGAGCCCGGCGGTGTCGCTGATCCTGCGGAGATTGCTCGCGAAGCCGTCGAGGATGATGTTGATGTAGGTCGCGGTCTGCCCCAGCTCGTTGAAGTTGAGGATGCGGATGCGCCGATCGGATCGCGTCGCGCCGGCCGCCATGTCGCGGAGCACCGAGTGGATGGACTCGATCTGGACGGAATACTCCCGCTTGGAGATCGCGATCAGTCCGACCGCGACCGCGCCGAACAGGATGCCCAGCACGATGAGGGGCCCGTAGAAGTCCCCGAAGTTGAGGTCCACGCTGGCCTTCGAGTAGTAATAGACGATGTAGCTGTAGTTGATCGTCATGAAGACGGCCGCCGCGGCCACGGCGATATGGTCGCGCCAGCGGGAAAAGACATCGTTCTCGTTGCGATGCATCTCGGTCATGCCGAGCCGTCGCTTGGTCGGGATGAGGATGAGATTGAAGAGGATGGAGATGTAGACCCCGGCCGGCAAGCCCGCCCCGATCTTCAGGAGGATTCCCATGGCGAAGGGGATGCCGCTCTCGGCCTTCCAGCCTTCCAGGAGATAGTACAGAGTCGTGCCGATCGTCCAGGCCGCGAGCTGGAAGACGATGATGACCCAGGGCACGTTGATGGCGGCGCTGCGCGCCCTCTGGTGATCCTTCCCGTCGGCGAGGAAGCGCAGAAGCGGACGCAGATACCACATGATCAGGGCGTACAGACAGATCGACAGCGCGACATAGAGCGCGATCACCGTCGGCTTGAACGCGAAGAGCAGGCGGGCCCCGAGGTCGGCGCCCCGGTCGTCGAGCCGATTGTTGAAGACGGAGTCCATGAACTCGCCGGAGAACAGGAAGAAAGCCAGGACCCCGTAGACCGCGAAGGCCACCCGCTTGCGGATGCCGGCGATCAGATGAAGATTCTCTCGCTTGGATTCGGTGCCCATGAACTAGGCGCTCCTTCGGTTCAGGCGGATGCTGCTGATGAACGGCTCCGTGCCGAGTATACATGACGCGCAGGCGAAACCGGGTCCCGATTTCGCCTGCGTCGCGTCCTCAGTATCTTTCGGCGCAATTCGAGGGGGGATTGAGAGGAGGGAGGGGGAGAATCGGCCCGCTTCTCCGATTTCGGGCTCGCCTCTCCCGGGATCAGCCGGATCGGCCTTCGCCTGCGATGAAGCGCCGCGGAAGGCTAAGGGATCTTTTGCGGCGCCGCCTCAAGGGCGCTTCGGGGCCGCTTGGCCCGGGTGATGCCGCAGGAAGAGCCCCAGAAGCCCGGCGGCCAAGGGCAGGGAAACCAGGAGCGCCACGGCCTGGGGCAGGCCCCAGAGGTCGCCCACCCTCCCGATGAAGATGACGGCCAGGGCTCCGAGTCCGTTGGCGAAGCCGAGGCTCAGGCCGGCGGCCATGGCCTTGTGCTCGGGAATGGCCTCCTGCGCGGCGACGGTGGTCACCGAGAAGCTCGCGAGGAGGGCGGCTCCGGCCAGGGCCAGGAAGACGAGGCTGGCCGTGCCCGCGGTCGCGAGAAAGCCGAAGAACAGCGGCGTCGCCAGGACGAGCGAGCCGACGATGAGGATCTTGCGGCCCCAGCGGTCCGAGATGAAGCCGCCCGCGATGCCGCCGAAGGCGCCCGTGAAGAGCATGAGGGTGAGCATCCGGCTCGCGTCGATGTTCGACACGCCGCGGGAGTGGAAATACAGGGGCAGGAGCGCCAGGAGCCCCGTGTAGGCCGCCGAGCGCACGGAGATGACCGCCATGATGGCGGCCAGCTCCCTCGCGGACTTCCTGATCGTAACCCACGCCGCGCGCAGGGTGACCGCTCCCTCGCGGCGCCTCGTCTGGCGAGGAAGGGCGAAGAAGAGGATCGCCGCGGCCAAGGCCCCGGGAATGATGAGGAGGGTCGAAGCCCCGAGCCCGAAGGCCTGGAAGAGCGGGACCAGGGCGAGCGGGGCGAGGGCGAAGCCGAAGTTGCCGAAGGCCACGAAGGCCGACTGGTACACCGCCTTGTAGCGCGCGCTCAGGCCGTGGACCATGGCCGAGGCGGGCGGATGGAAGGCGGAGGTGCCGAGTCCCGCCATCGCCGCGAGCGCCACCATGAGGACGTAGCTGTGGACCAGTCCCGTGAGGCTCAGGAATACGGCCATCCAGAGCGTGCCGACGTAGATGAGCCAGGTATGCCCCTTGCCGTCCACGGCGAAGCCGAAGATCGGCTGGAAGAGCGAGGAGGAGATGTTGAAAGAGGCCACGAGTATCGCGGCTTGCGTCGCCGTGAATCCGGGCATCAGCACGAGGAGGAAGGGCAGGAGCTGAGGCAGGAAGTTGCTGTACAGATCGTTCAGGAGATGGCCCGTCGAGAGCACCCCCAGCGTGCCCAGCGAGGCGAAGCGTCGAGGCCTCGGCGCGCCTTCGCCCGCCATCGCTCCATCGTATCCCGTTCCTATCCCTTCCATGGTCAGTCCTCCCCTATCGCTCGGTAACGCTTGAGAAAGAAGCGAAGATTCTCTTCGCGATCGCGGATATCCTCGTCAAAGACGCGAAGGGCCGCGCGCCCCTTCCGCGTGACCGTGTACACCTTGCGCGGGGCTCCCGAAGCCTGGGCCTCCCAGCTCGTCACCACCGCCCCCTCCCGCTCCAGCGCCTGGAGCGTCCGGTACAAGCCGGCGCTGTCGGCCAGGCAGTGGGGCATCTCGGCCTCCATGCGCGCGAGCAAGGCCGCGCCGTGGGAAGGTTCCTCCCTCAGGAAGAGAAGGACGAAGGCGGCCAAGTGGCGGCTCTGCTTGTGGCCTATCGCGGGCTTGTCCATGGACGAAAGGTACTCGCGGCGAGGTGTACTGTCAATAGCAGTATACTGTATTTGACAGCTTGTCCGGCCGGCTCGCCGCGCGCGCCCTGCGGCGGAAGCGGCCTCGGCGGGCGGCCCTAGCGCCCGGGAGCTTGGTCCCGCCCCATCCTGATCGCCCGCGTCGGGAGGGCGAACTCGATCCCCTCCCGGCCGAAGGCCTCGACGATGCGCAGGTTGATGGCCTCCTGGATGTCCATGTACCGCAGGTAGTCCGCGTTCGTGACGGTGTACACGACCTCGTAGTTGAGGCCGGACTCGCCCAGTTCCTTGAGGTGGGCCCGGCCGAAGTCCGTGTCCTCCTGCGCCGTCACCGCCTCGCGGAGGATCGCCGGGATGGCGGCGAGCTTTCCCGGATCGACGCCGTAGGCGACCCGCACGGGGAAGATCACGAGGCGGCGCTCCATGCGCTTGTAGTTGTGCAGCTTGCCGCCGATCAGCCGCGAGTTGCTCACGACTACCTGCTCGCCCGTGGCCGCCCGGATCTTCGTCGTCTTGATGCCGATCGCCTCGATGGTCCCGGCGACGTCATCGGTCGCGATGAACTCGCCGAGCTCGAAGGGCCGGTCGAAGAGGATGACGAAGTAGCTGAACAGGTCGCCCAGGATGGCCTGGCTCGCGAGGGCGACGGTGATGCCGCCGATCCCGAGGCCCGCCACCACGCTCGAGATCTTGAAGCCGATGTTGTCCAGGAGGAACAGCGTGCCGATCAGCCAGAGCGCGAGGTTCGCGACGGTGAGGAGAGGCTTCAGGCGCCGCTGCCCGTCCTCTCTCCCGCCGCGCTCGAGGTAGCGGTCGAGGACGACGGAGAGCGTCATCGTGGAGAAGCGGACCAGGAGCCAGACGAGGGTCGCGAGGAAGACGGCGTTGACGACGCGCCCCGCCTTCCCCGGAGGCGAGAGGACGGCGACGGCGGCGTAGAGCGAGCCGAGGTAGACGGCGGGCAGGACGAGAGCGCGGACGATCCGGCGCGCGAGCCCTTCCGGCCCGGCGGCCTCGCTCCCGCGGCGCCGCAAGAGGGCGAGCTTCAGGACCTGGGCCGCCCCGATCCCGCAGAGGAAAATGCCGATCGCCGCCGCGTAGCTCGCCAGCGGCCGACCCGCGATCTCGACGCCCATGAGCTCGCTCATGCTATCGGACCCTCCCGGGCCTCGGCGCTCACCACGCGAGGCCGCTCTTCTCGATGCCTTCCCATACACCGGCGGCCGCGGCGCCTTCGGCGAAGCGGACGCCCTTCATGCCCTTGAGCCGCTCCAGCTCGGGACTGTAGTTGCCCACCACGGTGCCGCTGAGCGGCGGCAGGAGCATGTCCGCGTCGTTCCCCGAGTCGCCGAAGGTCAGGACGCGGCGGAAAGGCACCCCGAGCTTTTTCGCCACGTAGCGGATCGCGCGACCCTTGGAGGCCCTCCGGGGCAGGATGTCCAGGAAGCGGCCGTGGCTGTACGCCAGGGTGAGGTGGTAGAAGTCCCTGCCGAGCGCCTCCTTGAGCCGCTCGAGGTCGAAATCGCCCATCTCGCAGAAATAGGAGAGCTTGAGCGGGGACTGGGCCTCCTCGCCCTGGCGCCGCAGCCAGGGGACCGCAGCGAGGGCGAGCTCGATGCGCTCGGGATGCCAGCGGTAGCCGCCGATGAAGGCCCGCCAGCCCGTGTCCTCCTCGCCGCTCGCCAGGTCGTAGACCACGCGCGTGCCGACCGAGGCCACGCAGAAGTCCGGCTCGGGCAGGCCGAACTCTTCGATCGCCTCCCGGACGAGCTCGAGGTTCCGGCCCGTGGCCAGGGCGAAGGCCACGCGCTCGGGCCGCGAGGCGAGCTTTTCCTTGAGCAGCTCCAGGCCTGGATTGCCCCGCTCGGGGCAGATCAGCGTGTTGTCGATGTCGGCCGCGACGATCGCCTGGGCCGAGCGCAGGCGGGCCGGGTACTGCCGGCGGTTGGCTCGCTTGACGCCGACCCCCAGCGACAGGTTCAGGTTCTCGTCGATCAGCTCGAGGTAGCGGTCGACGTGGGCGCCCCAGCTGTACCTCTCCCGCACGAGCCTGAGGCCGTTGCTCGACAGCTCCTCCCACAGCTCGCGGCTGTAGAGTATCCGCTTGATCGCCCCCTGGATCGCGGCGTTGTCGAGCGGATCGACGGCGTAGCCGTGCCGGCAGTGCTGCAGTATCTCGGGCGGCCCGCCGGCGTTGGTGACTACCACGGGCAGGCCGGAAGCCCCGGCCTCCAGGACCGTCAGGCCGAAGTTCTCCTGGAGCGAGACGTTCACGTAGACGCCCTTCTGGAGGGCGCACAGCCTGTAGAGGGCGGGTATCTCGATCTTGTTGCCCGTCTTCTTGGGGATCGCGAGCTTGCCGTAGAGGTTGTACTTGTCCATGAGCAGGAGGATCTCCGTGAGGGTCTCGCGCTCGCCGTCGGGCATGGTCTGGATGTCCTCCCGCACCCCCGCGAAGATCGCCAGGTTGGCCACCGCCTGGAGCTCCGGGTCGGTCCCGTAGGCGTGGATGAGGCCGTGGATGTTCTTGCGCTTGTCCGCCCGCGCGATGGCCAGGATGAAGGGCTTCTCCGGATGGAGGTAGAAGCGCTTCAGGGACTCCTTGAGCCGGAACAGCGCCTCCTTCTGCTCGACGCCCGAGTGCGGCGTGTCGAGCTCGTCCTCGAAATAGGGATAGAAGCGGTCGAAGTCGATGCCCGGCGGCAGGGGCTGGAAGATGCCCCGGTCGAAGTTCTCGTAGGGCTCGTAGGTCGAGATCTCCTGGCTGGTGGAGGTCACGACGAACTCCGCCTGCCCGAGCGTGTTCTCCTCGGCCTCGAAGCGGGCGGGGAAGGAGTAGCGCCGCATCACCTCCTCGCGCGGGAATCCCGAGCGGAGCAGGGCGGCCAGCTTCTGCCGTCCCAGGCTGTGGCCCGTGTGGGCGAAGGGCACGTTGAGGTACTGGGAGACGCGGGCCGCCACGAAGCCCGCGTCGGCGTAGTGGGAGTGGATCCAGTCCGGGAGGATCCCCAGCTCCTTGATGTGGGCGATGGCGTTCGAGGCGAACTCCTCGAGGTGGGGCCAGAGCTTCTCCTTGAGCAGGTAGCGGCGGCCGCCGCAGAAGATCCGGTGGATGCTGAGCTTGGGTCCGAGCGTCTCGATCTCCTGCGCATAGACGGGGTCCAGCTCCGGATCCTCGATCCTTCGCGTGAACACGTGCACGTGCTCGACCTTGTCGTGAGCCGAGAGCGCGCGGGCGAGCTCCACCACGTACACCGTCTGGCCGCCGTTGTCGGCGTCCCTCCCGATCTCGAGCGTGGATCCCCGGATGAGCCCGTGGATGTTATAAAGATGTATGCGCACGACGATGTTTCTCCTCAGCGGGAGGGCTGATCGGACGGGCGGACGGAGCCTCCGAGGAGGCTGCGGATCGCGCACGCCCCTGAAATGCGCGAGGCATTCCACGAGCCCGGAATCGGGATGTGACGGTAAAAGTTCCGCCAGGCCAAGCCATGGATTAGCTGCGGGGAACAGCCGGGAGCGAAGACGAAGGCCCTCTCGGTCTCGGGCGGTCCCGCCGCGCTCGCGACGGGGGTGCGGGGACCTGATCCATGCTCCGCGCATCGAGCGCGGCGAGCTTGGCTTCGCATATACCTTACGATCATCGCGGCCATCCGTCAACCACGATCATTCGGCATTCGCGGAAAAAAACCGGCGGGAGAGTCCCGCCCGCTTGACATTTCCTTCGAGACCTTCTACTTTCGAGACAGAAGTCACTTTGTGATGCAAAGTAACTTCGAAATGCGGAGTTGAAGGCGGTCGGCGACGAGATGAGGATCCGTGACGGGGTGCCCGAGGGCGCCCGCTTCGAGCTCTACTGGTTCTCGGGCACGGGCAACACGCTGATCGCGGCCTCCGAGCTGCGCGATCGCCTGCGCGCATCCGGCCGCGAGGTCGCCATGCGCCCGATGGAGCGGAGCGATCCCGGTCGCGTCGACCTCGGGGCGGTGCTCGGCTTCGTGGTCTCGGTGGCGGGGCAGGGCACCCATCCGCTCGTCTGGGAATTCCTCGAGTCCCTGCCCGAAGCCGCGGGGACTGCCTGCTTCCTCGTCGACACGCTCGGCATCTACTCGGGCGGCATCCTCGGCCCGGTCCGGAAGATACTGAGGCGCAAGGGCTACCGGACCCTCGCCGCCCGCGAGATCCTCATGCCGAACAACTTCATGCGGAAGAAGAGCGACCCCGACAAGGACGTCGCTCTTGTCGAGCGCGGGCGGGCCTCGGCCAGGGACTTCGGCGACCGCCTCCTCTCAGGTTCGGGGCGATGGCGCGACATACCCCTGTACTCCGAGCTGCTGGCGGCCGCGTTCCGCTCGAGGAAGGCGGTGGCTCGCTGGAAGCGCATGCTTCCCCTCGCGGTCGACCCGGAGCGCTGCACTGCCTGCGGCACCTGCGTGCGGATCTGCCCCGAGCGCGCGCTGAGCCTGGAGCCCGGAGCCGCCGTCCCCGTCCGCGGGGAGCGCTGCAGCCTCTGCCACCGCTGCGTGGCCTTCTGCCCCGCCGGAGCGATCGGCATAGCCGGAGGCCGCTATCTCGCCTACAGGGCCCTGGGCCTCGGGCAATTGCTGCGGTGCCTCTCGGAAGGCGCCGAGGTCGAAACACTAGCCGCGGTCGAAACGACGGCCGGACCCGCCGCGCCGGATGACGCGATGCGCGGCAGATAGGAGAGATGCGATGGACGAAGACAAGGAACGGGATCTCGACAAGCGCGTGGAAGACCTCCGCGCGATCAGAGCCATGCTCGCCGAGGGCAGCGACGTGCCCCTCATCTATCCCTGGGCCTTTTTCGCCTGGGCGGTCCTGGTCGCCGCAGGGGCGGCGGCGCATTACGCGCTCTACCTCCGCCTGGCGCTGGGCGCGCGCGACGCCCTCCTGTGGCTCTGGCTTCCCCTGGTAATCGTCGGCGCGATAGTCGAGGGGATATCCTTCGCCCTCAAGGCGAGCAAAGGTTCGGTCCCCCTCTTCAACCGCCGTCTGGGCGGGGCGATGCTTTCGGGATTCGCCATGCTCGTCATCCTGACCGTCGTGGTCGTCCGACTCTCACTCTCCGGATCGCTGAGCCCCGGCCTGGGGCTGCTCATAGCCTCGCTGCCCATCATCATCTACGCGCAAATCTCCTATGTTTCGTTGTACTTCGAGACCTTCGTCGGGATAGCGGTCGGCCTCCTGCTCGAGTTCGCCGGGGCTCGGGGCCCCCTTCTCCTCTTCGCCGCGGCCGAGTTCGCCGCCCTCCTGTACGCCGCCTGCGGCTTCCACATTGCGGCGATCGAGAGGCGGCGGCGTGGCTGATCCCTTCGCCCGCTTCAACGGGATCTTCTTCGAGAAGTCCCGCCTCGCCATCGCCGCCCTCCTGTACCGCGACGAATACGCGACCTTCACGACCATCAAGGGGCGGATCGAGGCCAGCGACGGGGCGGCCTACGCCCACCTCGAGCGGCTCATCGAGGGCGGCTATCTCGAAAAGCGCAAGGAGGTCGCCGGCATGAAGGCCCAGACCGTGTACCGCCTGACCGCGACGGGGCGGAGGGAATTCGAAGCCTATCTCGGGGCGGTGGAGGAACTCCTCCTCTCGACCCCTCGCAAAGGGAGGAAGAAATGAGACACGACCGCTCTCGGGCGCGCCTGGCCGCCGCCCTCGCCGCCTTCGTCCTGGCCGCCGCCGCCGCCGCCGCGGCCGAGGGCCCGGACCCGGCCCAGGCCATGAAGGCCGCCGACGAGGCCATGTATCCGCGGAACTTCAGCATGACGGTGAGCATCCTCACCCGGAGGCCGGGACAGGGCGATTCCCGCCTCGTGCTCGAGGTCGCGCATCGCGCCGACATGGGCACCTTCATGGAGATGCTCTCCCCTCCCCGCTCGCGGGGGACTCGCTTCCTCCAGACCGAGGGCGCGCTCTGGATGTACAGCCCGCGCTCGCTCTCGCGCCTGACCATCCGGCTCTCGCCACGCGAGTCCTTCCAGGGCAGCGTCTTCTCGAACAACGACGTCAGCGAGACGACCTGGTCCAACGACTACGCGGCGAGCCTCGCCGGCTCGACGACCGTCGACTGTCCCGACTTCGGCGCGACCGATTCCTGGATCGTCTCGGGCAAGGCCCTCCGTCCCGACGTGCCCTACGGCGAGATCAGGCTCTACCTCCGCAAGGGGGATCTCCTCCCGCTCAAGGTCGAGTACTTCGCGAAGAGCGGCCTCCTCCTCAAGACCATGCTGCTCTCCGACTACGGCCAGGAGGCCGGGCGGCTCCGGCCGCGGCGCATGCTCATGACCGCCGCCGACGGCACCGGCGAGCAAAGCGTCGTGACCGTCTCGAAGCTGCGCGAGCGGAACGACCTGCCCGCGGCCATGTTCAACCAGGCCTGGCTCGTCCGATGAGCGTAAGGACCACGCTGGCCTTCGCCCTATCCGCGGCGGCCTTCGCGGCCCTGTCCGCGCCGGGCCAGGCAGCCTCGGCTCAGGCCGCGGGCGCGCCCTTCTCGGCGAGCGGCGACATCTCGACCTTCGGCGAGCTCGCCTATCCCGAAGCCTCGGGCGGGCTCTCGAGCTCAGCGGCCGCCACGGGGAACTGCCTGTCGACTCTCCGGCTCTCCGGCCAGGGCCAGTCGATCATGTTCCACCTGACCCTCGACGCCGCCGTCGAGAGCCCCGTCTCCCCCGCTTCCGGACCCTCGGAGGCGGCGAACGCCCTCCTCCTGGACGTCCGCGAGGCCGAGACCAGTCTCCTGGCCTCTAGCTCGCTCTCGCTCAGGGGCGGGATGCTCCTCCGGAACTTCGGCATCGGCTCCTACGGCTCGCCCGCCAATCCCTTCGCCCGCGACGAGGAGAGCCTCCAGGGAGGGTATTGGGGCGTCGACGCCGAGTGGACCCCGAGCCAGGCCCTTTCGGCTATCGCCATCCTCTCGGCCGACCGGGCGGCCCGCTCCGGCGTCTTCTCCGGCGCCGAGGACCTCGACGCAGGGATACTCGCCCGCTACACACCCGGCGCCCTCGACGGCGCCTTGGGGCTCTACGCCTCGGGCTGGGGCGGAGGGGAGCTGAGGCCGGTCGGCTACGCCTCGCTCCCCCTCCTCGGCCTCCTCGCCTCGCTCGAGGCCGCGGTCTCCTTCCCCGCGGATCTCGCGCAGGGGACGGGAGGGCGCAAGCCCACGGAGTCGCTCCGCTTCGAGCTCCGCAAGAGCGCCGAGCTGGGCGAGCTCTCGCTGCAGCTCGGGGCCGCCTACCGCGGCATCTACCCCGGCCGCGACCAGGGCGAGGTGGCGAGCCTCGTCGCGGCGAGCGCCTACTCGGGCCTGCCGCCCGATCCCTTCGCCCCCTTCTACGGGAGGCACTACGCCGAGCTCTCGATCTACGCCGAGAAGACCGACGCGTTCTCGGCCTCGGCGGCGGCCGACATCGCCCTGCCCTGGGGAAGCGTCAGCGGGGAGGCGAAGCTCGAATTCTATATCGGCGACGCGACCCTCTTTCTCCGCGTCCAGGGCGTCGCCGGCGAGAGCGGCGGCGAGTTCGACGGCCTCGCGGCCGCCGAGGCGATCCCGGCCCTCGACCTCCGCGTCGGGGTGGATTTCTCTTTCTAAGGAGGCAGGCATGACCCTCGTACGCTTGGAGAACATCGTCAAGGACTACGCCCTCGGGCGCACCACGATCCGCGCGCTCAGGAACGTGAGCCTTTCGATCGAGGAGGGCGAGTTCACCTCCATCGTGGGGCCCTCGGGCTGCGGCAAGACCACGATGCTCAACCTCATCGGCTGCATCGATCGGCCGAGCTCGGGCAGTCTCGAGTTCGAGGGCGCGCCGGTCGCGGAGCTCGGGGACGACGGAGAGGCCGAGCTCCGGCTCCGGAAGATCGGCTTCGTCTTCCAGAGCTTCAACCTCGTGCCGGTGCTCAGCGTGGCCGAGAACATCGAGATTCCCATGATGCTCTCCCGCATGCCGCGCTCCGCGCGCCGGCCGAAGGTCGAGGAGCTCTTGGAGCTCGTGGGGCTCTCGGACTACGCGGCCCACAAGCCCGACGAGCTCTCGGGCGGACAGCGCCAGCGGGTCGCCATCGCGCGGGCCCTGGCCAACGAGCCCCGCCTCGTCATCGCGGACGAGCCGACCGCCAACCTCGACGGCGCCACGGGCGAGGGCATCCTCCAGGCGATGCGCGAACTCAACGAGCGCGCGGGCGTCACCTTCATCTTCTCCACCCACGACCCCCGCGTCATGCGCTTCGCCCGCCGCGTGGTCCGTTTGCGCGACGGCGAGATCGAGGAGGGAGGTTCCTGATGCTCCTCAAGATGGCCGTGCTCTCGACGCTCCGCCGACCCCGGCGGACCGCCCTCATCGTGCTGGCGATCGCGCTCTCGGTCTTCGTCATGGAATTCTTCTCCGGCTGGGTCCTGGGCATGCGGGAACGCATGGACCGGAAGATCCTCCAGGAGACCGCCCACATCCTCGTGGAGCGCAAGTCCAGGCTCGAGGCCCTGGATCCCCTCGCTCCGGTCGACTACATGGCCGACGCCGCGGCGATAGCCGCCCACCTTCGCGCCGACCCCCGCGTCGCGCGGGTCGAGGCGGTCGCCCCGCTCGAAGGCCTCCTCCTGGCCGGTCCGAAGAACATGGGCCTCAGGCTCTACGGCTTCGAGCCGGACACGGTCTTCTTCTCGCAGGTCGGCCGGGGCAGCCTTCGCGGCTCCTTCCCCTTCGAGGGGCCCGGCCTCGCGGTCTCCCGAAGGACCCTCGAGCTCCTCGGCGCGCCCGAGGCGAAGAGCCTCGTGCTCCTCGTCCAGGACGTCGATGGCGCGCCCGCCTACCGCGAGCTCCCGGTGCGCTGCGTCTTCAGCACCGACGACAGCGCCTTCGACGAGACGACCGCCTTCGTGGACGCCCCCGACGCCTCGGATCTCCTCGGGACGGTCGGCGCGCCCGAGCTCTGGCTCCGGCTGCGCGATCCGGGCCAGGCCGGGGCGGTGAGCTCCGCGGAGGCAGGCTACCTGGCCGAGCGCGGCTGCATCGGCCGGACCTGGCAGGTCCTCCAGGGCGGCATGCTCGCGATGATCAAGCTCATGGACCTCTTCATGTACGTCATCAACGTCATCGTCCTCGTCGTGGCGGCCACGGTCATCACGAACGCCATTCTCATGAACGTCTTCGAGAAGCAGCGGGAGTACGGCACCCTCAGGGCCATCGGCATGAAGCGGCGCACCCAGCTCGCCCTCGTCCTCATCGAGGGGGCGGCCCAGGGCATAGCGGGCTCGCTCCTGGGCGCGGCCCTCGCCCTGCCCGTCGCGCTTTATCTCCGGCGTCACGGCCTGGCCATCGGCGCGGCGAGCCACGCCTTCGGCATGGGCGACGTCATGTACTTCGGGCTCTCGGCGGCGGCCACGGCGCGCGACGTCTTGGTGGGCGCGCTCATCGCGCTGGCGGGCAGCCTCTATGCCGCGATCGTGGGCGCGCGCGCGTCCCTGGTCGACGCGCTCAGGCGCGGATAGGAGGAGACGATGAATCCATTCGGCCTGGCGGCGCGCAATGTCTTCCGCAACGGCCGCCGCACCAGCCTCAACGCGATAGCGATCGGCGTGGGCGTGGCGATCATGTTCATCTGCCTCGGCTGGGTCCAGGGCTACCGGACCTACATCTACCGGGCGGTCATCTCCTACCAGACCGGGGCCGCCCAGCTGCTCCGCCGGGGCTACGAGGCCCAGGCGCCGCGCCTTCCCCTCGACCTGACCATCCCCGGCTACCAAGCCCTCCGCGAGCGGATCCTGAGGCTGCCGGGCGTCCTGGGCGCGAGCGGCCGCATCGACTTCGCGGCGCGCATCGCCTCTCCCCGCGGCAGCGTGCGGATGCTCGGCCAGGGCATCGACGCGCCGGCGGAGGCCGGCGTGACGGTCCTGAGCCGCAAGATCGTCCGAGGCTCCTACCTCGACGGCTCCCCGGGCATCCTCCTCGGCGCGGGCATGGCCCGCAAGCTGGGCGTCGCTCCCGGCTCGGTCATCTTCGTCTACGCGACCGACCGCTACGGCGTCGTGAACAGCATCGCGCTCGTCCTGCGCGGAGTCTTCTCCTTCGGCTACGGGGCCATGGACGACTCTCTCGCCTACGTCGACCTCGCCTCGGCCCAGGAGCTCCTCGGCCTGGGCGACGAGGTGACCCGCATCGTGCTGGCGGGGCCGAGGACGCAGGAGGTCGAGGACTCGGCCCGCGCCTTCGCCGCGAGCCTGGCCGCGCCGGGCGCCGCCGCGGGTACTGTCGCGGGTACTGTCGCGGGTACTGTCGCGGGCGCCGCCGCGGGCGCCGCCGCGGGCGCCGCCCCCTCTCCGGAAGGCAAGCCCTATCCCTCGGTCGAGGCCTACGGCTGGCGGCAGTTCGCCCAGGCCACGGTCTCGGGCGTCCGCGCCGACACGGGCAGCTTCTACGTCATCGCCGTCATACTTTTCGCCCTCATCATCGCCGGCATCCTCAACTCCATGTCGATGTCCGTGCACGAGCGCCACCGCGAGCTCGCCACCCTGAGGGCGCTCGGCCTGCGCCAAAGGGGCGTGCGGAGGCTCATCCTCTACGAAAGTACCTGGCTGGCCGCCCTCGGCGTGGCCGGAGGCTTCCTCGTCGCGGCCCCGATAGCCGCCTGGCTCGGCCTCAAGGGCGTGGACATCTCCGCCTACATGCCGCGCGACTTCCCCATACCCTTCGGCGAGATCTACCACGCGGACTACCGCGCCTGGCACGCCCTCCTGAGCGCGGCCCTCGGCATCGGCGCGAGCCTGGCGGGCTCCCTC
>DATKVK010000083.1:0-36999 GCA_035530095.1 Rectinemataceae bacterium | reverse complement strand
GGCCAGGGGCACGAGGATGTCGGAGCGGCGGATCGGACGCGGCGCGACGGTCCGCCGCGGATTGTAGGACCGAGCCTCGAGCGCCGCCGCGCTCCGCAGGGCCGAGCGCAGCGCGGCGGCCACGAAGGACTCCAGCACGAAGAGCGAACGCGAGCCGACGCCCCCCGGCGCCGTCCTGCGGCCCCGTGGCCCCGGAAGCGCGTTGGCTGACATGCGATCCGGGCGGCCCCGCGACTCGCGCGCGGAGCGCCGATCGGCCCCGCCTGGCGCCGCGGCATCCCGTCTTCGCCCCAGTCCCAGCGCGCGCGCGTAGGCCGCCTCGCGGGAGCGCTCGTAGGCTTCGATGCAGCGGGGGATGAAACCCATGGTCAGGCTCAGGTAGAACCCGGGATCGCTCGCGGAGAGTCCAGGCAGCGTGCGCGCGCAGCGCGTGGCCGCGTCGGCGAGCTCTCCCGTCGAGGTGGAGCGGAAGAAGGTTTCGGCGAAGAGGAAGACGAGCGCAAGCCGCGCCATGTAGACGGAGGCGGGGAGCAGTCCGTCCGCATGGAACCAGGTCGGGGAGCCCGGCGCGACGACGCGCATGAGGGCGACGAAGAGGTAGAGGGGCAGGAGGAAACGGGCATTGCGCGCGAGATCCGCCGGCTTGGCGCGGACGAGCGCGAGCAGGACGAGGGCGAGCGCGAAGAGAAAGGCCAGAAACCGCGGCGCCGGCGCCAGGGCCGCCCAGGAAAGGATGAGCAGCACGGCCAGTTTTGAGAGCGGATGCAAGCGATGGAGCGCGCTGTCGTCCCACTCGAAGCGGAACAGCTCTAGCCGAGCCACGTCAATTCCTCGAGCTTCTCTCCGTGACGGTAGGGGTTCATGAGGCCCAGGCCCTCGAAGCGGGAGGGATCGAGACCCGAGGGAGCGCCGTCGTAGGCTATGCGCCCTGCCTCCATGACCGCGAGACGAGTCGCGTGCGCGAGGCACTTTTCCAGCTCGTGGGTCAGCACGAGAAGGCTATGGCCCGCGCCCGCGAGGCGGACGATGACGGCGAGAACCTGGCGGATGGCCTCCAAGTCGAGATTGGCGAAGGGCTCGTCGAGGACGATGCACTCGCTCCGCATGGCCGCGATGCCCGCTATCGCGAGGCGGCGCCGCTCGCCCCCCGAGAGGGAATCGGGCCTGCGCCTTTCCATGCCGCCCAGGCCCACGAAGTCCAGGGCCTCGCGGGCGAGTTCCAGGGCCCGGTCCATGCCGAGGCCGAGATTGGCGGGGCCGAAGCAGGCGTCCTCGAGGACCGTCTGTCCCACGATCTGCGCTTCGGAGTCCTGGAACACGAGCCCTATCCCGCGGCGCGCGGCGTCGAGGTCGGCCGTGACGGGCCTGCCGCGGTAGAGCACGCGGCCGCGGCTCGGCCGGGCGAGACCGATGAAATGCCGCACGAGCAGGGTCTTGCCGGAGCCGTTGCGCCCGGCGAGGACGAGCACCTCTCCCTCGCCGACCTTGAGGCTCACGTCCTCAAGGCCCCAGCTCCCGTCCCGAAAGCGATGGCCGAGGGCCTCGACCTCGATGAGCTCAGGCACAGGCATCCCCGTCGCCAGAGAGCTCGGCCACGAGATCGGCCAGGCGCCGGCCGACGAGGACCGCCGCCGCGATCTTGAGCGCGTCCCCCGGAATGAAGGGCAGGAGCCCGATCAGCGCCGCCTTGCCCCAGCTTGAATCGAGGACATGGCGGAGCCAGGCTACGCCCAGGGCGTAGATGAGGAGGGAGGCGAGGATGAGCGCGAGGGCATCCTTCCAGCGGCGCCGGGAGCCCCGGCGCGAGACCAGGGCGGCCAGCAGCGCGGCGAAGGGGTAGGCGACGAGATAGCCTCCGGTGGGTCCGACCAGGCGGGCCAGGCCGCCGGAGCCTCCGGAAAAGACCGGAAGCCCGATCGCGCCGAGGGCCAGATAGACGATGACGGCTATCACGGCCCAGGCGGGCTCGAGCACCAGGGCGGCCAGGAAGATGAAGAAGTTCTGCAGCACGATGGGGACGGGCGAGAACGGAAGCGGAACCGCGATGAAGGCGCCGGCCGAGATGAGCGCCGCGAAGAGACAGGCCAAGACGGGTTTTGCGAGAGAGCGGTGGGTCTGCACGGCCGGATGGTAGCGGATGCGCGGGAGAGGGTCAACCGCCGGCGCGGGGCGGCGGTTCAGTCCTTCCGGAAATGGCAGCCGATCGAGCGCTCGTCGTGCATGGCCGCGGCCACCACGATCTGGGCGGTGACGACCCCGTTGCGCAGCTCGACGAGGTCGCGGTCGAGGGCCGCCTCCTTGTAGAACTTCGTGATCCGGTGCGCGTGGTAGTTGAGGTCGGCGTTCGCCCGCTCCAGGCCCTTGCGCGTGCGGACGATGCCCGCGTGGTTCCACATGGTCATCTTGATCGTGTTCCAGTCCTGGTAGATGAGCGTGGGCTCGAAGCGTTCGGCAGCGGCCGGGCTCTTCCAGTCCGGGATGTCCTCGAAGCGCGAGCGAGCGACGGGTGTCCGCCGCTCCGCGATGTGCAGGGCGGCCCGCTTGCCCCAGAGCAGCCCTTCCAGGAGGGAGGTCGAGGCCAGGCGGTTGGCGCCGTGCAGTCCGGTGCAGGAGACCTCGCCGACGGCGTAGAGGCGCTCGATCGAGCTGCGGCCGTTCCCGTCGACCTTGATCCCCCCGCAGAAATAGTGGGCTGCGGGCACGACCGGTATGGGCTCGGCCGTGATGTCGATGCCGCCCGAGAGGCAGATTTCGTAGATCCGGGGGAAGCGCTCGCGGATGGGCGTGCGCCCCCTGTAGTGCCCGGCCAGGTCCAGGAGCATGTAGTCCGAGCCCTGCGCGGCCATCTCCTCGTAGATCGCGCGGGTGACGACGTCGCGCGGGGCGAGCTCCTCCTGCTCCGAGTAGCGGTGCATGAATCGCCGACCCTTCCTGTCGACGAGCCTGGCGCCCTCGCCGCGCAGCGACTCCGAGATCAGGAAGCGCCTGATGTCCTTGTGGTAGAGGGCTGTGGGATGGAACTGGACGAACTCCGCGTTGATGATGTCGGCCCCGGCCCGGTGGGCCATCGAAATCCCGTCGCCTGTCGCGCAGTCGGGATTGGTCGTGAACTGGTAGATGTTGCCGAGGCCGCCCGTGGCCAGGATCACGGCGTCGGCGAAGAAGGCCTCGACCTCGCCCGACTCGTTGTCCAGGACATAGACCCCCATCACCTCGCGCTCGGCGTAGAGGTCCTGCGGATTCGTCGAGTGGTGGTTGTTCGTGATGAGGTCGACGGCCGTGTGGGAAGAAAAAATCGGAAGCCCTATCCTGCCGCAATAGGCCAGGAGCGCCTCGGCGATCGCCTCGCCGGTATGGTCCTCGAAGTGGAGGATCCTGCGGGCCGAATGGGCGGCTTCCTCGGTGTAATCGAGCGTGCCCGACTCGTCGCGGCTGAAGAGCACGCCGACCTTGTCGATCAGGAAGTCGAACACGAGCCGGGGGCCCTCCTCGGCGAGGAGCCGGGCGGCGCGGCGGTTGTTGTAACGGCAGCCCGCCGTCTGGATGTCTTCCTCCAGCCTGTCCGCGCCGTCGCCCTCGCGCCAGGCGACGATGCCGCCCTGGGCGTAGTTCGTGTTGGATTCCTCGGGCCGATCCGACTTGCTGAGCAGGGCCACGTCGAGGCCCGCCTCCTTGCAGTGGATCGCCGCCGAGAGTCCGGCTATCCCGGTGCCGACGACGATGACGTCGAAGTTCTTCCTCATTTCCGAGCCTCGACGATGTCCAGCATGGAGCGCAGGGCGGCCGAAGCCAGGCGCCGATGCTCCTCGGCCACTTCCACGCGGAAGGAAAGGGGCGCGAGCGACTCCCTGAAGGCCTTGATGGAGGCGAGGCTGGCGTGCAGGTTCGATAGCCCGATCCGGCTCATGTTGAAGCAGGTCGAGACGCGGAGGTGGACCACTTCCTTGTCGGGGAACTCCGCCGCCATGCGGCTCACGAAACTGGCCTCGGTGCCGACCGCCCAGCGCGACCCCGCAGGCGACTCCCGTATGGCCTTGTAGATCGCCTCGGTCGAGCCCGAGGCGTCGGACGCGGCGACCACCTCGCGTTCGCACTCGGGGTGGACGATGACGCGCAGGCCCGGGTAGCGCTTCCTCGCGCCGAGGACCTCGGCCACGGTGAAGTTCTTGTGGACGTGGCACCAGCCATCCCAGAGGAAGATCCGCCCCCGCTTCGGGTCGCCCGTGCCCTCGATCTTCCCGCCCTTTCGCAGCGTGAAAACCTGCTCCTCGGGAATGCCCATCGCCGCCGCGGTGTTCCGGCCGAGATTGCGGTCGGGAAGGAAGAACACCGCCCGGCCGCGGGAGAGGTAGTGGTCGACTATCGTCGCGGCGTTGCTCGAAGTGCAGATCGAGCCGCCCGCGGCCCCGGTGAAGCTCTTCACGTCGGCGTAGGAGTTCATATAGGTCACGGGCGCGACGGGCGCCTCGCAGACGGCAGCCAGGGCGTCGAGCGCGGCCTCCGCCTCGGCGCCGTCGATCATGTCGGCCATGGGGCAGCCGGCCGCCGGGTCGGGGATGAGGACCTTCTGCCCTTCCTGCGCGAGGATGGCCGCGCTCTCGGCCATGAAGCGCACACCGGCGAGGACGATGAACTCGGCCTCGGCCCGGCTGGCCTCCCGGGCGAGCATGAAGGAGTCGCCGACGAAATCGGCCAGGGCCACTATCTCGGGCCGCTGGTAGTGGTGGGCGGCGATGACGACGGAGGGGCCGAGCTCCTCGCGCAGCGCCCTCGTTTCCTCGGCGAGCCGCGCCGCGCCTAAGTCCTCGCTCATGCCTCGTTCTCCCTTTTCAGCGAAAAGTCGAAGGCCTTGACCGTGTGGGTCAGCTCGCCGACGGAGACGAGGTCCACGCCGACCGCCCCGAGCGCGGGAAGCCGCTCCAGGCTGATGTTCCCCGAGGCCTCGGTCTCGACCCTTCCGCCCACCAGAACGACCGCGCGCCGCATCGTCGCGTCGTCCATGTTGTCCAGCATGATGCGGTCGACACCGGCCGCCAGGGCCTCCTCCACCTCGCGCAGGTTCCGCGTCTCCACCTCGACCGGGAAGCGCTTCCCCCATTTCGCGCGCGCTCTCTCCACCGCCCGGGCGATGCTCCCGGCCGCGTCGACGTGGTTGTCCTTGATGAGGATCATGTCGTGGAGACCCATGCGGTGATTCCTCCCGCCTCCGCAGGCCACGGCGTATTTCTGGAGCCTCCGGAGCCCCGGGATGGTCTTTCGCGTGTCGAGTATCGCCGGCTTTCCCTGCGCCGCCGCCACGAAGAGGCTCGTCTTGGTCGCGACACCCGAGAGGTGGGAGACCAGGTTCAGGGCCGTCCGCTCGCCGGCCAGCACGGCGCGCAGCTTGGCGCGGACCCGCGCCACGACCTCGCCCCGCTTCAGCCTATCGCCGTCCTTGAAGTAGGTTTCGACCTCGGCCTTCCTGTCCAGCGTCTCGAAGACATGGGAGAAGGGGCCGAGCCCGCAGAGTATCCCCTCGTCCTTGGCCAGCAGGACGAAAACGGCCCGCTCCTTCTTGGGGAACAGCGCCGCGCTCGTCACGTCGCCCCTCGTGCCGAGATCCTCGGCCAGGGCCCTCTCGATCAATCCGTGGTAGTTCTTCTTCTTCATGGTACCGCCCGTCGATTCGCGCTCGTGTCGTCGCGGCGGAGTATAGCAGTCTTGGGCCGCCTGAAGAATGCCCCTGCCGGAGCGGGGCGGCCGGGGCCGGCCTGGCTCAACATGTCGCGCCTGAATTCTCCCATGACCGGCGGCGTCCTGTCTTTTACAGGAAATTACTTGGCCCTCGACTTTTGAAAGAGGCTCATATATTCTTTGTAAAATTGGAAAGTTGGGGGAACGTGATTTCAACATGCGGATGGGCGGTTGAGCGAGTATGAAAAACATCGACTACTTCATGAATCTAGGTGGCTTCAAGCCCAACGATGCCCAACGGAAAGCGATTCTCCACGAAAACGGCCCGCTCTATCTCCCCGCCGGTCCGGGCTCGGGCAAGACCAGAGTTCTCCTCTGGCGGGTCTTCAACCTAATTGTCTATCGCGGCGTCGACCCCGCCAAGATTTTCCTTTCGACCTTCACCGAGAAGGCGGCCAGACAGCTCGAAAGCGGTCTCTTCTCGCTCCTCGTCCTCGCCCAGGAGGAGCTCGGCCGGCCCTTCGATACGACCGAGCTCTATGTCGGCACCCTGCACTCGCTTTCGAATCGGATCCTCGCCGACCGCCGCTTCCTCGTCTCGGGAACACGGCCGAGGCCGCCCGTGCTCATGGATCAGCTTTCCCAGTTTCTCTACCTCTACCGAGGAGACGGCAACCGAGCACTCCTCGCCTATGCCCAGAACCAGCTCGGTCTTGCGGATCCCAACGACTTCTACCTGCGCGTCCAATCCTGTTTTGTCCGAGAACCGAAGTATCCGAGTCGATTCGATGCGACGAATCAGCTCGTCGACTTCTTCAACCGCGTTTCGGAAGAAGCGCCCATCCTCGAAAACTGGCAGTCCAAGGCCGAAGTTCTCGGCCTCTCGGCCTACCACGAGGGAATCCGACTTCTCCTTGATCTTTATGCGGTCTACCTTCAAAGCCTTCACTCGGTCCGCAAAGTCGATCTCTCCCTCGTGCAGAGCGAGGCCCTTGCCGCCGTCGTCAGCTGCCCCGATGGCGGCTCAGTCTTCGATGAGGTCATCATCGACGAGTACCAGGACACCAATGCGGTCCAGGAGCGCTTGGTGTTCGCGCTGGCCGCGGGCAGAAAGAACATCTGCGTGGTCGGCGACGACGACCAGGCCCTCTATCGTTTCCGAGGGGCGACGGTCGAGAACTTCGTCCGCTTCCCCGACAGAGTTCGAGAACGCTGGGGAATCGGAACCGAAACCATTCCCGTCGTCCGGAACTATCGCTCGAGAGCTGATATCGTGGCCTTCTATGGCCGCGCGATTGTCGCGGAAAACTGGGAAGCTTCCGGCGATGCTCCTCCCTATCGTGTCGCCAAGGAAATCCAGGCACATCGCGGCAACGATGGACCGGCCGTCTTTACGAGTTCCCGCAGACCCCTCGAAGAAGCCGCCGATGAGGCCGCCCTCCTGGTCGAAAAGCTCATAGCCTCGGGCAAGGTCGATGATCCCAATCGCATCGCCTTTCTCTTCCCGAGCGTCACGAGCAACGCGCCAAAGGCCTATATCGCGGCCCTCGCGGCGCGCGGGATCAAGGCCTACGCCCCTCGCGCCGGCTCCTTCCTGAATACGGATGAAGCTCTCGTCACCTTTGGCCTTATCGGCAAGACCATCGGCTTCGGGCGTTCCGGCTTCATGAATGAGGCATACAAAGCCTGGACCCACGACGCCGAAACCGCCGCAACCAAGGCGATCGGGAATGAACCTGCCCTCGAGCTCTTCATCGAAGATCGGAGGAAGGAACTCGAACAATCGGCAAAGGACTACGCGACGCTCACGGCCCTCGTCGCCCAACGTGGATGGAGCCTGGATCAGGCCTATGACCGCCATTCCATGAAGGTCCTCCTCTCCGCGACGCCGGGCATCTCGCCCAAGGCCAAGCGCAGTATCCTCTCCCGCTACTTCGACACCCTGGCCGACAAGGCGGTAGCCGATGGCAGACCCTACAAGCTCGACTATGTCCTCACCAGGGCCGCAGGTCTCGACTGGAGCCTCCTCGACCACTTCTACCGACTCACCGCATTCAAGCCGCTGAAGGACGCCTTCGATCTCGCCGAAGGCATCGCGGGCGCCGTCGACGAAGGTCCCATCTGCAATCTCTCCCTCGTGAGCGGCTATATCGCCAGGTACTGCGAGGAATATGGAGAACTCATAGGCCCCAAGCTCGCGGATGGCGGTCTCGAGCGCCTCTTCTTTGGTTCCTATCTTTCCATCCTCTGGAAGCTTGGCCAGAGCGAATACGAGGACCCCGAAGATCCCTTCCCCCGCGGGCGTGTTCCCTTCCTTACGATCCACCAGTCGAAGGGACTCGAGTTTCCCGTGGTCTTTGTCCCCAATACCGTTCGCCGCGCGCGCCCACGAATCTGCGAAGAGCTGATCGAGCCCTTCCTGGCCGCCGAGCGCGAGCCCAAGGACCGTCGCGCCGACTTCGACGAGGCCCGCCGTTTTTATGTCGCGTTTTCGCGAGCCGAAAACCTCCTCGTCATCCCGCGCTCGCCGAAATACGTGGGGAAGCAAGCGGAGCCGCTCCTCGGCAGCACTGCCGACCTCGCCGGCCTTTCGATGGATTCAATCCCCGTCGCCAAGGCACCGGGCGACGACCTTCCGCGCAATTATTCGTATACCGGGGACTACACCTTCTATGGGCAGTGCCCGCGCCGCTACATGGCCTTCCGCAAGTACGGCTTTTCCGCCTCGCGCACGCAGAATGCCGTATTTGGCATACTCGTTCACCGGACCATCGAGGACCTGCATCGAAAACTGATCGAGAAACGCGAGGCCTCCCATGCCTGATACGAGCCTCCGCATCGAGGCCGAAGCCCTGCCCGATGACGAGATGGAAGTCTTCATCGCCGAGGCCTTCGAGGATGAACTCGATCGAGCGGAGGAGGAGACCGGTGTTCGCGCCAACGCCTTCGCCCGCCGCGAGGCCTTCAGGCAGATACTGCTCTACTGGCGCAAACACAAGGCCACGGCCGAGAGTGTTCGGGAAACCGAGGTCCGGCTCGTCCTCCCCAATCGCTCGAGCCCCAAAGGACGGCGCTTCAACCTCGAGGGAGTCGTCGACATCATCGCCACCAGCTCGGGCACGATGATGTACGACCTCAAGACCCACGAACCCGAGTACGTTCGCGCCCACCCCGACGACTATGCCGCCCAGCTGGACGTCTACGCGACGATCTATGAGGAACTCAAAGGCCGGAGGATCGACGGCACGGGGATCATCTCCACGAGCCTTCCCACCCGCCTCAAGGACGCTATGAATGCCGGCGATTCCGCCGCCATCGCCAGGGAACTCTCGTCTTGGGAGCCCCTCATTCCGCTTCCCTTTTCCCGAGAGTCGCGCGACGCCACCATCGCCGACTTCGGCCGTGTCGTCGACTGCATCGAGGACGGCGACTTCTCTCCGCCCCCGCCGGATCGCCTCGACGAGGCCTATGCCGGACGCGGCCGCAGCTTTGGCGAAAAAGTCTGCCAGAACTGCGATGTTCGTTTTTCGTGTTCGTCCTACCGAACCTGGCGCCTGGATGGGAAACGGGTCAAGAAAGATAATGTTCTCGAATACTTCCGTCTCGCGGAGAACCATGAAGAAGACGAAGAGTACCGCTACGCCGCTGAGGCTCACAGCGAGGACGACCTACCGAGGGAGAATAGCTAAATGAACGACGAACGAAGCATCAAGCCGGAATCCCCTGCCCTTGAGGAGCGCCTTCGCATTCTCGAGGAGACCTTGCCCGAATGCTTCATCGAAGGGCGCATCGATCCCGACAAGCTCCGGGAACTCGTCGGCGAGCAGAATCTCGATGATGGGAGCGAGCGCTATGGCCTCTTTTGGCCGGGCAAACACGAAGCCCGCGCTCGTGCCTTCAAGCCTTCCAGGATGGCCCTTCATCGTGCCCCCAAGGAAGGCGTCAATGAGTTGACCACCAAGAATCTCATCATCGAGGGTGAGAATCTTGAGGTCCTTCGCCTGCTCTCCAAAGCCTATCGTGGTCGCGTCAAGATGATCTACATCGATCCGCCATACAATACGGGCAATGATTTTGTCTATGATGACAAGTTTGCTGAATCGCCATTGGAGTTTGAGAAGCGTTCTGGGCTCCGAGCTGAGGACGGGACAGCCCTGCAAACAAATCGAAAAACAACAGGACGGTTCCATTCCAACTGGCTTTCAATGATGTACCCGAGACTGCTCTTGTCTCATGACTTGCTTGAGCCTGAAGGGCTTGTATTTGTTAGCATTGACGATAATGAATTAAGCAATCTGCGAATGCTACTTAATGAAATCTATGGAGAAGAAAACTTCATTGGTTGTTTCATTTGGAAGTGTCGTAAATTTCCTGACGCCCGTTCCTTAACGGGTGTCTCGACAGATCACGAATACCTTCTCTGCTATAGCCGACTAGATGCGAAGCTCGCAGGAATCGGCAGAGATGAATCTAAGTTTGACAATCCGGATAATGACCCCCGTGGTCTATGGATGAGTAGAAGTATTCTTGGTCTTGCAACAAAGCAGCAAAGGCCTAACTTGCACTACTCCATTACGGATCCTTCCACGAATCGTAAATATAGCCCTCCCGAAAACAATGGGTGGCGTTATGCCAAAGATAGAATGCAAAACCTCATTGATACGGATTGCATTCTCTTTCCTGCGAAGACTGACGGAAGACCACGGGAAAAGAAATATAGAGCTGATCTCCTGGCAGAAAATATCGCGTTCCCAACAATTATTGATGACGTTTTTACATCAGATGGGACTAGCGACATTAGGGCCCTATTTGAAAGCGATGTCTTCGATTTTCCAAAACCTTGTGCACTTCTCAAGAAGATACTTATTCAAGGATCTTCTCCGGACTCCCTTATCTTGGATTTCTTCGCAGGATCAGGGACAACCGCTCAAGCAGTACTTGAACTGAACGAAGAGGACAACGGTAATCGTCAATTCATCCTCGTTCAAGTTCCGGAGAGTACACCGGAAGGTTCCGAAGCAAGCAAAGCTGGATTCCATGTGCTAACAGATATTACAAAGGAGCGGTTGCGTCGTGTCACCAAGAATCTGTACGAACAGAATGGCAAGAAATCAGATCGCGATCGCGGCTTCCGCGTCTACAAGCTCTCGAAGACCGGCTTTAAAAGCTGGCGCGACTTCGAAGGCTCCAGCCTCGAAGAATACGAAAAGCAGCTCTCCCTCCACCTTGCCGAGACGGATGACAAGGCCAAGGAGGAGGACCTCGTCGCCGAGATCATGCTGCGTGAGGGCTTCCCTCTCGACTCGACCCTCGACAGACTTGAGGAAGGGGCCCTTGTCGTCACGAGGGTGGAATCGAGCGCCTCGGGCCACCGCCTCTTCATCTGCCTCGACACGGGCTTCGGACGCAGCCTGACGGTTCGCAGCTTCGAGAAGCTCGGCATCGCCAGCGAGGATGTCTTCATCTGCCGGGATGGAGCCCTTACCGACGAGGCCAAGCTTCGCATCCGCGAACTCTGCCGATTGGCGACGGTGTAGAATGACGACAAGGAGCCAGGCATATGGGCAGAATTGAAGGCATCAGGATTGAAAATTACCGAGTGCTGAAGGACGTTTCCTTCGGTAGGTTCGCGTGGGACTCGAGCCAGAAGGCGCTGGAGCCGCTCACCGTCGTAATCGGCCGCAATGGTTCGGGCAAGAGCACGCTTTTCGACGCCTTCGGCTTCCTCTCCGATGTGCTTCGCTTCGGCCTGGAAGAAGCCTGCGATCTACGCGGTCGGGGCGGAATCAAACGCCTTTTCTCCAAGGGCACGAACGGCCCGCTGCGGTTCACCATCCGCTATCGGGAAGGCCCTAACGAGCGGCCCCTTCGCTATGAGCTCGAGATAGGCATCGATGAGTCTGAGCGGCCCTCCGTTCTCTCTGAGCGCATCACGCAGAATCGGAAGAACCAATCGAAGGGAAAACCCTACCACTTCTTGAACCTTCAACACGGGAAGGGGCAGGTCTGGTCCGGAGAGGAAGGGCTCGAGGGAGAGGATTCCAGCAAGCTGAATATCGAGCTCTCAGATACAAGAAGGCTCGGCATCGCCACCCTCGGTTCCCTCAAGGAGCATCCGCGCATCGCTCGATTCCGGAATTTCATCGAGAGCTGGTTCCTGAGCTATTTCCAGCCGAATGCGGCGCGCTCCCTCCCGCTAGCGGGACCGCAAAAGCACCTCGCGCCCACCGGGGAGAACCTCGGGAATGTCGTCCAGTACCTCGAGCGTGAACACAAGGAGAAATTCAAGCGTATCCTGGCGCGAATCGCGGAAAAGATTCCGGGCATCTCTTCCATCGATACCAAGCCTACGGATGATGATCGCCTTCTCCTGCGTTTTGGCGAGAGCGCGTTTGCCGATCCCTTCTATGCCCAGCAGATGTCGGACGGTACCCTCAAGCTTTTCGCCTATCTCCTTCTTCTCGAAGATCCCGAACCACCCTCCTTCATCGGACTCGAAGAACCTGAGAATGGGCTCTACCACAAGCTGCTCGAGGCCTTCGCGAGGGAGCTCCGGGAGAACTCACGCAAGCCGGGATCGCCGCAGATCTTCGTCACGACGCACCAACCCTACCTCGTCGACGCCCTCACGCCCGACGAGACCTGGATTCTCGAAAAGGGCGAGAATGGCTTTTCCCGGCTTCGATGCGCCGCGGATGACGAGCTCGTGCGCAATCTCGCCCAGGAAGGCCTTCCGCTCGGAGGCCTCTGGTACTCCGACTATTTCGATCCGAGGTGAGGAATGCATTTTTGAAATTCTCACCGAGGATGCTTCCGGCGCGGCCCTCGTGGACGCGATCCTCCCCGGACTTCTCGGCCCGAATGGCGCGGAGCATAGCTGGAGACTAATCCCTTTTCGCGGGATCGGGCGACTTCCGAAAAACTTGATGGCCGAGGCATCGCCGAAAGCGCAGACGATTCTCCAAAAGCTTCCTCCGATCCTGCGAGGATACGGCAAGATGCGGTCTTCCGAACTCAGGGTGATGGTCCTCGTCGACAACGACACGAAGGATTGCATCCAATTCAAACAAGAGCTCCTCGCCGTCCTCGAATCCTGCGATCCGCGGCCCCGCGCCTTGATCCGGATCGCGGTACAGGAAACCGAGGCCTGGCTCATCGGCGATCCCGATGCTGTCCGCGCCGCGTATCCCGCCGCCGATCGGAAAAAACTCTCTGCATTCAGGGGTGACGTATTCGACGGCAATTGGGAATACCTGGCGGAGGTGATTCGCCAGGGCGATTCCAAGAAGCTCGCCGCGCTCGGTTATCCGGAACTGGGCGCGCGGAAACGCGAATGGGCCGAAAGGATCGGTCCAATTATCGACGCCAAGCGAAATCGTTCCGAGAGCTTCGCGGCCTTCGTCGCCGGAATGAATAAACTGGTCGAGAATTGAGGTAGTATGAGCAAGCCTGTCTTCCGCTTCGACGCCAACCTCGAACATCAGGTCGATTCCGTGGCGGCGGTCTGCGATCTCTTCGATGGCCTTGTCTCCGAAAAGCCGGACTTCTCCTTCGACGAAGCCATCATCCCCAACCTCGCTCCGGGAGAGCTTCTCGACCAGGGCATCCTTTTGTCCAATCTGCGCACTGTTCAAAGGCGCGCCCGAGCCATGGATCCTCGAGCTCCCCTCAATGCCGGGCTCGAGCTCGATACGGGGCTTCCCCTCGAGGTCGACGGCCTCGACAATTCCAGCACGATTTCCTATCCCTCATTCACGGTCGAGATGGAGACTGGCACGGGAAAGACCTACGTCTACTTTCGTACCATGTATGAGCTTTACAAGCGTTGCGGCTTTAGCAAGTTCGTCATCGTGGTCCCGTCGATCGCCATCTACGAGGGCGTCGTAAAGACACACTCCCTCGTCAAGGATCACTTCGCCTCGATGTTCGGCAACGAGCGTCCTCCCTTGGTCGAGTACGATGGCGCACGGGTATCGGAGCTCAGGTCCTTCGCCTCCTCCTTCAGGCCCATCATTCTGGTCACCACGCTGGCCGCTTTTAATCGCGCCTCCAACGTGATCTACAAGGCGAGTGACAAGCTTCCCGGCGAACTCCTTCCCATCGAGTACCTCGCCAAGACCCGTCCGGTCCTGATCCTGGACGAGCCTCAGAACTATGGCACGGAGACCGCCAAGGCCGCGCTCCGTCGTCTCAATCCCTTGGTGAGCCTTCGCTATAGCGCCACCCACAGGGAAAATCCCAATCCCGTCTATCGGCTTTCGCCCTTCGAGGCCTTTCGACGGGACCTCGTTAAAAAGGTTGTCGTCGCCGGCTTCTCCCTCGAAGGCGCAGCCAAGAAGAACCAGCTTCGCCTACTCCGCGTCGATCGCGCCAAGCAAAGCGCCGTCCTCCAGGCGACCAAGGAGAAGAACGGCCGCCTCGATCCGGGGGAGGTCACGGTCAAGCAGGATCATGACCTTGCCGAACGTACCGGCAACAAGGCCTATCGCGGCATGATCGTCCACAACATCGACTTCGCCAACGGCCTACTCGAACTCTCCGACGGCAACATTCTCTCGGTGGACGAAATCGTCGCCGGCTCCGACCGCAAGGACCTCGTCCGCGCCCAGATCAAGGAGACGATCGCCACCCATTTCAGGCGCCAGGAGGAACTTCGCGCCCGAGGCATCAAGATCTTGTCCCTTTTCTTCGTCGATCGGGTAAGCCACTTCCTCGATGAAAAGGACGGCTACATCCGCCAGATCTTCGACGATGAAATGGCAAAGGCGATTCGTAAATCCGACTCCTTGAAGGGCCACAAGCCCGAGGACCTCCGCATCCACTACTTCGCCTCGGTCAAGAAGAAGAAGCGGGGTGAGGGTGAGACCGAAGTCTTTCTCGATGAGTTCGGCGGCTCGGCCGATCAGAAGGAAGCCGAAAAGGAGGCCTACGATCTCATCATGCGCGACAAGGAACGCCTTCTTGCCCTCGATGAGCCCCGCGCCTTCATCTTCGCCCATTCGGCCCTTCGCGAGGGCTGGGACAATCCCAACGTCTTCCAGATCTGCTCGCTCAACGAGGCTCGGGCAGAGACCCGCAAGCGCCAGGAGATCGGCCGCGGTCTTCGCCTTCCCGTCGATCAGGATGGCAACCGAGTCATGGATGGCTATGCGAACGTCCTCACCGTGATCGCCGCCGAAAGCTACGCGAGCTTCGCCCGCGCTCTCCAGGAAGATTACGAGGCCGATGGTCAGACCGATCGAATACCCGTCGCCAATGCGCACCGTAGCCCGGTCAGTCGCAATGCCAGGGTGTTCGACTCGCCCGAGTTCAGGCGCTTCACTTCCCTCCTCGCCACTCCCGCCCACTACGAGATCAAGTTCTCGAGCGAGGAGTTCATCGACCTGGCCCTGGAGCGCATTCGTTCCACCTTCGAGTTGCCCCTGCCTCGCATCGAGCTGCGCAAGGGGGGCTTCGGCTTTGTCCGCATCGAGCTTCGCTTCCTCGAGACCTTCGCCCGTACCTTCATGGGAACCGAAAGCTCCGTCGCCCGCTTTGAAATCAAGGTTGTCGATACCCTCGATCGCAGCCTAGTACCCGAGGCCGAAGTACTCCTCGTTCCCGGTGAAAGTCTCTCGGCAAAGCTCGGGGGAAAGTACCCCTTCCTCGAGCCCTTGGTTCTCGAGCGTATCGAAGGCGAAGGCGATGACGCCGAAGCCGTCTTCGCCAACCAGACCTCGATCTCGGTTGGTTGTGTTCAGACCCTCGAGGAGACGGTCGCGGCAGAAGGCAGTCTCCGAGAGATCGAGACCAAGGAAGAGCGCTTCCCCCTTCCAAACGTCATCGAGCGCGTCGCCCGCGCTACCGGCCTCACCCGAGCCACCGTTTTTGCGATCTGGAAGCGTTTCCCCAAGGACAAGAAAGCGCGCATCTTCCTCAACCCCGAGGGCTTCATAGATCGCTTTGCGAAAGCCCTCCTGGAGGTCGTCGGCGACTTCGTGGCGAACAACATCCAGTTCGTCAAAGGCCTTCCCTCGATCGGCAGCAGTAGCCCGAAAACCAGCCCCTCAAGCGGATACCCGCGGCAGCTCGAGTTCGCCGCCGATGACCAGCATGATTCCTACGGGCCCGCCAGGATTCCGCCCACCACGACGGTCTTCAATGAGGCCCTCGAGGAAGCCTTCCCCGATCCAGCCAAGGCCGTCCCCAGCGAACTGCTTCCCGTCGGAGAGCGAAGTCTCTACGAGGCGATCCAGACCGACTCAGGTGTGGAGCAGCGCTTCGTGCGCAATTGCCTTGAATCCCCCGGATCGCCCATCAGTTACTACTTTAAGTTCCCTGGGACTTTCAAGATACAGCTCCCGAAGATGATCGGCGGCAACTACAATCCCGACTGGGGTATTTGCGTGGATGTCAACTCCGGCAAGACCTGGCTCGTGCGAGAGACCAAGGGCAATGAGGACATCCTAAAGCTCCGTTTCTCGAGTGAGGCTCGAAAGATCGTGTGCGGCTATAGATATTTCCGGGCTCTGGGCATCGACTATCGTGCCATTCGCGACGATACCGTCGATTGGCTTAAGCCGACGGCCAATGAATACAGGATTGAGCCATGAGTGTGGCTGGCATCCTCATCGGCGGCGGCATAGTCTATGAGGACCTTCGCGTCAGATCGCAGCTTACCGGCGTTTGCGAGCCGAGAATCAGAATTTTCCCCTAAGCCTTTAGACCTCAGGTATTAAGCCTTAAAACCTCAGGTATTAAGCCTTTAAACCTTAGGTATTAAGCCTTGAAACCTTTTATATGTAGGCTTGAAAATTCTTTAGCTAGGGCGTTTCTCGGAAGAACCCCACTGCCTGGCGCCACTAACGGTCGAGAGGACCCATCGGAGGCCCGAGTATGATAGACTTTACTCTATATACCATAGGCTTGGGGAGGAGACATCGATGACATCGGTACTAGTGACATTCCAGGTTTCGGAGCGCAGCCGGCCGGCCATGGAGCAGGCCCTGGAGGGTCTGGCCGATCTGCGCTTCCTGTCGGACTGCGCACCCGAGGATCGCCCGGCCCTGCTCGCCCGGGCCGAGGTTCTCCTGTCGTGGAACCCCGCCGCCGAGCTCGGAGCGGAGGATATCGGGGCGCTCGGGAATCTGCGCTTCGTGCAGCTGCTCTCGGCGGGGGCGGATCATCTGCCCTTGGATCTTTTCCCCGCGCGGGTTTCCATCGCGAGCAATGTGGGCGCCTACGCCGAACCCATGGCCGAGCATGTGATGGCCTTCGTGCTGGCCCTGGCCAAGGACCTGCGCGGCGGGCACCGCAAGCTCCTCGCCGGCGACTTCGACCAGAAGACCCCCAATAGGCGCCTCGCGGGCATGAGCGCCGGCATCCTCGGCTACGGCGGGATCGGAAAAGCCTCGGCGCGGCTCATGAAGGCCTTCGGAATGCGCGTCGAGGCGATCAATCGCTCGGGCAGGGGAGACGAGCGCAGCGATTGGGCGGGTTCGCTGGAGGACCTGGAAGCCCTGCTCCCGCGCGTGGACGTCCTCCTCGTCTGTCTGCCCTTGACCGAGTCGACCTCCGGTCTCATCGGATCGCGCGAGCTCGGACTCATGAAGGACGATGCCATCCTCGTCAACGTGGCCCGCGGGGAGATCATCGTCGAGCGCGATCTCTACGAGCACTTGAAGAGTCACCCCCGCTTCAAGGCGGGCATCGATGCCTGGTGGAAAGAGCCCTTGCGGCACGGCGAGTTCAGCATGGAGTATCCCTTCCTGGAGCTCGACAATCTTCTGGGCACGCCGCACAACTCGGGCATCGTGCCGGGAGCCATGGAAGATGCCCGAAGGATGGCCGTGGACAATGTGCGACGCTTCCTCGCAGGCGAGACCGTCGGCGGAAGGGTGAACCGCGAGGAGTATCGATAGCGCCCGGAGAATACCCTCTCTTCACCTGCAATTTGGAAAAGCCAAAACTAAAGAAGGTCGTGGTAGTCGATGCCGAGGGCGGTAGCGAGCTTCTTAGCAGTACGGGGACCGACGGCGCGCTTTCCGTTCTCGATCGCGGAGATATTGGGGAACGAAATATGTGATTTCTCGGCCAGCTCAGCCTGGCTCATCCCGGCATTTTCTCGCCGTATGCGAATTGTCTCGCCGGGGTGCCAATTATTCCTGATCTCACGGAACCACGGGATGTCTTCTGGCTTCACAAACTCGTCATCCTCAAAATCGGGTTCAGGCGTGATGGACACGTCGGGAATTGCTTTCTTGAGAACCGCCGCGAGCTCGGCTATACCCTCGCCAAATACTTCAACTCTAATAGGGGGCGTCTTCACGACTACCAGCATAGTACACCTCCACAAGCATTGTCCCTTTCTCCCACAACCAGCAGGCAACCCATGAATAGTTCAGATGGCAATGATAGGTGGACGCTGAGAGGGAGGAGAAATTACGCCACTCAGTACGAATCGGGCCTTTGGTTTCCAGGTCAGTAACGAGTTGAACGAAGGACTTTTGAACTTCCGCTGGTGCCTTGGCCATTGTTTTGGCTGCCCGCTTCCCAATCAGTACCTCGTACTGCATATCAAAACTTATCAAAAATGATAAGCAAAGTCAATACAAAATCCCTTAGGCGCAGCTCCCGACAAGCGCCTTGCGCACCGCCTCCCTGACCGTTTCGGGCGTAAATGGTTTTTCCAGATAGCAGGTGATGCCGAACTGATGGGAGAAGCCCGAGAGTGATTCGCCTTGCAGGGGAATTCTCCCCGACATGGCGACTATTGCGAGATTCGGCACCTTGTACAGACTTTCCATTATGAGACTCAGGCCGCCTTTCCCGGGCATGATGAGATCGACGAAGGCCAGATCGGGCTTCTCCCGATCGAGAGCCTCAAGGGCGGCTTCGGCGTCTGCCGCCTCGATCATCCGATGCCCTGCGGAGGCGAGGATGCGAGAGAGTATGTTCCGTATCGCTTCTTCATCATCGACAACGAGGATGGTAGCCACGGCTTCTCCTTGTACTGAGCCTTGGGAGAGACTTTATGGCCACGGATGCGATAAATCAAGGCAACGGCGATCGTCCGCAATCGGAAATCGCGGACCGTCTCGGTCTCTCCTACCAAGCCTATCAGCGACTTGAAAACCCGTCAAAGTCAAATCCGAGCGTGAAAACCCTACAGCGTGTCGCCAAGGCTTTTGGAAAGCGTCTCAAGATCGAATTGGTCTAAACTCTCGTCAGGTGGTTTGGCGGAGAGACTCGCCGCCGGCCCCCGCCGCGCGCCGCGATGGGTGTAGGCCGTCGGCGGAGACGCCTCCGCCGACGGCCTCTCCAGTCAGAGCTTGAAGCGTTTGAAGATATAGGCCTTCGGAAAATCGGTCGCGATGCTGCACGCGGCCGTGTAGATCAGGATGAGGCCCACCAGCCCGGCCGGAAGGGCCGGGATGAGGAAGCCGAAGATAGCCAAGGCCGCGAAGACGACGAGCACCGAGAGGCTGGTCCTGATGAGGCCCCGGCCCGGCATCGAGTTCCAGAAATGGCCGCGCTCGCGCACGCTGAGGACCCGGAACTGACTGCCGAACACGAGATTCAGGAGCAGCACCGTGCCCAGGGCGGGCATGGCGAGATGGAAAACGTAGAGTCCCAGCGCGATGGCCCCCAGGCCCTGCAGCATGAAAAGAATGCCGGGGACGACCGAAGCGGTGACGATGCTCCCCACCTTCCAATGATTGGGTTTGGGCGTGCCCGGCGCGTTGTCCGTGGCGAGGGACATGGTGGCGAAGTCGTTGGCGAAGACGAGGAGGGAGGTCCCGAGGAGGCTGAGCGGCAGCTGCTTCAGCCAGAAGAAGCTCACCGTCAGGATGCCGATGAAGGAGATGACCTTGGTGACCTTGTTGATCACCCAGGAGAGCATCCGCTGGTATATCTGCCGGCTGATCTCGATCGAGTGGACGATGACCGCCATGCCGCTCTCGGTGAGCACGATGCCCGCCGAAGCCTTGGCCACGTCGGAGGCCCCGTCCACGGCGATGCCCATCTCGGCCTGCTTGAGGGCGGGGGCGTCGTTGACGCCGTCTCCGGTCATGCCCACCATGCGGCCCTGGGCCTGGAAGGCCTTGACTATCGAGAACTTGTCCTCGGGATAGATGCCGGCCACGCCGTCGGCCGCCGAGATGCGCTCGGCCCGGTCGGCCTCGCTCAAGTCCTTGATATCTGCCTCGCGGAGAATCCGGTCGCCTATGCCCACGGCGTCGGCCACCTGCACGGCGATAGCGTCGTCGTCGCCGGTGAGCATGACGGGCCTGATCCCCAGCGCGCGCACGGAAGCGATCATCGCGCGCGAATCGACCCGGGGCGGATCGGAGAGGGCCACGACGCCCACGGGCCGCATCGTCCCCTTCTCCCCTTCCGAGGCGGCGACGGCGATGCTGCGGTAGCCTTTGCGGGAGTATCCCTCGACCGCGGCGGCCATGGCCGCGCCCATCGGGCCTCGGGAGTCGGAGCCGCAGAGCTCCAGGATGATTTTCGGCGCGCCCTTGGCGATCCGGGTCCTGGCGCCGCCCTTATCCACCACGGCTTCGGTGCGCTTGATGGAGGGATCGAAGGGCAGGTAGGAAACCCGGGTGTAGAGCGCGAGCTCGGCCTTGTCCGGCGTCGGGTCGGCCAGGATCGCGGCGTCGATCAGGTCCTTGCCCTCCTGGTTCGTGGCGAGGACCGCCAGCCTCATGAGCTCCTCCCTGGTCCTCCCCTCCACCGTGAAGAGTTCGGCGACGGCCAGTTCGTTCCTGGTGATGGTCCCGGTCTTGTCGAAGCAGAGCGTGTCGATCGAGGCAGCGTCCTCTATCGCCTCGAGCCGCGTCACGACGGCCCCCTTGCGCGAAAGCTGGAGGGCTCCGACCGACTGGACTATGGTGAGCACGGCGGGCAGGGCCACGGGCACCGCACCCATGAGGAAGATGACGACGAAGGTGAGGACGACGACGGGATGGATGTGGAGCGCGAGGGCGTAGATCGCCACCAGCACCGAGGCCGCGATGCCGAGGTACATCATGTACCTCACGATGCTCATCATGACCTCTTCCTGGTGGGACTTGGGTTTGGCGCTTTCCACCAGCTTGGCGGTCCTGCCGAAGTAGGTTTCAGCTCCCGTGTAGGCGACTAGACAGCGCGCCTCTCCGCGCTTGATCGGCGAGCCCGAATAGACCGGATCGCCCGGACCGAGCTCGGCGGGCAGCGACTCGCCCGTGAGCGAGGACTGATCGACCGACAGATTCCCGTCGACGAGCTTCGCGTCGGCGGGCACGATCTCCCCGAGCTTGACCGATACCAGGTCGCCGGGCACGGCCTCCCGGGCGGGCAGCGATATCCATTCGCCCTCGCGGAGCACCCGCATGGACAGAGCGAGCCGGCTTTTGAGCAGGTCCACCGCCTTCCGCGAGTCGCGCTCGTGCCTGAATCCGATGACCGCGTTCACCGTCAGAAGGGCGAAAATCATGTAGGCTTCCACCTGGTGACCGAGGAGGAAGGCGAGGATCATGGCGGCCTCGAGGAGCCAGGGCATGGGGCCCCAGTAGCGGCGCAGGAAATCCAGGACGGGGCTGCGTTTCTTTTCGACGATCTCGTTGTAGCCGTAGCGCTCCGTCCTCGCGGCGGCCTCGGCCCGGGTGAGTCCCGCCGGGGATGACCCGAGACGGGTCCAGGCCTCGTCGAGGCTCGAACTCTTGATATCGAACTCGGAAACGGCGTCGGCATTCGTTGCCGGCTGAATGATGGGCATTTCGATGATGAGCCTCCACGCCCACTATAATCCGTTCAGAAAATCCTGTCTGTTCAGCTCCGTAACCGAGGCCTGGGCCGAGGAGCCCGCGTTGAGCTTGGAAAAGACCGTCATGTCCATGTAGCGCAGGGTCAGCGGCCGCTCGAGCGCCATCCGCGTCGTCGCGTCCTGCCAGCGGGCTTCCTTGGGATCCAGGAGCTCGGGCTGGCCGTACTTGGCCGTGAGCGTGGTGTAGATCGAGTAGTGATCGACCTTGTCGGAGTTGAGGATGAGGATCATGACCCAGAGCTTGCCCTCGTAGAACTGGAAGAAGCCGCGCTCCACGAAGGACAGGCCCGACACGTCGATGAGGCTCTGGTTGGGGGAGGGCAGGAGCGAGACGTCCTCGGGGCCGCGGTAATTGAAGACAGGGTCCTTCTCGAGGGCGGCGATGACCTCGTCGCGGTTCATGCCGAGCTTGACGCCGCGGAAATCCCGCGGGACGGCGGCCGCGGCCGGGGCCGGGGCCGCGGAAACCGGGGCCGCGGCGGCCGGGACCGTGGCAGCCGGGAGCGCCGACGCGCTCGGTGCGGCCGCGGCCGTCGGGGCCGGTGTCGCGGCTACCGGGGCCGGAGCCGGGGCTACCGGTGCAGTCGGGGCTGCCGGTGCAGTCGGGGCTGCCGGTGCAGTCGGGGCTACCGGTGCAGTCGGGGCCGCGGTCGCAGCGGCCGGCGCGGCGGCCTGTTGGGCGAAAGCGGCCTGCCGGCCTCCCGCGGCAAAAGCGAAGAACAGACACAGCGCGGCCGCGAGGGCCGGTGATCCTAAGCGTAGCTGGCTCGGCATACTCAACTCCTATCTGGACAAGGCGATGCTCAGCGCCGTCGAAAGCTTGAGCACGTCTTCGTTTCCCTTGCGCACGCGGGAGCACAGGACTCCCGCAATGCGCCTGAGCACCGACAGGCCGAGCTTCGGCTCGGCGTCGCAGAGAGCGGCGAAGTCCTCTCTCCTGATCTCGTAGAGCACGCAGTCGCTGGAAGCCGTGATCGTCGCGCTCCGCGGCTCGGGGCCGAACAGGGACATCTCGCCGAAGATCGACACATGCTCGGCGCTCAGCTTGTTCATGGACTTCTCCGCCTTGGCGAAGTCCCGCTCCCCGAGCTTCAGCGTGAGATTCTTCGTGACGTCGACTTCCCCCGAGATGAAAAGGTACATCGTATCGCCGCATTCGTCCTCGCGCATGACGGTCTCGCCGGAGCGGAACACCACGCGCCTGGCGATAGCCAGGACCCGGTCGCGCTCCGCGCCGTCGAGGTCTCCGAGAATGTCCACGGCGCCCAGGCGCGCCAGATCGGCCGCCTCGATCGCCTGAAGCCCGACGCCCATCGGCGGCCTCACTCGACCACGAAGCCGACGTCGCCCTCGGCTATCACGTACTCTGCTCCGGGGGCGAGGCGCACGCGCGTGCCCGCGGAGGCGGCTGAGGCGAGGTCCACCTCGGCCTCGATGAACTTGCGCTTGATGAAGGAGTCGATCGCGCTCGAGTCGTCGGAGAGCAGATCGTCGAGCGAGACGCCCTTCTCCTCGGAGAGCACGCCGAGGAGGACGCCACCGCGGTTGGCGATGAACCACGAGGAAGCCTCGGCGAAGTTCTTGCCGACCAAGGCGGGCGGGAGCGCGGCTTCCTTCAGCCGGGGGCCGCGTCCGGCCGAGAGCAGCTCGCGCGCCGCCCGCGGCAGTCCCTTCGAGGTCGAGGCGGCCGAGAGCACATAGCCCGAAAATTCGCCGTTAACGACGATGTTGTCCACGTTGGCGCGGCGAAGGTGCTGCTCCGATTCGGGCCGCAGGATCTCGGCGCCGACGCTGATGTCGGGATTGAGGGAGCGCACCGCGAGGCAGCCCAGGATGGTCCGCTCGTCGGCGCTGGAGAGGCTCGAGTCCCCCGAGGAGTCCGGCACGATGACGCAGGAGCGCGCCGTCGAGGCCGAGGCCCGCTTGAGCACGTTCTCCTGGGTGAAGTCTCCCCGCACGAAGCGCAGGTCGAGCGCGGGGAAGCGCGCCTTCGTGGCCTCGAAGGCCTCGACCTCCATCCAGTTGACGAGGACGACGGCCCCGCGGCGCCCTCCCTCGTCGGCTTCCAGGTCCCTGAGCAAGGCCTCCACATTCTGGTTCCAGCCGCAGACTATGAAATGGTTTTTCAGCTTGAGTTCCTGCAATCCCTTGCCCTCCCTGATCCTGCGCTCGACGAAGATGGAAGCCACCGTGCCCGAGATCATCGCCGTGAGGACGATGCTCGAGAGGATGGTGAGTATGGCGACGAGGCGTCCCGGCGTAGTCAGCGGATACTTGTCCCCGTAGCCCACCGTGGCCACCGTCACGACCGCCCACCAGATGCCGTCGAACAGGGTCTTGAACATCGCCTCGCCGCGCGAGCGCTCGATCGCGAAGACCACCAGCGCCGCCCCGAGGACGAGGGCGCCGAGGATGCCGAAGAGCGCGAACAGTCCCGAGCTGCGGATGTCGCGGTTGATCGACACCAGCTTCGCCAGCCGCGCGCCCAGAGACCCGACGATCCGGTCCAGAACTTCGGGCCGGCGTCCGCCCCGTCCATCCCTTTGCATATTCCCGGCTCCTCCAATCCACACTATCGGCCCGACGGCCCGAAGTCTTTCGGCCTTTCCGCCGGAGCGTATCATGGAGTACACTTGGCCCCCATGTCGACCGCCTTCGTACGCGTCGCCGAACCCCGCGTCGTCTATGCCGACGGGGAGCTGGTGGCGATTCTCAAGCCTGAGCGTATGCACACCGCCCCCCTCGCCGCCGGAGAGTCCCCGACGCTCTGCGGCTGGGCCTTCGCGCGCTTTCCCGAGCTCGCCCGGGCGGCGGGTCCCGGCGCGCGGCTCAAGGAGGAGGGCGGGCTCCTGCAGCGTCTCGACTTCGAGACCTCCGGCCTCGTGCTTTTCGCGAGGAGTCCCGAAGCCTACGTCGAGCTCGCGGCGGCCCAGGCCGCCGGGAACCTCCGGAAGGAGTACCTCCTTCGCGTCGCCCCGACTTCGGCGGAGGCGCCGCGGGGCTCGCGTCCGGCCAGGACCTGTCCCCGGGGCCTCGACCCGGGCGAGTGGGAGGAGGCCTTCCGCTCCTGCCTGGAATCGGGGCCCGACGCGGCCGAACCGCTCGAAGGCCTCGCGGCCCTGCTGCGCGCTTCGGCCTCGCGCGGGGCGCCGGCCTCTGTCCGGAGCCGGTTCAGGCCCTACGGCCCCCGGTCGGCGCAGGTCGCCTGCCTCGAGGAAGCCCCGCCGCAAGCTCGAGGGGAGCAGCGCCGCCGCCGGGAGGGCACGAGGGAGGCCTACAGCACCGAATTCTTGGACGCGAGGAGGGTGGGGGCCCAGCTCGAGCTGCGGGTGGGCCTCGTCCGCGGCTTCCGCCACCAGCTGCGCGCCCATCTCGCCTGGGTCGGCCTGCCCATAGCGGGCGATCCGCTGTACGGGGGCGAGGACTGGCCCCGGCTCTGCCTGCACGCCTTCCGCCTCGTCCTGCGGCGTCCGGGCGGCCTCGAGACGAGCATCGAGTGCTGAGCGTCTGGGCGCTTCCGCCGGCCCCTTCGGAGGCCCCTCGCCGCGCCGGCGTTGCATTTTCTCGGCGAGTCCGATAGTCTTCCAGGTAGATGGGCGAGCGTTCAGTTTTCGATACCCTCGTGGCCGAGCTCTCAACCGAGGAGCGCCGGGATCTCCTGGAGCGCATAACGCGCTCCTCCCAGATCTCCGAGGAGCCGCTGTACCCGCCCTCTTCCCTGCCCCGCGCGGCGCACGCCGACTACGAGAGCCGGGCCTCCGAGCTCGGCATCGTCGCCCGGCTTTTCCTGCTCCTGCGGAGCATTTTCCGCGGCAAGAGCCGCGAGGAACTCCTCCGCGAGGACGATCTCAGGCTCATTTCCGCTTCGGTCGAGACCGCCTTCCCCGGCCTCGTGGATTGGCGCCGCACCCTGCTCCTGGCGCCCTTCGCCGCGGAGCTGAGGCGCCTGCGCGACTCGGCCAAGTTCTTCTACGACATTCTCGACCGCGGCATCGGCAAGGACCGCGCGGCCTTCTACGCTTTTCTCGCCTCGCTCGAACTCGCCGACGTGCATCGACGCCTCCTCGAGGAGACCGAGCCTTCCCAGGTCGAGGCGCGGCTTCCCGAGGCCGACGAGTCGGAACTGCGCGCCGCCATCTTCGCCGCGTACGAGGAAATTCTCGCCTCCCTCGACGACGGCGGGCGCCGCGCCATGTACAACCACGTCCGGAGCGTGCTCTTCCTCAAGCGGCTTTCGGGCTTCCTCTTCGAGCGGCTCCTGCAGACCTTCAGGCCCGGTCTCGGGCCCGCGGGCAGCGAGGGGGCGAGCTTCATCGAGGTCCGCGACCTTCTGCTCGAGCTGGGAGACATCCTCTTTTCGATGTCCGCTCCGCCCCGCTCGCAGCTCGTGGCCGCCCTGTTCGCCGTCGTCGAGCGCGACGAGATAGGCCGCCCGGGCGGCGATCCCGAGTCCCTCCTCAACGCCGACATGGGCAGGGCCGAATCGGCGCTCGAGCGGATCAGGATGTTCAATTCCCGGGTGCCCCTGGGCAACGTGCTCAAGCTGGTGGCCTCCGACCCGGACTACACGCCCCGCGAGCTGGCTGGCGGCGAAGACTGGCTCGTCCTGTACCGCAGCTTCTGGCGCGAGCGCATCGACCATCGCCTGGACGAGTGGCGCAGCGATCGGCGCTATCGGGAGCTGGCGGAGGACATCTCGCGCTTCGTCGGCGAGCCGGGCCTGAGGCACTTCGACCATATAGATCGCGAGGAGAGCGAGACCTCCCCCCCCATCGGCCAGGATCTCGCCCTCTCCTTCCTCGACGCCTTCCATCGCGGGCCCTTCACGCGCGAGCTCAGCCGCGTCTTCAAGATCGTGCTCGTCGACGGCGAATTCTACCGCAAGGACAACCGCCTCGAGTTCACCGACGCCTACGATTCCCTCATGCGCGTCCCCGAGGCGATCACGCTCTTCGATTCCCGCCTCGGCGCGGACGGCGATATCGGCTCGACCTGGGTCCAGGCCCGTTCGGATATGAGTCCGCTCCCGATCAAGCGCAGGAAGGTCCAGGCCATCGCGCGGGGAGCGGAAGAGGAGGCCGAGCGGATCGTCAAGAACACCGGCAGGGCCCTCCTCACCATGGTGCGCGTGCTGCGGGGCGTCCTGAAAGGCGAGGCCGGCGGGCGCTACGACTCGCTCTCCAATCTCTCCTACCTCGATGGCAAGGCCAACCGGGATTTTCTCAAGGCCCTCTCCGCGGCCAAGGATCGATGCGAGCGCGCGTCGAGCATCCTGGCCGAGCTGTCCGGCCTCGACATAGACGCCGAGGAGTGAGCGATGGACCTGACGCGCATGTCCCTTCCCGACTCGGCCTCCTCCTATCTGCTCCTGGACTTTCCCGGCCCCGGCGGGCAGGGCGCCGCCACCCTGCCGGAAGCCGGCGTCCTTCCTGGCGCCGACGCTCTTCCTGGCGCCGCGGAACCGAAGGCCCTGCTTTCGCTGCGCGAGGCGGGCGACCTGCGCTACCGCCACGAGGACGGCAATCCGCTGCGGGTGAATTTCTTCGAGGGATGCGGCATCTCCTCCTCGCGCGTGCTCGGCACCAAACTCGCCCACTCGCGCTCGATCCTCTTCCCCTCGGACGCCGCCCAGCAGCGGCGCCTCGTCGACGAGGCCATAGTCGAGCGCGGCGGCGCCGACGGCGTGATCACCCGCGAGCCGAGCCTCGTGCCGACCGTCACCGCCGCCGATTGCATGCCCATCTGGATACTCGACCGCCATTCGGGCGCCTTCGGCGTGCTCCACTCGGGCTGGCGAGGCACCGGCATACTGAAGATCGCCGTCGAGGAGCTGGGAAGGCGCTTCGGCTCGCCGCCCTCGTCCCTCTCCGCCATACTCGGCCCGGCCATCGGCAGCTGCTGCTACGACGTTCCCGAGGAGCGCGCCGAGCTCTTCCTCGAGCGCTACGGCGAGCGCGCCGCCTTCCGCGAGGGCGGGACCTGGCGCATCGACCTCCGCGAGGCCAACATCGCGCTCGCCGGGAGTTCCGGCCTCGGCTGGCTCCTGTCGGTAGACGCCTGCACATCCTGCGACCCGCGGCTCGGCTCGTACCGGCGCGAAGGCCCGGCGAGCTTCACCTGCATGGCCGCGGCCTGCGGAAATTTCCGGCCGCCGGAAGCCTGCCGGCCATGAGCGCGGGCGCTCGGGCTCCCGGTCGGCGCGGCGCGGCGCCGGCCGCGGCGATTCTCCTCGCCCTCGCGTGCTGCGCCGGCACCGCCCGCGCGCAGGATCAGGCAAGCCCGCCTTCGCCCGAATCGCCGTTGCGGATCATCGAACGCAGCGACTATTCCCGCTACGTCGACGGCCGATATGTCGGCCACGCCTATCGCGAGGCCCGCGCCGTCCTTGCGCCCTCCGGCTCGTCGCCTCGGGGCTATGCCTACTCGGGAGAGGCCTACATCCTCGAAGAGAGCCTGCACGACCTGCGCTCGGAAACCCGGCAGCTCGACCGGGCCGTTCCGATCAAGCTGACCATAGGCGCCGGGGGAGGGCTGCGCTTCGACGCCGACGCGGGCATCCCCTCCCTCCGCGGCCTGCCCTCCATCCCCGACGGAACTGCGGCTCCGGGCGCCTCCTGGACCGTGGAAGGCTCCCGCGCCCTCGACCTCGACGGAACCGGAGCGATACTCAGTCTGCCCTTCCTGGCGGAATGCCGGCTCGTCGGCGTGAAGGACTACCTCGGCCGCGCCGCCCTGCAGGTCTCCTGCCGCTTCGCCACGCGCTATGCGGCCTCGGATTCCGCGGCCTCGTCCGGGGCGCGGAGTCTCGCCTCAGCCGCCGGCACCCATGCGCTCGACATGTTCGTGGATGCGGCCACGCGCTGGCCCCTGTTCCTGCGGGACCGCTTCGACGAGACCTTCTCGTTCCGCGGAGGCGGAACGGAGCGCCGCTCGGGCTTCACCCTCGTGTTCTTCGAGGGAGCCCTGCCCCTCGACAGAACGGCGGCCGTGGCGGCCATCAGGCGAGCCATGGCTTCGGCCGAGGCGGGCGCGGCGAACTCAGGCGCCGCGGTCGCCTCGGCCGGCGCCTCTGCCGGTGCGGCCGACACTGCGGCCGCGTCCGGTGCCGCGGCCGGCCCAACCAGCGTCGCCGGTGCGGCGAGCGGAGCCGGAGCGACCGGCGCGAGCGGGGCCGTGGCCGGTGCTGCGGGAGCGACCGGCGCGAGCGGGGCCGTGGCCGGCTCGGAGCCGGTCGGCGCGGAACCGGCCGGCTCGGAGTCCAGCGAGGCGCCCGCCGGAGCGGGACCCGGCCCCGTCATTTCCGGCGCGGCGGATCGCAGCCTCGACGAGGCTGGCGTGGAGATAGCGCAAAGCCCGGCCGGCATCGTCCTCCGCGTCCGGGATATCCGCTTCGTCGCCGATTCGGACGCCATTCTGCCTTCGGAGCTGTGGCGCCTCGACGCCATCGCCGCCGCGCTCAGGGCCCTGCCGGGAAGGAACTTCCTCATCGAGGGATACAGCGCCTCGGTAGGCAATCCATCGGGCGAGCTGGCGCTCTCCCAGCGCCGCGCCAAGCGCATCGCCGACGAGCTGGCCGCCCGCGGGATAGCCGCGGGGAGATTCATGTACCGCGGCCTCGGTTCTTCGCAGCCCCTCGCGCCGAACGATACCGAGGCCGGACGCGCGAAGAATCGCCGCGTCGAGATCACCGTCCTGGACTACTGAATAAGGGGGGCGAGGATTTCGCGCAGCTCGGCCAGAATCATCGCCGTCGCCCCCCAAACCTTGTGCCCGCCCAGCCGATAGTAGGGCAGCAGATCGACGCCCCCGCCGTAGGAGCGCTCCTCGAATCTGGCCGCGTCCTCGGCGAGGAGTTCGGCCAATGGCGTTTCGATGAGTTCGGCCACCTCCCGGCGCTCCAGGGCGAAGCTCGGAGCCGCGTCGGCGAAGGCGACGAAGGGATGGACATGGAAGCCCGAGTGGGGAATGTCGAGGGCGCTCAGTCTCCCGATCACCTTCGCGAGGGCGGGATCGACGCCGATCTCCTCCCGCGTCTCGCGCAGGGCGGTCTCGACCAGGGTTTCGCCTTCCTCGCGGGAGCCGCCGGGAAGGCTCACCTGGCCCTTGTGGCTTCCCGTGTCCTCGCTGCGGAGCGTCAGCGGAAAGTAAAGGGAGCCGCCCCGGGAGTAGAACAGCACGAGCACCGCCGCATCGCGGAAGCTCGCGCGCTTCGGCCCCGAATCCCGGTGCGGCGGCGCCATGCGCATCTGGGCGGCCGGGCCGGGGAGGCGCGGCTCCTCGCCGCGGCGGCCCTCGAAGAGCCGCCGCAGCGCCCCGGCGTCGATGCTTCGGAGCGTCGTGCGCCGAGAGGCCTCGCTCATTGCCCTGCGCTCTGCGCCTCGTTCGCCGCCTTGGTGAGTATCGCGGCGAGGCGCTTGAGCGTCTCCTGGGGCAGAAGGTCGATCTTGGACTGCAGGTCGTTGACGAGGGCTTCGATCTTCGTGACCTCGGCGGTCGCTTGCTCGACGCCGGTCATCTTGCCGGAAAGGGCGTCGATCGAGCTCTTGAGATCGGCCAGCTCGGCGTCGACCTTGTCGTCCCGGGCCTTGACCGAGGAGACCGTCGCCACTCCCATCGCCTTCCACATGCTCGCGCATCCGGTCAGCGTCAAGGCGAGTCCCGCACCCGCGATCAGCACGATTCTTTTCACGGAACGCCTCCTTGAAATCGCTGAATGCTATCCATGGACGAGCCCGGGATCAAGGCAGTCTCCGGAGATATCCGCAGCCGATCGGCTACTCGAACTGGACCTCGCCGAGCAGGGCCTTGAGCTCCCGTATGTCCTTGACGAGCTTGGCCCTGTCGAGGTTCTGCAGGCGCCGGGGCACCATCTCCTTGGACGTGCATTCGAGGACGGCGACGAGGTTCTGCAGCTCGATCTCGTGCGGGTAGGCCGGCGGCACGAAGTCGGCCATCGTCTCGTCCATGTCCTCCTTGGTCACGAAGGTCCGCCCCTCCATGGCCGCCCGGAACTTGGCCCGGATGAGCACCGCCTCGAGATCGGCCCCCGAGAACTCGTGGCGGAAGCGGCGCAGGAGTTCGGGCACCGAGAACTTCCGGATCGAGAGGTCGAGCTTGCGCACCAGAGTGTCGAAGAGCGCGATCTTCTCCTCCTCGGACTCGGGATAGAAGAGGGCGAGGTGTTCCTCGGCTCGGCCCTGGCGCTTCAGGTCTATGGGCAGGAGATCGGGGCGGCAGGTGATGAGGAACCAGATGATCTTGCCGCGGTACTCGGTGTCGCCCATGAAGCTCGCGATCTGCGAGAAGACGCGGTTCGAGACCCCCGAGTCGCCCTCCTGGTTGCGGTCGCCGAGGAAGGCGTCGGCCTCGTCGATCATGACCGCCACCGGCGACATGGCCTTGAGGATCGAGAGCACCCGCTCGAGGTTCGACTCGGTGACCCCCTGCCACTTGGAGCGGAAGTTGCGGAACTTCACCATGGGCACGCCGATCTCGCCCGCGAAGGCCGTGACGAGGAAGCTCTTGCCCGTGCCCACCGGCCCCGAGATGAGATAGCCCATGGGCAGGACGTCGAGCCTGCCCTGCTTGATGGCCCTGGTGGCGTTGCGCAGGCGGCGCTTGACGAACTCGTGCCCCGACACGAACGAGAGGTCGTGCTCGGTCTCGAGGAACTCGAGGAGCCCCGCGGCCTCCGACTCGATGATCTCCTTCTTCTTCTGCCGCATGTACTCCAGGGAGATGGGTACATCCTCCTGCCAGCTTTCGGCGGCGAGGCGGTTCAGGTTCGTGAGGTTGAGGCCCGAGGCCAGGGCGGCCACCTGGTCGCAGCCGAGGCCCCGGTCGAGCAGGAGCTGCCCCTTCGATTCGAGAAAGCGCAGGAACTGCGCGCGGATGCCCTGGTCTGGAATGGGAATCTCGACCTTGACCGTGCTGGGGCTCGCGACGAGCCGGGGATTCAGGTCGGTCAGGTTCTCGGTGAGGAGGATGATCGACACGTCGCCGCTCGTGAACACCGGCTCGTGCGACCAGCGGTTGAGGGTGACGAAGCAGTAGCGGTCCTCCTCGGAGAGCCGCGCCACGTCGCTCGCCGGCGCCACCGTCTCGGCGTAGTCGATGATGAGCACGATGCGCTTCTTCTGCGGCAGCTGCGTGAGGACGTACTCTTCGAGATAGGCGAAGGCCTTGTTGGGATCGTTGGAGCGGAAATCCTCGTCGGAGGAGTCGGGATGCCGCGAGCGCATGGCGGCGAGGTAGTCCCGTTCCATGCCCTTTTCGCAGAAGCTCACGCCGCTCGAGCGGTCGTAGAACACGATGACGTCCCGGTTGCCGAAGAGCACGTCGGAGATATACTCCTGGATCTTGACGAAGAGAAACTCCCCCTCGTTCATCTTGTGGGGAAGGAAGTCGCGGATATTGCCGTGGACGATGTAGAGGTTGGCCGTCTTGGAGCAGTACTTGTAGGAGAGTTCCTGGGCCCAGGCCGGCAGTATCTTGATGAACGGCAGGTTCTTGACTATGAGCTGGTCCTTCATCATCCCCCCCCCGGCGCGATTATGGCCTGCCTGCATCGCGGGGGGCAAGCGCCGGGATCGCAATCCCGGCGACCGGCCTCGGGCTTTCCCTTTTGACAAAGCGAGCGCATCGCCCGATACTGAAATGGGCGCGCATTGAGGGCTCGCGACGGCGCATGCGGCCACGTGATCGGTTCGATAGGGGAAGGGGAGCGTATGGCAGAGAATGAAAAGGCGGGTCTCGCGGCGAAGGATGTCCGCGCCTGGGTCGTGGGAGTCAACATGGGGCTCGGCCACAAGCGCGCGGTCGCGCCCCTGGCATCCATCGCCGAGGGCGGCATCCTCATCGCGAACGATCCGGCCGTGGCTACGCCCGAGGAAATGGGGCTTTGGGAGGGCGTCCTCGAACTGTACGAACGTCTTTCGAGGATCAAGAAGGTACCCTTGATCGGGCCCATCCTCTTCGGCATCATGGATTGGTTCCAGAAGATCCAGCCGGCCTATCCCCGGGTCGATCTCTCCAAGCCTTCGGTGGGCAACAAGATGGTGGACTCCACCCTCAGAAAGGGCCTCTGCGACGGCATGCTCGAGCACCTCAAGGCCAAGCCGCTGCCCCTCGTCACTTCGCACTTCCAGCCCGCCCTCGCCGCCGACCGGGCGCACTACGGACGCATCTACTGCATCATCTGCGACTCGGACATCAACCGCGTCTGGGTTGCCTCCGACCCTCGCGCCTCCAAGATAGAGTACCTCGTGCCCTGCGGCGCCGCCATGCGGCGGCTCAAGCAGTACGGCGTGCCCGACGAGCGCATCTACATGACGGGCTTCCCCCTGCCGCTCGAGCTGCTCGGCGACGAGAACCTCGACGTGCTCAAAGCCGACCTGGGACAGCGCCTGCGCTATCTCGATCCGGCCGACCGTTTCTGGCCCCTGCACGATCGGAGCATCGTGCACTTCCTGGGCGAGGACAACTGCGCTTTCCGCAAGGAGCGGACGCTCACCCTCACCTATGCGGTGGGCGGCGCCGGAGCCCAGCGCGAGATCGGCGCCGCGGCGCTCGAGAGCCTGCGCGGCAAGATCCAGGAAGGCGCTCTGGCCGTGAATCTCGTCTGCGGCGTGCGGTCCGAGGTTCGCGAATACTTCGAGTCGGTCGTCAGGAACCTCGGCCTGGACGGAAAGCCGAACGTGCGCGTGATCGGCGGCCGCGGCGAGCAAGACTACTTCTCCTCGTTCACCGAATCGCTCCGGACCACCGACATCCTCTGGACCAAGCCTTCGGAGCTCTCGTTCTACGTCGGACTGGGAATTCCGCTGCTCATCGCTCCGCCCATCGGCTCGCAGGAGATATTCAATCAGCATTGGCTCGAGGAAGTCCAAGCCGGCATCCCCCAGGACGACCCGCGTTATGCGGACCAATGGCTCTACGAGCTATTGGAGCAGGGACGTTTCGCCGAGGCGGCCTGGAGCGGATTCCTCAAGGCCCGCAAGTACGGAACCTACCGGATTCATGAGCTTCTCGCCACCGGTGCCATGTACCGTTCCGGCGATCCCCTCTCCCGCTGAGTCGCGGGCCGGAAGCCTCCGTTGTCTGCGAGACGGGATTCCGCTAGAGTGTGCCGCGGAAGAGGAGTAGGATGCCGAAACAGCGAGTGCTGATGCTCATGCTCGAAGTCGGATTCGGGCATAAGGCCCCCGCGAACGCGGTCAAGGAAGCCATCGAAGCGCGATATCCGGGGCGTTTCCGCGTCGATGTCGTCGATTTCGCCAAAGAGGTCGGCGCTCTCGCCGACGACAAGCTCCTCAAGAACGGTTGGGATCTCGCCCTGGCCTTCCCCCTTTCGGCGCGCATCGGCTACCTATGGATGGAGCTCAACCGGCGCAATCTTTCCTACGTCGATGCGCTGTACAAGGATTTCATCGAAAAGGGCGTGGCCTATATCGAGGACAGGAAGCCCGATCTCATCTTCGCGACCCATGCGCTCTGCCTGTACATCGCCGGCAAGGCCAAGCTCAAGTTCGGCCTCGCGACGCCGATCGTCGCCTATGTCGTCGACCCCTTCGACGGCTACTCGCTCTGGGCGGACGAAAACGCCGACAAGATCCTGGTGGCGACCGAGCAGTCGCGCAAGCGGCTCGTGGACCACGGCATCGACGACGCCAAGATCGTAAAGACCGGCTTTCCCATAAACAATCGCTTTTTCGACGTCCGGAAGAGCACGGAAGACATAACGAAGGAACTCGCTCTCGTGCCCGGCTGGCCGACTCTTCTCGTCTCGGCCGGAGGACAGGGGATAGGAAAGGTATTCTCCTTCGTCGAGGCGGCGCACCGCCTGCAGCTCCCCCTCAACATCGTCACGGTCGCGGGCAAGAACCAGAAGACGAAGGCGCGGATGGAGAAGCTCGCGGCCTCGGGCAAGTCCGAAACCCATCTCGTGCCCCTGGGCTACGTGACCAATATGAACGAGCTGATCCGCGCCTGCGATGTCGTCGTGGGCAAATCGGGCGCCTCCACGTTCATGGAGGCCGTCTTCATGGGCAAGCCCGTCATCTTCACCGAATGGGCCACCTACAACGACTGGTACATCGTGAATTTCGCCCTCGACAACGACATCGGCTGGTACTGCCCGAGCGTCATCTCCTTCGTGGGAACCCTGCGGCGGCTTCTGGAGCCCGGCGCGCTCGACCCCTTCGCGTCGAGGATCGCGGCCTTGGGCATGGTGCCCGGCGCCGACGAGGTGGCCGAGTACCTTACCGACCTCCTCGTCCCCCGCTGATCGCCCCCGGTTCCGGCGCATCGTGGCATCTGCTGTCGTCGAGACAGTGCCTTTCCGGCGCCTTGCCACTGCTTCGGCGCGATGGTATAATGTGACGTACAATCCAACTCCAAGCGAGGTAGTGCAATGGCCTACAAGGTCACCGATGCATGCGTCAACTGCGGCGCCTGCGAGCCCGAGTGCCCCGTCCAGGCGATCAGCGAGAAGGATGGCGCCCGATGGATCGATCCCGGCAAGTGCATTGATTGCGGTGCCTGCGCCGCCGTCTGCCCCACCGAGGCGATCGTCGCCGGCTGATTTCCGTTCATTCTCCGTGTTCGGAGCCGCCCGAAACGCCGATGCGCTTCGGGCGGCTCCGTTTTTACCTTTACACGGGGACGGACTTTCGCATTATATTTGAAAAAACTTACACGAGGGGTGAGCCATGGACGGTAGAGGGAACATCGGTGCCCGGCCAGAGACGACGGTCTCCTCCTCGGCGGCCTATGTCGAGCCGGCGGCGGTAGTCCGGGACGCCCTGGCGGGGGCGAAGCTCGAACTCGTCGCCGAAACCTATCACATTCTCAAGCTGGGACTCAAAATAAGCCACGACGAGATGCGGACCATCTACACCGATTGGAACAAGGGCGAATTGGCCGACGCGATCGTCGCGGCCACCGCCGACGCCATCGGGCTTTGCGACAGCGACGGCGAACCCCTGCTCGACAAGGTGCTGGACGTTCCCCACGGCGTCGAGTCCTGCGCTCAAGCCGCTTCCCTGGCCCTGGGGCAAGGCCTTCCCGCGGCCATCTTCGCCCAGGTCGCCAGCGCCTCCTCGCTCGCTTCCATGAAGGACTATCGCATAGACGCGAGCACCGTCATGGGCGAGGCCAAGCTGGCCCCGACGGGAGACCGCCACGCGATGATCGAGGAGGTTCGCAAAGGACTCCTCGCCGCGGTCATTCTCGCGCATGCCCAGGCTTTCCTCCTCGTCAGAGACGGCGCCGGCGGCCAGGCGGTGGGGCTCGATATCGCGGGTGTCGCGCGCTCGTGGGGCGGCGCCGAGGGCTCGGGCGCCTTCATCATGCGGCTGGCGGCACAGGCCTTCGAGAGGGATCCCGAGCTGCAGTGCATCATCCTCGACGTGCCGGTCAAAACCTTGCTGGACCACAGCATCCCCTCGCTCAGGCGCCTCTCGTCCAGGTGCGTAGAGGGGGGGCTGCCTGTGCCCGCCCTCGTCGCCGCTCTTTCCTTTTTCGACCTCTATCGCAGCATGTGGCTGCCCGCGAACCTCGTGAGCGCGCTGCGCGACTCGTTCACGGGCAGCGGTTTCGAGCGGGTCGACCGGCCTCGCGGCGAACTCTTCCATTCCGAGTGGCGCTGATCGCGCCGAGCCGCCGCAGGGCCTGGATTATCCGGCGCTCTGTCCTTCCTAGGCGGGCACCGACTCTTTCTTCTTTCCGAGCAGGAGCCGCGTGAAGAGCGTGGCCATGCCGAAGGCCAGGAGGAGCCCGGCGAGGAGATCGGCGACGTAGTGCTGCTTCACGAGGAGGGTCGAGGCCACGATCAGGGCGGTCCAGGCCGCGAGCGGCCATCCCGCGCGGCGGTCGAAGCGGAGCCAATGGATGGCCAAGATCGTCGAGATGGACGTATGGAGGCTCGGGAAGTCGTTGTAGGGATTGTCGCCGGCATAGACCTCGCGCAGCATCCGGCTGAAAAGGTCGTGGCCCATGATCACCGGCCGCGCCACCTCGGTCTGCAGGAAGAAATAGAAGAGGTAGCTCACGAGCCAGGCGCCGATCATCGAGAGGGCCGCCGACTGGAACAGCCGGTTCCGGAACAGCAGGAAGAGGATGAGACTGAGGTAGACGTAGAGATTGAGCGAATCGTAGGGAATGACGAAGACGGGCACGAGCGGCAGGGCGCGGTCGATCGAAGTCCGGAGGTCGAGCACCGCAGGTCCGTGATTGAGGAGCGCGTAGATCTCGTTCGTGAAATACACGGCCACGACGAGCAGGACGCTCGCTCCCGCATCTCTCCACCCCGCGCCGAAGACGCCTTTGCCGAAGACGGCCTTCAGTTTTTCTCTCATGGTTCCCTCCCGGCCGGTTCGGGCTATGAAGCGGCCTTGAATGGCGCAAGCGACGCATTTCGCGCCGGTCACCGTGTTGAGATTGTAGTGCACGTTCGCGCGCTTGCAAGCGCTAGTCCTGGAATATTCTGGATGTCTGCAGCCCGATCCGCCCCGGCCCCTCATGCCGGTCCCTCA
>DATKVK010000082.1:0-33523 GCA_035530095.1 Rectinemataceae bacterium | reverse complement strand
ATGGGACCCGGCGGAGGATTGCCGTCCATGGGCTTTTCGAGCTGGGTCGAGCTCCGCGACTCCTACCTGCCCCAGGCCCGCGGCCTCGCCGACGGCGGGGTCGACTTCGCCATAGTCGAGACCAGCCAGGATCCCCTCCAGGTGAAGGCCGCCCTGGCCGCGCTGGCTCACCCCGACGGCGGCCGGGGACTGAGGGCGATCGTATCGGCCACGGTGGAGTCCGGCGGCAGGCTCCTGGCCGGGACCTCGCCCGCGGCCTTCGCCGCCATCATCGCTCCCTTCGAACCCCTGGCCGTCGGCATGAACTGCTCGGGCGGCCCCGAGGAGCTGGCCCGGCCTTTCGCCGAGCTCGCCGAGCATTCGCCCTTCCCGCTCTGTTTCATGCCCAACGCGGGCCTGCCCCTGCAGGACGGCGGGCGCACGCGCTGGCCCCTCGGCCCGGAGGACTTCGCCGCGAAGACCGAGGCCATAGCGCGCCGCCACGGCGCGGCCATAGTCGGCGGCTGCTGCGGCACGGGCGTCGAGCATATCCGAGCCCTCGCGCGGCGCCTGGCCGACAGGCCGCGGCCCGAGGCCAGGCCCCCGCGTCGAGCCGCCCTGGCCTCGCTCTACGAGCTCAAGGCGATCGGATCGGGTCCCTTCGCGATCGGCGCCGGAGCCGACGCGTCGCTCTCGCCGCGCTTCGCCGCCCTGCTCGACTCGGGCGACTTCGACGCTCTGGCCGACGCCGCCCTGGAGGCCGAGGCTTCCGGGGTCGGCGCCGTCCGCCTGCGCCTCGCGCGGCCGGGGCGCAGCGAGGCCGAGGACCTGCGGGAGGCGGTGTCGCACATCGCGCAGCGCGCCAGGGCGGCGCTCTGCCTCGACACGGGGGATCCCGAAGCCGCGGCCGCGGCCCTGCCCTTCGCGAGCGGGCGCGTCCTTCTGCGCATGTCCGATCTCTCCGACCCGGTCCGGGCCCGCCGAGTCTTCGACCTGGCCCGGGAGCACGGCGCCGCGGTCGCGTGCCCGGCCGCCGGTCCCGGCGGGCTGGCGAGCTCGGCGGCCGAGAGCGCCGCCATCTGCTCGGCGCTCTACCTGACGGCGACCCGGGACTGCGGCCTCCGGCCCGACGCGCTCTTCCTCGAGTTGCCCGCCGTCTCGGCCGCGGACGGCCCCGAGGGAGCCTTCGCCGATCGCCTAACGTGGATCGCGGCCGTCAAGGCCGCCTGCCCGGGCGCCCTCGTCCTCCTCGACCTCCGGGCCGCGACCGCCGCCCTTCCCGAATCGGAGCGGCCGGCCCTGGCTGCGGCCTGCCTCGGACTCGCCGGGGCGGCGGGCCTCGACGCGGCGATCGTCGGCGGGGAGCATGGTGCGAAGCATGACGCGCGATGAGTACCGGCGCCGCCTGGCGGGCAAGACGGTCGGTATCGCCGGGGCGGGCGGCCTCGGCTCGAACTGCGCCGTGGCGCTGGCGCGCTCAGGGGTCGGCACCCTCGTCGTAGCGGACCACGATCGGGTCAGCCGCGACAATCTGGACCGGCAGGCCTACTTCCTCGACCAGGTGGGCATGCTCAAGGTCGAGGCCCTGGCGCTGAACATCGCCCGGATCGATCCGGCGGTGCGCGTCGAGGCGCATGCCCTCAGGCTCGACGCGGCCTCGCTCGCCGCCCTCTTCGCGGACTGCGATGCCGTGGTGGAGGCGTTCGACGCGGCCGAGGCCAAGCTCATGTTCGTCGAGGCGCTCCTGGAGGCCCTGCCGGGCAGGCCGCTCGTCTGCGCCTCGGGCATCGCCGGCTACGGGAGACCCGAGTCCTTCCGCGTGCGCCGCTCCGGCTCCCTCGTCCTGGTCGGCGACTTCGAGAGCGAGGTCGGTCCGGAGACCCCGCCCATGGCTCCCCGCGTCGGCCTCGCCGCCGCGATGGAAGCCGACCTGGTCCTGGAAGCCCTGCTGATATGAAGGTGAAAGTCAACGGCGAGTTCCGCGAGCTCCCCGAGGGTACGGCGACCGTCCGCGCCCTCCTCGACGAGCTGCGTTACTCCTTTCCTCTCCTCATCGTCCGCGTGAACGGCAGTCTCGTCGAGCGCGGCGCCTATTCCCAGGCCCCCCTGTCCGAGGGCGACGATGTCGATGTCTACCATCTCGTCTCGGGCGGCTGAGCCACGAGGCCGTTCCAGGGCGCGTCCGCATTTCGAAGCGCTTCGGTCCTCGGCTTGACGATGGCGCGGGATTTAAGTATGACTAAAATAGTCGTAATAAATGCGGTCGGCGCGCCTCGCCCCGAGAATGCCGTGCGCCGTTCCGATCGGGAGGGGCAGACATGAAGTACGCTGAACGCATCACCGATCTCGTCGGCGACACGCCGCTCGTGAGGATCAGGGCCGAGGGCTCGGGCTCGCGGGCCCTCATCTTGGGAAAGCTCGAGTGCTTCAATCCCTTCTCGAGCGTCAAGGACCGCATAGGGCTGGCGATGATCGAGGACGCGGAGAGCCGCGGCCTCCTCGGCCCCGGCTCGGTCATCGTCGAGCCGACGAGCGGGAACACCGGCGTCGCCCTCGCTGCGGTCGCGGCCAGCAAGGGCTACAGGATCATTCTCACGATGCCCGAAACCATGAGCATCGAGCGGCGCAAGCTTCTCGCCGCCTACGGCGCCGAACTCGTGCTCACCGACGGAGCCAAGGGCATGAAGGGCGCCATAGCCAAGGCCGAGGAGATCGCGGCCTCGACGCAGGGCTCCTTCGTCCCCCAGCAGTTCGACAATCCCGCGAATCCGGAGGCGCATCGGCGCGGCACCGCCGAGGAGATCTGGCGGGACACGGACGGCTCGGTGGACCTGGTCGTGGCGGGCGTGGGCACGGGCGGCAGCATCACGGGAGTGGGGCTCGCGCTCAAGGAGCGCAAGCCTGGCCTGCGGCTCGTCGCGGTGGAGCCGGCCGATTCGCCCATCCTGAGCGAGGGCCGCTCGGGCCCGCACAAGATCCAGGGCATCGGCGCCGGCTTCGTGCCCTCGGTGCTGAAGCGCGAGCTCATCGACGAGATCGTGAAGGTCCGGCACGAGGACGCCGGAGCGGCCGCGCGGCGCCTCGCCCGCGAAGAAGGCATACTCGTCGGCATATCCTCGGGCGCCGCGCTCTGGGCGGCCATCGAAGTGGCGAAGCGGCCCGAGAGCGAGGGGAAGACGATCGTGGTGATCCTGCCCGACTCGGGCGAGCGTTACCTTTCGACCTGGCTCTTCGAGGCGGCCCCGGGAAGCTGAGAGCGCACATCGCGGGCTCCAAGGCCTGGCGGATCTGCGGGGCAGGCGTGAAGCTTCAGGTCGCGGCCAGGGCCCGGTCGAGGTCCCCGATGATGTCGCCGATGTCCTCGATGCCGATCGAGAGGCGCACCAGGTCGGCGGTCACGCCGGCCTCCGTGAGCGCCTCGTCGGAAAGCTGGGAGTGGGTCGTCGTGGCGGGGTGGATCGCCAGGGACTTGGCGTCGCCGACGTTCGCGACATGCGAGAAGAGCTCGAGCGACTCTATGAAGCGGGCGCCCGCCTTCCTGCCGCCCTTCACGCCGAAGACGACCATGCCGCCGTAGCCCTTGGAAAGGATCCGGTTCGCGACCGCGTGGGAGGGATCTTTCCCGAGGCCGGGGTAGCGCACCCAGGCGACCTTGGGGTGGGTTTCGAGATGGCCGGCCACGGCGAGGGCGTTCTCGCAGTGGCGGGGCATGCGGAGGTGGAGCGTCTCGAGGCCCTGGAGGAAGAGCCAGGCGTTGTCGGGCGAGAGGCAGGCGCCCAGGTTGCGCAGGGGCACGAGCCGGAAGCGTAGGGCGAAGAGGGCCTTGCGCTGCTCCGCTGTGGTGTCGAAGGCCCATCTCTGGCCGTGGAGATTCTTGTCGGGCTTGACGTAGAGCTCGAACTTGGGGTCGGTCCAGTCGAAGCCGCCGGCGTCGGTGACGATGCCGCCTATCGCGGCGCCGTGGCCGCCGAGCCATTTGGTGAGCGAGTTGACCACGATGTCCGCGCCGAGCTCGATCGTCCTCAGGAGGTAGGGCGTCGTGAAGGTCGCGTCGACGACGAGGGGCAGGTGGTGCTTCTTCGCGATGCGCGACACCGCCTCGATGTCGGCCACGTCGAGCGCGGGGTTGCCGATAGTCTCGAGGTAGAGGAGGCGGGTCTTGGGCGTGATCGCGCGCTCGAAGGCGGCCGGATCGCGGACGTCGACGAAGCGCGTGGCGATGCCGAGCTCGGGGAGGATGGCGTCGAACATGGTGTAGGTGCCGCCGTAGAGGCTGGAGGCCGAGACGATCTCGTCGCCCGAGCGGGCTATGTTGATCACCGTATAGAAGATGGCGGCCGTGCCCGAGGCGACCGACACCGAGGCCGCGCCGCCCTCGAGCTCGGTGACGCGCGCTTCCAGGATGTCGTTCGTGGGATTGCCGAGCCGGGAGTAGATGTTGCCCGGCTCCTTGAGCGCGAAAAGATTGGCCGCATGCTCGGCGCTGTTGAAGGCGAAGGAGCTGGTGCGATACACGGGCGCCGCCCGCGACAGGGTGCTCGAATCGGGTCTTTGTCCCGCATGCACCGCCTTGGTGGAGAACGCGCGTCTCGTCGGGTCGGCCATATCGAGCCTCCTCGCTTGCAATTTTCCAGAAGCTATACCACAATGTGGCACTACTACTTTGTGGTATGCGAGGAGTCCTGTCAAGATGGCGATGAACAGCGAGACTTTCTCGGGGCTCAGGGCCCTGCTCGGAAGGAGTCAGCGCGAGCTCGCCGACATTCTCGGGGTTTCGCTCAAGACGGTCGAGAGCTACGAGCAGGGCTGGCGCCGGGTGCCGGCCAATATCGAGCGCATCCTCTACTTCCTCCTCTTCAAGCTGAATGAGGTCGCCCTCGAAGGGGAGGAGCCTTGCTGGGAGGCCACGGCCTGCCCCGACTCGAAGCGGGAACACTGTGTCGCCTACCTCGCCAAGGAGGGGCGTTTCTGCTGGTTCTTCACCGGCAGGCTCTGCGCGGCTTCCGGGGCCGAGGGCGCGGCTTCCTGCCATGACTGCCCGGTGTTCGCGCGGCTCGTCGGCCGCGTGCGATCGGCCGCGGAGCGTACGGGCGCGGAGCGTACGGGCGCGAAACCCCGGCGAGTCCGCGCGAAATGACGACGGGAGCCGTCGCCGACTGCCGCATTCTTGAAACATCCAGGAGGTGAGCCCAGATGCCCGTGAGGATTCCGGACGACCTGCCCGCGAGGCGGGTCCTGGCCGAGGAGAACATTTTCGTCATGACCGCGGACCGCGCGGTGCACCAGGACATCCGTCCGCTCAAGATAGCCGTCCTCAACCTGATGCCGACCAAGATCGTCACCGAGACGCAGCTCCTGCGTCTCCTGGGCAACACGCCGCTCCAGGTGGACATCAGTTTCGTGCGCATGGAGAGCCACGAATCCAGGAACACGCCCTCGGAGCACCTCGACGCCTTCTACGAGCCGCTCGAGAGCATCCTGCACGAGCGCTTCGACGGCCTCGTGATCACGGGCGCGCCCGTCGAGACCCTGGACTTCGAGGAGGTCGACTACTGGTCCGAGCTCGTGCGGCTCATGGACTGGAGCCGGACCCATGTCTGGTCGACCCTCCACATCTGCTGGGGCGCGCAGGCCGGGCTCTACCGCCATTTCGGAATAAGGAAACGGCCCCTTCCGGCGAAGATGTTCGGGCTGTACCATCATCGCGCCCTCGATCTATCGGAACCCTTGTTGCGCGGCTTCGACGAGGTCTTCCTCGCTCCGCACTCGCGCCACACCGAGGTGCGGGTCGAGGACATCCTGGACACGCCCGGGCTCAGGCTCCTTTGCGTCTCGGACGAAGCGGGGGTCTACATCGCGGCGACCGAGGACCGCCGCATGGTCTTCGTGACCGGGCATCCGGAATACGACCGGCTGACGCTCAAGGCCGAGTACGACCGCGACGTCGCCAGGGGCCTGCCCATCGCGGTGCCAGCCAACTACTTCCCCGGCGACGATCCGAGCCGCCCGCCCCTCATGACCTGGCGCTCGCACGCGCATCTTCTGTACGCCAACTGGCTCAACTACGCGGTCTATCAGGCGACGCCCTACGACCTGGACTCGCTGGCCTAGCCAGCCGCCCGATCCGGAGTGCCCGATCGGACCCCGCGGGCTAGGCCCGGCAGACTCTGTTCCGCCCCTCTTCCTTGGCCCGGAAGAGGGCGCGGTCGGCCGCGCCCAGGAGCTCGTCGGGCGTGGCCGCGATCTCGGGGCTCCAGGCGACGCCCAGGCTGACGGTGATCGCGACGCGCTCGGGCGGCTTCTCGCGCGAGGTGCGAAACTCGATCCAGAGAGACTCGGCCTCGCTCCGGATCCGCTCGGCGAGCGCCAGGGCCCGCTCCTCTCCCCCCGCGGGCAGGAAGAAGGCGAACTCGTCGCCCGAGAGCCGGGCCGCGATCTCGCCCTCTTCGAGCAGCGCGCCGAAGGCGGTGGCCGCGCTGGAGATGACGGCATCGCCCGCCTGCGGACCGTAGACGGCGTTGATCACGCGGAAGCGGTCGATGTCGAGCATGATGAGGGCGCAGCGCCGCGAGCCTCCCGAGCCGCGCGAGAAGCGCAGGCGGATCGTCTCTTCCAGGAAGCGCCGGTTGAAGAGGCCGGACAGGTCGTCGGCTATGGCCCGGCGGCGCGCGGTCTCGCCCCAGCGCACCAGGCCGCCGAGGAAGCCCGAGGCTTCGTCGAGCCAGGACACCATGACGCGGGCCATCGACGAGAGCAGCTTGACCCCGATGATGGGGTGCTCCCATACGAGCCGGTAGAAATCGATGGCGTCGAGGACGAAGAGCTCGGCGTCCTCCTTGGCGTAGCAGGTGGCCGAGCGGGGCTCGCCCTCGATGACCGCCATCTCGCCGAAGAGGCTGCCCGGAACGTGCTCGTAGATCTCGCGCTTGGTGCCGTCCGGCTGCGAGACGTAGGAGCCGATCCTGCCCGAGCGGACTACGAACAGCTCCTGTCCGGTCTCGCCCTCCCGGAAGACGATCTGCCCCGCGGGAATCCGGCGCGCTTCGAGGAAGGCCGAGAGGGCATTGAGTTCGAGGCCGCTCATGCCCGAGCAGAGCGGGAGCTTCTCGAGGAAATCGGTCACGTAGCTCATGGCCGCGGCTCCTGGTCGCGCCGCCTGACGCGGTAGATCCGGTTGCCGCCGTCGCGCCAGGCCTTGGTGAGCACGCCGTAGGCGTCTTCGACGAGCCGCTTCCATTCGGGGCAGTTGTCGGGCCAGAGAGCCACGGCCGCGCTCGCCGTGAAGCGGAATCCGGAGCCCGCGGCCGAGGGCGGCTCGAGGCCGCCGATGCCCGCCGCGAGGCGGCGCGCCGCCGAGGCGGCCTCGTCGAAGGAGCTGCGCGGCAGCACGAGAGCCGTCTCGTTGCTGCGCAGGCGCAGGGCCCAGCCCTTGCCGTGCCGCTCGGTCTCGGCGGCGAGGAGGCCGGCCACGAGTTCCATGGCTTCGTCGCCCGCTCCGTGGCCGTGGGCGTCGTTCAATTCCTTGAAGCGGTCGGGCTTGACGAGCACGATCGCGGTGGGCGGCTCGATCATCCGGGGGATTTCCTCGTCGAGAAAGGCGCGCGACCAGAGTCCCGTGCCGGGATCGGTGTAGACCTGGCGGCGCAGCTCGCGCACCCAGGGAGCGTTCTCGGAGATGAGCCGCTGCGTCGAGCGCAGCCGGGAGGAAATCATCGAAAGCGAGCGCAGCAGGATGCGGGCCGTCGTGTCGGGCTTCTCCCGCGCGAGCTCTTCGAGGCCGACGCCGCGGGACGGAAAGGCTATGAGCCGGGCCTCGGTCAGCGCGCGGGCATGGGCGTCGAAGGAAGCTCCCACCGCGAAGTCGAAGTCGCCCAGGACATCGCCGGCCATGTAGCGCGCGATCTCCCGCTCCTTGCCGCCCTCCTCGGGACGATAGACGCCGATCTCCCCCGATCGGACGATGAAAAACCGGCGCGCCTTCTCTCCCGGCGAGAAGAGCCGGGCGCCCGCCTCGAGAGCGAAGGTTTCGCATCGTTCCTCGACGTACGACAGATCGTCGTCGAGGAGGCTGGAGAAGAGCTCGGCCCGACGAAGGAGCTTGGATGTATCGTCGTTCGATGCTTCGTGAAGCATGCCTATAGACTATACGGCCGGAGCTCGCTTGTCGATGCTCTTCGAGTCGGCGCCCGGTCTACAGCCCCAGGCGCTTCATCCCTTCGGCGTTGTAGCGCGCTCCGGCCGCCGCCCCGGGCGGCAGGGCCCGGTCGAGCTCGTCCAGTTCGTCCCGGCCGAGCACGAGGTCGGCGGCGGCTATGTTGTCGTCGAGGTAGCGCTCGTGGCGCGTGCCGGGAATGGGCACCACGTCCTCGCCCCGCGAGAGGACCCAGGCGAGGGCGAGCTGGGCCGCGGTCACCTTCCGGCGCCGGGCGATCTCCTCGATCCGGCTCACGAGGCCGAGGTTGCGCTCGAGGTTGCCCTCGCTCATGCGCGGATGGACCTTGCGGAAGTCGCGCCGATCGAGCCTGGCCGTATCGCGGATCAGCCCGGTGAGAAAGCCGCGCCCCAGGGGACTGTAGGCGACGAAGCCGATGCCGAGCTCCCGGCAGACGGCGAGGGCGCCCTCCTCGGGATCGCGGGTCCAGAGCGAGTATTCCGACTGCAGGGCCGCGATGGGATGCACGGCATGGGCCTTGCGGATGGTCGCCGCTCCCGCTTCGGAGAGGCCGAGGAAGCGCACCTTGCCCTCCTTGACGAGCTCGGCCATCGCGCCGACCGTCTCCTCGATCGGCACCTCCGGGTCGACGCGGTGCTGGTAGTACAGGTCGATGTGGTCCACGCCGAGCCGCTTGAGGCTCATGTCGCAGGCGGCCTTCACGTACTCCGGCCTCCCGTTGACGCCGAGCGAGGCGCCGTCGAGGCGGCGCATGTTGCCGAACTTGGTCGCCAGAAACACCTTGTCGCGGTAGCCGTCGCGCAGGGCCTGGGCGAGCAGCATCTCGTTGTGCCCCACGCCGTACATGTCGGCCGTGTCGAGGAAGCTCAGGCCCGCATCCACCGCGCGCCGTATGAGCGCTATGGACGCCAGATCGTCCGAGGGGCCGTAGAACTCGGACATGCCCATGCAGCCCAGGCCGATCGCCGAGACCTCGGGGCCGCCTTTTCCCAATCGACGCTTTTTCATGGATACCTCCGGAAGCCGTTTCCCACATTCATCGAATTTGGGAAACCGGCTTGCATAAAGATATTCAAATAAGCGCACCGCGTGGCGCTTCGCGCCGATCGGGATAGGAAAAAGGCCGCGCCCTCGCGGACGCGGCCTCTGGCTGGACTTCGGGCCTCAGAGCTCCTTCCAGCGATGGCAGGCGACGATGCGGTCCGGCCCGCCGACTTCCTCGAGAACGGGTTCTTCCACGCGGCAACGCTCCACGGCGAAGGCGCAACGCGGGTGGAAACGGCAGCCCTTCGGCGGATTGATGGGATTGGGGACGTCGCCGCTGAGGATGATCTTCTCGCGCTTGGTCTCGGGATCGGGCACCGGAATGGCCGAGAGGAGGGCCCGCGTATAGGGATGGTGCGGGCTCTTGAAGATGTCGGCGGTGGGCCCGAGTTCCACGAGCTTGCCGAGGTACATCACGGCGATGCGGTTGGAGATGTACTTCACCACGAGGAGGTGGTGGGTCACGAAGAGATAGGTGAGCTCCATCTCCTCCTGCAGCTTCTTGAGCAGGTTGAGGATCTGGGCCTGGACTGAGACATCGAGGGCCGAGGTCGGCTCGTCCATGAGGATGAAGCGCGGGTTGGTCGAGAGTGCCCGGGCCACGGCGATTCTCTGGCGCTGGCCGCCCGAGAACTCGTGGGGATAGCGCATCAGGTGGTCGCGGGTGAGTCCGACCTTGCCGAGAAGCTCCACCACCGCATCCGGGATGAGTTTCGGACTGATGAGCCTTTGGGCGACGAGGGGCTCGGCGACGATGTCGCGGACGAGCATGCGCGGGTCGAGGGAATTGGTAGGATCCTGGAAGACGACCTGGAGCCTCTGCCGCATCTTGAGAAGCTGCTTGCCGCCGACGCTCAGGAGGTCGACCTCGTGGAGACGGGCCTTGGCCTTCGCGTGGACTGCGGGGTCCGTGGAGACGAGTCCTTTTTCGATTGCATCGACCTCCGACCCGGGCTGGTCGAAGTAGATGCGGCCCTCGGTCGCCGGGTGAAGGCGCATCAGGGTCTTGCCGAGGGTGGTCTTGCCGCAGCCCGATTCGCCGACGAGGCCGAGGCACTCGCCCTTGCGGATGGTGAGATCGACGCCGTCGAGGGCCTTTACGTCCGCCACGTGCCGGCGGAAGACGCCGCCGGTCACCGGGTAGTATTTCTTGAGCGCGCGGATGTCGATGATGTTGTCAGTCATTGCTCTGGTCCTTCGTGTAGAGGTGGCAGGCGACGAAGTGACCGGCGCCGCGCTCGATGGTCTCGGGCTTTTCACGCTCGCAGATGTCCATCTTCATCTTGCAGCGCGGGTGGAAGCGGCAGCCGGAGGGAGGCCGGATGAGGTTGGGCACCGCGCCCGGGATGATGGTGAGCGTGCTTTCCTGGACCTCCTTGGGCACCGCCTCGAGGAGCCCCTGCGCGTAGGGATGGAGCGGATTGCGGAAGAGCTCCCTCACCGTGGCCGTCTCGGCGACGTCGCCGGCGTACATGACCGTGACGCGGTCGCAGATCTCCGCGACGAGGCCGAGGTCGTGGGTGATGAAGATCACGGAGGAGATCGCCGTCTCCTTGAGCTCGCGGATGAGATCCACGATCTGCGCCTGGATGGTGACATCGAGGTTGGAGGTCGGCTCGTCCGCGATGAGGAGCGTGGGGTGGCAGGCCAGGGCGATGGCGATGACGATGCGCTGCTGCATGCCGCCGGAGAGCTCGTGGGGGTAGCGCTTGGCGATGTTCTCAGGATTGGGGATGCCGAGGCTTCGGAGCAGATCGACGATCTCGGCCGAGAGCGTCCGATCGAGGGGACGGCGGTAGCGCCTCAGGAAGGGTACGCGGCGCACGAAGCCGACGAGGCGGGAGGTGCGCACCGGCTTGTCCCGCTCGTGGTTGAGCTCGTGCTTCCGCGCGCGGGAGGCCTGGTCGGAGGCGTCCTCCAGGCGGTAAAGCTCGTTGTCGATCGTGCGGATGCGCTCGCCGTGGGCCTCGTAGGCCGCGAGTTCCCGCCTGAGCAGGCTGAGACGGAAGTCGTTCCAGATTTTAAGGGGGCCGGCCTTGGGAGCCGCGGCCTGGAGCCGCGAGATGGTCAGGCCGAGCATCTCGTCCATCCGGTGGAATTGGTAGCTTTCGGCTATCTGCTGCTCGATCGAGAGCACCGGATTGAGGGCGGCCCCGGGCTCCTGGAAGATCATCGAGACGTCCTTGCCGCGGATCGAGGACATGTAGACCTCGGAGCGGTCGAGGATGTCGATGCCCTTCTCCTTGTCCTCCGGGTTGAGGAACATGACGATCCTGCCGCCGTCGATGCGCCCGGGAGTCTGGACGATGCGCATCATGGAACGGACCGTGACGCTCTTGCCGCAGCCGGATTCCCCCACGATGCCGTAGGTCTCCCCGTGGTTGACGACGAGGGCGACATTGTTGAGGGCGCGAACGACTCCCTCGAAGGTATAGAAATTGGTGGAGAGGTCGCTGACCTCCACGAGGTGTTGTTGGGCGGTCACTATTTTCTCCGAAGTTTGGGATCAAAGACGTCGCGGACCGCGTCGCCGAGGAGATTCCATCCGAGCACGAAGAGCGTAATCACGAAGCCCGGGATGAAGACGGTGTACCAGTAGGTGAAGGGATGGCCGGGCAATCCGATGATCCAGTTGCGGCACATCGACACGATCTGTCCCCAGTCGGCCGTGCCCGTCTGGGAACCGAGCCCGAGGAAGGAAAGGGCCGCGGCGGTGAGAATGGTGGTGCCGATGTTCATGGAGGAGAGGATGAGCACTGAGTACATGGCGTTGGGCATTATATGCCTGAGGATGATCTTGAAATGGGAGGAGCCGCTGGCCCGGGCCGCCATTATGTATTCTTTATTCCGGATCACGAGGATGTCGCTGCGCAGGATCCGCGTGTAGGCGGGCCATTCCAGGATGATCATCACGATGATGACCGCCGTGAGGCCGCGGCCGATGGCCACGACGAGGGCCATGGCCATGACCAGGTAGGGTATGGAGTAGAAGACATCGGTGATCCTCATGAGGATCTCGTCGACGATCCCCCCGAAGTAGCCCGCGAGGGCGCCGAGGAGGATGCCGATGACGAGGTTGGCCCCGACGACGAGGATGCCGATCCTGAAGGCGCTCCTCGTGCCCCAGACAATTCCGTAGAGCAGATCGTACTGCTCTTCGGTGGTGCCGAAGATGTGCTGGGCGCTCGGAGGCGAGGGCGCGATCGTCCAGCCCGAGTGCGGGATCTTGTAGGGATCGGAAAATTTGGGCGGGCAGATGACCGGCGCCAAGATGGCGATGACTACGAAGAACGCGAGGATCGTCAGCCCGATCGTCGAAAGCGGGTTCTTGAAGAATCGCTTGGCAGTGAAGGTAAGCTCCTGCCAACGCGGGTGGGCGGCATTGACAGGCCGTTCCTGGCTTGGTGTGTCCATGTGGGGATCCTTTCTAGCCTAGCCTCACGCGGGGGTCCACGTAAGCGTAGATGATGTCGACGATGAGGTTGATGACGACGTAGATGACGCCGAGGAAGAGGACGTTGAACATGATCGCCGGCACGTCGAGCTGGGTCGCCGCCTCGGCCATCCACCAGCCGATGCCCGTGCGGTTGAAGATGGTCTCGGTGATGACCATGCCGCCCATGAGGCCGGCGAAGGTGAGGCCGGACACGGTGATGACGGGGAGCAGGGCGTTGCGGCGGGCATGGTGCCTGTAGAGGGTCTTGGCGTCGGCGCCCTTGGCCCTCGCGGTCATCATGTAGTCCTGGCCGAGGGATTCGAGCATGCTCGAGCGCATGAGGCGCATGATCATGGCCGAATTGATGATGACGAGGTTGAGCGCCGGCAGGAACATGTGGTAGAGCCCGTCGAGGAAGACATCCCAGCGCCAGTTGAGGATGGCGTCGATGGTGATGAGGTGGGTGTAGCGATGGAAGCCGCTGCTCGTGACTACCGTCCGCATGGAATTGGAGAGGACCCCCGGCGGGAAGATGCCGAGGAAGCCGTAGAAGAACATGATGAGGAGGAGTCCGAGCCAGAAAGTCGGCAGGGAGTAGCCGACGATGGCGAAGACGCGCGTGGCATGGTCGATCGGAGTATCCTTGCGCACCGCGCCGAGGGTGCCGAGCCAGATGCCCACGAGGATTATCATCGGCGTCGAGTAGAGCACGAGTTCCAGCGTGATCGGAAAGTACTCGCTGAAGGCCTTGATGACGGGCTCCTTGGCCGTCACGGAGAAGCCGAATTGGCCCCTGAGGATGTTGCCCACCCATCGGACGTACTGGAGCGGCGCCGGATCGTTCAGGTGGTACTTCGCGATCATGGCGTCCATCTGCTCGGGCGTGACGCGCTCGCTCGTCACGTAGGCGGCCAGTCGCTGGCCTGGCGGAAGGATCATCATGATCGAGAAGACCAAGATCGAGACCCCCGCGAGGACCAGGATCATGAACAGCAATCTTCTGACAATGAAAGAATACAGGTTCAAAAGAATCTCCTTGCGGAACGGCTGTGTCCGCTAGGATATGTCGGGCTTTGATTCCTGTCAAATCGATTCTCTGCCGTATCCGCGAGCGCGAAGCCCATGGGGGATGCAGACTGGAGTGCGCGGCCAGCAAAAAGCCCGGGATCCCTCGGGACCCCGGGCCTCAGAACCCCGTCTACTGTAGACGGGATCCAATCCTGGAGCGCTCTCCTACTTCGAGAGGAAGGCGAGCTTGCAGAAGGGCTCGCTATCCATCGCGTTGAAGGTGTAGCCCTTGACCCAGTCCTTGAAGTAGTAATTCACGGTCGGCTGGGCGTAGATGATCGCGATGTCGTCCTGAAGCCAGATGTCCTGGAGCTTGTAGTACATCTCCTGGCGCTTGGCGGGGTTGGTCTCGATGGCGGCGGCGGCCACGAGCTTGTCGGCCTCGGGATTGTTGTAGCCGGCGCGCCCGGCGAAGTAGCCGCCCGAGCTCTGGTAGGGGTTCGCGTAGTCGCTCGGATCCGGATAGTCCGGGTTCCAGCCCATGAAGTAGATCGCCAGCTGCTTGTTCTTGTTGTCGTTGGTGAACTCGGCCCACTCGACGCCGCGCACGTTGACCTGGAACTTCGGGTTGATCGAGGAAAGGTTCTCGGCGAGCATCTTGGCGCAGAGTTCGCGCACCTGGTTGCCCGTGTTGTAGAGGATGTCGAGCTTGAAGCCGTTCTGCCAGAGCTGGCCGCCGAAGGCTTTCTTGAAGTGCTCCGCCGCCTTGTTGAGGTCGAAGGGCTTGGACTTCAGCGCCATGTTCTTGTACGGCAGACCGACCGGGTAGGGCGTGACGGGATCGACGGCGTTGCCGTTCATGATCTGCGTGAGCGCCGTCTGCTCGTCCCAGGCGTAGGTGAAGCCGAGGCGGACATCGGGATCGGCGAAGAAGTTGGCGGGTATGCCCTGGCCGTCGAGCTGGCCGGAGTAGGTAGCCGGGTTGTCCTTCGTGTTGATCTGCATGTTGAAGTGGATGCCCGTGAGCTGGAGGGTCGGCAGCTTGCTGAAAGCGGTGATGCCCTGCTCGTTCGCCATCTCGGGGTAGTTGGTGGCGTTCACGTCGGCGTAGTCAACGTCGCCCTGCTCGAGCATGAGCTTGCGGGTGGACCATTCGGTGACGACCTTGCGGATGCCGTACTTGAGGGCCGGCTTCTTGCCGAAGTAGCCGGGGAAACGCTCAACCTTGATCTGGATATTCTTGTCCCATCGGTCGAGCTTGTAGGGGCCCGAGCCGTCGGCCTTGTCGTAGAGGGCTTCCTTGCCGGTGGCGGGATTGTTGTACTTCTCCCAGGTCGCCGCGCTGCCGTTCCAGCCGCCGTGCGCCATGACGAATTTCCTGTCGACGATGGAGGCCCAGTCTCCGGCCATGACCGAGATGAAGGCGGGGAAGGGGTCCTTCAATTTGAAGATGACTTCATCGCCCCTGGCCTGGATGGCCTTGTCGATATCGGCGAACTTGACGTTGATCTTGCCGTTGTCGCCGCGGGAACCGTTCACGTCCGAGCCGAGGAAAATGTTATACCAAATCCAGGCCGGCCCGCCGTCGGGATCGAGGACCAGGTTGCGCTTGATGCTGTAGGCCACATCTTCGGCGGTGAGGGGATCGCCGTTCTGGAACCTGATGCCGCGCCTGATCTTGAAGATGTAGGTGCGCCCGTCCCTGGAGATACCGCCGTTTTCGACGGTCGGGACAGCGACCGCGACATCGGGGACGAACTTGTCGAGAGAGGTCCCGTCGTAGGCGATGAGGCGGCTGTAGACGACGTGCAGGATGGCCCAGGAGACGTTGTCGTAGGCGACCGCCGGGTCCAGGCTGACCGCGTCGCCAAAGGACGCCGTCACGAACGTGTCGGGATTCTTCACTGTCTGGGCTCCGACGAAGCCCATCGCGAGGGCGAGAATCGTCGTCGCGACCAAAAACTTCTTCATGCTTCCTCCTTACATGGGGAATCTGATGATTTCCCGATTATAATCTGCCCTCGCGTTTTGGCAATTGCTATTGCGCGTTTCCACCAAAGTTTCATGCGCGGCTCGCCGCCCGCCTGCCCCGACTGCAAGATGCTCCGCCGGCACCGTCTCCAGTATTTGAGATTGAATCGCCCCGAGAGGATATGGCTATGGGGGAAGCAATTACAGTTTCATCGGAGGTCGGGAAGCGGGCGCAACGCCGAGACGCTCCATCGCTTGACGCGGCAGGCGGAGCGAAAGGGTCCGTACCGTCGATAGGCGAGTACGCCGATCAGGAGCGCAAGGAAGGGGTTGGGCGTTGGTCGCCTTCGGCGACCTGCGCTACGGCCGTCCCGTTCCGGCTTTCGCCGGAACGGGCGTCACAGGGCGTCTTCCGGACCGCGGAACGTCACTTCCCGAGTCTGGCATTGATCCATACGTTCAACATCTTGAGCGCGCGGTCCGCGGTCCGGAAGACGGGGATGCCGAGGCGCTCGAATTCGAGGGCTAGGGGATCGTAGAGGGCGCCGACGTCGATGACGACTACCCAGGGTTTGTCCGTCGCGGCCATGAGCTTGCCGTAGCGGGCGGGCAGGGCGTCCTCTCGCGTGACGTCCTCGCCGTGGACGTCGGGGTCGGAAGCGAGGCTGTTCATGGCTACGGTGAGGGGGACGTCGCCGACGATGCCGCAGTCGACGTTCGGGTCCTCCATGACCGCGCGGAAGGCGGCATCGTAGCCGCCGTCGCCCGCCATGGGGGTGAGGTCGATGGGATTGTGCACGTCGACGATCTCGCTGATCCGCGCCTCGGCGAAGGCCTTCTCGAGCTTGGTCGCTGTGGGGGACGCGAAGCTCGCGAGCTGGAGGGCGCCGAGGTTGTCGGCGAAGGCGACGCACTCGAATCCGGCGTTGGACACGGCGCCGAGGCGCCTGCCCGCGGCCTTCTTGCCGCGGAGGAGGGCGAAGGTGGTGACCGCGTCGTCGAACTCGTCGAGACTCTCGGCGACTATGACGCCGATCTGCCGCAGGAGCGAGCGCGTCACGGGGTAGTCGCCGGCGATGCTCGCCGTGTGGCTGGCGCTCGCCGCGGCTCCCGCGGCGGTGCGGCCGGCGCGGTAGAAGATGACGTCCCGGCCCGAGTCGACGATCTTCTTGCAGGCCCGGAGGGTCTTCTCGCCGTCCAGGGGCTTGAAGCCCTCGACGTAGACCGCGAATAGCTCGAGTTCCTTGTCGTCCGCGAGGCGCTCCAGGTAGTCGCCGATGGTCACGTCCATCTGGTTGCCGCAGGTGATGACGTACTTGGCGTTGACGAGGGGGTGCTTGGAGATGCGGCAGATGGCGAAGGCGCCCGACTGCGACACGACGGCCACGGGCGCGACGCGGCCCTTGGGCATGGGCAGCTTGTATTCGGGGATGAAGAGGGTGTTGTACCTGCCGGGGACCGAACGCACGCCGAGGCAGTTGCCGCCGTTGATGAGCGGACCGCCGCCGGGGCCGGAGCGCGAGTTTTCCAGGGCCGTGCGCATGCGGCCGACGATGGCCTCGGTGCCGGCCTTCTCCTCGAGGCCGCCGGGGATGACGATGACGCTCTGGGCCTTGTCGGTCTCGGCTATCTCGGCGATGCACTGGGGCGCCTGGGAGGCCGGGATGACGAGGACGAAGAGATCGACCTTCTCGGGCAGGGAGGCGACGTCGGGCACGCAGCGGCAGCCGTCGATCTCGGCGGGGCCCTGCTTGACCACGTAGAGCCGCTTCGGGTCGAAGCCGTTCTCGAGGAGGTTGCGCAGGATGATGCGGCCGTTGTTCATGCCCTTTTCGGAGACGCCGATCACGGCGGCGCTTGCGGGCCGGAGGAGGGCGTCGATCTTGGCCAGCGGCCGCCGGGCCTGCTTGAGGTTGACTACGCGGCCCCCCTCGAGGCCGAGCTCTCCCGCGCCGGCGGCGCCGGCAGCCGCGCCGCCGGGCTCGCCGACCTTGACGAGGACGTCGAGCGCGACGAGACGTGCGGTCCCCTCGGAAGCCTTGCCCGCAATGACGAAGGGGTTGACCTCGAATTCGAGGACGCCCGTCGCGGCGAGGCTCGGGGCGGCTTTGACGAAGGCCTCCACCACGTCGGCTATGCGCGAGGCGGCGATCGCGGGCTTCGTGTTGCGCAGGCCTCCGGCCACGAGGGTGGTGACCGCGTTGCGCGACAGCTCGCGCTCCACGAGGGCGCGGTCGGCTATGGCGGACGAGAAGAAGACGTTGGCCGCCCCCGCCTTGAAGGTGGAGGCCAGGAACTCGGTGTAGATGCCGCCGGGGCCGAAGGAGATCACGGGGCCGAAGTCCTTGGCGAAGCGCATGCCCACGATCATCTCGTGGCCGAGCCGGGGCTCGTAGGGCACGAACTCGTTGACCGTGTAGCCGTCGACCCGCTGGCTCGTGAACTTGGCCTCCATCGCGGCCATGGCCTTGCGGATCTCCTCTTTCGTGTTGGGCACGATGGCCACGCCGCCGACCTCGGTCTTGTGCAGGATCTCGGGGCTGATGACCTTCACCACCGCCCGCTCGCCCGGGAAGGGAGCGAGGGCGGCCACTTCGGCCGAACCCTTCACGAAGTGATGGCGGGGGGCCTCCAGGCCGAGGGCGGCCAGGAGGCCCAGACCCTCCACCTCGGTGAGAGCGTCGCGCCCCTCGGCGCGGACGCGTTGCACGATGTCACTGATTCGCTTTTCGTCCATGCTCGAATGCCTTCAGGTTCGCGGCCACGACGGCCTCGCCCTTGCGGGCGAAGGTGTCGGCTATGGCCTTTTCGATGCTCTCGACCTTGAGGGGAAGGAGCTTGGCTGCGGCGCCCACGAGGACCATGTTGGCCGCGCGCGCGTTGCCGGCCTCGCGGGCCATGGCGTCGGCGTCGAGCAAGGTGGCATTGGGCAGGGCCCTGATCTCGCCGAGCACCGCCTCCATGTCGGGGTAGTTCGGGATGTTCTTGATCGGAGCGGTCGCGGTGACCACCTGTCCCGTCTTCTCGAGCCAGGGCAGGTAGCGGAGGGCTTCGAGGGGTTCGAAGGCGAGGATGAGCTGGGCGCTCCCCTTGGGTATGAGGGGGCTCGCGACGGGCTCGTCGGAGATGCGCAGGTGGGCGAGCACCTCGCCGCCTCTCTGGGCCATGCCGTGGACCTCGGACTGCTTCACGTGGAGGCCTTGGGCCATGGCTGCCTGGGCTATGACGACGGAGACGGAGATGCCTCCCTGGCCGCCGACTCCGCAGAGGATGATGTCGTACTTCATGCCTTCCTCGCTTTCTTCAGGTACTCGAGGCATTCGCGGAACGCGATGACCACGGAGACGCCCTCGTAGGCGAGCTCGCGCTTCATGAGTTCGACGTTCTCGGCGTGGTTGGCCCGGTGGGCCTTGACGACGTGCACGTGGTCGGGGTGGACGCCGACCGCCAGGGCGATGGCCTTGAGTTTCTCGGAGGGCATGATCGTCGGCTGCGCGCCGGTCATGCCGGTCGTGGCGTTGTCGACGATCATGAACTTGACGTTCGTGTTGTGCGACACCGCGTCGACGAGGTTCGGGATGCCCGAGTGGAAGAAGGTGGAGTCGCCGATGACGCCGACCGCCGGGGTGAGCCCCGCCTCGGCCGCGCCGCGCGCCATGCCGAAGGAGGCGCCCATCTCGACGACCGTCTCGACCGCCTCGTAGGGCGGCAGGGCGCCGAGGGTGTAGCAGCCGATGTCGCTGTTGACCGTGTGCAGGGGATAGCCCGCCAGGGCTTCCTTGAGGAAGGTGAGGGAGTCGCCGTGGGGACAGCCCTGGCAGAGCTGGGGCGGCCGGCCGGGAATGGCGAGGTCGCGGCAGGCCTGGCCTTCGCGGGCCGGCAGGCCGAGGGCCGGCCGGATGTTGTCGGGGTCGAGCTCGCCCGTGACCGGCACCTCGCCCGTCTCCTTGCCGGCGATCGCGAGGCCGGAGAGGCCGACGCCGCGCAGCATGCGCTCCACGAAGGGGTAGCCGTCCTCGAGCACGACCACCTTCTTAACGCCGGAGGCGAACTCCCGGATCTTCGCGTAGGGCAGAGGGTAGCGGCCGATGTGGAGGTGGCTGGGCTTCACCTTCAGGTCGCCCAGGTTCTCGCGGTAGTAGAGCAGGGCCACGCCGGTCGTGATGACGCCCAGCTCCTTCGAGCCCGGCTCGATGAGGGCGGCTGCCTCGGACTCGGCGCGGAGCTTCTCGTACTTGCCGACGAGATCCTTCCAGAGCCGGCGCGCCACCGCGGGCATGAGGAGCCAGCCCTTGGGATCCGGGGCCTTGGATATCGGGTTCTGCGCCTTCGGCTCGGCGAGCTCGACGGCGGCGCGGCTGTGGGCCAGCCGGGTGGGAATGCGGATGAGCACGGGGCTCGAGACGCGCTCGGAGAGCTCGAAGGCCTCGCGGGTCATGTCGTAGGCTTCCTGCTGGTCGGCGGGCTCGAAGCAGGGCACGCGGGCGAACTCGGCCACCCAGCGCGAGTCTTGCTCGTCCTGGGAGGAGTGCATGCCCGGATCGTCGGCCACGATGACGACGAGGCCTCCCTTTATCTTGACCAAGGCGGAATTGATGAAAGGATCGGCAGCCACGTTGAGGCCGACGTGCTTCATGGACACCGTGGTCCTGCGGCCGGCGTAGGAGGCGCCCAGGGCCGACTCGTAGGCGGTCTTCTCGTTCGAGCACCACTGCGCGACGATGCCGCCCTTGCGGGCGACGTAGTCCTGGTAGTACTCCATGATCTCGGTCGAGGGCGTGCCGGGGTAGGCGAAGGCCGCCGACAGGCCCGCGTGGATGGCGCCGAGCGCTATCGCTTCGTCACCCATCAATGTTTCGATTCCCATCTGTACCTCCCGAAATGTAAATCAACTTCGATCGCCATTGATCAGATCCTATTCCCGGGGCAGGGCCCCGCTCGACTTCCGCGCGTCTCGCTTGGTCCTCGGCGATCGCACGCGATCGCCTGCGGAATCGCTCGGCGCGCGTCCGTCGGCGCCCCGCCCCGGGACAGCCTTTGCTAAAAGTCCTCGAAGTCGCGCTTCCAATATTCGGTTCATAAATCCGAGGGCGCCCCGCACGTGGGGCAGTATTTTAAAGAACAGTCGCGCTCGATGCCCAAAGCAGGCATCTGTGCGAGGGCGGGTGCGGCGCGCGTCCGGCCGCGGGGCGTTGCGGGGCCGCCGCAGGGCGGACCGTGCCCCGCTCAAGGGGGCAGGGCGAGACCCCGCAGGCGCGCCGTCCTGGCAGGGTGCGCCGCCATCCTGCGGCATCGCGGGCGCCGGCGGGAAAGCGCGCGGCGAGGAGGCTCGCCCGAGGGGGAGACTTCCCCCCTTCCTATATGACCCATCCCTGGCGGCGCCTCGACCGGTGGGGCCGAGCCGGGGCGCTCTCTGTCTATTTCGCGAGCCTGGCCGGGCGCCGATCAGAAGTACAGTTCGTACTCCTGGGGCACGGGGGCGTTGTAGACGTACTCGGCTTCCTTTTCCTTGAGGGCGATCCAGCCGTCGATGAGCTCCTGGGGGAAGACCGAGGCGAGATAGGCGTTGTCCTTCTTGAGGCCGCGGAGGACGTGGTAGAGGCCCGTGGGGAAGGTGTTCTTGGGCGTCTCCTTGGGGATGTTGTAGCCCTTGGCGACGGGGTCGAGCTTGCGCTTTACGCCGTCGAGGCCGGCGAGGAGCATGGCGGCGAGGAAGTAGTAGACGTTGGCGGTGGCGTCGCCGGTGCGGAACTCGATGCGGGCCTCGCCCTTCTTGAGGTAGCCGGGGATGCGGACGGCGGCGGCGCGGGAGCCCTGGGCGAAGGTGGCGCTGACCGGGGCCTCGTAGCCGGGCACGAGGCGGCGGTAGGAGTTGGTGCTGGGGTTGGACCAGGCGAGGAGCGAGCCTGAGAGGGCGTGCTCTAGGATGCCGGCGGTGTAGGAAAGGCCGGTGGCGGAGAGGCCGTAGAGTCCTTCGCCGGGGAAGATCGAGGCGCCGGATTTCTCGATGTACTGGTGGACGTGCATGCCCGAGCCGGCGATCTTGTACATGGGCTTGGGCATGAAGGTGACGAAGAGCCCCAGCTCGTCGGCGCAGGTCTTGATGATCCACTTGGAGAGGGCGACGGCGTCGGCCGCGCCGGGCAGGGAGATGAAGTTGAGCTCGATCTCGAGCTGGGCCGCGGCCACCTCGTGGTGGTGGTACTTGACCGGGATGCCGGCGGCCTCCATGGCCTCGACGGCCTTGTTGCGCAGGAGATTGTAGCGGTCGTCGGGCCCGAGGCGGTGGTAGCCCTTGGCGAGGCCGAAGCGCGGAATGTCTTCGTAGTCCTCGCCGATGCCCTCGGCGCTCTCGACGAAGTAGTAGGAGTGGCCGACGGTGGTGGAGTAGCGGACGTCGTCGAAGACGTAGAACTCGAGCTCGACGAGCATCTTGGCCTCGTCGCCCAGGCCGCTGGACTTCAGCTGCTCGAGGGCCGTGCGGGCGATGGTGCGCGGGTACTGGTCGAAGCTCTGGCCCGAGGTGGTCCAGACGTCGCAGAAGGCGTGGAGAATGCGGTAGCCGTCCTTTTCCTCGACGAAGCCGGTCGAGAGGTCGGGGATGGCGACCATGTCGCTGGCGTGGACCTGGGCGAAGCCGAAGTTGGAGGCGTCGAAGCCGATGCCGTTCTTGAGGACCTTGTCCGTGATGTAGCTTCTGGGAAGAGAAACGGAATGGACCTGCCCGACGAAATCGACGACGAGAAGGCTCAGATAATCGATGGTGGATAGATCGCCCGAGTACCTGGACAGCTGCATGGCAACTCCTTGCGCGCGCATGATGGATGATGAATTGCGTAGCTGGATACTACCGCGGTTCCCGCCAACTCGCAAGATGCGAAACGATGGTTTCATCAGGTGAAACTGTGTCTGCGGGGCTGCGCGACGGCGGCCGGGGCATGGGCGGCGCACCGGAGGCTGCGGCGGCCTTCCATCCTATCCCTGCCGGAAGGGTCCGGCGAAGCGGCGCCAGGACCGCAGCGAAAACGTTCGGGAATTTGCCTGCCCACGGGGATTGCGCTATAAATAAAGATAAAAAAGCTTAACTCGCGGGCCGGGCGATGCCGGGACGGTCGATACCCGCCCCGAGGGGGGCGCGGGGAATCATGGCGGCAATTCGCTTCGGGCCCCGCGACCCTGGGCCGTTGCGATGCGATGGACGGTGGAATCGCTGAGATTGAGAACCGAGGTGGGCTGCTCGCCAAAGCGGGAATCTCGGCCTTTTTCATGTATGGAAGTTGACATTGCAGACGAGGAGGAAAAGATGAGAACATCGCTATCCAGAACGGCGGTATCGATCTTCCTGGCGTCAATGCTTCTCGTGGCCGGCGCGGCCGTGGCGGGCCAGACGGAGACGGCCGCCTTCAAGGCCGCGGTGGATGAGATTTTCCAGGCCTGGTCGGACTCGAGCTTCTCGGCCGACTCGGCCAAGTTCGGAGCGCTCTGGGACCAGGACGCGATCAAGATGGCCGCGGGCCGGCCGACCGCCGTGGGGCGGAAGACTATCGAGGCTCAGCGGCAGGCGAAGGACAAGGCGGTCGTCTTCGACAAGTTCGAGGTCAAGATCGAGGAATACCAGCTCGCCGGAGACTTCGGCTGGGCCCGGGGAAAATACACGATCGTGGCGCACCCGCGGGCGGGCGGCAGCCCCGCCACCGACACCGGCGTCTTTCTGACTATCTTCAAGATGCAGGCCGATGGCTCGTGGCGGGTCTACCGAGATACCATGATGCCTTCGCCGCAGCAGTAGTTCGCCCTGCCCGTCCGGCGAGGCGGGCCATTCATAGGCGGCAGCCCACTTCTTCGAGGAAACGCTATCTCGATATCCTCATCCGCGCGGCGCAGGGAGGGTAGTGTTCCGAAGCTTGGGGACGCCACGAGGAGTCGCGGTCCAGGCGGGGTCTTGTTACCTCGAATAAAGGCCGTTCCCTTCATCAACAGTCTTCGTAACACCATGTCTTGTAGATTTCCTTTCCCGGAGGCATAGTAATCCCGAAGCTCACAACGGGGTTTTCGATGAAAAATCGCCTTCCGCATCTCCTTCTCCTCAGCCTTCTCCTCTGCGCCGTCGGTCCGCGAACGCCGCTCTGCTCCCAGGACGCTCCCGCCGAGCCGGCGGGACTATCGGCTTCGATCGCGGCCATGCCGCGGCCCCGCGTGGCCCTTGTGCTCTCGGGAGGGGCGGCCCTCGGCATCTCCCATATCGGGGTCATCGAAGAGATAGAGCGGGCCGGCATCCCGATCGACATGGTGCTCGGCACGAGCATGGGCGCGATCGTCGGCGGCTTGTACGCCGCGGGCTATTCGCCCGAGCGCATGGAAAGGATCGTCGAGGGCATCGATTGGAGCGGTGTCTTCAACGAGCGCCGGGACAGCCCCGGGGATCGCTATTACCGGATGCTCGAGCACGAGTATCCGTTCAGGATCGGCTTCGGCAGACACGGCTTCGACGCGAGTTCCGGCCTCCTGCGGGGGCAGAACGTGCTCTCGCTCCTGACCGAACTGACGCTCCACGACCTGACCGTGCGCGATTTCGACAAGCTGCCGGTCCCCTACCGGGCCGTGGCCGCGGACATCCTCACGGGCGACAAGGTGGTCTTTTCCTCGGGCTCGCTGGCCGAGGCCATGCGCGCGAGCATGTCGATCCCCGGCCTCTTCAGGCCCTACGACTACGAGGGGCGCTCGCTCGTGGACGGCGGCATCGTGGACAACATGCCCGTGGATGTCGCGCGGCGGATGGGGGCCGACATCGTGATCGCGGTGGAAGCGCGCACGCCGCTCGCGAAGGACTCGGCCGAGCTGCAGTCGGCCGTGTCGATCAGCTCGCAGGCTTTCGGCATCATCATGCAGGAGAATATGCGCCAGGCGGAGAAGGACGCCGATCTCCTCATCGTGACGGACCTGCACGGCTTCAACGCCGGCAGCTACACCGACGCCGCGGCGCTCATCGAGCGGGGGCGCGAGGCCGGCGAGCGGGCGATGCCCGAGTTGCGCGCCCTCGCCGACCGGATAGCCGCGCGGCGCCCCCTCGTGAAGCCCGACGAGCAGGCCAACCGGCGCGCGTACCATAAGCCGCCGATCATCGAGCGGCTGGCGGTCGAGGGGGCGAGTCCGGGCGACGTGAGCATAGCCCGCGCCGCCTTCGCGCCCATCGTCGGCCACAGAGTCCCGCGCGAGCAGGTCAAGGCGGCCATCGACGCTCTTTTCGCGACCGGGCTTTTCGACTTCGTGAAGCTCGATCTCCTGCCCGTCCCCGGCGGCGACGGAGATCGAGCCACGGCCCTGCTCAGTCTCGTACCCGAGTCGCTGCCGGACGACATGCTGCTCGTGGGCGGAGACTTCCGGACGGTGATGTCGTCCCTGGGCGGAACCGAGGCCTACATTTCGCCGGCGCTTCTGGCGCGCAACTTGAGCGGGAAGGGCTCGGCCCTCTTCGTCGAGAGCACCTTCATCGGGCGCACCGAAGCCTACGCCGAATATATGCAGCCGCTCGGTTATTTCGCGATCAAGCCTTTCGGGCGATACCAGGCCCAGAACGACTCCTACACGATCGGCCGGAATCTCCAGGTCGATTCCGGCTACAGCTGCGCCGGCGGCGGCGTCTGGGCGGGCCTGGCTTTTACGCGCCAGACCGATCTGCGCGCGCTCTGGTCGTTCGAGAGCTTGAACTATTCGGGAGGCCGGGCGGACCTGGCGGAGCTGGGCCTCGAGCTGCAGGTCGACACGAGGCGCGTGATCATTTTCCCCGAGCGCGGCTTTTACGCGAACGCCCTGGGCCGCTGGGCGGATCCCGCCTTCGGGGGGCAGCTGTCCTTCGTCACGGGCGAGTGCGAGGCCGGCGGCGCCGTGCCGCTCTCGGACTCCCTGAGCCTGGGGCTCGACGCTTTCGCGGGGACGGACTTCCGGGCTTTTCTGCCCTCGGGCTCCGGCCTGCCGCCGGAGCACTACTTCAGCCTGCGCCGCTCGGGCATGTTCTACGGTCTCGAGCCCCAGAACGGCCGGGATATCGGCGAGAGCGCCGCCGCCCTGAGCCTCGAACTGCGCGAGCATATAGGCGAACTCAGCGATGTGCTGGGCGGCGACCTTTTTTTGCTTCAGAATCTCTCGGGGGGAATCGTGAGCGTGGAGGGCGATCCCACGATGGACTTTTGGCCGCCCCGCCTGGATGCCGCCCTCGGCCTGGGGGCTCGGCTCTCGTCCGACTTCGGCGTACTCCTCGCCGTGAGCGTCCTCTCCGATGGAAGCCCCGACGCCCCCATCCGTCCGGCCCTGAGCATCGAGTTCGGAAACTTTTCCTCGGTCCTCGACCGCCGGCGCTGAGAGCTTTTCGCGGATACCCATCCCGGGGAATTGACTCGCGACGCTCTCCGAGGGTATTAAAGAGGCTCACGTGGTTCCGCCCGACAGTCGCCCGGATGGTGGAATTGGCAGACACGCTAGATTCAGGTTCTAGTGCCGTCACTGGCTTGGGGGTTCAAGTCCCCCTCCGGGCAGTTTTACTAGACAAGGACTTATTGGACGACCGTACAAACGGAGTCCGCCCATTTTCAGCTTGACTTACCTGGAAACTTACCTCAGGTAGTCAAGGAGAGAGTATGGCGCGGGCTCCGTTTTGTATTGTAGAGCGCACGACCGCCGCGGAGCGCGTCTACATGGCGCGGTTTTACGACACCGAAGGCAAGATCGTAAAGACAAAGACCTTCCCCGGCGCGAAGTCTCCGGCCGCCGTAGCGCGCAAGGCTGAGGCCCTCTTGCGCGAGGGCGTGATGGCAAACGCCGCGAATCCTGACGCGCTCGAATACCTCCGCGGATTCTGGACGCGGGAGAGTGACTACGTGTTCCCCGTCCGCCTCTCTTTCCACTCCTTGCCATCCGGACCTTCCACACCTCGCCAATTGCCTTTCCCAATCGGCGCCTTATGAACATGCCGGACGTCGCCGCCCGGCATGCCGCATAGCCTGAATACGGAATCACACCTCGTCGGAGAAGACGAATTGCCGATAAATGAGTAGAAGAGGATTGCTGAGATTGGCCAAAGAATGGTTTAATGTAATCAAATTGAGTTATTATCTTGATTTCTTGGCCACAGCCATTAAATTTGTTTCAGAGGTGATTGATGAGCGATTTCCTGTTTGCTAGACCGTCCTTCTTGGAAGGAGCGGGCCGTGTCATTGACCTCTTTGGGGTCATGCAGGAATACAATACTTCTCCATCCATGCCAGAGGCAGACCGAAGAGCTATCCTTTCCGATTGGCTTGCTATAGGGGATGATTTCAAATTCGTAGTCAAAAACTTCGAGAATGAGGCAAAGACAAGCAAAGCGTAGGCGCACGCTCGATAGGGACGACGCTTCCGCTCCCCAGAATATCAATGCTCTCGTTAATTCCTATAGCATAAATAATAGCATACTCCCACGACCAGAGGATCTAGAACGCATAGAGGCGCTCAGTCCCGGGGCGACCACAAAGATAGTAGGGCTCCTAGAGGAACAGACTCATCATAGACAGGAACTTGAGAAATTCGTCATTGCTGGCGACAGCAGGCGTGCCGACAAGGGGCAGACATATGCCTTTATCCTTGGAATGGTTGGGTTGCTCGGCGGATTCACCCTAATAGCATTGGGAAAAGAGGGGCTAGGGATCGCCGCTGTCATCACCGCGATCGGTACTCTGCTAACCGCTTTCTTTGGCGGGAATGCACTTCGGAAAGGAGAGAGGCAGAAAAAACAGAATAGAGTCGTGAATAAGAAATTATAAGCTGCTTCAAGAGTGAAGCGCCCCGCCCCGCGGGGAGTATAGAGGGCATGATCGCCCCCGATCCTCGTCTCTTCCGCCCCTGGCCTTCGACTTCACCGGCACTAGTCGAGCATGTTACCCATGATAGCGAATGATACACTATGGCTAGACGACCGAGAGCTGATTCCTTTCAGCCGCGTGTCGTTCGATAGGTAACGAGACTAGATGATACGTGCTGAAATATGGGCCAACTCTGATTCAGGTTCTAGTGCCGTCACTGGCTTGGGGGACTTGAGTCGCGGCTCCGATGAGCGCGATCATGTGAGCGCGAATCGGAGCGAGGCGACAGGGAGGTCGCCGAGAGCGAGTCCATGATGCCGATCCTGCCTCCGGAGCCGTGTGCGCCCTCTCCGCGAGCCCGCTTCGGAGGGGAAAGCACGCCGGCTCATGGCCGATCGCGATGGCCGGGTCCCCGGGACGATTCGGCGATGGCTCGCGTTCGGAAGGAGGGATGTCATGGCAAGGGAAAGAGCGGATCTATTCTGGGTGATCGGGGCATGGCTGATTACCATAGCCGTGGCCTTGCTCGCATTCGCTTTCAACGAGAAGCGTGATGTAATCGATTATCTCTTGATCGCCGCCCTGTTTTTGCTTTCGGCGAGGCAGTCGTATCGGCTTCTTCGGAGGAAGTCCAAGAATACCTCCTCCTCATGATGGCAGCTTTTTAAAAGGCTGACGATTTTGGGAAAGCCTCGATGGACTTCACTAGCGAACAGCCACTGGTTTATCGGAGTGATCCGCGATGATTAGCGATTTCCGGATTCTCGGAATCGCCGAGACCGACGATATTCAAGCCATCAAGAGCGCCTTCAGGAGACGGGCGAAGGAGCTTCACCCCGATGTGCGCCCCGCGGGCGAGGCTCTGGAGCGCCACGATCTTTTCGTCGAGGTTTGCCGGGCCTACAGGCGGCTGCTCGACAGGTCGTCCTCGCCTTCGCCGCAGTCGCCTTCGCCGCCGCGGAAGAGCGAGAAAAGCCGCGCCGGTCCCCAAGGCGGCGATCTCCCGTCCCGGTATTCGGACCAGGCCTATGCCTTCTACAAGGCCGGCATGAAGCACTACATGATGATTCACCCATCCCATTGGCATTTCGCCGCCGGCGAGGCGCTCACTACCCCGATCGCCGGACATGAAGAAGAGCAGCGGATCATCAGGCAGAAGGTCATGGACTTGGTGAAGCTGTTTCCGAAGGCCTACTACTATTTCAGCATCGTCGCTCACGAGTATCCCGACTCGGATTGGGCATACGACGCCAAGAGGAAGATGAGCCTCATCGAGGAACGCATCGGCAGGTACCGAAAGATCATCGAGTCGTTTTCGGCCTGGAGCGTCGACAAGAAAGAGCTCGCGCGGGAGTACCGCGAAAAATTCGGCGATCAGGAAGCGACGAAGAAGTCGGTCAGAAAGGACGAACCCGCCGGCTGGAAGGATTGAGCGGATATCGCCGGCATCATGCCCTGCGGCGCGGCAGGCGGAGCGCCAGGGCGTAGATTCCGCCGGAGAGCGCGACGATGACGAAGCTGCCGGCGATGTCGAGCAGGTGGTGGACGCCGGCGTAGACGCGGGCGAGGCCGACGATGAGCGCGAAGAGCGCGCCGATGATTCCCGCGCGCCGATTGGCGATCAGCGTCACCGCGGCGGTGGCCGCCAGAAGCAGGGTGTGGTCGGAGGGGAAGCCGTTGTCGGCGGAGTGGTGGATGAGGGGGGTGAAGCCGCCGACGATGAAGGGCCGCGGGTCGGGGATGAGCGCGTTCGCGATGCGCGATATGAGGAGCGCGACGCCGCCTATCGCCGCGGCCGCGATGAGGAGCCTGAGCCATTCGCGGCGGTGGTAGGCGAGGAGGTAGGCTCCCTCCGCCGCCACGATGACGAGGAAGAGGTATTGGGCGGTGAATATGACGATGCTGTCCATGGGGAGCGAACCTAGCACCGCGGCCCTTCTTGTTCAAGTGCGGTTCCGGCTCGGTCAGAGACCGCCCTTCCAGCGGTAGCCCATGCCCCAGACCGTCTCGATGCGCCGGGGCTCCGAGGGGTCGTCCTCGATCTTCTCGCGGAGCCTGCGGATGTGGACGGCCACCGTCGAGCTCTCGCCGTAGTGCTCCTCGCCCCAGAGGCGCTCGTAGATATCGTCTTTCGCGAAGACGCGGTCGGCGTTGCGCATGAAAAGGAGGAGGAGCTCGAACTCCTTGGCGGTGAGGGCGACCTCGCTTCCGTCGCGGCGCACGCGGCGCGAGGCCTGGTTCACCTCGATCTTCCCGTCGCGGAACCAGCGCTCGGCCGCGCCTTCGCCGCGTCCGGTGAGGCGGTCGTAGCGCGCGAGGTGGCTCCGTATCCGGGCGACGAGCTCGGCCGGGCTGAAGGGCTTGGTGACGTAGTCGTCCGCGCCGAGCCCGAGCGCGCGGATCTTGTCGCCGTCCTCGCGCAGGGCGGTCAGCATGAGCACGGGGATGTCGCTCTCGGCGCGGAGGGCGCGGCAGACCTCGAAGCCGTCCATGAGGGGCAGCATGACGTCGAGGAGGACGAGGTCGAAGCCGCCGGCCAGCGCGGCCTCGAGCCCCGAGCGGCCGTCCGCGCGGACCTCGGCCTCGAAGCCGTCCGCATGCAGGTAGTCCGCGACGAGCGAGGAGAGCTGTTCCTCATCCTCTACTATCAGTATCCGCTTCGCCATCCGCATCCGCCTTGGGAAAAGCGAGGGTCACTTCGAGCCCGCCCGAAGCCGCCCGGGCGGCCCGGGCCGCGCCGCCCTGCGTCTCCATGATCTTTCGCACTATCGCGAGGCCGAGTCCAGACCCTCCCCGGCCCCGGGAGCGGTCGCCGCGGAAGAAGGGCTCGAAGAGCCGAGGCAGGTCTTCGTCGCTCACGCCTTCGCCGTCGTCGGACACGTCGAGCTCGACGGCGCCGCTCAGGGCGCGCAGGCGCAGTTCGATCGCGACCTCGCCGCGGCCGCCGTGCCTGACCGCGTTCTCCACGAGGTTCGTGACCGCCCGGCGCGTGCGCTCGGGATCGGCCGCCGCGACGTATGCGTCGCATAACGTTCCGTCGCCCGCCTCGGGATCGACCGCGAGCCGGATCCGGGCGGAGGGGAAGGACTGGGCGAGGGCTTCGCGCAGATCCCGCAGGAAGGGCGCGAGACTCAGGCGGCCGATCCGCGTCGCCGCGTCCTCGAGGTCGAGGCGCGCATAGGAAAACAGGAGCTCGATGAGGGCCTCGAGCTCGCGCGAGCGGTCGAGGATGGCGGCGACGTAGCGCTCGCGCATGGCGGGAGTCGAGGCCACACCGTCGCGCAGGCCCTCGGCGTGGCCTCGGATGATCGCCACGGGGGTGCGCAGGTCGTGCGACACGTGGGCCACGAGCTCCTTGCGCGCGGTCTCCTCGGCCGCCTGGCGCCGGAGCGAGGAGAGGAGCTTGGCGCGCATAGTCTCGAAGGCGGCGGCCACCTCGCCGAGCTCGTCGTCGCCCGTGCTCTCGAGCCTGAAGTCGAGGTCGCCCTCGCCGACGCGCAGGGCGCTCTGCTTGAGGCGGGCGAGGGGGCCGACGATGCCGGAAGCCGCCCACCAGCTCAGGAGGCCGTTGCAGAGCACGAGCAGGGCTATGACGGCGAGGAAGGCCGGGTGCGCGGCCTCGAACAGGGGCCGGCGCCAATCCGGCTGGCGAAAGACCAGGAGCCCCGACGAGCCGTCGGGGTAGCGAAACGACCAGTGAAACGCCGGCAGGTCCCGGTCGCCCCGAAAACCGCGGGGGCCCGCTGATCCGGCGACCGGCCCCGTCGGCCCGGCCGCCCCGGCCGCCTTCGCCGCCACGGCCTCCCCGGCGTAGCCCGGGGAGGCGTACACACTCTCTCCGTCGCGAAGGATCGCCCAGCCCGCCCGGCTGTCTTTCCCCAGCAGGCCGTTCAGCTCGGCGAGTCTGGCGGGATCGGCGAGGGCCGCGGGATCGTCCATGACCAGGCGGTTGAACTCGGCGATGAAGCCGCTCGGACCGAAAGCCCCGGGGCCGTAGGCACGGGGGTCGTAGGCACGGGGGTCGTAGGCGCGGGGACCGTAGGCGCCCATGCGCTCGAAGCCCCGGCTCGCTATGCCGAAGACGAGGGCCATGAGCGCCGCCGGCACGACGATCATGAGGGTGAGCGCGATGCGGATGCGGCGCTTGATCGTCATTCAGAATCGCATGCCCATGCCCAGGAAGCCGGGCACGGCGATGGGCTCGAAGCGCAGCTTCCCCGTGTCGATGGCGGACTTGGCGTCCTCGTAGGCCGAGCGGGCCGACCAGACGCGCACGCCCGCGTCGACTATGGCGCCGGCTAGCATGATTCCCATGGAGGGAAGGAAATCCGCGATGCTGTGCGATCTCCACGTATCGCCGATGGAGGCCATGGAATTGTGCAGATAGTCCATCCTGTCGAAACGCAGATCGGCGGGAAGGAGGAAGTAGAAGCCGGTGAGGGTTCCGGCTATGACGCCGAGATGGAGGCTCAGAAAGCCCGCTCCGGCGAGCGAGTCGCCCGAGCGGAACTGCCCCGCGCCGGGCATGCCCAGCGACATGAAGGTGGTCGACGCGAGGTAGCGGTCCTTTTGGACGGCCACCTCCATGCGGTTCCAGTAGGGGGTGAGCTGGTCGAGGCTGAGCTCTCCCAGGGGCTTCGAGCCGAGTTCGGACTTGATGGCCGCGGCTTCGGCGCGGGCGTAGGGAGCGTCGAAGAGCCGGCCGGCCCGGTGCATGGGGTCCCAGCCGAAGTCCGCCCCGCGGGGCACAGCTTGAGCGAAGGCCAGGGCGGAGGCGCCCAGCACGACGGCGATCGCGAGATACCGTTTCATCATCGCATACTCCTTGCGTGCGTCCGCGGCGTTTCCCGGAAGTCCGTCGGGCTTCCGGGCTTCCGCCGCAGATCGCGCATCACGATTCCAGGACCTCGCGCATGCGGCGGAACTCCTTCTCGTCGAGGCCCCCGGTCACGAAGCGGCGCTCGAGAGCGGCCAGGCCCGGGTCCGTCCGGCGTCGATGGCCGGCCGCCAGCCTCATCGCGAGCGCGACGAAGAAGGCGAGGCCCAGGATTCTCAGCGCGACAAAAGCGAGGAACAGCAGGCTCATTATATCCTCCTCGTATCTTGGAGCGCAGCGAGGCGCCCGCGGTACTCGTCCTCGGATACCTTCCCTTCCGCGAACTCCACGCGGAGGAGCCCCTCGGCGTCGTCCTCGTGGCGTTGTCCGCCCAGCTCCACCGGGCGATGGAATCGCCGCCTGGAAAACGCGAGGGCCAGCAGCGCGATCACGGCGAGGACGACGAGACCTCCCGCCATGTGCATTCCCATCCACAGGCCTCGGAACCCGGGTTCGAAGCCGGGGCCCTGCCCTGGGCCGGGGCCTCCCCAAGCGTGGAAGCCTGGACCGCCGCGGCCGAACCAGGGCCCCGGGAAGGCTCCCGTCGACGAAATGCCGATGGCTATGGCCGCCCCGAGAGCCAGAATGGCGATTCCCAGACCGACCAGCGTCCAGTTCAAGACTCGAATTCTCGCACGATTCATGTCGACCTCCTCCGTTTCCGGATGCGTGAAACATGCCCAGGGAAATTGACGGAGGCTTTGAGAATGTTTTACGAATTCATTAACGCCCGCGGCCGACTCCGGGGCGGCGCTCGGCGAGGCCGGGTGGAATGCCGGCGGCAGGTATCGGTATAGTGGGAGGGTGCGGTTGGAGCGGCGCGATAGCGGCTCGCTCGGAGTCCGCGACAAGGAGCCCTCTGTGCAAGAGTCCAAGACTATCGCCCTCGTCGCCCACGACAACATGAAGCAGGATCTCGTCGAGTGGACGGAATACAACTACCATACCCTCCTCCGCCACAAGCTGATCTGCACGGGCACGACGGGACGCCTGATCGACGAAGCCATCCGGGCCAAGGCGAAGGATAAGCTTCCGCCGGATTTCAGGATCGAGTTTTTCAAGTCCGGCCCGCTCGGGGGCGATCAGCAGCTGGGGGCCGCCATCGCCGAGGGCAGGATAGATTGCGTCATCTTCTTCTGGGATCCCATGTCGCCGCACCCCCACGACGTCGACGTCAAGGCCCTGCTCAGGATAGCCGTCCT
>DATKVK010000081.1:0-2448 GCA_035530095.1 Rectinemataceae bacterium | reverse complement strand
GCGGGCGGGGCCGCGGGCGGGGCCGCGGGCTCCTGGGCGCGCGCGGGCTCGCGCACGGAAAAGGCGGTCGTCATCGCGGTGACGAGCATGACCGCCCCGAAGACGAGGCCCATCATCGAGAAGCCGAGGCTCTTGTCCGCGCCCTCCACGCCCCCGAAGGCGGCCAGGAGGGGCGGCACGGAGGCCGCGCCGAGCAGGGTGCCCACGACGGCGAACATGAAGCGGAAGCCGTTGAGGCTCGAGCGCTCGTGGTAGTCCTGGGTGAGCTCGGGCGTGAGCGAGGAATAGGGAATGTTGACGATCGAGTAGATCACGTTGAGGGCGATGAAGGAGAGGGCCGCCCAGGCGGTGAGCAGGAGGGGGCTCTGGATATGGGGATTCGTGAAGAACCACCACATGGCGAAGGCGAGGGGAATGGAGCCTAGGAAGATATAGGGCCGCCGCCGGCCCCAGCGGGTGCGCGTCCGGTCGGAGAGGTAGCCGAGGACGGGGTCCCAGAGGGCGTCGACGAGCTTGCCCGCCATGATGACCGTGCCCGCCACGGCCGCCGCTATGCCCACGGTGTCGGTGAGGTACTTGAGCGCCCAGAAGCCCAGGGCAGTGAAGAAAAGATTGCCGCCCAGATCGCAGACGCCGAATCCGAGCTTGGTGCCCAGGGAAAGCCGGCCGGCATGATCCGTGGTTCTAGTCATCGGGGAACTCCTCTATGCTGTTCAGGAAGATGCGGGACAGATCGGCCATGGCGCCTTCGATCGCCGCCCTCGAATCCTTCCGGTAGTGCGGGAGGCGGGCCCCCAGGTCCAGGCCTTCGCCGATGAAGACGGACGCCTTCTTGCGCAGGATCGAGGGGCGCGTGCCTATGTCGCCGCCGACGAGGCGCTGGGCGAGGTCCGCGAGGCTGTAGGCCGACTCGACGAGGCGGCCGAAAGAGGGATCGCCGTCGCCCGAGCGGCCTTCGAGATAGCCGGAGTCGAGATAGTGGCCCAGGTCGACGAGCTCCATGTGGCGCATGGCGTACCAGGCCTCCCCCGCGCGGCGGTCGGCCAGGAGGCGGCCCAGCGGCGAGAGGGAATCCGGATCCTTCTCCGGATAGATCCGGTCCCAGGCCTCCTGGCGGATGCGGTAGACGCGCGCTATGCGGTCGCCCTCGGGGCGGAGGCCGAAGATGCCCTCTCCCTTCGCGAGCGCGGCCTCGAGGAGGGCGGCGTGCCGCTGGTTCCGGCCAAGGCGACCGTCAGAGGGAGAGATGCCGTAGTAGGATTCCGCGTGCGCGAGGAGCGCGAGGTCGAGCGCGACGAGCCGGTCCTTGAGCGCCCTTCGGCGCTCCTTCCGGTCCCGGGGCCGGGCCGACAGCGAGCGCGCCGCCCGAGGCTCGGCGGCGGAGGGTCGGGCCATTCCGCACGCCTTCTCCACCTTCGCGACGAGGGCTTCGACATCGCCTACCCCATTTTCTTCGAAGCGGTAGTGGACCGAGATCGGGAGCACGACGACCGGCAGGCTCCGGCCCGCGCGCTCGAGTTCCTCCGCGCACCAGAAGGCCAGCCGGGCAGTGCCGGACTCGATGCGCGGGAGGGTTTCGGCGCGGTAGGAGATCTGCCCCTCGGGGGCGAGCGCGATCGGACAGTCGCCTTCCCGCAGGACTCCCCTGATGCGCTTCAGTCCCGCGCCGTCGAACTTGACGTGATAGACGGGCAGGGCTCCCGTGCGCGGCAGGATCCAGCGGGTGAGCGCGCCGCTCCACAGCGGCACGGCGTAGTCGTGGAGGAAAAACGCGTGCGGCCGCCGCGGCAGGCGAAGGCCGAGCTTGCGGGCCTCGCGGCCGAGCAGCAGATCGAAGACGAGGCTCAGGAGCTGGGGCTCGTCCCCATAGGGATGGCGGAAGGCCAGGATGAGCCGCGACCTGCCCTCCTGGAAATCCTTGAAGGCGGCGACGAGGCGCTCCGGGTTCTTGAACTCGATCGAGTCCAGCTTGAGCGCTGCCCGGGCGTAGAGCGGCCCGGCCGCCCTCACCAAGGCCGTGGCGAGGAGAGTCCTCCGGGAAGGTGCGACATACGGGCGCGGCTTGGCGCGATCGGCGGGTCGGTAGTGTCCAGGCATCCGGGCTTGTCTCCCTGTTCCGTCTTCGATGAGTCGAGCCCGCACTCTAGCATCGAAGTCCCCGCTGGACAAGTTCGCGCCGAGACGCATTGCGCGCTCTCGGATTGGGCCGAGGCTCGGAGGCGCAGGGCCGAACCCGAGGGCGGCCGCCTAGAGCCCGCCTCCGAGGGTCTGCGCGATGGGCAACCTGGCCGCGCGGCGGGCCGGGATGAGGGAGCCCGCCAGGCTCGCGCCGATGCCGAGGGCCGCGCTCAGGAGGGCGTGCCAGGCGCGGTAGTCCGCGTGGTAGATCTCGCCGAAGGGTATGGGGAAGTCGCGCGGCATGTAGGCGGAGATGTCCACGCCCTTGAG
>DATKVK010000080.1:0-9640 GCA_035530095.1 Rectinemataceae bacterium | reverse complement strand
TCGGACTCATGAGCCACCGTTTCGGCGTCGCCTTCCAAAGCCTCCTCGTCGGTCTCATACTCACCCTGATTCTCTCCTACGTCGCCCGCTCTCTCGGCAGGAGCGAGCGGCGGCTGCAGGGCGCCAACGCCGATCTGGAGCGCCTGGTGGAAGAGCTCGAGGAATCCACGGCGCACTACCGCTCGCTCTTCGACTCGTCCTCCGTGGCGATCAGGGAGCAGGATTTGTCGGAGGTGAAGAGCTATCTCGACCGCCTGCGCGAATCGGGCGCGGGCGACGCGCGCGCTTTCTTCGAGGGCAATCCCGACGCCGTGCTCGAATGCGCCGCCCTGGTGCGGTTGATCGACGAGAACGAGGCGTGCCGCAGGCTCTTCGGGGACGCGCAGGACGCGCGGCTGGACTTCAGGCTCCTGCGCTATTTCACCGAGGAGAGCATTCCCGTCTTCAGGGACGAGCTCGTCTGCCTCGCCGGGGGCGGAACCCGATTCGAGAGCGAACTCCGGATACGCGACCTCGAAGGCCGCGAGAAGAATCTCCTGTTCCGGCTCCAGGTGATACCCGGCTACGAGAGGGACCTCTCCAGGGTCCACAGCTCCTACGTGGACATCTCCGAGCGGAAGCTCATGGAGGATAGCCTCAAGAAGTCCATGGCGGCCGCGGAGGCGGCCAGCCGCGCGAAGAGCGATTTCCTGGCCACCATGAGCCACGAGATGCGGACTCCCCTGAACGGGATCTTGGGCTTCCTCCAGCTGCTTCGGAACGAGGAAGGCCGGGGCCGGCGGCGGGATCACCTGGAGGGCATCGGCTCGAGCGCCGAGCTTCTGCTCGAACTCATCAACGACCTGCTCGATATGGCGAAGATCGAAGACGGCAAGATCGAACTGGAGTCCGTCACCTTCGATCTGCGCAAGATCACGAACGACGTCGCCGCCGTGCTGGCTCCGAGACTCGAGGCGAAGCGGCTCGGGATGGCGGTCGAGGTCGCCGAGAATCTGCCGCGCGCGCTCGTCGGGGACCCGCTGCGGGTCCGCCAGGTTCTCCTCAATCTCTGCGACAATGCCGTCAAGTTCACCGAGAAGGGCGACGTCGGTCTCGCGGTGAGCCTCGCGCGGAGCGATGAAGGCCGCGTCCTCCTGAGGTTCGAGGTGAGCGATACGGGAATAGGGATCCGCGAGGCCGATCGGGCGAAACTCTTCCTGCCCTTTTCCCAGGCGGACACGTCGATCACGCGCAGGTACGGCGGCACGGGCCTGGGGCTCGCGATCTGCAGGCACCTCGCCAGGCTCATGGGCGGGGACATCTCGGTCGATAGCGAACCGGGCGAAGGCACGACCTTCTCTTTCACCGCATGGTTCGGCGCCTCGGACGCCGCAGCATGCGGAACGGCGGAGGAGGCGGAAGGAACGGAGGGCACAATGGGCGGACTCGGGAGCGCGATTCTCGAGGGGAGCACGATACTGCTGGTCGACGACAACGAGGTGAACCTGATCGTGGCTGCGAAAATGCTCGCCCTGGCCGGCGCCGCAGTCGTCACCGCCGCCAGCGGCGCCGAGGCGGTGCGACTCGCCGGGGAAGGCCGTTTCGACGCCGTCCTCATGGACCTCCAGATGCCCGACATGAACGGCTACGAGGCGACGCGCATTCTCAGGCAGGAGCTCGGGCTCCTCGAGCTGCCTGTCATCGCCGTCACGGCGAACGCCTTCGTCGAGGACAGGAAGGCATCCCTCGCCTCGGGCATGAGCGATTACCTGTCGAAGCCCTTCCTCTACGAGGAGCTGATCGCGACGGTCGCCGCCTGGGTCCGCCCCGGACGGGAGGACTCGTCCGGCCCTTCCGGAACGCCTGGCGGATCGGGCTCGCGGAGGCGGGAGGGCGGGGCTCCGGGAGAAAATAGAGCATCGATGGAACTCGAGCTGGACGGTATCGACTGCCGGGAAGGCACGGAGCGCGCGCTCGGCGACGAATCCCTGTACCGGGAACTCTTGGCGGCCTTCGTCAAGACCCAGGCGGGGACCGAGGCGCGACTCGAAGCGGACGTATCGCGAGGCGAGATCCAGGACGCCATCCTCGCCGTGCACACGGCCAAGGGCGCGGCCTCGAACATTTCGGCGAACGGCCTGCGGCACGCCGCCTCGGAGTTCGAACGGGCCCTGCGGGAAGGGCCCGAGAGCGCCGCGGGAGGCCCAGGGGAGTCGTTCCGCCGCGAACTCAGGCGAGTCCTCGCTTCGATAAACGGCGCCGGCCTGGGCGGCCCGGCCGCCGGGATCGGGACGGTCCCCGGGCGCCCGGGCGCCACGGCCCCGCTCGCGGACGAGGCGGCCGGCGGAGCCGCAGAAGGAGCCGACGGCGGAGCCGCAGACGGAGCCGACGACGCGAAGCTGCTGGCCGGCCTCGAGCTGCTCGGGGGCCTGCTCGAGCGCGGAGCCGCCGCGGCGGTCGACGCGTTAGGCGACCTGCGGACCTCCCTCGCGAAGGCCGCCGGGGAGGATGCGGCCGCGGCCCTCGAAGACAGCGTGCGGCGCTACGATACGGAAAGCTCGCTTGACACCCTGCGCGGCGTCATGATGCGCCTGCGCGGCGGCCAGGATCGGCGGCCAGACTAGAGCTGAGGCCGGCCCCGGGACGGGGGCATTTCCGGGCATTTCCGGGCATTTCCGGGCAGGCCGCGGCCCGAGCCGCGGTGGCGTCTTGCCCTCTCGGCCCGGAATTGGTATTTTAGAGAAAAGTGATTTATAAATTGTCTCACCTCGTTCTATCTGGAGAAACGGCATTCATGCTGTTGCCGCGCACACGCCGCTTGGTACGGAGATGAGCACGATGAGCGATTCCATCTGGGCCTCGATCCCCCGGCTCGGCCCCGACACCGTCGAACCGGGCCTCAAGCCCAGGATTCTGATCGTCGACGATTCGCCGGAGAATATCCGGCTGCTCGCCGGGATTCTCAAGGACAGCTACGACATCGCCGTGGCCACGAGCGGCGAGCAGGCTCTGAAACGGGTGGAGTCCCCGCCCCTGCCCGACCTCATCCTCCTCGACATCGTCATGCCGGGCATCGACGGCTATGAGGTCATCGCGGCTCTCAAGGCCGGGGAGGAGACGAGGGAGATACCCGTTCTCTTCCTGTCGGCGCTCGACAGCGAAAAGAGCGAGTCCAAGGGGCTCGAGCTGGGCGCCCTGGACTACATCACCAAGCCCTTCAGCCCCTCCATAGTCAAGATGCGGATCGGGAATCACCTGGAGCTCAAACGGCACCGCGACCACCTCGAAGAGATCGTGCGCGAGCGGACGAGGGAGCTGACTCTCACCCAGGCGGTGACCTTCACGAGCCTCGGCACCCTGGCGGAGTTCCGGGATCCCGAGACGGGCAACCACATCCAGCGCACCGCCGAGTACGTGCTGTCGATCGCCCGCAATCTCTCGACCAAGCCGGGCTTCGAGGGGATCCTCTCCTCCGCGATGATAGACCGCCTCGCGCAGTCCGCCCCCTTGCACGACATCGGCAAGGTCGGCATCCCGGACAGCATACTCCTCAAGCCCGGCTCCCTCAGCTCCGAGGAAGCCCTCGTCATGCGCCGCCACGCCTACCTGGGTTTTCGCGCGCTCAAGCAGGCGAGCGAGCTGCTCGGCTCGAACTCCTTCCTGGACATCGCCATGGACGTGGCCTACTGCCATCACGAGCGCTGGGACGGCTCGGGCTACCCGCGCGGACTGGCCGGCGAGTCCATACCCATCGCCGGAAGGATCATGGCATTAGCCGACGTCTACGACGCCCTGCGCTCCAAGCGGCCCTACAAGTCCCCGTTCTCGCACGAAAAATCCCTGAAGATACTCATGGAGATGCGCAGCTTCTTCGATCCCCGAGTGCTCTCGGCCGCTCTCGAATGCGCGGACGAGCTGCTCGCCATATCCGAGCGGCTCATGGACAAGGAGGAGCCTTCGCCGGCCGTCGAGCCCGACTAGGGCGCTAGGCTCCGCCGAGCTCCTTCCCCAAGACCTCGATATGCTCCATGTTCCGGCCGCCGAGCTCCCTGACGCGCTCGGCGACGCCGCGCATCTCGCCGAAAGCCCGCATCATCGAGCCGGCGTCGCTCCGGATGGTGCCGGACAGCTCCATGACCGTCTTCAGCGAGGCGTCGGCCCGCCCGATGCTCGTCTCCGAGGTGACGACGGCCTCCTTCGTGCTTTCGTTCAGGAGTCCGATGCGCTTGATCGATTCCAGAATTCCCGCCGAGTCCGTGGACATGGATTGCATGCCCGTCAGCAGCTCCTCGAACATCGCGGCGAGTCCCCGGATTTCGGCGGTCACGCTCCGGAAGAACGAGATCGCCTCCCCAGCCGCCTGGTCGGTTTCGGCGATCGAGGCTCTCGTCTCCGCGAGGGTCGCCGAGATGACCCGCGAACGGTCGGCGGCCTCGACGGAGAGGGCGCGCACCTGGGCCGCGATGACCGCGAAGCCCCTGCCCGCAGCCCCCGCGTGGGCGGCCTCGATCGAAGCGTTCATGGCGAGGAGGTTGGTCCTGTCGGCGACCTCGGCGATGAGGCCGCTCATCTCGCCCACCTTGCCCACCGAGGCTATCATGCGGTCGACCGCCGTGCGGATGGAGGAGAGCTTGGCTTCGGCTCCGCCCGAGAGTCCGAGCAGCTTCGCGACCTGCTCGCGCTTTCTGCGCGAGGACTCGGCCATCGCCGAGACCGAGCCCGCCATGGCCTGGACCGAGGCCGACTCGGCGGCGACCTCGCCGGAATACGAGGCGAGGACCTCCTTGACCCGGGCCTGGGACTCGACGATCCGCTCGTTCGAGGCGGAGGTCTCGCCGAGGGCCTGACTCAAGACCTCGATGCCGTCCACCGTGCCCGAAACGAGGCCCTCCAGCTTGTGGAGCGAGGAGATGGTTTCCGCCACCGCCGCGGCGATGCCGAGGCCGGTCTCGTAGGCCCCGTCCCGGGCCCGGCGGACCGATCGGAGGGCCAGCTCGAAGCGCTCGCGCTCGGACGCGGCCTCGGCCCGGCGCTCGTCCTCGATCTTGAGGTGAACGGCCGCGCCCAAGGAGGCCAGGATTCCGCCGACGAGCACCGAAGCCAGAGCGAGCGCGAGGCGGCCCGGCGGGACTCCGGCCTGCGCCGAGGCCGGGCCGAAGAGCGCGGGCAGCACGGCGAGGACGAGGCCCAAGCCCGCGAGCACGAGCAGCCGGCGGGGCGAGGCGCCCGTCAGCGCCGCCGCCGCGAAGACCACCACGGCGAGCGGGGCGAAGGAAAGCGCCGCGGCCGAGCCGGAACTCCAGAGCGCGGCCGCCGAGGCCAGGAGAATAGCCGAGGCCGCGGCGAACGAATAGCCGCCGGAGCGCCGGCGCCCGGAAACCCGGTTCGGGGCGCGCAGAGAAGCGAGAAGCGAGACGAGCTTATCCATGCGTTTGCCGTCGAGGTCGATGCGCGGCGGGCCTTAGGCGCCGACGATCTGCTTGATCGTCGCCAGGAGCTGCTCCTTCTGGAAGGGCTTGGCGAGGAAGCCGTTGGCTCCGAGTCCCATGGCCTTGGCCCGCAGAGGCTCCTCGTCCTGCGTCGTGAGCACGATCACCGGGATGGACTTCCAGGCCGGATTCTTCGCCCGCTCCTCGAGGAACTCGATGCCGCCCATCTCGGGCATATTGATGTCGAGGACGATGCAGTCGGGCTTCCCCGCCGCGAGGGCCTGGAGGGCCAGCTTGCCGTTCTCGGCCTCGGAAACCGTGTGGCCGATTTGCGTCAGGCTCATCGATACGATCTTCCTGAGGGTAGCCGAGTCGTCCACGCAGAGAAAATTCATGCATAACCTCCACCACAGATTTCGGTACAGCATAGACCATTGCCATCTTTCTGTCGAGGAACGATACTGACTAACCATGAACGGCAGCGCGGACGATAGCTTCGGACCTCAGCCTGAGGGACGCCCGGATTTTTCGATTCTCGTCATCGACGACGAGCCGACGAACGTCATCCTCCTGCGGGCCATCCTCGAACGAAGCGGCTTTCGCGTCATCTCCGCGGTCACCGGGAGCGAGGGCCTGGCCAAGGCGCGCGAACTCGGGCCGGATCTCATCATCCTGGACATCATGCTCCCCGACACGGACGGCTTCGCCGTGTGCGGCCGCCTCAAGGAGGACAAGAACGCCCAGGAAATTCCGGTGATCTTCGTGACGAGCCTCGGCGACTCCAAGGCCAAGGTCCGGGGCCTGTCCATAGGCGGAGTCGACTACATCACTAAGCCCTTCGACGGCGCCGAGATCGTCGCCAGGGTGCGCATCCACCTCAAGCTTAGGAACGCCAACCGCATAGTCCTGGAATCGCAGCGGCGCAGGCTCGCTGCCCTGCGGGACGCCCATCAGAGCTTCCTGACGGACCTCGGCGCCATGCCCGAGGCCCGCTGCGCCGTCGAGTACAAGCCCGCCGAGGAGGCCGGAGGCGACCAGTACGACGTGATCCGTCTGGGCCTCTCGATCTACGGCTACTTCGTCGCGGACATAGCGGGCCACGGCATCGAGACGAGCTTCCTCTCCTCGGCGCTCAAGGCGCTCTTCCGCGAGAACGCGAGCCTCCTCAACCAGCCCGACGAGACCCTTCGCAGAATCAACACGTTCATGAAGGAATTCCTGAGCGAGGGCCGGCACATCACCGCCTCCTATCTCACGATCAACCGCGCCTCTGCCTCGGCCACCCTCGTCTCGGCCGGGCATTTGCCCGTGATCGTCAGCCGCCCCGACGGCTCGGTCGCTGTTTTCCGGGCCGAGGGCGACATCCTCGGGGTCTTCGACGCGCCCGTCTTCGAGGCGGCCACGATGCCCGCCGGCCCCGGCTCGCGATTCTGGATGTACACCGACGGCCTCGTCGAGGATTTCTCGGCGGGCATCTCCTGGAAGAAAGGGATGGAGCGGCTCGTCGAATGCGTCGCCGGGCTCGGCGACCTTCCGCTCAAGGAGGCCCTGGCCGCGGCTAGCGCCGCTCTGGGATCTCGGCATTCCGCCGGCGACGACCGGCTGCTCCTGGTGTGCGAGGCATGATCGAGCTGTCCTTCGCGGCCGACATAGCCGCGGCCGTCGCCGAGGCCGAGGCGCTCTGCGCCCGCGTGCGCTCGGCTCTCGCCGCCCTCCCCGACTCATCGGACCGCTTCGCGCTCGAACTGCTCTGCCGGGAGGCCCTCGCGAACGCCGTCGAGCACGGCAGCGGCCTCGACGGCTCGAAGCGCGTCCATTTCGAGCTGCGGATACGGGGCGGCCTCGCGGCGGGCCGGGTGAGCGACGAGGGCCGGGGGTTCAGGCGCGTCCCTGAAAGCGGCCGGCGCGCCGAGGCGCTCCTTGAACACGGCAATGGAATCGTTATAATGAAGCGCTATTCCGACCGCCTGCGCTTCGAGGACGAGGGCCGGACGGTCGTCTTCGAGCGGCGGATCGACGAAGGGAGCCAGGCATGAACGAGAATCCGAGCTATCGCCCGGGACGCGACATCGTGGTCGCCACGGTCGACGCGATGAAGGCCGAGCTGAAGGAGCTCATCGCCTCCTCGACCGGGAATCTCACCGTCGACATGTCCGGCGTGGAGATGATCGACTCGAAGGGGCTCGGCCTTCTCATAGCCGCCTCCAACACGCTGGGGGCCTCGGCTCGCAAGCTGCGCATAGTCGGCGCCGTTCCCGACATCGTCGAGCTGTTCAGGGTCATGCGCCTCGACCGGCACTTCGAAATCGACTAACGCGCCGGAAGGGAGCGTCCATGCAGAACGAAAGCTTCCTGGTCACCTTCATCGAGGAATCCGGCGACAATCTCGCCTCGGTCGAGAACGATCTCGTCGAGATGGAGCGCGCCGCGCCCGAGATCGACCAGGAGCTGGTGAACCGGGTCTTCCGCGCGGCGCATTCCATAAAGGGCGGCGCGGGCTTCTTCGAGCTCGCCACCATCAAGGAACTGTCCCATCGGCTCGAGAACGTGCTCGAGCTCATCCGCTCGCGCAGCCTCGCCCCGAACCCCGAGGTCGTGAACATACTCCTCGGCGGCTTCGACCGGCTCAAGTCCCTCCTCGACGACGTCGAGCGCGCGAACGAGGCCGACATCTCCGACGAAGTGGTGGCCCTCGCGGGGCTCGCCTCCTCCTACCTTCCCCCGGCGCGCAAGGCCGAGGCCGTGGAGATGCGCCGCTTCCCCATCCCGGGCAGCGCGCGCGTCCTCGAGGCGGGAGCCCTGCAGATCGACGCCGCCCGCGACGAGGGCCGGGGCATCGCGATGCTGCGCTTCGACCTCATCCACGACGTGCAGAGGCTCGGCAGGACGCCCCTGGAAGTCCTGGGCGCGCTCGAGGCCAACGGCAGCGTCCTCGACTCGGTCGTCGACATCGCCGCGGTGGGCGATCTCGACAGCGATACCATCGCCTCCGACCTGCCCTTCTACGTCCTCTTCTCGACGCAGCTCTCGGTCGTCGGGATCTCCCGCATCATCGAGATCCCCACCTCCGGCATCACGATCATGGAGCTACCGCGGACGGTCGCCCCTCCGGCCGCGGCGATTCCGGCCGCGGCGATTCCGGCCGCGGCGATTCCGTCCGCGGCGGTTCCGGGCGCGGCGGTTCCGGGCGCGGCGGTTCCGGGCGCGGCGGTTCCGGCCGCGGCGGTTCCGGGCGCGGCGGTTCCGGGCGCGGTCGGCGCGGGCCCGGAGACGGCCGCCGAGGAGAAGGAAGAGACCGGCCGCCGCGATTCCTCGGCCGCCCACCGCGATGAGGGCGAGGGGACGATCCGCATCCAGGTGGCCGTCCTCGACAAGCTCATGAACATCGCGGGCGAGCTCGTGCTGGCGCGCAACGAGCTCCTCGAGGCCATAGACGGCGGCGAAAGGCGCTCGGTGCTGGCCTCGGGCAGGCGGATCGACGTGGTCACCCGCGAGATGCAGGAAGCGGTCATGCTCACGCGGATGCAGCCGATCGGGAATCTCTTCAACCGCTACCCCAGGATAGTCCGGGACATGACCCGAGCCACGGGCAAGAAAATCGAGCTTTCGATCTCGGGCCGCGAGGTCGAGGTCGACAAGACCATCCTCGAAACCCTCTCCGATCCCCTGACCCACCTCGTGCGCAACGCCTGCGATCACGGCATCGAAGAACCCGGGGTCCGCGAGGCCGCAGGCAAGAGCGTGACCGGGACGGTGTCGCTCAGGGCGAGGCACGAGGCGGGCACGGTCGTCGTCGAGATCCGCGACGACGGCGCGGGCATAGACGTGGAGGCCGTGTCGGCCAAGGCGATGTCGCTGGGCCTCGTCACCGCCGAGCGGCTGAAGTTCATGTCCGACAAGGAGAAGGCCGCGCTCATCCTCCTGCCGGGGCTCTCGACGGCCAGGAAGATCACCGATATCTCCGGCCGCGGGGTCGGCATGGACGTCGTCAAGACGAACATCGACAAGATCGGCGGCCAGATCGAGATACTCACGGAGCGCGGGCGGGGCTCGGGCTTCCGGATCAAGCTGCCCCTCACCCTGGCCATCATTCCCTCGCTCCTGGTGTCCGTCTCGGGCGAGCGTTATGCGATACCGGAGACCAACGTCGAGGAGCTCCTCAAGGTGCGCGCCGGGGACGCCAAGAACCGGATCGAACGCGTCGGCGACCGCTCGGTGCTCGTCCTGCGCGG
>DATKVK010000079.1:0-49691 GCA_035530095.1 Rectinemataceae bacterium | reverse complement strand
GGAGAGCCGCCCGTTTCGATCATGGGAGAGGAACTCTGGAACGTCTTCGAACTGCGATCGCGACTGGGCATCGTCTCCGGGGAGCTGGAGAACGAGATCCTCGACGGAACCTTGAACCGGCGCACTCGGGGCATCGATGCCGTGCTCTCGGGTTTCTTCGCCTCCTTCGGCATCTTCCGGCACCACGAGATCACGCCCGGGATGAGGGAGCGGGCGGGGCGTTCCCTCGAGCGCCTGGAGGCCGGACATCTGGCCGAGCGCTTCATCGAGACTATGTCCCTGGGCGAGCTGCGGCGCGTCATGATAGCCCGCGCCCTCGTGCCCGATCCGCCCGCCCTCCTCCTCGACGAGCCCACCACGGGGCTGGACCTCGCGGCGCGGCACCGCTTTCTCGACACGCTCCGCGCCCTGGCCCGCGACGGGAAGACCATCATCCTCGTCACCCACCATATCGAGGAGATCTTTCCCGAGATCGAGCGGGTCGTGCTCCTGAGCCGCGGCCGCATCGCCTTCGACGGCGACAAACGAGAGGCCTTGAGCCCCGGGCGGCTTTCGGCCCTGTACGAGCTGCCGGTGACGGTGCAGGAGCAGAAGGGCTACTACCGCGCCGCGATAGACTGAGCGGCAGTCCGCTTCCGGCACGCAACTTGCGGCGACGGTCCCGGAGCGCTATGGTCTACTGAGATGACCTTCAACCTTGCCGGCGCCGGTTCGCGCCGCCGCCGCGCCGCCGCGATAGGCGCGGCGACGGCCCTCTTCCTCTCGGCGGCCTTGTCGTCGTGCTCGTTCTACTTCACCAACCTCTTTTCCGAGGCCATCGCGGTCACCGATCGGGTCAAGGAATCGCAGTCGATGGCCATCCCGCACGGGCAGCCAGCAGTGGCCTCGCCCTTCACCTTCCTCGTCGTGGGCGATCCGCACTTCGGGGCCTCCTTCGCGGCGAGCACGAGCGTTCTCGACAATTTCGCCGCGCTGGCCGCGTCGACCGACCCCGTGAGCAGCAATCCCTACGCCTTCGTCGTCTTCGCGGGCGACGACGCGAACGACGGCGCCGAATCGGAGTATCAGGCCTTCTTAGGCTGGGCGAACACGCTCAAGGATTCGGGCGGCGCATCCATGAAGTGGTACTCCGCCGTCGGCAACCACGACCTCTACAACGGCGGCTGGACCTATTTCAAGAATTCCGTCGGGCCCTCGTTCTACAGGCTCACGGCCGGAGCCTTCTCGATCTACTTCGTGGACTCCGGCCAGGGAACCTTGGGCAACTACCAGATCGACGCGCTGCGGAGCGCCTTCGCCGCCGACCCGAACCCGAAGATCGTCGTGAGCCACTATCCGATCTACGGCGGAGCCAGCGAGCTGTACTACTTCCGCCTCGCCAATCCGCGGGAGGTGGCCGAGCTCCTCGACCTCTTCGGGCAGTACGACGTCAAGCTCATCCTCGCGGGCCACTACCACTACTACGTCCACGAGAACGTCGGCGGCGCCTTCGACGAGTACCTCGTCGACAGTCTCACGGTCTCGGACGGCGGCAGCCATCACTGCCTCGCGGTCACGCTGAACGGCGCGTCGGCGAGCGTGGCGCGTCCCAGCTTCTGAGCCGCCCCGTCGTCGCGCCGCCATCAGCGCGCCACAGCCGCAGGGCGGCCTTCGCCGATACGGACGGCCCTAGTCGACCGCAGCTCCGCTCGTCGCCGCCATCTCCTCCGGCGGCTTGATCCCGCGGAAGAAGAAATAGAAGGACGTGGCGTTGAGGCCCTGCAGGACGGCGCCGATCTCGAAGGGCAGGGCCATGGCCACATGCTCGAAGAGGTAGCCCGCGAAGGTGGGGGCCAAGGCCGAGTTGACCTGCGAGGGCAGGTTCGACAGGGCGCCCACCCGGCCGCGCTCCTCGTCGGGGATCACGCCCATGACGAAAGATTGCCGCAGGGGCAGGCCCAGACGCTGCACCATCATGCGCAGGAGGTAGATCCCGCCCGCGAGCCAGAAGCTAGGGGCGAGCACCATGGGAATGATCAGCGCGGCCTGGAGGACGCGGGTCATGACGATCGCCCGCACGAGGCCCAGGCGCGAGGCGACCCGGGAGGACACGAGATTCGAGAGGAGCGAGGCGAGATTGATGGTCGAGTACAGGGCGCCGATCTGCAACGGCCCGACCCCGAAGCGGCGGTAGAACCAGTAGGTCAGGAGCGGGCCGAAGAAGCCCACGGCCAGACCGTTGATGCCGTTGGTCACCCAGAGCCTCATGAGCATCCGCGCGGAGAAGGACGAAAGCCTGACGCGCTTATTCCTCTTCGAAGGCTCGTCATGCGGCCCCTGGGCCCGAGCGCTCCGATCCGGGCGCTCGCCGCGGCGGGGCTCCTTCAAGGGGATCGCCAGCAGGGCGGAGACGAGGGCGAAGACCGCGCCGATGAGGAACTCGAGGTGATACTCCGCGGGAGCGCGGCCCGAGACGAGCAGGACCGCGAGGGCGATCATGGGGCCGCCGCCCGCGAGCGCGCCGAGGCTCGAGGCGAAGCCCATGCGTCCGAAGAGGGCGTTGCGGTCGCGGGAAGACACCTTCCGGGCGAGAAAGGCCTGCTCGGCGGGCTGGTAGGGACCGATCATGCCGGCCCCGGCTCCGGCGCCCCTGCCCAGGGTTCCCAGGGAGGCGAAGACGAAGAGCGGCAGCGCCTCGCGGAAATAGAGGAAGCTCAGGCAGGCCAGCGAGGTCAAGAGCGGCGTCGCCACGAGGAAGGGCTTGCGGCCCACGCGGTCCGAGGCCCAGCCGATGAGGGTCGTGAGGAGGGCGGAGGCGACGGCCGACATAGTATAGAGGAGCCCCAGCGACAATCCGCGATAGCCCAGCACGGCGAAGTAGATCGGCACCACGATGCCGGCCAGGGCCCGCGTGGAGCTCATGAAGAAGCGGGCCGAGAACACCAGGAAGATGTCGCGCGTCATCCAGTCCGGGTAGATCATCCGCAGGAGACGGCGCCGGGAAAGAGCGGTGACTGACGGGGAGGTTTCGATTTCAGGTTGCTTCAACTCGTTTACCAGCAGGATGCCACAGTAGCAGTTCCGGCCACGTTATGCCAGGGCTCATCCGTTCATCGTCGGCGCGGCGCGCCTGCCTCGCGCCAGCGAGGCGAAGACGCCGGCGACGCAGAGCGCGGCGAAGACGGCGAAACCTACGTGCATGCTCTTGAGGAAGAGCGGGTAGGACGAGCTCGTCATCGCGGCGCGGCCGACATACAGGCTCACGACCAGCATGGCGATGCCCATGCTGAGCATCTGCCCCACCAGGCGCATCGTGCCGAGCGTGGCCGAGGCGACCCCGTAGAAGCGCCGGTCGACCGAGCCCATCACCGCGTTCGTGTTGGGCGAGGAGAAAAAGGCGTAGCCGATGCCGACCGCCACGAGCTCGAGGACGACGAGAGCCAGGGGAGTCCCCTCGCCCGCCGTCGCGAGGAAAGCGAGCATGAGCGCCATCACCGCCATGCCGACCGAGGCGAGGAAGCGGGGCTCGCGGCGGTCGGAAAGCCGCCCCGCGAGCGGGGAAAAGAGCACCATGAGCAGCGGCTGGGCCATCAGGAGGAGTCCCGCCGCCTCGACGCTCAGGCCCTGGACGTACTGCAGGTAGAGACTCAGGAAGAACGTGATCGCGAAGGTCGCGCTGTAGTTTATGAGGGCGGCGAGGTTCGACATGGCGAAGACGCGGCTTTCCCTGAAGAGCGAAAGCGAGATCAGGGGATAGGCGGCCCTGCTCTCCCGCAGCAGGAAGAGGGCGAAGAGGACGGCGCTCGCGGCCACGAAAGCGAAGCCCGCCGGCTCGGGCAGGGCGGACAGTCCGTACACGAGCAGGGCGAGCGTGGCGGCGGACAGAAGACTTCCGGCCAGATCGAAGCGCTGGCCCTCCTCGCCCTTCCACTCGCCCTTGAGGAGCGCCAGCGTAACCACGATGGCGGCGAGGCCAACGGGCAGGTTGAACAGATAGACGGCGCGCCAGCCGAAGCTGTGCGTGAGGAGCCCTCCCAAGAGAGGCCCGAGCGAGAGGCCCGCGTAGGTGAAGGACACGTTGATGCCGAGCACGCGGCCGCGTTCGGCCGGGGGATAGACCGAGGTGAGGATGGCCACCCCGGTGCCGAAGATCATGGCCGCGGCGGCGCCGATGAGAGCCACCGCGACGACGAGGGCGGCGCCGCTCGGGGCCAGGGCGGCCAGCGCGGAAAACACCGTGTACGAGACGAGCCCCGCCACGAAGACCCGCCTCCGGCCGATCATGTCGCCTAACTTTCCGAAGGGCAGCAGGAAGGCCGCCGCGGTCACCAGGAACGCGGTGTTCACCCAGCCGAGCGCGACCGCGTCGAGCCTGAAGTCCGCGCCTATGGCGGGCAGCGCGATGCTCACCGCCGACGACAGATAGGGCGTCATGAAGGAGGAGACGCAGGACACGGCCAGCGCCGCCCTGCGGTTGGCCGCGGTCATGGCCGCCCCCGAAAGATTGTCCATGGAGCCAGCTTACACTCGCGGAATGCCGCGGGCAAGAGAATCCTGCCCGCGCGCCGGCCTTTTCGGAGCGATAGGCTGCCGGGCGCCCCGCCGGGCTCTTGGCGCGGCGGCGCTCCTCCCCTCCCGCCCGCGGCCTCCCGCCCGGCCCGCGACTTGCCGTCCGGGGCGTCGCCTGCCGCCCGGCCCGCGACTTGCCCCTCGGGGGTTCAGCCTGTACAATCATAGCGGGTCATTCGGATTGCTCCGCGCCGCGGCACGCGAACCGGCGCCTCGGAGAGTTGCCATGGTTTCGATCTATACCGTCGGCGAAATGTGCAAGAAATGCTACTCCTGCGTGCGGGTCTGCCCCACCAAGGCCATCGAGGTGCACGGCGGACAGGCCAACATCATCGAGGAGAAGTGCATTTCCTGCGGGCATTGCGTGCCCCGCTGCTCGCAGGGAGCCAAGCGCGTGCGCTCCTCGGTCGCCCAGGCGCAGACCCTCCTCGCGGGCGCAGCTTCCCGGCCGGTGCGCGTCATGCTGGCGCCCTCCTTCCCGGCGGCCTTCCTCGACGCCGCGCCGGAGCGGGTGGTGGGGGCCCTGGCCCAGTGCGGCTTCGCGGCCGTCCACGAGGTGGCCTTCGGCGCCGACCTCGTGTCCTACGCCTACCACGAGCTGTACGCCTCGGGACGCGGAGACGGACAGTTCCTCATCAGTTCGCCCTGCCCCGCGGTCGTCTCTTTCGTCGAGAAGATGCACCCCGAGCTCGTCCCCCATCTCGCGCCCGTCAAGTCGCCCATGGAGGCCATGGCCATGGTCATCCGCGAGCGTCTCGACCCCGCGGCGGCCATCGTCTTCGTCGGCCCCTGCGTGGCCAAGAAGGACGAGGCCGGGCGCTCGGACCTCGTGGACGCGGTGCTCACCTACGCCGAGCTGGTCGAGCTCTTCGAGGCGCTCGGCATCGACTATCGGCGAAGCCCGCCGCGCGAGTTCGATCCCCCGCTCGCCAATCTCGGCAAGATCTACCCGGTGACGGGGGGGCTCCTCAAGGCGGCCTCGATCGACGCCGACATCCTCGAAAGCCGGGTGAGCGTGGTCGAGGGCAGCTCGCGCGTCTCGGACATCCTCGAGGTGCTGAGCGCCCGGGTCGAGCGCGGCGACGAGGGCGGCAGCGCGATGTTCGACCTGCTGTTCTGCGAAGGCTGCATAGCCGGGCCGATCATGCCCAACGAGCTGACCTTCTACGAGCGCAAGAAGTACATCGTCGATTACATGAAGCGGCGCCCCCTCGTGGACGACATAGGGCTCTGGGCCGAGACGCACGGAGAGTACCTGGATCTGGACTTCGGGAAGAGCTTCAGGGCGGCCGCGGCCCTCGAGCCGGTCGTGCCGCCGCAGGAGATCACGAGGATCCTCGCCCTCACCGGCAAGCTCAAGAGCGAGGACGAGCTGAACTGCCGCGCCTGCGGCTACGAGTCCTGCAGGGACAAGGCCGTGGCCGTCTATCGCGGCATAGCCGAGGTCGAGATGTGCCTGCCCTACCTCATCTCCAAGCTCGAGGTCGCCATCCGCGATCTCACCGACAACCAGCAAAAGCTCATCCAGGCCGAGAAGCTCGCCTCGATGGGACAGATGGCCGCGGGCATAGCCCACGAGATCAACAATCCCCTGGGAGTCGTGCTCATGTACGCCCACCTCCTGAAGGACGAGATCGACGGCGGCGAGGAAAGCGGCGCCGACGTCGAGCGCATCATCCGCGAGGCCGAGCGGGCGCGGCAGATCGTCAAGGGCATCCTCAATTTCGCGCGCAAGGAACATATCAGGCGCGAGAGCGCCGACGTCAACGCCCTGCTCGGGCAGTCGGTCGAGGCCTTCCGCGCTCGTTCGCCGGCCGTCCGATTCGAGCTCGAGCTCGACAGGAAGCTCCAGCCTCACGAGGTCGACGCCGACCAGATGCGGCAGGTCTTCGACAACATCATCGCCAATGCGGTGGAGGCCGGCTCGGGCTCGGGTTCGGTCCGGGTTCGCAGCGAAGAGGAATCGGGCGGCTTCCGCGTGCTCATCTCGGACTCGGGCCCGGGCATTCCCGAAGAGGCGCTGCCCAGGCTCTTCACGCCCTTCTTCACCACCAAGCCCCCCGGCAAGGGCACCGGGCTGGGACTCGCGGTGTGCTACGGCATCGTCAAGATGCACGGCGGCTCCATCCAGGCGGGAAACGCGGCCGAAGGCGGGGCCTTCTTCGAGATCCGCATCCGCGATCCCGGGACCGAGTCCTCCGAGGAGCCGCTCATCCAGGCCCCGGCGGCCGCGGCGAGCATCTGAGCGGCGGGGAAACGGCACTCACCGTGGACGAAGAACCCGCGCCCGAGACCGCCGAGCTCCTGTCCATTCTCGTCGCGGACGACGAGGAGGGCATGCGCGAAGGCATGAAGCGAATCCTCGAAAAGCGCGGGCACCGCGTCGAGCTGGCCGAGAACGGCGCGCGCGCCATCGAGAAGCTCGACTCCGGCTCCTACGACCTCGTCCTGGTGGACCTGCGCATGCCCGAGGTGGACGGCTTCGCCGTCACCGACTACGTGGTGCGGAAGAAAGGCGGCCGGACCGTCGTCGTCATCGTCTCGGCGCTCGCGACGGTCGAGGCGGCGGTCGAGACGACACGGAAGGGCGCCTTCGACTTCCTGGTCAAGCCCTTCGCTCCCGACGACCTCCTGCGGGTGGTGGAGCGGGCGGCCGGCCAGGCGCGGCTGCTGCGCGAGCGCGACAAGTACCTCGTCGAGCTCGACGGCGAGCGCAGCCTCTCGCGGCTGCTCATCAACTCGCTGCGCGAGGGCGTCATCGTCTTCAACCTGCGCGGCGAGACCGTGCTCCTGAATCCGCGCGCGGAGCTGCTCCTCGGCATGCGCTACCGGAGCGGCGGCAGCTGCTCGGACTTCCCCTTCGAGCCGGGCTGCGCCGACTCCGTGCGATCGGTCCTCGCGGGCGAGACCGGCGAGCGCTCCCTGACGGAGGAAGTCGGGGGCCGGCACCTGCAGATCCGGGTGACGCCCTACCTGCGCGGCGCCGAGATCGGCGGGGCCATCGTGCTCCTCCACGACATCACCGAGGAATGGGAGACGGAACGGGACAAGGACCGCTTCGTCTCGATGGTGGCCCACGAGCTGCGCGGCCCGCTGGCGGCCATCGTGAGCTACCTCGACATAGTCCTCGAAGGCGGCGACGACGGAGACCGGGAGCGGGAAAGGGAGATCCTGCGCCGCTCGAAGCTGCGCGGCGAGGCTCTCCTCGAACTCATCGACGACCTGCAATACCTCAACAAAAGCAAGGCGGGCAAGACCGAGAAGACGATCGAGACCCTCGACCTGGCCGAGGTCCTGCGCGAAGAGGCGGCCTTCGTCGCCGGTCAGGCCGAGCACGCGGCCGTGAAGCTGAGCGTACAGGCCGCGAAGGGCGTCTTCACGTTCGCGGCCGACCGCTCCGACCTCGACCGGATCTTCCTCAACCTCATGTTCAACGGCATAAAGTACAACGTGCCCGACGGACGGCTCGATATCGCCCTGCGCGAAAGCGAGGACGGGCGCTGGCTCGAGATCGCCTTCGCCGACACGGGCATCGGCATGGACGAGGAAGAGATGAAGAGCCTCTTCCAGGACTTCTATCGCATCAAGAACGAACGGACCAGGGCCATTCCCGGCACCGGCCTGGGCCTGGCCACCGCCAAGCGCGCGCTGGCCGAGTACAATGGCCGGATCGAGGTCTCTTCGGCTCCCGGGAAAGGCTCGACCTTCACCGTGATCCTGCCGCGTTAGTCGAATCCCGATCCGCCGTTCCGCCCTCGGCCCGTCCGCCGATCCGGGACATGCTCGAACGGCAGGCAGCCCGACTATATCGAATTACGTATATATACCGATCCGATAAAAACCGCATCATTTCCTTGCGTCCGCCGCGATGCTGGTGTACCATGACAGTGAAAGTCTCAGCGCGGCCCACGGTGGTACCGCGGGCGGCGAACAGCTTCCCTGTGGGGGTCGAGACATGGACACTTCCATCCGAAAGAGCGCGGCGCGCGCCTGCGCCCACTTCCATAACGATCGCACGCGCCTCATGGACATCGTCAAAGAGTTCCACGACGAAGTCGGCTACCTGGGCGACGACGCCATCGACGCGGTGGCCGAGGCGCTTTCCGTGCACCGGGTCGAGGTGGAGAGCATGCTCAGCTTCTACTCGTTCTTCTCGAGGAGCGCGAAGGGAAAGGTCGTCATACGCCTCTGCGACGACGTCATCGACCGCATGAACGGCGTCGACGCGGTCGCCGACGCCTTCCGCCGCGAGCTCGGGATCGAGTTCGGGCAGACCACGGAAGACGGCGCGATCAGTCTCGAGTACACGCCCTGCATCGGCATGAGCGACCAGGCTCCGGCCGCGCTGGTGAACGACGAGGTGGTCACCTACCTCTCCTCGGACCGCGTGCGCGAGATCGTCGCCACCCTGCGCCAGACGGGCAATCCCCGGAAACTCGTGCACCGTCTCGGCGACGGCAACAACGCCCACGACCTCGTGCGCTCGATGGTGCACAACAACGTGCGCCGGAAGGGCGAGGTGGTGTTCGCGGAGTACGCCCCGAACGCGGGCCTCGCGAAGGCCTTGTCGATGTCCCCCGTGGAGGTCATCAACGAGGTCAAGACCGCGCGGCTCCGGGGCCGGGGCGGGGCGGGCTTTCCCGCGGGCATGAAGTGGGAGTTCACCCGCGCCGCCGAGGGCGAGCGCAAGTTCGTCGTGTGCAACTCCGACGAGGGCGAGCCGGGCACCTTCAAGGACCGCGTGCTCCTCACCGAGATGCCCGACAGGATCTTCGAGGGCATGACCATTGCCGGCTACGCCATCGGCGCGAGCGAGGGGCTGCTCTATCTCCGCGGCGAGTACGCCTACCTCCATCGGCTCCTGGCCGACGGCATCGAGAAAAGGCGCAAGGCCGGCCTCCTCGGAGCGCGGGTGCTCGGCAAGGACTTCTCCTTCGACATCCGCATCGCGATGGGGGCGGGCGCCTACATCTGCGGCGAGGAGACCGCGCTCATCAGCTCGCTCGAAGGCCTCTCGGGCCTGCCCAAGACCCGCCCGCCCTTCCCGGCCAACAAGGGCTACCTCGGCTGTCCCACGGTGGTCAACAACGTCGAGACGCTCTGCGTCGTGCCCAACATACTCGACCGCGGCGCGGCCTGGTTCGCCGGCATAGGCGCCAAGAACAGCTCGGGCACCAAGCTCCTGAGCGTCGCGGGCGATTGCGCCCGTCCCGGCATCTACGAGTATCCCTTCGGCGTGAAAATCTCCGAGATCCTGGCCGACGCCGGAGCGGAGGACACGCGCGCGGTCCAGGTCGGAGGCGCCTCCGGACAGATGATCAACGCCTCGGATTTCGGGCGCACGATCTCCTACGAGGACCTCGCCACCGGCGGCTCGCTCATGATCTTCGACTCGAGCCGCGACCTTCTCTCGATCGTGAAGACCTTCATGGAGTTCTTCGTCGAGGAGAACTGCGGCTACTGCACGCCCTGCAGGGTGGGCAACCGCATTCTCCTCGACCTGCTGGAGCGGATCATGCAGGGCAGGGGAGAGGAGGAGGATCTCGGCCGGCTCCAGCGGCTCGGGGCCTCGGTCAGGCTCGCGAGCCGCTGCGGGCTCGGCCAGACCTCGCCCAATCCCATCCTGAGCTCGCTCGAGAAATTCCGCCCGGTCTACGAGCGGCTTCTCAAGAAGGATCCGGGCGCGCTCAAGGCCTCCTTCGATCTGGCCGCGGCGGTCGCGGACTCCGAATCGCTCGCCGGCCGCCGCTCGACGGTTCTGTCCTGAGCGACACGGGAAAGAGGGAAGACATGGCAGACAAGCAGACCTTCACGCTGGACGGCCGCGAGATCGAGACCGCGGCGGGCCGGTCGATCATGGAAGCGGCCGACGAGGCGGGGATCTACATCCCGCGGCTGTGCACGATGAAGGGCCAGAAGACCTTGGGCAGCTGCCGGGTCTGCACCGTCCTCGTGAACGGCAGGCCGCAGGCTTCCTGCACTCAGCCGGCCACGCCGGGCATCGTCGTGGAAAGCGACACCGAGGCCCTGAACGAGGCCAGGCGCGGCATCGTCGAGATGCTCTTCGTCGACGGCAACCACTTCTGCATGTTCTGCGAGAAGAGCGGCGACTGCGAGCTGCAGGCCCTGGCCTATCGCCTGGGCATCGCCGCGCCGCAGCTGCCCTACCGCTACCCCGCGGGCGACGTCGACGCCACCCACCCCGATATCCTGGTCGACCGGAACCGCTGCATACTCTGCGGCCGCTGCGTGACCGCCTCGGTCGCCGCCGACGGCAAGCACGTCTTCGACTTCATCGGCCGCGGATCGGACAGGCGGATCGGGGTGGACTCGCGGGGCCGTCTCGCGGACACGGACCTCACGTCAGCGGACCGCGCCGTGGAGGTCTGTCCGGTCGGCGCGATCCTCAGGAAGCGCACGGCCTTCGCCACGCCCGTGGGCAGGCGGGCCTACGACGCCGGGCCGATCGGCAGCGACATAGAGCGGAAGGAGGCCCGGCGATGAGCAAGCCCAAGGTGGCCACGGCCTCGCTGGCCGGATGCTTCGGCTGTCACATGTCGCTGCTCGACATCGACGAGCGCATCCTCCAGCTCATCGATCTCGTGGACTTCGACAAGTCTCCCATCGACGACTTCAAGGAATTCACCGGCCGCTGCGCGATCGGCATCATCGAGGGCGGCTGCTCGACCGACGAGAACGTCCGCGTGCTCAGGAGCTTCCGCGAGCACTGCGATGTGCTCATAGCCACCGGCGACTGCGCGACCATGGGCGGCCTGCCCGCCCTGCGCAATCTGGTGCCGCTGCGCGAATGCCTCGAGGAGGCCTACCTGAACGGCCCCACGGTCTACAACCCCGAGCGCAGGATACCCTCGGACCCGGAGATTCCGCTCATGCTGGACAGGGTCTATCCCTGCCACGAGGTCGTCAGGATCGACTACTTCCTTCCGGGCTGCCCTCCCCAGGCCGATACGCTCTGGGAGGCCCTCACGGCCCTGCTGGGCGGCAAGGCGGTCAATCTGCCCTACCCGCTGCTCAAGTACGACTGAAGACCGAAAGAGGCACGCCATGGCTGAGAACAAGACTGGATTGCGGCGCGTGGTCATCGAGCCGGTGACGCGCATCGAGGGTCACGGGAAGGTCTCGCTCCTCCTCGACGAGAAGGACCAGATCGCGCAGGCGCGCTTCCACGTGGTGGAGTTCCGCGGTTTCGAGCGCTTCGTCCGGGGCCGACCCTACTGGGAGGCGCCGGTCCTGGTGCAGCGCCTCTGCGGGATCTGCCCCGTGAGCCACCACCTGGCGGCGGCCAAGGCCATGGACCGCATCATCGGCGCCGACAAGCTGACCCCCACGGCCGAGAAGATGCGCCGGCTCATGCACTACGGCCAGTTCTTCCAGTCGCACTCGCTGCACTTCTTCCACCTCGTCTCGCCCGACCTGCTGTTCGGCTTCGACGCCGATCCCGCGCTGCGCAACATCGTGGGCGTGGCGCGCAAGCACCCCGACCTGGCCGTGCAGGGCGTCATGATGCGCAAGTACGGGCAGGAGGTGATCAAGGCCACGGCCGGCAAGAAGATACACGGCACCGGGGCCGTGCCCGGCGGCATCAACAAGAACCTCTCGATCGAGGAGCGAGACGAGCTTCTCACGGACATCGACAAGATGGTGGACTGGGCCAAGGGCGCCGTGGCCATTGCCCGGGACTACACCGTCAAGAACCTGGAGCGCCTCGCGGCCTTCGCCTCCTTCCCCTCCAACCACCTCTCGATCGTGCGCGGCGACGGAGCCCTCGAGATCTACGACGGCGAGTTGCGCGCCGTGGACGCCCGGGGCGGGAGCATCTTCGACCACATCGACTGCCAGAAGTTCCCCGAGTACCTCGCCGAGGAGGTGCGCGACTGGTCCTACATGAAGTTCCCCTTCATCAAATCCCTGGGGCCCGAGGAGGGCTGGTACCGCGTGGGCCCGCTCGCGCGCATCAACACCTGCGGCTTCATCGACACCCCCGAGGCCGAGGCCGCCAGGCGGGAGTTCTTCGCCGCGTTGGGCGGAACCGACGGCGCGGCTCCCTGCAACGTCACCATGGCCTACCACTGGGCGCGCATGATAGAGACCCTGTACGCCGCCGAGAAGATCCGCGAGCTCCTGCACGACAGCGACCTCCAGGGGAAGGACCTCATGACGAGCGGGACCCGCCGCCGCGTCGGCATCGGCGTCATCGAGGCCCCGCGCGGCACCCTCTTCCATTACTACGAGGTGGACGAGCACGACCAGATCGCGGCGGCCAATCTCATCGTGTCGACGACGAGCAACAACGAGCCGATCAACCGCTCCGTAGCCTCGGTGGCGCGGAGCGATCTCTCGGGCAAGAAGATCACCGAGGCGCTCCTCAATCATGTCGAGGTCGCCATCCGGGCCTACGATCCCTGCCTCTCCTGCGCGACCCACGCCATGGGCGAGATGCCCCTGGCGGTGGAGCTGCTCGACGGGCTCGGGCAGGTCGTCGACAGGAAAACGAAAGAGTGAGGGCGCAACGGCCAGCCGGCTGCCTGGTCCTCTGCTTCGGGAATCCGGCGCGCGAAGACGACGGCCTCGGCCCGGCCGTGGCGGACTATCTGGAGAAGCTTGAGCTCGAGGCCGTCGCGGTGGAATCGGACTACCAGCTGCGCGTCGAGGACGCCCTGGCCGTGGCCGAGTCAGCCCTGGTCGTCTTCGTCGACGCCGCGGCGGCCGGCGAGGAGCCCTTCGCCTTCTCCCGCCTGGAGCCGCGCCCGGGACTGGACTACACGACGCACAGTCTCGGGCCCGCTCAGCTGCTCGGACTCGCCGAGGAGGTCTTCGGCCGCAGCCCCGAGTCCTACCTGCTGGCTATTCGCGGCTACTCCTTCGACCTGTTCGAGGAAGGCCTCACCGAGCGGGCACAGGTCAATCTCGAGGCCGCCTCGGGGTTTCTCGCGGACTTTCTGCGCCGGGCCGCGAAAGCCGGGGCGGAGGGCCAGGGCCGGTCCCAGCGGCTCGGCCGGTCCCGGCGGCCCAGTCGGGAGGCGGCGGAGCTCGGCCGGGAAGCGGCGGGGCTCGGCGGCGAAAATGCGGAAGGAGGAGTGGGATGAAAGACGGCAAATTCGTCGTGCTGACGATCGACGACGATGAGGATGTGCTGCGCGCCCTGCGCATCGTGCTCGAACGCGGCGGCTATCGGGTCGTCGAGGCGCGCTCGGCCGAACTGGGCCTGCGGGAGTTCAAGAAGGCCAAGCCCGACTTCATCCTCGTCGATCTCATGATGGAGTCCATCGACGCCGGCAGGAATCTCGTCAAGGAGCTGAAGTTCGCCGGCAACGATGCGCCCGTGTACATGCTCTCCTCGGTCGGCGACGAGCTGGCCTCCAACATCGACGCCGCCGAACTCGGGCTCCAGGGAGTGTTCCAGAAGCCGGTCAAGGCCGAGGTCCTGTTGAAGACGCTCGGGCAGAAGCTCAAGGCCTGATCCGCTGGACCGGCATCGCAGGATGGCCGCGCGGTCGGGAGGCGGCTCAGGCGGCACGAAGGGGCTGGCGGTGAGCGAAGGCATCGAGGTCGGGCGGCTGCGCATCGTGTTCAGGGGCGTCGTGCAGGGCGTGGGCTTTCGTCCGGCCCTGTACCGGAGCGCCGTCGAATGCGGCCTCTCGGGCTTCGTGCAGAACCGGCGCTCGGAGGTCGCGGCCGAGCTCGAGGGGCCGCGGCAGGCCCTCGAGCGATTCCACAGCGTCTTCGAGGCGCGGCTTCCCGCTCCCGCGCGGATAGACTTCAGGAGCGTCGACGAGCTCGAGCCCACGGGCGAGCGCGGCTTCCGCATCGTGGAGAGCGCCGACTCGATCTACATCCTGCCGCCCATACCGCCAGACCTCGCGCTCTGCGATTCCTGCAGGCGCGAGCTCCTCGACCCGGGCAACCGGCGCTACCTCTATCCCTTCATCACCTGCACCGAATGCGGGCCGCGCTATTCGATCGTGGAGGACACGCCCTTCGACCGCGAGCGCGGCTCCATGGCCGACTTCGCGCAATGCGGGCTCTGCCGAACCGAGTACGCGAATCCCTCCGACCGGCGCTTCCATTCGCAGACCAACTCCTGCCCCGACTGCGGCCCCGCCCTGCACCTCGCGGCGAGCGGCGGCGAGGAACTGCCCGGCGATCCTCTCGTCGAGGCCGTACGGGCGCTGGCGCGGGGCGAGGTGCTGGCGCTCCAGGGCTTAGGCGGCTTCCACCTCGCGGCCGACCCGCGCTTTCCCGGCGCGGTCGAGCGCCTGCGCCGCGAAAAGGAGCGCGGGACCAAGCCCTTCGCGCTCATGGTGCGGGACGAGGATGAGGCGCGGCGCCTGTGCAGCCTGTCCTCCGAGGCGCTGGCCCTGCTGAAGTCCGCGGCCAGTCCCATCGTCGTGCTGCCGGCCCGGGAGACGCGGCCCGAGCACCTCGCCGCCGTCTCCGACCTCGACACCCTCGGCATCATGCTGCCCTACACGCCGCTGCACTACCTGCTCTTCTTCCATCCCGAGGCCGAGATCGGCTATCGCCACCTCGTGATGACGAGCGGCAACCTCGGCAACGAGCCCATCATCGCCGACCCCGGGGAGGCGCGCACGAAGCTGGCCGGCACGGCCGATCTCTTTCTCTACCACGACCGGAGGATTCTGCAGCGGGTCGACGATTCCGTTCTGCGCTGGGCCGGAACGGGCCGGGGCGAGACCGATGGAGAAGTCGGACCGCCGGAAGGGAAGAGCCTGCCCGCCGGCGGCAGCGACGGACGTGGAGCAGCGCGGACCGATCTCCGCACGAGCGAGACTTCGCCCGCAGAGCCGCCGTACTTCCTCATGCGCCGATCGCGCGGCTTCGTGCCCCGTCCGATCCTCCTGGCGCGGCCCATCGCGGAGCCGACGCTCGCCGCCGGCGGCGACCTGAAAAGCGCGCCTGCCCTCGCCGAGGCAGACCGGCTCGTTCTCGCCCCCCACCTGGGCGACCTCGACGAGCCTTCGACGCGCGAGGCCTACCTCCGCGCGGTGGAGGACATGATTTCGCTCAACGCATCGTCTCCGACTCGCGTGGTCTACGACCTCCATCCCCGCTACTTTTCGTCGAGCTGGGCCGCTGGCAGCCCGATCCCCCGCAAGGTCGCCGTGCAGCACCACCACGCCCACATACTCTCGGTGATGGCCGAGCACGGCCTCGACGAGGCCCTGGGGGTGGCCTTCGACGGCACCGGCTACGGCCTCGACGGAACGATCTGGGGCGGGGAGTTCCTCCACGCCCGGCGCGGCGGCTTCGAGCGGCTGGGCGCCTTCAGGCCCTTCGCGCTGCCCGGCGGGGAAGCCGCGATCCTGCATCCGGCGCGCATCGCCTTCTCTATCCTGCGCGGCTTCGACGCGCGCGCCGAGGAAAGCCTGGCCCGCGGCATGCCTGAGCGCGAGGCGGCGCTGCTTTCGCGGATGATCGACGGCGGACTCAACTCGCCCGAGTGCTCCTCGGCGGGCAGACTCTTCGACGCCGCCGCCGCCCTCATCTGCGGCCTCGGCGAGGTCGGCTACGAGGGCGAGGGCCCCATGAAGCTCGAGGCCCTCGCGACGCGCGGCGCCGGCGCCGACCGGCCGCGCGCGACCGGAAAGGGCGGCGGCCGCTCCTGGAACCCTGCCGACGAGGAGCTGCTGCCCTGCGCGACGGCGACGGGATCGGCTGCTGCCGGCGCGCAGGCGAGGGCCGCCGCGCGATGCGACACTGCGGCAGCGACGGGCGCGGCAGCGACGGGCGCGGCAGCGGCGGGCATGTTCCTCTTCGATCCGCGGCCCCTGCTGTCGCACATCGCGCTCCGGGTCGACCGGGACGAAAGCGCCGCTCTGGCCCTCCTCTTCCACGAAGTCATGGCCCGGGCGATCCTGCGGGGCGCTTCTCTCATGCGCGAGAGGACCGGGCTCGGGCGCCTCTGTCTCTCGGGCGGCGTCTTCCAGAATGCCCTGCTCCGCCGATTGGCGGCCCCCCCGCTGCGCCGCGAGGGTTTCGAGCTGTACTGGAACCTCGAGGTGCCCCCGGGCGACGGCGGCCTCGCGCTCGGCCAGGCCTGGTTCGAGGGCTAGCGCGCGTTCCACTTGGGCGGCCTCGGACCGAGAGTCGAGCCAGGCTACACTCGGATCTTCAAACGCTCCCGTTGACTGCTGCGCCCAGGAGGCGGCAACGAAAAGAGCCAATTTTGTATTCCTCCAGCGCTCGTAAAATCCCACGTTCAGCCGTTTGCATAAACCGAGGCCGATTTTTATTATATTATTTGAGGTGGCAGGAATGCACAGCAAATAGGAGAATCATGGCCGCGCGCACGAGGAGGATCTGTCATGCTCTTTGGCTTCGATCACTACAATGTGCTCTCCACGCTCGCGGCGAGTTTCGCCATCCAGGCCATTTTCTTCGCCTTCGCGGCGGGCTTCAGGACGGACAAGGTCACCGACCTCTCCTATAGCCTCTCATTTGTCGTTATCGCAATAGGCCTACTGTTCGGCGGCGGAAACTGGTCCGCCACTCGCGTGCTGAGCTCCGCCTTCGTGGTGATCTGGGGTCTGAGGCTCGGCGCCTATCTGTTGAGCCGGATCGTCCACACCGGAAAGGACGCGCGCTTCGACGACAAGCGGGGCAACTTCCTGAAGTTCCTGCAATTCTGGATTTTGCAGGCGATCGCCGTCTGGGTGGTGATGCTCCCGGTCACCGTGCTGCTCAGCCTGGCGGCGACACGGGGGCTCACAGCGCTGTCATTTATAGGCGGGCTCGTGTGGGCGCTGGGACTGGTCATCGAGGCGATGAGCGACGCGCAGAAGTACGCCTTCAAGCGGGCGCCCGGCAACAAGGACAGATGGATCGAGTCGGGACTCTGGAAATATTCCCGCCACCCCAACTACTTCGGAGAAGTCCTCGTGTGGTGGGGCATATTCCTGTTCGCCCTGCCAAGCCTGTCCGTCGCCTTCCTGTATGCCGTGCTAGGTCCGCTTTCCATCACGCTCCTCCTTCTTTTCGTCTCGGGAGTACCCCTTCTTGAACAGAGCGCCGACAGGAGGCACGGCAGCGACCCGGCATACCTCGCCTACAAGAAAAGCACGAGCCTCTTCGTGCCCCTTCCCCGGCGAAGGGTCTAGGCGCGTGAAGGTCCATATCTTCGACGTCGACCACACGATTGTCCGCTGTTCGACCGTCCAGGAGTTCATCTTCGAGGGTTTGAAACAGGGGGTGATTCCCCTGTCCATAGGTTTCTGGGCGGTCTATTTCTTCTTCCTCTACAATGTCACCGGGACGACCGCGGACAGGCTCGGGCGCAGCTATCCGTTTTTCAGGAATCTTACGGTTGAACGGATCGAGTCTCTGGCCGCCTCGACGTTCCGCACTCGTATCGGACCAAAGCTGGACGCGGCGGTGGCCGAACGCCTGGCCTCCATCCAGAAGGATCATGGTCGGGTCATCATTGCATCCTCGTCCTTCGACTTCATCCTGAAGCCACTGGCCAGCCTGCTTGGCATCGAGGAGATGGTCGTCAGCAAGCTGGAGCTTCGGGAGGGAGTCACGACGGGCAGGATGTCGGGAAAACCGGCATACCGAAGCGACAAGAAGGATCGCGTCCTCGAGTACCTAGAGCAGCGTCGCATCAGACCCGAGGACTGCGCCTTCTACAGCGACAGCATCCACGATCTCCCGCTTCTGCGGACTGTCGGCCAGCCCGTCGCGGTCAATCCGGACCAGCGGCTCAGACGCGTGGCTCTGGCCGAAGGCTGGGAGATCGTTTCGACATGAAAGTCCGGCAAGGGAGTATCACGTGCTGAACTACGTGCTTATGGCGGCATTGAGCTACCTCGTCGGTTCCGTGCCGAGCGGTGTCATGGTGGGCAGGATCGCGCGCAGCACCGACATCCGCGAGCGCGGCAGCGGCAACACGGGAACCACGAACGCCTTTCGCGCGCTCGGCTGGAGGCTGGGACTCCTCGTCGCGCTCATGGATTTCGCGAAAGGCTACGTCGCCGTGGCCCTGATCTCCACGCTCGCCCCATTCCCCGCGGCGATCGGCTCCGCATCGGCATCGTTCGTCGTCGCGACTCTGGCGTCGGTGCTCGGGCACGTCAAGCCCATCTTCGCGGGATTCAAGGGTGGGAAGGGTTTTGCCACGGCCGCAGGAGCGATCACCGCGGCATTCCCCCTACTGGCGCCTTTCTGCCTCGTCATATTCCTCGGCGCTCTGACCCTGACCGGCTTCGTGGCCATATGCGCGATCGTCACCTCGGCCGCCCTCCCGATTCTTTACTTCCTGACCTCGCGCGTCTCGCAGGCGGGCACAGACCCCGTGATCCTGGGATTCTTCATCGTCGCCTTCCTCCTGACCGCGCTGAGCGTGCGCAGACGGCTACTCGAATACTTAACCGGAAAGGCGGAGCTTTTCGAGAAGGTGATGCTTTTCAAACCCCGGCGGAAGGAGACCGGGCAGCCCTGAACATCATGCCGAGCGCCGCCATCTACTACCGCTATCTGAACTGAAGGAAGGGGGAGTGGTGAGCATCATGCGAAAGGACATTCTTGGGCCGGCTTTGGTCGTCACGCTTTTCCTTCTTTCGGCCTGCGCATCCCTGGCCGCAGAGGATCTAGTCTATGAACAAGTGAGCGGAGACCAGCGCATCGAGTACCTGGAGTCGAGGACCGCCGAAGGGGATGGATATGCCGTGACCCTCCAGGGCGCCGGCGAGAAAAGCGAGTCCAGACTTGGATCGGATCTGTCCACGCTTTCCTGGACTATCGAGCGACCGTCCGATTCGACGAGGGTCAGTTTCGTGCGCGAGGGCAGGACGATCAAGGCCGAGGGCAGTTTCAAGGGAAAGCCTTTCCGGAAGAGCTACGGCATAGACGATGATCCCTGGATAGAGTTCCACGAACTCGGCATGGACAATTTCGCCGGCCAAAGCCGAAACGAGATGAGCTTCTGGACGATAGACCGCCGGAACATGAGTATCGTCAAGTTCAAGGCGCAGAAGCAGGGGGTCGACCTCGTGGAGATTGCCGGGACGCGACAGAAGGCTATCAAGGTCAGGCTGTCCCTGACAGGCATTCTCTCGGTCCTCGGCTGGCACGCCGCCTTCTGGCTCAGGGAGGACGATGGACGCTATCTCCGTCTCGACGCTCCCGGCCTTACACCCGCGGATCACGCGAGCGTCGTGACGCTGATTCGGGAATCGCGCTGAAATCGGCTCTAAGGATAAGGAAGGGAGAAGAGTAACAATGCAGCGCTACGAACTCGACTCCGTTGCCCTTTATAAAGCCTTCGCTTCCGGCGGGCACGAGATCATCGGTCGGCGAGATGCGATCAATACGATCAATGTCTTCCCCGTAGCCGACGGCGATACGGGAACCAACCTGGCCATGACCATGACGTCGATCATCAACAACAGCTCCCCCTTGTCCACAGCCGGGAAAACCATGCAGGCGATAGCCGACGCGGCTCTCGAAGGCGCGCGCGGAAACTCCGGAATTATCTTCGCGCAGTTCCTCGTCGGATTGAGCGAAGTGATCAATGAGGCCGCGACGGTCTCGAGCGAGCTCTTCGCCACGGCGGGGAGGAATGCGGAGATGCGGGCGCGAGAGGCGATCCTGGCGCCTGTCGAAGGGACCATGCTCACCGTTATGCGGGATTGGGTCGGGCTTTTCGATGAGTACAAGCACCTACGCGAATTCGGCCAGATTTTCACGCGGACCCTGCGCGGCGCAAAAGCATCGCTGGACAATACCCCGAGCCTCCTTCCGATCCTGAAGGAAGAAGGCGTGGTCGACGCAGGAGCGGAGGGTTTCTACCATTTCCTGAGCGGCATGACAAAGTACCTCCTTTCGGACGACGCGGCTGAAGAGTTTCTCGAGACGAAGGAGGCTGTTGAGGTAGTTCACGCGACTCATGGCGGGGCATATCCAAGCTTCAGGTACTGCTCTGAGTTTCTCTTAAGCGGCGAAGGCATCGACTTGCGCGGAATCAGGTCCGATCTTTCCTCCCTGGGCGAATGCGTGATCGCGGCAGGGGGCGCAAGCAAGGCACGCGTCCATATCCACACGGACGATCCCGCCCTGATCATGCGCGCGCTCTCGGCCCACGGTCACATCCTCGAGCAGAAAGTGGACGCCATGCGCCGGGAATACGAGGTGAGCCATTCGAGGAAATACCCCATAGCCTTGGTGACGGACTCGGTCTGCGACCTGCCCCGAAGCCTCGTCGACGAATACCAGATACACGTCGTGCCGCTGAGTATCCTCATCGGGGAGCATCAGTACCTCGATGGCGTCACCATCGCGAACGGCGACATCTATGCGGCCATGGACGGCGGAGTTCCCTATCCGAGCACGGCTCAACCGAGTCCCACTGCCTTCAGACGGCTCTACTCCTTCCTGTCGACCTACTACGATTCGATCATCGCCATCCATGTATCGGGAAAGCTTTCTGGCACCTACGGGGTGAGCCTCAAGGAGGCGGAGAAGCTGGAGGGGAAGAAGGTAAGCGTCATCGACTCCCGCAGCGACTCCGGCGCCCAGGCTCTCATCGTGCTGCGCGCCGCCGAGCTGATCGCCGAAGGGAAAAGCCATGACGAGGTAGTGGCGGCCATCCGGGACTTCATTCCGAAGGCGAAGATATACGTGAGCGTTCCCACGCTCAGGTACATGGTAAAGGGAGGCAGGGTGAGTCCGCTCAAGGGGGCGCTGGCTAACGCCCTTAATCTCAAGCCCATCGTCTCGCTCGACGCACAGGGGGCCGCCGAACTCCACGGCCAGGCCTTTTCGGTCCGACGCAACAAGCGGAGGATACTCGTTCTCGCCTCGGACTTCATCGGCTCCGGCCGACTGCGCTGCTACGGTGTCGTGTACGCCGGAAACGAGGATGAGGCCACGGCCTTCGGCGAGGCGGCTCGGGCCGCCTTCGGCAAGCCGCCGCTGTTTATCCAGGAGATATCGCCGATCATCGCGCTCAACGCGGGAAGGAACACTCTCGCGCTCGTTCTCATGAAAGAGTGAGTATGATTTGGGTGATCCGTCAGCGCGACGAGAATTAGCCGCTTCCCGGGGCTGGACCGAGCCGGCGCGAATCGACGGGCCTGGTCGAGAAACGAGCTACCGCCTCGCCGCGATCGGGGGTATACTCCGTGAGGCAAGACCGAGGGGGAAGCTCATGTGCCTGGCTGTTCCTTTGGAGTTGACCGAGATCCTCGATTCCCGCACCGCGGTGGCCACGTCGGGCGATGTCACGCTCGAGGTCGATGTGTCCTTGCTGCGCGACCCCGCTCCCGGCGATTTCGTCATCGTGCACGCGGGTTACGCGATCGAGAAACTGGACCGGGACGAGGCCGAGAGGACCCTCTCCCTCTTCGACGAGCTCGCGCGGCATGGCGACCTCGCGGATTGAGCGCCCCTTCCGCGACCGGGAGCGGGCCGCGGCCCTGGCGCGGGAGATCGGGCGCGTCGCCGGCGGAATCGGCCGCGAGGTCCGGATCATGGAGGTCTGCGGCAGCCACACGGTCGCGCTCCGCCAGCACGGAATCCGCTCGCTCCTGCCTGCGAACATCCGCTTCGTCTCGGGCCCCGGCTGCCCGGTGTGCGTCACGCCTTCCGGCTACGTGGCGAACGCGCTCCGGCTCATCGAGGAAAAGGGCGCGACGGTCGCCACCTTCGGCGACATGGTGAAGGTGCCGGACCCCTCGGGGCGCAGCCTCTCGGCGCATCAGGGCTCGGGCAGGCTGCGGATCGTGTACTCGCCGCGGGAGCTGCCGGACCTGGCTCGCTCCATCGAGGGGCCGCTCGTGTTCCTCGGCATCGGCTTCGAGACCACCGCGCCCGCGATAGCCTCCGCCTTCCTGCGCGCCCGGGACGAGGGCGTCGGCAACCTCTTTCTCTACGCGGCCTTCAAGACCGTTCCCACGGCCCTCCGCGCCCTCGTCTCGGATCCCGAATGCTCCATCGACGCCTTTCTCCTGCCCGGCCACGTGTCGGTGGTCATCGGGCTCGAGCCCTATCGTTTCCTGGCCGAGGAGTTCGGCATACCCGGGGTCGTGGGCGGCTTCGAGCCGATCGACATGCTCATGGCCATTCTGCGCATCGTGATCCTGGTGGCCGAGGGCCGCGCCGGGATCGAGAACGCCTACGGCCGCGCGGTCCGCGACGCGGGCAACGAGGCGGCCCGCCTGACGATGGATCGCCTGCTCGAGCCGGCTCCCGCGCTCTGGCGCGGCCTGGGGCTTCTGGAGGGCAGCGGCTTGGGGCTCAAGGTCGAGGCGCGGAGCATGGACGCCGAAGCGATCTTCGGCCTGGACGCGCTCGTCGACCTCGACCCGCCGGGCTGCCGCTGTGCGCAGGTGATCCAGGGCAAGGCCGAGCCCGACGGCTGCCCGCTTTTCGGCCGCTCCTGCACGCCCGATCGGCCCGTGGGCCCCTGCATGGTCTCGTCGGAGGGAAGCTGCGCGGCCCATTTCCGATATGGAGGCGCCGAGATATGAGCGACGCGAACGACGGACGGTGCGTGACCCTCGAACACGGCTCGGGAGGGGCGCTCTCGCGCGAGCTGGTCGAGACCCTCATCTATCCCCGCTTCGGCGGCGAGGAGTATCCCGAGCTCAGCGACGCCACCCGCTTCTCCCTGTCAGGTCCTCTCTGCCTGACGACCGACAGCTACACCGTGGACCCGCCCTTCTTCCCCGGAAGCGACCTCGGACGCCTCGCGGTCTTCGGCACCTGCAACGACCTCGCGGTCTCGGGCGCCCGGCCGCGCTTCCTGAGCCTGGGACTCATCATCGAGGAGGGCTTCCCCTTCTCCGACCTCGAGCGCATCCTCGACTCGCTGCGGGACGCGGCGCGGGAGGCGGGCGTGGCCGTCCTCACCGGCGACACCAAGGTCGTGCCGAGGGGCAAGGGCGGCGGCCTCTACATCAACACGAGCGGCATAGGCGAGGCCGATGCGCGCGCGCGGCTCTCCGCGAAAGCGATCCGCCCTGGCGACGCGGTGATCGTCTCCGGCCCCGTGGGGGCGCACGGAATCGCCGTGTTGGCCGCGCGCGAGCGGCTCTCGGTGGGAGGCGGGATACGCTCCGACTGCGCCTTCCTCTACCCGCTCTGCCGCCCCCTCCTGGAGCTCGGCGGCGAGCTGCGCTTCATGCGGGACGCGACCCGGGGCGGCCTGGCCGCGGTCCTGGGCGAGGCGGCGCTCGATTCGGGACTCGGCCTCGAAGTTTCGGAGAGCGGAGTCCCCGTCGACGACGACGTCCGGACCGTCGCGGAGATACTCGGCCTCCACCCCCTCGAGATAGCCAACGAGGGCGTGTTCGCGGCGATAGTGTCGCGCAACGTTGCCGATCGGGCCCTGGCCTCGCTGCGCGCGGTCCCGCTGGGCGCGCGCGCCTCGATCGTCGGTTCGGTCGTCGAGGCCCACCCCGGCGTGGTCGCGCTGGAGACCGCGATCGGCGGCAGGAGGGTCCTGGGCTTGCCGCGCGGGCTCTTGCTGCCGCGCATCTGCTGAACGGCGGCCGCGGCGCCGCAATCCGGCAAAAGCCTCCGCGCGCGGCGGCGCCTCGTGTTCAGCCCGGCTCAGCGTGTTCCGCCCGGCTCAGCGTGTTCAGCCCGGCGCCTCGGGTTCAGCCCGGCGCCTCGGGTTCCGCCCGGCGCCTCAGGCCCCGGGGCGGGGCGCGCGCCTCTGCACGATCGGCAGCGCGATGCCCGCGACGATGAGCACGCTCGCGGCGGCGAACTCGGGCCGGGGGAGCTCCCCGAACAGCAGAAAGGCCAGGATGCCGGCCACGATGAACTGGGTGAGGTTCGAGAGCGAGACGATCTGCGGCTGGAGCCTGGTCATCGCGCGGTTCATGAGCGAGTGCCCCACGATGGTCGGGCCGATCGCCAGGGCCAGCGTCATGATGAGATCGGTGCGGGTGATGCCGCGCACCGGATTCGCGAAGGGCAGGGCGCAGAGAAAGTCGAAAATGCCTCCGGCGAAGTAGAGCGGCACGATGTAGAGCCAGAGCCCGCCGTCCCTGGGGGCGCGGCTCCGGGCCAGGGCCAGGTAGACCGAGTAGAAGAGCATGGCCACGAAGCAGACGAGGTCGCCCAGGAAGTGCTCGGGAGCGAAATGGAAATCGAAGGAGGCGAGGACGGCGACGCCCGCCATGGCGACGATCGTCCCCCAGACCTCGGCCTTGCGCGGCAGCTCGCGCGACATGAAGAACACGAGGAAGGGCATGGCGACGGGAACCATGGTGACGATGACCGTGGCGTTTCCGGCCAAGGTCATGCGCGCGCCGAGGATCCAGGAGATGAAGTGCAGCCCCAGGATGACCCCCGGCAGCAGCGAGGGCGCCACGAGGGCGAAATTCAGCCTTCTGCCCGAGCGGCGCAGCTCTCGGAAAAAGACCGGCGTGAGCAACACGGCGGAGAAGAGGAGCCGGTAGGAAGCCTGCAGGACGGGATTGATCGTCGATGCCTTGATGAGGATGGCCGAGGAGCCTCCGACGAGGTTCGCGAGGGCGAGGAGCCCGAGCTCTAGTGACCGGGATGCCGAGCTGTTCCGTTCCATGCCCGAGAGACTACAGCGTATCGGCCGAGGCTGGGAACCGGGCCGCGAGCAGTCTGCCGAGCGTTTCGGCTCTTAAGGGTTTGACGGCCACGGCGTCGATGAGGTCGGGCACCGAAGGCTGGAATCTTTCGGCGGACTCGGCGCTCGACAGGAGGATGTGGGACCGCGCCCTCCCCTTTTCGCCTTCCATACGCCGGAGCCGCCGTGCGACCTCCAGGCCGTTCGCCCCGGGCATGTGCTCGTCCAGCAGCACGAGGTCGTAGGCCTTCCGTTCCGCCAGGCGCAGGGCCTCGGCGCCGTCCTCGGCCTCGTCGATCCGCCCCCCCCATTTCTGCAGGAAATGGACACTCGCCATGCGGGACAGCAGATCGTCGTCGGCGACGAGGACCGAGACCGGGCGCAAGTCGGGGACGATGGCGGCGCGCGCGATGACCGGCCGCGGTCCTGCGGCCGGAACGCCGCCCGCGGGCGCCTCGGCAGTCCCGTCGAAGCGCAGCTCGAAGCTGAAGGTGCTGCCCCGTGCCTCGGCGCTCTCGACGCCGATGGAACCGCCCGAGCCCTCGACGATGCGCCGCACGACCGACAGCCCCAGGCCGTGGCTCGATTGACCGTCGGCCAGCCTCCCCTTGCCCGCCGCGAAGGGCTTCCACATGTCGTCGAGCAGAGTGGACTCGATGCCGCGCCCCGAATCGGCCACCGACCCGCGGACGAGGCAGGTTCCCTCGGCCTCGCGGGCATCAAGGGCGACGCGCACGAAGCCCGAGTCGGTGTACTTGAGGGCGTTGCTGACGAGGTTGGCGAGCACCTGTCGGAATTGCAGCGGATCGCCCACGACCGTCCGGGCCAGGGAAGGATCCAGGGTCGACGTGAAGCTCAGCCCTTTTCTCCTCGCCTGGATGGCGAAGGGAGCGAGGGTATCCTCGGCCTCCTTGGCGAGCGCGAAAGGCTTGCGATGACGGAGCTCGGCGGCGCCGGAGGCGGCGGTCGCCTGATCGAGAAGGCCGTCGACGAGCTCGACGAGGCGTTGCAGGGATGTGCCGATCATGGGCAGGAGTCCGGCGCGGCTCTCCGGGCTCTCTCCGCCCGCCTCGATCGCCGACAGGATCGCCGACAGGGGCGCCTTGACCTCGTGGGCTATGAAGGCGGTGTAGCGCTCGCTCCTGCGCAGCATGCTTTCCGCGGCCGCCTTGGCTTCGCCCAGCTCCATCTCCTTGGTCATGACGGCGCCGGTCATGGCCACGAGGCTGTCCCGCAGCTCCCGTATCTCCTGGATGCCCTTCTCCGGCCATTTCGCCGCGCGCTCTCCGGTCTGGACCGACTCGGCGGTGCGCCTCAGGAGCTCGAGGGGGCGCAGGAAGACGGCGGCCGCGGCGTAGGCCGCGATGCCCGCCATTGTCAGCATGAGGAGGAAAAAGGCGAAGATGGCGGTGATGGAGCGGTAGAAGTCTTCGACGTAGGGACCGAAAGGCTGCTCGAGAAAGATAGCCTTGCCGTCCGGCAGGTCCTTTCTCGTCCGCACGACGGCGTTCATCCACACGCGCATGGGGTTCGACTGATGGGCTGAGCCGAGGATGATGGTCGTGCCCCGTATGCCGAGCAGCCGGGAGGTCGCGTCGGACTGCTCGAAGTAGCCCGGTCGGTAGGACCAGATCGTGGCGCCGGAGGGATCGAGGACGAGCGCCGAGTAGCCCTGCTCTTTCAGGACGGTTTGCAGGATGGTGAAGCTGTTCTCCGCCAGGCTTTCGCTCGCCATGGACATGGCGTAGGAGGTGCGCGCGGTGATGTTCTTCACCGTGATCTGGTGGATGTTGGACATGTAGAAGAGGAGGATGACGCCCAGCGGAACTATGAGAAGTCCGTCGAGGAGGAAGACCAGATTCTCCCTGCCGCTCTGGCGACGCTGCGAAGGGCTGGCGAAAAGGGGGATCCTGCGGCCGGCGAAATAGAGTGCGACGCCGAGGAAAGCGTTGACGAGCGCGTTCGCGCCTTGCTTGATCGCCGCGGCGACGGCGCCGTCGGCGGGCATCCCGAAAAAGGAGGCGTAGAGCAGGAAGGTCAGGGGCACCCCGAGGAAAAGCCAATAGAGACTTTCCGCGACCAGAATCTTGTCGAAGTGCCCTCGCCGCAGCAGGATGCCGAGCATAAGTCCCTCGAGCAGATAGGGCGGCAGGGACCAGGGGTGCCCCCACAACGCGATCGTGGGAAGCATGGTGAGGACGGTGCCGAAGATATTCACGGGCCAAGGCAGGATGAAGACGGCCAGAACGCCGAAGGCGTTCCCCGTCAGGAAGATGAGGCCGAAGGCCAGATCGAAGCTGAACCAGTGAGTCAGCGCCGCTCCGACGGCGGCGACGGCCAAACCGGCGATCCAGCGCGCGGCGAGGCGCCCTCTCTTGGACAATCGCGAGTAACCTAGGAGCATGGAAACCGTTTCCCCTCGGCTACGAGAACCTCGATCGCGCCGCGCAGCCGCGCGGCCGGGCCGGGGAGCGACTGCAGATCGCCGGCGCGGAGACCCGCGGCGATTTCTTCGACGAGTTTCAAGGCCGGAGCGCAGCGCAGCACCCCGAGGATGTTGCGCAGGGAGTGGGCCGCCCGCCCCGCCTCCGCGACATCGCCCGCGGAGAGGGCCAGATCGAGCCGCTCCATCGCGGACGGACAGTCGAGCGTGAAGACCCGCAGGATATCCGCGATAAAATCTTCGTCCCCGTATTCCGCCCGCAGATCGGCAAAATCCAGATGAATCGAATCGGAATCCGGTCTCTCGCCTCGATGCATGACCAGTACTATACGATGCGCCGCGCCGCATTCACAATAGCCGGCCCGATGAGCCCTGTCCCGCATGGCCGGTGGAGTGGCGGGGCTCAGGCATTATGTATCTGACAGCACACTAGGCTTCGACCGAGGGCAGGATGAATCGTTCCAGCCGTCCCGCGACCTCGTCGGCCAAGGATAGGTTCTTCGATCCCTTGTCGGACAGGGCGTTCGCCGCCGAGGCGATCTCGCGCGCTCCCTGGGCTATTTCGCCCATCCCGCCACGGAGCTCCTCGCTCATGGCGAGGAGTTTGCCCATCTCGGCCTCGATGGCGGCCGAGCCGCCCTTTATCCCCGCCGATCCGCTCTTCACGTTGCCGGTGACGGCCTTGATCGTCTCGAGGGCGGCGAGAATCTGCTTGGACCCTTCGCTCTGCTCCCGAAGGGAGCGCTTGATCTCCTCGGAGAGGCCGTTCACCTCGCCGATGAGTTCGAATATCGTGTCGAAGGACCGCTCGGCCACGTCGGAAGACGTCACGACCTCGTCGATCGAAGACTTCATCGCGGCGATGTTGCTCCCGATCTCGGAGGATTGGTTCGAGGACATCTCCGACAGCTTTCGGATCTCGTCCGCGACCACCGCGAAACCGCGGCCCGACTCGCCGGCGTGGGCGGCCTCGATCGCCGCGTTCATGGCGAGGAGATTCGTCTGCCGCGCGATGTTCTTGATGATCGCGTTGGCCTCGAACAGGTTCTCGGATTTGCCCTGGATGACTTGCAGGAGGGTGTGCACCGAGTCCAGCTTGGTCCTGCCGTCGTCCGAAGCCGACATGAGCCGGCCGAAAGCCGAGGCCAGGCGTTCCACGCTCGACGAGGCGGAAGCGACGCTCGCCACCATCTCCTCGATCGAGGCCGACGACTGGGCCACGCTGGCCGACTGCGCCTCGACCTGGACATTCAGGTCCTCGATGCCCTTGGTTATCTTCTCAACCGCGGCGGCGGCCTCCATGGCGCTCGAGTTCTCGGCGAGAACCTGCCTGTTCACGGCCTCCATCGTGGCGCTGATCTGGGTCACCGCGGCGGCGGTCTGGGCGGCGTTCGCGGCGATGTCCTGGCCTACATCGCGCAGACTCACGGCGCTGCCGCGGATCTCCCCGACTATGCCCGCCAGGTCGCCCTTCATGGTCTCGAGGGCGCGGGCGAGAGCGCCCATCTCGTCCGCCCGGCGCAGATGCCCGGCGGCGATGCCGACGGAAAGATCTCCGGAGGCTATGGTGTCGGCCAGCTTCACGGCGGCCCCCAAGGGCCGCGAGATGGAGGCCGCGATGACCAGCCCCAGGATGGCGGCGGCGGCGAGCGCCAACACGGTCATCGCGAGCGTTTCGATCATGGCCTCGCTTCGCTTGGCTGAGTTGCTGTCGGCCATGGCGCTCGCGTCCCGAGTCTTCATGTCGACGAGCTTGGCGATCTCGTCGCTGATGTTCGAAGCCAGGCTCTTCATGCCGACCATCACGACCTTCTGCGCCTCGGCCCGCTTTCCGGCCTCCGCGAGTTTCCGCACCGCCTCGGCCTGTTTCTTGTAGTCGGCCAGGTCCTTCCTGAGCGTCACGAAGAGCTCGCGCGCGCTGTCGTTCTTGAGGAACTGCTGAAAGGACATGGATTCGGCGTTCACCGTCTGGAACATCGCGTCGAAGGCGTCGAAATCCGCCTTGGCTTCCGTGGAGTCCGTGGACGCGACCGCGTCGCGGATCAGGACGGCGGCCTGCTGATACGAAGAGACGATGGCGAACAGCTTCTCGACCGGAACGGTCTCGCTCTGGTACAAGTTGTTCGACAAGTCGGACATGAGACTCATGTTGTAGATGCCGACCACTCCGATGGAGGCGCCGAGCAAGGTGAGCGCTGCGAAGGCCCATAGGAGCTTGGCGCGAATGCCGACACGGATCTTCATACTTCCTCCGAGACCTTCCAGGATCGGATGACAGACTATTGCCGCATGCCGGAACTGTCAATCGATTTTCCTCGGCGCCCGGCATTCCGGCACTTGCCCGCTCGGTCCAGAGAAACGATACTGGAGGCACCATGAACGGAGATTTCGCGTTCCAAAAAGACTTTATCGATTCGCTGGAACTTTTGAGGCGCGATGTCGACAAGGCCCTCGTCTATGCGGCGCACGCGCTCTTCAGCGATGCGATACGCCATGAAAAGAAACAGGCTCTCTGCGACGATTTAGCCCACCTCGGAAAGGAGCTCAGCGCTTCCATCTCGAAATTCGATCCGAAAGAGATCACGCAGTACAACGTCAGGGAAAAGGAGAAGGCCTTCGAGGACGACGCGAAGAGCCTGCACGGCGATTTCGAGGCCTTCGCGGCGAAGCATGAAAAGAACCGCGATATCGTCATCGACAAAAACATGCCCTTCGACGTGCGGGACATCGCGGAAAAACTGAGCAGCCCGAAGCTGTACGCGGAATTTTCCTTCACCAAGGACAAGGTCGACAAGCTGCTGTCGGTCAGGAAGCTGATCGAGGAAATTTACCGGAACGCCACCGCGGACAGCGCCGAGAGGGAGCGAAAGCTCGACAGGCAGTTCGTCGAGCTGAAGGAAAAGGCCTTCAACGAAAGCCTCCGATCGCCGAAGAACAGGAACCAGATCTATTTTTTCCGGAGTGTCGCGCTCCTCAACAAACTCATCGCCGACGGATCGAGCGCCAGGATCGTCAACGACGACCGCCCTCTGGAAGGCAACGACGTCGGCTTCTCGATCCACGGCGAAGACAGGATAGCGATCCTCTACCGCTATGGCGGATTGTCCATCGAGCTCGGCGTCTCTCGACAGAGAAGCGAGCGCTTCGTGAAGTATGCGGTCAAAGGCTTCATCGAAAAGGCGCTGTCCAAGGTCGAGTTCTCGATAGACGAGAACGTCAGTTCAGGCGGGACAGCCTCGTTCGAGAGAGTGACCGGCCTCGACGCCCTCTGGTCGCGCTATGAGAAGGCGTACGCCGAGTTCCAGCGCTCGACTCGGGACTCGGGGAACAGGCAGGAACAGCTGGACAAGGAGATCGTGGACAAGGCGATCGACGATCTGCTGTTCGACTGAGCGCCGCGGGGCCGATACGATTCTCCCGACTCGATCCCCCGCGGCCCCGCTTCGCGGCGACGAGGCGGCCGCGGAGCGGCGACGGAGAAGGAGGCCACGGCGGCGAGGCGACCGCGGCGGCGCCGCGAAGCCCGACCGAAACCATGCAAAGCGCCGCCGCCCTTTCAGGCCCGCGGCCGGGCTGCGATGCGCAGTATGGCCTCCACGTCGGACGCGGCGAGCTTGCGGAAGCTGCCCAAGGGACCCTTGACGACCGCGCGCTCGGCCATCTCGCGCACCCGGTCGAGCGGAACATCGGCCTCCTCGAGCGAGGCGGGAAGTCCGATGGCGCGGTAGAAGGCCTTGAGCCGCGCGACGCCCTCGCGGGCGGCCTGCTCGGGATCGTACTCGGCCCCGTCGACGCCCCAGACCTCGGACGCGAACCTCGCGAATCGCCTAACGTCCCGGTCCAGGTTGTACTCGATCCAGGCGGGGAAGACCGCCGCGAGACCGGCCCCGTGGGCTATGTCGTACAGGGCGGACAGCTCGTGCTCGATCCGGTGGCTCGCCCAGTCGCCCGCTCGCCCCGTGCCCAGCAGGTCGTTGTGCGCCAGGGTCGCGGCCCACATGAGCTCGGCCCGGGCGTCGTAGTCGTCACCGTCCTCCATGACCGGCCGCGCGTTGCGGACGATGGTCTTCATGGCCGCCTCGCAGAGCCGGTCGGTCAGCTCCACGTGGGGCACGGCGGTGAAATAGCGCTCCATGATGTGGGCCAGCATGTCCGCGATGCCGCAGGCGGTCTGGTAGGGAGGGAGGCTGAAGGTGAGTTCGGGATCGAGGATCGAGAAGACCGGGCGCAGGCACTCGGCGTTGAGCCCGCGCTTCCAGGGGCCGTCCTCGTTGGTGAGGACCGAGCTGTTGCTCGCCTCGCTCCCCGTCGCGGGGATGGTCAGCACGGTGGCCACGCGCGCCGCCGTCTGCGGCGCGAGCTTCGCGTCGTAGAAGTCCCACACGTCGCCCTGGTAGGGCAGCCCCACGGCGATGCCCTTCGCCGAGTCGATCACCGACCCGCCGCCCACCGCGAGGATGAAGTCGATCCTCTCCCTGCGGCAGAGCTCTATGCCCGTGCGGACCAGGGAGAGCCGCGGATTGGGCTTCACGCCCGACAGCTCCACCCACCCGACCCCGGCCTCGGCGAGGCGCTCCTTGACCAGGTCGAGGAGGCCGGAGGAGACGACATGGCCGCCCGAATGGTGCAAGAGCACGCGCTTGGCGAACCTGGCGGTCTCCTCGCCCACGCGGTTCTCCGTGCCGCGTCCGAAGACTATCCTGGTTCTGCTCTCGAAGATGAAATCCTGCATGGAACTGCCTCCCTCGGGGTATGTGCGAACCTGCCGAATCGTACGCCTAACGCGTGCCGCGGACCTGCCGCACGCGCTCGCGGAGTCGGGAAACCCCGGCCGCGGTATCGGCGCGGGTTCCGCGGAACTCATCCAGTATCCGATTTCCGGGCCGTCGAGACAAGCGCCGCTTCCGTCGGCGAGCCGCCATGCGCCACCCCTGGAAGGGGCCGCCCCGCGGTGCTATGATGCCGCGCGGAGGCTTCGAAGGATTGCAGCTTTCGAGGTCGAGCTTTTGATCAGGCCTTCGCGGCGCCCCTCGCGCGAGCGATTCGCGCGGCGCGAATCGCTCGCGCGGCAGGGACGCCCGTCCGGGGCCGGGAGCCGCAAGGTGCACTTCAGTACGCTGAGCATCGTCATCATCTGCGTCACGGCATTGTTCGCGGGCGTCACCAAGACGGGAGTCCCGGGCCTGGGCAATCTCCTCGCGCCCCTCATAGCGATGGCCATGCCCGTGCGGGCATCGACGGGTTTCCTTCTGCCCATCCTCATCGCCGCCGACTGCATGGCCGTCGCGTACTGGCGCCGCAGCGCGGTCTGGTCGCACCTCTTCCGCATCCTGATCTGGACCGCCCTCGGCGTGGTCCTGGGCTACTTTCTCATGCTGATTGTCAGCGAGGCGGCCTTCAAGCCCCTCCTCGGCGGCATGATCGTGGTGCTCGTCTCGCTCGACCTCCTCCGGCGCCTGGCCAAGATCGAGTTCAAGGCCGAGAACAAGGTCTTCGGAGCGGTGATCGGGATTCTCGCGGGCGCCTTCACCATGATGGCCAACGCGGCGGGCCCGGTCATGACGATCTACCTGCTGTCGATGAGCCTTCCCAAGGAGGAGTTCGTGGGCACCGGGGCGTGGTTCTACTTCATCATGAATCTCTTCAAGGCGCCCTTCAGCGTGGCCCTGGGGCTGATCACCTGGCAGACCATCAAATTCGACGCGATGCTCATTCCCCTCATCGCCGCGGGCGGCTTCGCCGGCATCTTCGTCATGAAGCGGCTGCCGCAGAAGGTCTTCGACGTCTCGGCCCAGGTCCTGGCGGCCATCGGCGGGGTCAAGCTGTTCTTCTGACCCCCAGCCGCCGCCGCGGGAACGCGCCCGAGGCGCCGGGCGCGTCCGGGAGGCGCCGGAGGAGTCCGCCTCAGGGCTTTTGATTCCGCACAACGTCCAGGAAGGCCAGGATGTTCCCGGTGCTCACGTCGTCGGGAATCGAGTGCGTGGGGGCCACGATGTACCCCCCTCCCCTGCCGATGATTCCCATGAGGCGGCGCATCTCGCGCTTGACCTCGTCGGGAGTCGCGAAGGGCAGCAGCCTCTGGGTGCTGATGCCGCCGTAGAAGGTCACGCTCGAGCCGTAGCGGCGCTTCATGGACTCGACGTCGTAGACCTCGGGCTGGAAGGTGTTGTAGACGGCCAGGCCGGCCTCGACGAGGTCGTCGAAGACCTCGTGGATGTCGCCGCAGGAGTGCTGGGCCACCAGCATGCCTTTGGAGGCGACGTGGGCGTACATCCGCTCGATGTGGGGCTTGATGAAACGGCGCCAATGCTCGGGCCCCATGATGAGCCCGCTCTGCTGGCCCCAGTCGTCGCCGAAGAAGATGCAGTCGATCGGATACTCGGCCACGATGTCGATCACCGCGAGGTTGTAGGCCGTGATGCGCCCCAGGAGCTCGTCCACGAAATCGGGGTTGAGGATGAAGTCCATGAGGAGCTCAGGCATGCTGCGGAGCGCCCAGGCCCGCTCGAAGAGCGAGAAGCCGATGATGTACATGGTGAATTGCGCTTCGCGTCGGGCGGAGAGGCGCTCGCACTTGGCGCGGATGGAGGCTCGATCGGGGACGGGAAAGCGGTAGTCGCCGAAATCCGGCTCCTTGAGCAGGTAGTCCTCGACCACGCCGAAGTCTCCCTTGTACTCGCGCCGCCAGACGATGTCGTACATGTCGCGGACGAGGCTGCCCCCGATGGGCGTGATGATCTCGTTGCGCTCCTGCGCGAGCGCGTTGCCCAGCTTGTCCTCGAAGCCTTCGTCCTGGAAGAACGCGGCCAGCCGCGCATGGACCTCGTCGGTCAGGTCGAGTTGCCAGGGAATGACTTCCGGTTCCCGCTTCGCAAGAGATTCGAGCACCAGTTCGCGCGGATTCACGGCTGCGCCTCCTTGATCCGAGGCCGGCTCCCTGCGGCAGGAGGCCGACCCTCACCTTGAAGTATAGGCGCGCAAAGTCGTTCGGCATATCGTCGCGATTGTCGACTATATGGATTTTTTTGCCGTGGGCGCCCCGGGAATTCATGCTAGAATCGCCGTATGAAGAGTACGCTGGAGTTCGTGTTCAGCGACAAGGTGCGTGAAATCTTCGATCACTTCACCGCGCTGTTCGGGATACGGATCGCCTACTACGGGCCCGACGGCAAAGAACTCGAGGTGGGCCTGGGCCGGCCCTGGTGCGACTACTGCGCCCTGCTCAGGAACGAGCTGGGCGACGACGAGCTCTGCAGACGAAGCGATGCCGCGAGGCGCGCCGAGGCTCTGGACTCGCGGAGGCGCGTCGACTATCGCTGCCACGGCGGGCTTTTCGAGGCCGTCATCCCGCTGTTCGTCGACACGAATCCCATCGGCTTCGTCATGATCGGGCAGGTCCGCACCGAAGCCGCCGCGCCCGATGCGAAACTGCGGCGATGGGAAAAGCTGCGCGCCGACCCAAGTCTCGCCGCCGCCTTCTCCAAGGTCCCGCTGCGCTCCCGCGAGGAACTCTCGCACCTGCTCGTCATCTTCTCGGCCCTGGTCGACCTGATCGTCGCCTGCCACCTCATAGAGATGCGCGGCCAAAAGCGCGTCGACCTCCTGCTGGACCGTCTGCGCCAGGACTGCGCGGAGGATCTCAGCCTCCCGGACGCGGCGGCCTTCCTGGGCTTGAGCCCCTGGCGGCTCGCGCACCTGCTCGAGGAATCGCTCGGCAAGACCTTCAAGGGAATCCAGGCCGAGATCCGCATGGACAAGGCCGACGAGCTTCTGGCCGCCCATCCCGACCTGCCGATCAAGGAAGTCGCCGCCCGCTGCGGCTTCGGCGATCCTCTCTACTTCTCGCGCCGGTACCGCCGGCTCCGCGGCCGTCCGCCCTCGCAGGCGCGCGCCAAGGTCCCCGGTCCGACGGAGCCGGCATAGAACGACGCCGGCATACGGCGATAGTCTCGTTCCATCGAGGGCCCGTTCCGCGGCCGGCCGCGCCGCGCGCGCGTTATGCGCGTCCACAGCGCCGCCTCAGGCGAAGTCGCCGCGGCTTTCGCGCACCGTGTTCACCATGGCCAGGTAGCCCGCGGCGGGGACGTAGTCGGGGATGGAATTGCCCGAGCCGAGGGCCAGCCCCGCCTGGGAGGCGCTGCGCGCGATCACGTCGCGCGTGTACTCCCGGATCTCGTCCTCGGATCGCCTGCAGAGCACGTCCATGTCGATCCCGCCGAAGAGACCGATCCGCGAGCCGTAGCGCTCGACCCAGACCGGGAAGGGGGCGATCTGATCCTCGTTCGAGTGCTTGGCGTCGATGCGGCCGCGCTCGATGATGTCGTCCATCACGTCGAAGATGCGGCCGCAGGAGTGCAGGAGGAAGGGCTTGCCCGCGGCGTGGACGAGGTCGACGACGCGGCGGTACTGCGGGACGATGTGGCTCCTGATGTCGCCGGGCGAGAGCAGGGTGGAGGACTTGAAGCCGAGGTCGTCGCCGAAGCGGCAGACCGCGTAGACCTCGGCGCGGCGCTCGAGGAAGCGTCGCCAGAGCGAGACCATGAGGTCGCCAACGCGGGCGAACACGGCGGCGTATAGTTCGGGGTCGTCGGCGCTCATGAGGCAGAGATCCGTGTAGCCCACGAGATCCTGGACGATCTCGAAGAGTCCGTTGCCGATGCCGCCCAGGCCCTTCATGCCCTCGGGCATGACCTCGGCCAGGGCCCGGAAGTCCTCGTCGAAGCGGGCCCAGAAGCGCTCTTCGATCCCGCGGAAGTCGAAGGCCTCGAAGTCGGAGCGGTCGCGGATGAGGCCGGGGATGCGCCCGGAGAGGCACTCGCCGCCCTGGATGACGAGGGTCGCGCAGGCCTCGTAGGAGACCGTGTCGTAGCCCATGTCGCGCCAGAACGCGCAGAAGCGGCGGAAGTACTCCTTCTTGTCCCCGTAGTTTCCCTTGTACAGATCGACGAACCGCGAGCCCCGGATCTCCTCGATCTTCTCGGGAGCGATGATGTGCTCGTAGAGCGGCAGCCGCGCAGGCCGGCGGTTGCGCGCGGCGTCGACGACATTGCGGTAGTCCGGGACGAATTCCATCACGCTCATGCCTGCCTCCTCGGCCGTATGGACGCAGACGAACTCAGCATCGCCGAGGCGGTCCTGACTGCGCCATCACGAGAATCTCGGGATCGACGTCTTCTCGCGCTGCCGCGGGGCGGCGGTGCTCACGGAAGCGCCGACGACGCGGCGCGGCGGCGCCGGGCGCGGCAGCGGCGGCGGCGCCGCAGCCCGGGCCCGGACGCCGGTCCCGGAACTACGCCTTCGCCGCCCCGCCGTAGCGGCCGTACGCGAGCGCCGTGTCGAAGGCCGCGACTATGTTCGCGGGCGGCACCTTGGCCTGGATGTTGTGCACCGCGGCGAAGACGAAGCCGCCGCCCGGGGCGAGGTCGTCGATGCGGCGCTTGACCTCGTCCGACACCTCCTCGGGAGTCCCGAAGGGCAGGACACGCTGGGTGTCCACGCCGCCGCCCCAGAAGACGATGTCCCGGCCGAAGTCGCGCTTGAGCTCCCGGGTGTCCATGCCCCGGGCCGACACCTGCACGGGATTCAGGATATCGAAGCCGATCTCGATGAGGTCGGGGATGAGCTCGCGCGTCGCGCCGCAGCTGTGGTAGAAGAGCTTGGCCTGGGTCTTGCGCTTGATGGCCTCGACGAGCCTGCGCTGTTTGGGCTTGACGTAGCGGCGGTAGAAGGCCGGGTCCACGAGCCAGCCGTCCTGGCCGGCGACGTCGTCCCAGTAGGTGAAGACCTGGATGTACTTGCCGACCTCGTCGAGATAGCGGTCGCAGGACTCGATGTAGATGTCGGTGATCCTGCCCATCATCCGGTCGGCGAAGGCGGGATCGGAGGCGAGGGCCATGAAGAAGTTCTCGAGCCCCATGGTGCGGGCCGGCTGCTCGAAGATGCCCCCGCCTATGACGGCGCTGCCGACCAGGGCGAAGTCGGTGGTTTCGTACAAACCGCGCGCCAGCGCCCCCAGCTCGCGGTTCAGGACCGGCGAGTCGGGCTCGGGCCAGCGGTAGCCGTCGAGCGCCTCGAGGGTCGGCTCCTTTATGGGGAAGTCGACCCAGTCGAAGTAGTAGCCCGAGGACTTGGGCATGTGGAGCTTGGAGCCCCAGCGATCCACGAACGCGTAGTACTCGCCCTCCTCGAAGACCTCCACCCCGGGCGCGGTGGCCGAAGGCAGCTGCACCATCCGGAAGTCCACGTCGAAGCGCCGGAGGAGCGCCTCGTCCAGATAGGGCAGCTGCTGGACGTAGTCGAGCATGGCCAGCGCCTCGCGCGGCATGCCGAGGCGCCGCCTCAGCTCCAGATAGGGCTCCCGGGCGATCGAGGTCACGATGGTCGCGCCCAGGTCGATCGGAACCCTGTCCGGCTCCTCATGATTCAGAGCTCGCGCAACGCGTTCGCGGGAGTTCACGGCGCCGGCCTCCCGCGCCTCAGCGGAGTCGCTTGCCCATGATGGTCTGGAGCGAAACCGAGACGACGATGATGAAACCGTAGATGAGGTTCGTCCAGAACCCGGTCATGCCCGCCGCCACGATGCCGGCGTTGATCGCTCCGATGATGAAGCAGGCCACAAAGGTGCCGAAGACGGTGCCCATGCCGCCGAAGACCGAGGTGCCGCCGAGGAAGACGGAGGCGAGGGTGTTGAGCATGTAGCCGTCGCCCATGGTCGGCCAGAAGAAGAGCAGGTCCTCGCTCACGACGAAGCCCGCGAAGGCCGCCGCGAGGCCGACTATGACGAAGGTGAGGGTCTTCGTCCTGCCTACGTTGACGCCCATGAGCTTGGCGCTCTCGACATTGTCGCCGGTCAGGAAGACGTGGGCGCCGAACTTATGGCGATTGAGGAAGAACCAGACGACGACCGCGAAGATGATCGTCCAGATGAACTGCATGGGCACGAATCCGCCGATCCTGTACACGAGGCCGGGATAGAGTATCGTCTTCTGGACCGCCCCCATGCCCAGGCCCTGGCCGTTGGTGATGACCATCACCGCGCCGCGCCAGAAGAACTGGGTGCCGATCGTGGCGACCAGAGAGGGTATGCCGATCTTCGTGACGAGGACGCCGTTGAGGTAGCCGGCGAGCATGCCGGCGAGGAGACAGGCGATGAAGCCGAGCGCGACGCTTCCCGTCGCGGTGAACACTATGTCGAAGGCCGTCATGCCGAAGGCCATGACCGAGGGGAAGGAGAGGTCGATCTCGCCGGTGATGACCACGAGCGTGAGCGGAATGGCCATGAGGGCGAAGTAAGGCGTGCTCGACATGAAGGCCGCGTAGATGTTGCGCGAGAGGAAGGTCTGCGGCGAGCCGGCCAGGAAGAGGAGCCAGATCACGATGGCGACGATGACGATGCCGATCTGGAGCGAGTAGGTGCGGGCGAAGCGCGCGAGCGGCCCGCGCTGCGCGGTCTGGGAAAGCGGGCGCGCGGCCTGTTCGGTCGAACTCATCTGGCTTCTCCTTTCTCGGCGAGGCTGCCGGTCTGGGCGACGAGATAGAGCCGATCGATCAGCTCCTGGAGCGTCAGCTCGTTTTTCATGAATTGCCCCGCGATGGTTCCCCGATCGAGCACGACGATCCGGTCCGCGACGGGATAGACGTGGAAGATGTTGTGGTCGATGAAGATCGCCGACTTCCCCGTATTCTTTATTTCGTTGACGAAGTCCAGGCACTTCTTGGTCTCGGTCAGCGAGAGGCCCATGGTAGGCTCGTCCAAGAGCACGAGCTCGGCCTCGAAATAGAGGGCTCGGGTGATCGCCACGCCCTGGCGCTCGCCGCCCGAGAAGGTGCGCACCATCGAATCGGCGGTGATCGCGGAAGAGGTGAAGCCCATCACCGTCTGCATGAGCTTCCGGGTCTCGCTCTTCATGCCGGCGATATCGAGGACGCCCCACTTGTTGGACATCTCGCGGCCGAGGAAGATGTTGCGCCACAGCGACTGCTTGTCGGCGAGGGCCCGCTCCTGGTACACGACCTCGATGCCGAGATCGCGCGCCTTCTGGACGGACAGATGCTCGATCTTCTCGCCCTTCCAATACAGCTCGCCGCCCGGATCGGGCTGGTGGTACCCGGTTATGATCTTGGTGAGGGTAGACTTGCCCGCCCCGTTGTCGCCGAGCAGCCCCACGATCTCGTTCGAGTGGACCTCGAAATTGACGTCGTGGAGGGCCCGCACCTCTCCGAATGTCTTGGAGACATTTCTCAACTGAATCACGTCGGCCATGATGAGCTACCCTCGTGTCGGAAGTTTTCAGGCGCGCCGGACGCGAGGCCCGACGCGCCGATGCGCGCCCCTGCCGCGGAGGGAGCCCCCGCGGCAGCCGCAGCTGAAGTTAGCGGATGTTCCTCTCGGCGAGCGGAGCGATGAAGTCGACGTTGCCCTTGTCGACGAAGCCTGCGCCCGTGTTGATGTCGAGGCCCGAGAAGCCGTAGACCTTGGTCAGGCAGATCTGGAGGACGGACAGATAGCCCTGGAGCCACTCCTGCTGATCGATGACGAGCTGGGTCCAGCCGTTCTTGACCGCCGAGACGGTCGCGGGGGACATGTCGAATCCCGCCACGATGATCTGGCCGGGCCGCTTGCCTGCGGCCTTGAGGTAGGTCTCGGCCGTGGCGGTCAGGCCGCCGTGATCGGTGATGACGAGCTTGACGTCGGGGTGCGAGGAGACGTAGCCGGCGAAGGTCGGCGCTCCGGCTGCGGGATCGGCGTTGGTCGCCGAGTCGATTTCGATGTAGTCGACCTTCAGGCCCAGCTTCTTGAGCGCGTCGATGGCTCCCTTGGTCCTGAGGCCGCGGGTCGGCTGGGACAGCAGGCCCCACACCATGGCGCGCTCTCCGGCCTTGAGATGGAACTCGTTGACCGCCTGGGTCGCCACGTCCCAGCCGGCCTGATACAGGTCGGCGCCGACATAGCCGAAGCCATTGGGCGCGTACTTCTCCTGCATCTTGGGCAGCGGCGTGTTGTCGCTCGTGACGATGATGCCCTGCTTCTCTGCCTGCTCGATGAGCGGATCGAAGGCCTCGTCGCCCGGGTGGCCCATCACGGCGATGCCGTCGGGATTGATCGCCATGGCCTCGCGGAACTGCTGCATCATCGTCTGGGGATCCCAGTTCGACCACTCGTAGTCGACCTTGCAGCCCAGATCCTCCGCGGCCTGCTTAGCGCCGTTGTAGACATTGACCGCGAAGACGCCGCCGGCGGGGCCGCCGGGGAAGAAGACGATATGGACCTTGGAGGCCCATTTCGCTGTCTGCGCCTCCGCGCTCTGGACACCGAACAGCGTAAGCGCGGCGGCCAATGCGATCAGTGCATAGAAGGAACGTTTCATACCCTCCACCTCCCGAACGAAATTTGAAAACTTTATGGCGAGGACCTCGCAGTCGAAGCCTCATCCATATTTTCGCTATCTCCGAGACGAGCGCGCTCGGCGGACGCAGCAGACTGTATCTAGGATCGCACACCGGCATCGGGGCCGCAAGCGTCTCTACCATCCGCCTCCCGCGCTCAGCCTCTATCGAGGGCCCTTCCGGTCACCGCCTCCACCAAGGCGTAGAAATTCTCAAGCGGCGTATCGAGCTGGACGTGGTGAGTCGGGCCGATGATGAGGCCGCCGCCCGAGCCGATCGTGCGCAGCCTGAGCTCGACCTCGCGCCGGACATCGTCGGGGCTGCCGAAGGGAAGCGTGTGCTGCTCGTCTATGCTGCCCCAGAAGCACAGCCGGTCGCCGAACTCGGCCTTGAGCGCCGCGGGGTCCATGCTGGCGGGCTGGACGGGGTTGAGCACGTCGAGCCCGATCTCGATCAGTTCCGGGATTATGGGCTGGATGGCCCCGTCGGAGTGGTAGGCGAGCTTGACGGCTGGATTGATCTTCCTGATCTCGGCGAAGAAGGTCGCCATGCGCGGCTTGAAGAAGCGGCGCCAGACCTCCGGCGACACGAGCATCGAATGCTGGGCGCCCATGTCGTCGCCGGTCCAGATCATGTCCACACCCAAGGCCGCCAGGCGCTTCGCCGCCTCGAGGTGATACTGGAAGGGTATGTCGAGAACCCTGTCGGCCAGGTCCGGGTCGAGGACGAAGTCCATCATGAGCCGCTCCAGGCCGCGCAAGGCCCAGGCGGTCTCGAAAATGGTCGTCACCGTGACGCCGCAGATGAAGTACTCCCGCCCATAGACGGCCATGAGGCGCCGGGCGTCCTCGTAGAGCTCCGGGCGAGTCGGGTCGGGAGGGCGGTAGGAATCTATCGCGGCGTCCTCGGCCAGAGGATGGCCGGCGATCTCCGTATACCGCCCCTGGCCGAAGGGTGTCTGGTAGGGAGCGGAACGCCAGGCCACGCCCCATTCGTCGGTGTAGCTGCCCTCTCCGGCATAGTAGCAGTTGGCCCAGCCGACGGAGGTTTGCAGCATGTCGATGTCCAGGGCGCGCTCGAGAACGTAGGTGTTGCCGCCTCCGTGGGGGTTGTGCGTCCTTTCCGCGAGGCCCTGGTCGGCCGCCAGGCGCTCGGCGAACTCGGGAGTGAAGCTTATCTGCATGGGACAGCGGTCGGAACTTTCGTGAGCCAGGGCCGCGGCCACTCGTTCTTTATGCGTCATGCGCTCCCGTCCTCGTGTACGTACACGACTTTCGTACGGTAGCACCGCTTTTTCGATCCGTCAACGAAAAAATCGCATGCCGACCGGAGCGTCCGTAAGAAACTCTTCATGTACTTGTCATAAAGCGCAAGGTTTTTCCGTGTTAGCTTATCTGCCGAGAAAGCTTTTTGGAGGTGGATCATGAAGCGTTTTGTTCCCGTCGTCTTCGCGCTGCTCCTTCCCGCCGCGCTGTTCGCCCAAGGGAAAAAAGCGGACGAAACCGGCCTGCTCCAGGGCTTCGGCCTCAGCGACGCGCAAGTCACGCAGGTGCGGACGATCGAGCTGTCGACGCGCGACGCGATTCGCGCCGACATCACGCACATCAGGCTCGTCCAGGCGCAGATAGCGGAGGCGCTCTTGCCTTCGGCGGCCGGCCCCGACGCCAAGGCCATCGACGTCCTCATAGAGCGGAAAGGCCGATTCAGGACGGATATCGACAAGCAGATCATGTCCGCCCGGCTCCAGCTCCTTAAAATCATGGGCGACGACAACTTCGCGAAATACGAGCGCTTCGTGCGGGACGAGCTGCGGCATCGCGTCAAGGACGGCAGGCCCATGGGCTTCAGGGGGCCGGGTTTCATGCAAGAGAAGCTCGGCACGCAGGAGAGCTTCTAGATGAAGCGCTCGCGTTTTGCGATCCTGCTCGCCGTGCTGTTCGGCGGCCTGGCCCTCGGCACGGCCGCCGCGGCTCCCGACGGGGCTGTTCTCCTCGGCGAACGGACGGTGGACTTCAGGGCCAATCACGACCTCATACGCGTAGGCCACCACGAAGGCTTTTTCAGGTCCCTCGTCTTCGAGGTCCAGAGGAACAATATCGAGATCTTCAACATTGTCGTCACCTACGGCGACGGCCGGCGAGAGCGGCTCGACACGCGCATGGCCTTCGACTCAGGCACGCGCTCGCGCGAGATCCGCCTCGAGGGCGGAAGGCGGAAGATTCAGTCGATCGCCTTCGAGTTCAGGACCCTAGGTTCGCGGATCGAGGGGCGCGCTCGCGTCAGGGTCTTCGGGCTGCGCTAGGGGCGCCGAGGACGAGGCGGGCGAGACCGGGAGTCGCGTCGAGACGGGGCCGGTCGAGCCCTCCGCCCCCGCTTTCGGATCTCGGGCGATTCATTTGTTGACAATCGCGATCGTACTCAAGTAGCCTCTAGGCCAGAGGTACCCGTCGATGCAGCCGCCCTGGACTCAAAAAATGGATTTTTCCGCGAAGCCGATCTTCGTCTGCTGGGAAACCACGAAAGCTTGCCTTCTGTCGTGCCGACACTGCCGGGCCGCGGCGATTCGGTCGAGCCTTCCCGAGGAGCTCGATTTCGAGTCGGGACTCGCGCTCATCGACCAGATCCTGGAGTTCGGGGAGCCCTACCCGGCCCTGCTCCTGACCGGCGGCGACCCGCTCATGCGAGCGGATATCGTCGATCTGATTCGCTACGCCAAAAGCCGGGGAGTCTATACGGCGGTGGCGGCGAGCGTCACGCCCCTCCTCGACCGCGCCCGGATGGAGCGATTCAAGGAGCTCGGCGTGCAGATCGTGTCGGTCAGCCTGGACGGAGAGCGCGCCGAGGTCCACGAGCGGATCAGGAACACTCCCGGGACCTTCGACGCCACCCTCGAAGCCGTCAGGATCGCGGCCGAGCTCGGCCTGAGGCTTCAGGTGAACACGACCATCATGCGGAGCAACCTGCGCGGACTCGCGGACATATTCCACCTGGTGCGGGAGCGCGGTGCCGTCGCCTGGGAAGCCTTCTTCCTGATCCGCACGGGAAGGGGCTCGGCGCTCGAGAGCCTCGAGCCCTGGGAGTGCGAAGAAGTCACGCATTTCCTCTACGAGGCGACCCGCTACGGCATTCCGGTGCGAACCTCCGAGGGTCCCCACTTCCGGCGGGTCTTCATCCAGCGCCGGGACGGCTCGCCGCCGCCGGACGGCGAACTGTACACCCATCTCACGAATCGCCTGCGCGAGCTCGAGGGAGAGGGCCGGAACGAGCCCTATCTGCGGCTGAACGCGACGGGTGACGGCCGGGGCATCGTCTTCGTCGCCCACGACGGCGAGATCTATCCGAGCGGCTTCATGCCCGTCTCCCTGGGCAATGTCAAGAAGGACAATCTCCGCTCCGTCTACACGACCCATCCTCTGCTTCTCGACATGCGGAACCCGGAGAAGCTCAAGGGGCGCTGCGGGGTCTGCGAGCACAAAGTGATCTGCGGAGGCTCGAGGTCCCGGGCCTACGCCGAGTCCCAGGACCCCTTCGCGGAGGATCCTGCCTGCGCCTATGTGCCTTCCGGATCGGAAGCGGGCCAGGCGCGCGAGGCCGCCTATCCTGTCTAAACCAGGGAAGAACATGATTCCGCCGCTTGCATTCGCAGATATCGTCCCTTCCGGCGCTGTGGACGATCCTCAGGCCGCGCAGTCCCCTTGCCTGGGAGACGGCACGCGCATCTTCTGCCTGGGGATCTCCCACCGCGAGGCCCCGGTCGAGCTTCGGGAGAGGATGGCGCTCTCTCCGGAGAAGCTCGAAGCCCTTCTCGACCGGCCGCGGGCCGGAGACAAGCCGCTCGGCTTCCGACGGCTGTCCGAGATCGCCGTGCTCTCGACCTGCAATAGGTTCGAGGTCTACGCCGCCTCGCGCCGGGGCGGTTTCCAGGACCTCGTTGACTTCGTGAGCGCCTCGACCGGAGTTCCGGAGCCCGAGTTCAGGTCCTTCGCGCTGCGCAGGGAGGATCGCGAGGCGGTCGGGCATCTGTTCCGCGTCGGCGCGGGGCTCGACTCGATGGTCCTCGGAGAGACCCAGGTCCTCGGCCAGGTGACCGACGCCTACGACCTTTCGCGCCGCGCGGGCGGCATCGGCCCCGTGATCTCCGCGCTGTTCCGGGCGGCCATCCACGCGGGCAAGCGCGCGCAGACCGAGACGGCCATCGGCCGCAACGCCGGCAGCGTCAGCTCGGTCGCGGCCCGGCTGGCCGCCGAAAAGTTAGGCGACCTAGCAGACGCGCGGATCGTCGTCGTCGGCGCCGGCGAGGCGGCGGAGCTGGCCGTCGAAGCCTTGCGGCACCGGAACGCCCGGCACATCACCGTCGTCAACCGCACGCGCGAACGGGCCAGGGAACTCGCCGAGCGCTGGCGCTCCGAGTCGCTCGGCTTCGAAAGCATCACCGGGGCCCTGGCCTCCGCGGACATAGTGATCAGCTCCACGGGCGCTCCCCACATCGTGCTGACGCGGGAGCTCGTCGCGCGGGCCATGGAGGGCAGGCCCGGCAGGCCCATGATCCTCATCGACATCGCCGTGCCGCGCGACATCGATCCCGCCGTGAACGAAGTGCCCGGCGCCCGCTGCTACGACATCGACGACCTCGAAAGCCGGCTTTGCGACGCCCTGGCCGAGCGGCGGAAGGCCGTCCCCGAGGCCGAGGCCATACTCGAGGCCGAGACCGAGAGCTTCATGGCATACCTGCGCTCCCTCGACATCGTGCCGGTGGTCAGGGCCCTGCGGGCCAAGGCCGAGAGGATCCGCCTCGCCGAGACGAAGAAGGCGCTCCGGCAGCTGGAGCACCTGGATGAGGAGGATCGGCACAGAGTCGAGTTCCTGGCGAGGTCGGTCCTCGACCGTCTTCTCCACGAGCCGACCCTCCGCCTCAAGGAGGCGGCGGGAAAGGGGCGGGGAAACGAGTACGCGGCCGCCGTCCGCCACCTGTTCGACCTTTCCGAAGAGGGCTCCGATGGGCTCTGACCTCGTCAGGATCGGGACGCGCTCCTCCGCCCTGGCGCGCTGGCAGGCCGACTGGATCCGCGCGAAGCTCCAGGAGCTGCGGCCCGGCCTCCGATGCGCGATCATGCCCATCTCCACCGCGGGCGACCGGATCCTCGACCGGAGCCTCCCCGAGATCGGGGGCAAGGGAGTCTTCACCCAGGAGCTCGAAGCGGCCCTCGCCTCGGGCGAGATCGATCTCGCCGTGCACTCGCTCAAGGACCTGCCGGTCGAAAGCCCGCCGGAGCTGACCCTGGGCGCCGTCGCCGAGCGCGAGGACCCCCGCGACGTCCTGGTATCGGCGCGTTATGCGACGTTGCATGAGCTCCCGCGCGGGTCCCGGGTGGGGACCTCCAGCCCCAGGCGGGCTTCCCAGCTCCTCGCGCTCCGGCCGGACCTCGCGCTCGCGTCCCTCAGAGGCAATGTGGACACGCGGATCAGGAAGGCCCTGGAGGGCGAGTACGACGCCATCGTGCTTGCCGCCGCCGGGCTCGTGCGTCTCGGGCGGGCCTCGGCGGTCTCGTCCTACTTCGGTTTCGGCGAGATGCTTCCGGCCCCGGGCCAGGGGGCCCTCGCGGTCCAGTGCCGGGCCGGCGACGAGGCCGTGCTCGACCTGCTCGGGCCCGTCGACCATCGGCCGACCCGCGTAGCCGTCGCGGCCGAGCGCGCCTTCCTGCGCGCCCTCGGGGGCGGCTGCTCCGCGCCGATCGCGGCCCTGGGCGGCTTCGACGGCCTGACCGTCGCGCTCGAGGGCCTCGTGGCCGCCCGGGACGGGACTGCGCTCGTCCGCGTGCGCGGCTCCGGCGCCGATCCCGAGGAGCTCGGCGAGCGCCTGGCGCTCGAGGCCCTCGGGAAGGGCGGCAGGGAACTCCTCGCGTGAAAGACCTCCCGCTGCGCGGCCTGCGCCTGCTCGTGACGCGCCGGAGCGCCCAGGCCACGACCCTCTGCGATCTCATCCGCGCCGTCGGCGGCGAGCCGATCCTCATCCCGGCCATCGAGATCGCCCCGGCCCCGGACTCCAGCGCGCTGGACCGCGCGCTGGGCGATCTCGACGCCTACGATTGGCTCGTCTTCACGAGCGCGAACGCGGTCCGAGCCTTCCATGCCCGCGCCGAGGCGCTCGAGGCCTCCGGCTCCCCGGGAGGGGGATGGCGCCAGGCGCCGGCTTCAAGGCCCGTAGAAACCGCCGGACCCGCGGCAGCCGGACCCGCGGCAGCCGGACCCGCGGCGCCGCCCACCCGGCCGCGCATCGCCGCGATAGGGCCTGCCACCGCGCGCGCCTGGCTCGAATACTCGTCGGGACTCGGCGCGGCGCGCTCGGGGCCTGCAGAGGCGATCGCAATGCCGGAGGACTTCGTCTCCGAGGCCCTCGCCGAGCGCCTCGGAGCGGTCGCGGGCATGCGCATCCTCATTCCCGGCTCGGACATCTCGCGGAAGGGACTCGGCGAGGCCCTGCGCGCGCGGGGAGCCCGGGTGGACGAGATCGCGGCCTACGTCACCGCTCCCGCCGCGGCCTCCGCCGAGGCGCTGCGGGAGCTCGCGCGCGGCTTCGACGCGGTGCTCTTCGCGAGTCCCTCGGCCGCGCGCGGTTTCGCGGCCATGACCGGCGGCCCGGAGGGCCTCGGCGGGACCCTCGTCGCCTGCATCGGTCCCGTGACGGCCGAGGAGGCTCGGCGCCTCGGCTACGCGGTGGGTCTCGTCGCCGAAGTCCACTCGGCCGAGGGCCTCGTCGATGCGCTCGTGCGCCATTACGGCAATGCCGCGGCCGCCGGGCGAAACGATGGAAAGGAGCGTTCACTATGAGCGACGGCAAGGATGTGCGCGGCTCGGCCGCGGAGACGGGAGCGCTGCCCGGAGCGAGGCGGCCGCGTCGGCTCAGGCTCGGCCCGGGGATACGGCGCATGGTTCGGGAGACCAGCCTCTCGGTCGACGATTTCGTCTACCCTCTTTTCGTGACCCACGGACGGAATGTCCGCAACGAGATAGCCTCCATGCCCGGCGTCTTCCAATGGTCGATCGACAATCTCGCTCGCGAGGCCGAGTCGATAGCGGCCCTGGGCATTCCGGCCGTCCTTCTCTTCGGCCTCCCCGCCGAGAAGGACCCGATCGGCCGGGAGAATTTCGCCGAGGACGGCATCGTCCAGCGCGCCATACGCGAGCTGAAGCGCGCCGTGCCCGAGCTCGTGGTCGTCACCGACGTCTGCCTCTGCGAATACTCCGAGTCGGGGCACTGCGGCATCCTGAACCACGGCGAGGCGCCCGGGCTGCCCGAGGGCTACGTCCTCAACGACGAGACCCTCCCGGTCCTCGCGCGGGTGGCCCTCTCCCACGCCGAGGCCGGCGCGGACATGGTCGCGCCCTCGGGGATGATGGACGGCATGGTCGCCTCCATCCGCTCGGGCCTCGACGCGAAAGGCTGGAGCCACCTGCCCATCCTTTCCTATGCCGTGAAGTACGCCTCGGCCTTCTACGGCCCCTTCCGCGACGCCGCGGACGGAGCCCCGGCCTTCGGCGACCGGACGAGCCACCAGATGGATCCGGCCAACGCCCGCGAGGCCCTCCGCGAGGCCGCCCTCGACGTGGAAGAGGGCGCCGACATGCTCATGGTCAAGCCGGCCCTCGCCTACCTCGACGTGATCAGGCAGACCCGCGAGAACTTTCCCGAGATGCCGCTGGCGGCCTACAACGTCTCCGGCGAGTACGCCATGGTCAAGGCCGCGGCCCGCAGCGGCTGGATCGACGAACGCCGCGTGGCCCTCGAGATCCTCACGGGGATCAAGCGCGCGGGCGCCGACATCATCGTCAGCTACCACGCGAAGGACGCCGCCCTATGGATCCGATGAAAGACGCCCTCCGGCCGGCCGTCGCAGGCGATTCCGAGACCCCGGCGGGGCGCGCGGCGCGGGACGCCGCCGGCGCCGCGACGACCGCCCCGCTCTCCGGCGCGGGCCCCGACCAGAGCCGGCACCGCGCCTTCCACGACCGGCGCATGGCCGAGGCCGACTTCGACCGCTCGCCCTTCACGATAGCCTGGGAGATCACGCGCGCCTGCGCCTACGCCTGCGTGCACTGCCGCGCCGACGCCCAGCACGGCCGCGATCCGGCCGAGCTCTCGACCGGGGAGGCCAAGGCCCTCGTGGACAGGATCGCGGCCTTCGGCAGTCCCATCCTCGTGTTCACGGGCGGCGACCCCATGATGCGCCCCGACCTCTTCGAGATCATACGTTATGCGACGGATAAGGGCCTCCGCTGTTCCCTCACGCCCACGGCGACCGAGCTCGCGACGAAGGAAAGGCTCGCTCTCGCCCGGGAGGCGGGCGTCCGGCGCATCGCCCTCAGCCTCGACTCCCCGAGCGCCGAGGTGCACGACGGGTTCCGCAGGGTCCCGGGCTCCTGGGAGCGCAGCATGGCCATACTGCGCGGCGCCCTGTCGATCGGACTCGCCGCCCAGATCAACACGACCGTCACGCGGCGCACGCTCGAGCTGCTGCCCGAGATGGTGGACTTCGTGAAGGAAGCGGGCGCGGTGCAATGGAGCCTCTTCTTCCTCGTGCCCACGGGCCGGGCCCAGGCCGCCGACATGATCGAGCCCGAGGAGGGCGAACGGCTGTTCCACTGGCTGTACGACCTCTCCCGCAAGGGCGACTTCGACGTGAAGGCCACGGCCGCGCCCATGTACCGCCGCGTCGCCATCGAGCG
>DATKVK010000078.1:0-30853 GCA_035530095.1 Rectinemataceae bacterium | reverse complement strand
TTGCCTTACCTCGCTCTATCCCATCCCTAGTGACCTGTTAATGACCCCTGCTCAGCCTTGCTAGCAACTTCCGTGCCAGAAGGCTCAGCTTTATACCATTCCGTTCGATTCTCTGTCAATCAGCTTCGCGGTTTTTCGCTCTTTTTTTTCAGCGCTCACCGCGCACCGTCTTCATCCTTCAGTAGAGCGGACGCTTTCGGCTCCCAGGTTGCCGGCCTTCGTTGGCCAGGCACCGGGCACCGCCCGAGTCCCACTCCGCTGTGCAGATTTCCTGGGCAGGTCGCATCGTTTTCTCGACCAGCACCCACGGCGCTCGATGAACTTAGCGCCTTTCGGACCGAACTGTCAAGAGCTTCCGACGATCATTTCCGTTTTTACCTCAGCCCGCCGATTTCCGTAGGAAAATTCCTCATACAAGGGACGTCCGAGTGAAATAATCGCCGCGCTCGGGAGAACGGCACACGAAACAGGTTTAGGCAGATCAGGCTCCGGGCCACGGGCTCTCCCCATCTCCATAGCGGCGGTGCTGGACTGCCTCGAGGAGATGAGCCTCAGATATCGAAGCGCGGCCTTCGAGGTCCGCTATGGTGCGCGCCGTCTTGAGAATCGAATGGCAGGCTCTGGACGAGAGCCCCAGCATCTCGACCGCGCGCTCGAAGACCACGGCGGCGGCGCCGGATAAGGGGCAGAACCTTTCGACCTGGTCGGGCCGAAGCCGGGCGTTCCGCGAGACGCCGAGATCGCGATACCTGGCCGCTTGCACCGCGATGGCCGCCTCGACCCGCGCCCGGACGACACCGGTGGATTCGCCGGGCGGCCCGATAAGCTGAGCCGGAAGGGTCGGCTCTACGGGAACTCTGATATCGATGCGGTCCAGGAGCGGCCCGCCCAGGCGACGCCTGTACCGGGCCAGATCGGCGGCCGAACAGAGACAGGCCGCGTTCTTCCGTCCCAGGTTGCCGCAAGGGCAGGGATTTGCGGCGAGGATGAGCTGGAAATCGGCCGGATAGCTCGTCGCCCACCTGGCGCGGACGATGGAAACCCGCCCTTCCTCCAGCGGCTCGCGCAGGGATTGGAGAACATCGCTGCGAAACTCGGCCGCCTCGTCGAGGAAGAGGACGCCACGGTGGGCCAGGCTGATTTCGCCGGGACGGAGGGCATATCCGCCGCCGATCATCCCTTCGGTCGAGGCCGAGTGATGCGGAGCGCGAAACGGCGGCCTGCGTTCCAGCCCCGCCGCCGCGTCGAGAAGGCCGCCCAGCGAGTAGACGGTAGCCACTTCGATCGCTTCGTCTTCGCCGAGATCGGGAAGGAGTCCCGCAAACCTTCGCGCGGCCATGGTCTTGCCCGAGCCCGGAGGGCCGAAGAGAAAGACGTTGTGGCCGCCCGCCGCGGCGATTTCCAAGGCTCGGCGGAGCAGGGCTTGGCCGCGCAGCTCGGCCAAGTCCGCCGTTCCGCCGGGCCGTCGGCCTTGCGCAACCGCTTCGAGGCGATCACGTGGAAGAGGTTCTTCGCCCGCTCGTAGACGCGACAGGATTTCGACCGCCTCGGTCAGTCTGCCTATGGGATGGATGCTGCCCCGCCCTAGGGCCCGAGCCTCCGCGAGATTGTCTTCGGGCACGATGAATCCGCCCACTCCCGAGGCGAGCCCCGCGGCCACGGCCGGCAAGACGCCCCGCACCGGGCGCACTGAGCCGTCCAGCCGGAGTTCCCCGAGAGCGAGGACGGGCACGCCTGGATCGGGAACCGAGCCGGCGGCGCCGAGCACGGCGAGGGCCATGGGCAAATCGTAGGAGGAGCCTTCTTTGGGAAAATCCGACGGAGCGAGATTGATGAGCACGCGGTCCACGGGAAATTGGAAACCGGAATTGCGCACGGCGGCCCTGACGCGGTCGCGCGCCTCGCGCACCGCGCCGGCGGCCAGGCCCACGAGGTCGACGCTGGGAATGCCGCGCCTGATATCCACCTCTATTGTGACGAGCCTGCCTTCGAAACCCGCGGGCTCATGGGCGATAACGGTCATGGCGCCCTCCGCGGAAGGAACGCCCCGCTCGACCATCGGCGATTGAACGCCTCGGCGCAGAGCGCTAGTGCAGCCCCTTGCGGCGGATCATCACCGCGAGGGCTGCGCAAAGGAAGAGATACTGGAGATTGGAGAGCAGGAGGCGGCCTAGGGGAATGCCGAAGAGCGAGTACCGGGCTTCGTCCACGATCCCCAGCTTCGCGAGCAAGGTGAAAATTATATCGGCGTAACTCGCGATGGCGCCTATGACGATGAGCATCCAGGCGAGGTCCCTTGTCCTCGACCAGAGCAGGATGGCGAGAAAGGCGGCGGCGGCGGCGGTAGCGAGACGCGACACCAGGTAGATGATCTCTCCGGCATTCATGGTACGCCTACAATGTCGGCGGAGATGGGCAGCTTCTTGACCGCGGCCTCCCAAACTCGATATTGACAGCGCCCGGCGGGGGGCCTACCTTGGTGCGAGGAGGGTCAGCCATGGACCTGTGGTACACGCGCAGCGAGAGCCAGGGGACGAGATATTGCGTCAAAGTTCTGCGCCCTCTCTTTTCGGACGAGGGCAAGCGGGGACGCGTCGACGTCTTCGACACCGAGGATTTCGGCAAGGTGCTGACGATAGCCGGCAGCCTCGCGCTGGCCGAGGCCGACGATTTCGCCCACCGCGAGATGCTCGCCCATGTGGCGCTCAACGTCCATCCCGGGGCCAGGTCCATCGTCGTCATTGGCGGGGGCGACGGCGCCGCGCTGTTCGAGCTCCTCCGCTACCCCGAAGTGGAGCGCATCGTGCTCGTCGAGGACGACGAAGTCCTCATGACCGCGGCGCGGCGGTTCTTCCCCGCGCTCGCCAGATCCCTGGACGACCCGCGCGTCAGGATCGACGGCTCGGACTCCTCCAGCTTCGTGCGCGACAGCAAGGAGCGGTTCGACCTGATCGTCGCCGAAGGCCCGGCGGCGCTCGGGCGCGAGCAGGCCTTCTACTCCGATTGCTTCCGGCTCCTGTCGGGAGACGGCATCCTGATCGGGCCGAGCGGCTCGGCCTTCTTCCCCCATCGCAGGCGGGAATTGCTGAGCGCCGCGGCCAGGCTCAAGCGGCTCTTCCCCATTTTCCGGCTGTTCAGGATCGACAATCCCTCGCTGGACTCGGGCGGCTGCCTGGTCGGCTTCGCGTCCAAGCGCTTCGACCCCGTCGCCAACTTCGATCCCCAGCGGCTGGAGCGCCTGGGCCTGTCCACGCAGTACTATGACGCGGACATGCATCGGGCGGCCTTCGCGCTGCCCCCCTACCTGACCGAGGCTCTGGCCGGGGCCTGAGGCAGGGCGGGCGGGGATCCTTCAGGTCGGCCCGCCCCGTCGCCCGGATGCCTCATTCGATCAGCAAATCGAGGTCGAGCTCGGCCGCGGCGCAGGGCACGGCGATGCCCCAGGCCTCGAGGACCCGCGGATGCAGTTCGCCGTAGATGCCGACGGCCGCGCCTTTGTACGTTATGCGCGCCTGCCTGCCCGGGATGAAGCGCGGATCGTCGGCCTCGGCGAGCTCGAATTCCCTGCCGAGGTAGTACATGAGCGTGGCCGTCTGGCTGGCCGCCTCGTTGAAGTCGGCCATCGCGTGGGCGCTGGCGTGGACGCTCAGGAAGCCCAGCATCTGCCGGGTCGAGACGCCGTAGTTCTCCTTGGGGTTCCTGAACGCCACCTTGCCCACCTCGAAGATCCGGTGCGGATACAGTGCCCTGCTCGACACCGCTTCCGAGCCCAAGAGCCCGGGCAAGGGCGAGTTCCTCACGTACTCGAAACTTTCGGACATGGGATTCGTGATGCGCACGACCGCGGAAGGGTCGATGCCCATGCGCTCGACATAGTCCTTCCCGGAGCCGAGGTAATTGTAGGTCATTTCCTGGTAACCGAGACCGACCATGACGCCCTTGGCGCGGCGGGAGAAGGTCTCGATGGGCGAGAGCCTGCCGATCGTGAAGTCGCGCGGACGCTCGGGCTCGAAGAAGGACATGTCCTTGCCCATCATCACGTCCTCGATGACGTCGACGGGATGGAGGAAGTCGTTGCGGTATTCGGGAGGGGCGACGGTGACGTACTGTCCGTGCGCCTCGGAGGAACAGCCCATGCGCTCGACGGCCGCGCGGACTGCGGCGACGTCGAGCGACTTGCCCAGGAGCCGCGAGACCTTGGCCGCATCGACGCTCACCGGAGTCTGGAAATAGTAGGGAAAGGTGACCGTGCGGCCGAAAGGCGTGTCGTAGGCGTATTCCACCCGCACCGGCTCGACCGTGTAGCCCATGTCGGCGAAGTCGCAGGCGACGATGGACGAGGCGAGCGCGACCGAAGGCATGTCGGTGCCGGTGAGCTCGATGAAGAGCTCGGTGTCGCCGACCTGGACGGCGCCCAGGTCGGCCGAGTTGATGATCGGCGGATAGGAGAGGACGGCGCCGGTCGAGTCGACGAGGAGGGGGTGCAAGGCTTGGCCCTCGTTGATGAAGGCGTATTCCTTGCCCTTGGGGTGCTCGCGCAGGATCTCGGTCAGGGTCATGGGACGGTCCCATTGGAGGGGCACGAAGCGCACGGAGTCGGGCGGCACCGCCTTGTAGCTCACGGGCCACTTGATGATCCCCGTGCGGTACAGGCCCATAGATATGGTGCGGCGCTTGCGGCCGAAGTTCCAGGCGAGCTTTTCCTGCGTCTGGATCATGTCCTTGAGGGCGGCGTCGCCGATCGGCTTGCCCGAGACGACGAAGCCCGCGAGGAAGGGCCGCACGCCCTGCACGCTCGCCTCGACGAGGACGCGGCGCTGGGCCTTCCTCTCGTCGCCCTCGCGCGAGAAGAAGGGGTACTCGGGCCGGCGCGAGGTCTCGCGGACCCGCAGCTGGCGGGCCAGGCCGGCGGTGGACCAGAGATCCGGCCGGTTGGTGTCGTTGAGCTCGATCTTGATCGTGCGCGACTCGTCGTCCTCGGCGCCGCCTGTCGTGTTCCATTCGTCCAGCTCGGCCTTGGCCCCCATGAGGAGCTCCTCGAGCTCCGCGGCGCCGCAGCGCCGCCCCAGCAGGGAGAAGAAAAGCCGCTCGTTCACTTCGATCTTTGGCATATCGCTACCTCTCGGGATTCGGGTGGTTGAGGACTCGCCGCCTCAGACGGCCTTGGCGCGCGCCGCGCTCATATCGACTTGGCGCGGCGGAGGCGCACGCTCTCGATGTCGGGGCTGAAGAGCTCGCGCAGGTCGTTGAGGCCGAGGGCCATGAGCGCCATGCGGTCGATGCCGATGCCCCAGGCGAGCACGGGAACCTTCACGCCCAGGGGCTCGGTGACCTCGGGCCGGAAGATGCCGGAGCCGCCCAGCTCGAACCAGCCGAGCACGGGATGCTTGATGTGGACCTCGACCGAAGGCTCGGTGAAGGGGAAGTAACCGGGCACGTACTTCACTTCCTTGGCGCCGGCCACCTCGACGGCGAACATCTCGAGGAAGCCGAGGAGGGTGCGCAGGTTGACGTCCTCGCCGAGGACTATGCCCTCGGTCTGGTAGAAGTCCGAGAGGTGGGTGGCGTCGACCTTGTCGTAGCGGAAGCAGCGCGCGATGCCGAAATACTTGCCCGGCACCTTGGCCTTGGGCAGCTGCCGGGCCGAGAGCACGGTGCCCTGGCTGCGCAGGATGAGCCGCTTCGTGAACTCGCGGTCGAAGGAGTAGCGCCAGCCGCGGGAGCCCGTGGGACCTCCGTTCTCGTGCGTGGCGGCCACGGAGCTGAGATAGGGCTCCTCGATGGCCCTGGCCTTCTTCGGCTCGTCGAGATAGTACACGTCGTGGATGTCGCGGGCCGAATGGAACTGCGGCATGAAGAGGGCGTCGGAGTTCCAGAACTCGGTCTCGACGAGGCTGCCGTCGAACTCCTCGAAGCCCAGGGACACGAGCTTGTCTTTGACGCTGTCCAGGAACTCGACGTACGCGTTGCGCCGGCCGGGGATGAGCCGCGCGGCCGGGCTCTGGATGTTGTAGGGCCGGAACGAGGCGCTCTTCCAGAGTCCCTTTTCGAGAATCTCGGGCGTGACGGCGCCGAGTTCCTCGCCGGTGACGCCCTGAGCCTTGAGCTCGGCGGAGGCGGCGGCGGCCTCGGCGCGGAGGCGGTAGCTGACCGTCTCGCGCTCGGAGGCGCGGAAGGCCGCGTCGCCGGCGCCGCGCTTGCGGGCTATACCGCCCATCGCGGCCTTCTCGGCCGCGTCCAGAGCGCTCTCGTCGAGGAGCCCGCCCGAGGCCACCGCCTTTTCCAGGAGGCGGCGCACCGCGGCCATGCGCGCGGAGGCGGCGCCGGCGATTCGCGCGGCGCGCTTCTCGGCGTCCATCGCGGCGAGACCTTCCTTGGAGAGAAGCCCGAAGGCCGAGCCGACGTCCTTCTGCTCGAGGCCGAGGGCCTCGGCGATCTCGGGCAGGCGCGAGGCGCCCTTTTCCTCGAGGAAGCGCAGGAGGCGCTCCTCGGGCGTGCCGCGCTCGGCCATTTCGCGCCCGAGCGGCGTGAGCTCGTAGACCGTGCGGGCGCTCCTGCCCGCCTCGGCGGCCAGCCCCTTCGCGCAGAGCCAGGAGAAAGCCTGGTTGGCGTGTCCTTCCTTATATTCAAGTTCGGACTGCAGGCGCGCTGCGTCGAGCAGCTCTTCCTGCCCGTATCGAAGGAGGACCTTCACCTCTAGGGGGTGGAGTGTCTTGACGAGGGATGCTAGGTCCATGGGGCGCTCCGGCTCGAGTCTTGGGTTGCGGGACGCCCGGCAAGCCGCGCATTCCGCGAATTTCCGGCCATTGTGGCGAAAATCGCCGCGCCGGTCAAGGAAGCGCGAAACCGCGGCCTCCGTCGGCGCGCCGCGGAGCCTCTGGCGTCGCTCCCGCCGAAAAGGTGGTGATTCATTCCGCGTCCGGGGCTATACTGCCGCCATGAGCCTCACCCTGCGCGCGATCAAGCGGATCGTATCAGCTTCCCTCCTCGCCTCGGCCCTCCTCCTCTCCGGCTGTGCCACGCAAAGGGCCGCGCCGGAGAGCCCCGTGTCGGCCACGCTGCAGCCCGGCCCGGCGATCGCCCTGGATCAGTTCCGGCTCAGGCTTCCCCTCGCCCTCGAACTGGACAATCCCGGCACGGCGGCCCTCACGGTGGAATCCATCCGCTGCTCGCTCAGCGTGAACGGCGAGAAGGCCGGCAGCTACTCCTCGTCCGAGCCCCGCGCCGCGGGAGCCGCCGGCCGGCTTTCCGTTCCGTTCGAGTTCCTCGTCGACCTGCGATCGGACCCCGACATGGCCGGCGAGGCTGCGGCAGCCACGGTGGCCTGGAAGGCCGAGGCGCAGGTGACGATCAAGACGGCGCGGGGCGGAGGCCGGGTCCTCGCCGCCTCGGCCCAGGGCGTATTCCCGATCGTGCGCGATCCTGCGTTTCGCATAACCTCCATCCGGATCGAACGCGATCTGCTCGTCACCACGAATCTCCGGCTCACCCTCGAGATCGACAACCCCAACGCCTTTCCCCTGCAGTTCAGCTCTTTCGCCTACAATTTCTACGGCGAGGGCAGGGCCTGGGTGGATGGCGGCAGCGACGGACCCGAGACCGTCCCCGCGGCGTCCTCGACGACGCGCATCCTGCGCTTCTCCATGAACTTCGCCGACATGGATCGCCGGCTCCTCGACCTCGTGGCCAATCTCAAGGCGGTGCGCTATCGGCTGAGCGGCGAGGCCAGGATAGCGACGGGCCTCGACTATCTGCCGACCTTCGTGAGCCGCTTCGACCGCGAAGGGATCTGCGCCGTGGAGCGCTAGGTCCGTCATGGAGAGCGAAGACCTCGTCCGGCTCGCCAACGCGCGCATGAGCTTCGGCAAGTACTCGGGCAGCCTCCTCATCGACCTGCCCGAGGCCTACGTGGTCTGGTTCGCGCGGAAGGGCTATCCCGAGGGGGAGATAGGCGAACTCCTGGCCTCGCTGTATGTAATCAAGGAGAACGGGCTCGAATACCTGCTGCGGCCCCTGGTCGAGCCCCGGGCGCCGAGATAGAGCGGCGGGGTGCCGAACCGCCGCGGCGGATCCATAATCGGCGAAGGAGGCTCACATGGCCGAAGACCTGCCGTACGTGCTCAAGATGGACGTCAAGTACGACTATCTGCAGAAGATCGACGTTCCGGATCTCGTCGCGAAGTGCGCCGATACATGGTTCAACCAGACGCTCTGCAAGGTGAACGGCTCGGTCCTGAGGCTGGGCATCTTCGAGGGCGAGTTCCACTGATAGAGAATGAGGGAATCAAGCCGACCGGAGATTGAGCGTCCGAAAGACGAGGCGCGGAATGTTGAGAATCGAATCGGAGAAGCGCACGATCGAATACATGATCCGCCTGCACTGCCGTCTCAGGCACGGGAAGCGGGAGCTCTGCCCGGAGTGCGCGGGTCTCCTCGACTACGCGCTCGGGCGGCTCTCGGCCTGCCGGTACGGGGAGTCGAAGACCAGCTGCCGGACCTGCCCGACGCACTGCTACAGGCCGTCCGAGCGGGAGAGGATTAGGGCCGTGATGCGCTACGCGGGTCCGAGGATGCTGCTGAGGCGTCCGCTGGAGTATATCCTGCACGATAGGCGAAACCGTCGCCCTCACTCGGGCGGCTCGTCCGGGTAGGCCTCCTCCGCGGGCCCGATGCCCGGCAGCTCGGCGGCGGCGCGTTTGCGCACGAGGGCGCGGCCCTTGCGGCCGTCCATGAGGATGTCGAGGGCCTCGGGAAGCTCGGTGTGGACGCAGTGGACGCTGCGCGTGGCGTGGGGGAAGGAGGCGAGCCAGGCCCGGTCGACGCGGCTGGCGCCGCCGGGGGGCACGGTGAGGTAGCCGACGTTCATGCTCGTGACGTTGTGGAAAAAGTGGGAGCCGAAGGAGAAGTCGACGGGGAAGTCGGGCATCTCGGTCTCGACGATGACGCGCGCGCGGGCGATCTGCGAAAAGGCCACGGGGATGCCGAGCCAGCGGTCCCGGGTGCCCCAGCGTCCGGGGCCCATGAGGATGTAGCGGCGCCCGAGGCGGCCGAGCTCGCGGTCGAGCTGCTCGATCTCGGCGGCGATGAGCTCGGTGAGCGAGCGGTCGAAGGTCTCGGGATCGACCCAGATCACGTCGCGCACGCCTGTCTCGCGGCCGTTGCCCATGCTCTTCTCGGAGACGATGAAGCAGTCCGAGGCGTCGACGCCGTCGAGGTCGATCTCGATCTTGTGCTCGCTCCGGATGAGGGGCTTGAGCTGCAGCAGGTAGAGCGCGGGCACGCCGCCGGGCTCGTCGAGGTTGAGGGAATACTCGATCTCGACGGGCGTGCCCATGGAGCGGGAGCCGACCTCGAGCACCATGTCTATGGCCCGCGCGAAGGGCAGGGAGTCGTAGAGGAGGATGCTCGAAAGGTCGACGATGCGCATGCCCGGCGTGCCCGTGCCGGGGACGAGGCGCTCGTTCTCGTTGTCCCAGGTCGAGGCGAGGAGAGTGAAGCTCGGGTCGGCCTCGGCCGCGGAGAGGGCCAGGTCCTCGAGGGCGGCGTCTTCGCCCTCGCCGAGGTCGGGTTGGGAGCGCTCCATGTCGAGGGCGCGGAAAAGCCGCTGCGAGTCGGAGCGCAGGCGGGCGGGCGGCATGACCGAGAGCTTGGGGTAGCGCGGGCAGAAGCTGAAAGCGGGCTGGCCCTCGACGACGTAGGCCCCCAGGCCCAGGGCCGAGACGCAGAGCCCGTCCTCGGGCTTGACGTAGGACACAGGGTAGTAGTTGAAGGACTGGGCCGTGCCCGAGATGTGGGGGTAGAACCAGCGCCCGCGTCGCGTGCCGACGAGTTCCTGTATCACCACGGCCATGCGCTCTTCCTCGAGATTGTACTTGGCCACCTCGAAGTAGGCCCGCGACTTCGTCGAGAAGAGGCTCGCGTAGATGAGACGGATCGCCTGGGAGAGCTGGCGCAGCCTGACCTCGGGGTCGGGATGGGAGTTGGGGATGATGTAGGTGTCGTAGATGCCCGAGAAAGGCACCATGAGCATGTCCTCGAAGAGGCCGGAGGAGCGGACGGCGAGGGGCCGGTCCGTGACGGCCACGAAGCGCCTCAGGCGCTCCATCAGGCTCTCGCTCAAGGGGGCTTCGAGGAAGCGCGAACGCACGGCGGTCTCCCCCTCCTCGCCCAGGGCCTCGTAGTAGGCGAAGGACCACAGGGCGTTCGATTCGAGGAAGCGCTCGAACTCGTCGATGCCGACGAAGGAGGTGCGCGGGATCTTGACGGCCATGCCCTCGAGATACTGGCTGAAATTGAGGTTGTCGAGGAGGCTGCGGATGAAGACTATGCCGCGGCCCTTGCCGCCCACCGAGCCGTCGCCGAGGCGCGTCATGCAGTTCTCGTCGCGGCAGATGGCCTCGTCGAAGTAGGGGATCATGCCGCGCGACTTGTCCTTGCGCGCGCCGACGAGGACGCGGATGAGGAAGTCGCGGAGTTCCTGGGTGGTGGAGAAGTCGTCGATGCGGTAGTTGCGCAGGAGCTTGGCGAACTCGATCTCGCCCCGGGCCATGAGCCAGGCCGAGAAGTGGTTGCGCCCCGCATGGAAGAGGACGGTCTCGGGCGGCACCGTGTCCAGGAGAGAGATGAACTCGTCGATGTTGCGCGCCTCGGCTATGACCTCGCCGCCCGCGCCGCGGAAGCGGAACGGGCCGAAGCCCAGGCTGTCGCGGAGGAAGGCTCCCAGCTCGTGCTCGAGCGACTCGGAGTTCTTGTCGGCGAAAGCGGCCCCGACGGAAGCCGCCTTCTCGCGCACCTCCGCCTCGCTCGACTGGATCATCACGGGCAGGTCCTTGATGCGCGCCTTGGCCATGCGCAGGAATTCGAAGCCGGCCTGCGGATCGGACTTGCCGCCGCGGGGAAAGCGCAGGTCGGTGATGACCGAGAGGATGTAGGGTTCGTAGCGCTCGAAAAGGAGGGCCGCCGCCTCGTAGCTCGAGGCGAGGAGGACCTTGGGCCGGGCGTGCATGCGCAGGAGCTTGTAGGTCTCGACCCCCTTCTCCTCCTCGATGAGGGCCTGGGTCTGCCGCATCAGCACCTGGTAGAGCAGGGGGAGGTAGCGCGAGTAGTAGCGCACAGAGTCCTCGATGAGGAGGATGACCCGGATGAGCCCCGAGCGCGTGTCGGCGTCGACGTTGCGCAGGTCCTCGACATACTTGAGCATGCCGACGAAGAGCTTGGAGTAGCCGTTCCAGACGAAGACCCGGTCGACGAAAGCGAGCTCGGGCCGGCCCGGGTCCAGGGCCGCGAGGCTCGAATTGTTCGTGACCATGAGGAGCACGGGCACGCCGGGCCAGTCCTCCTTCATAGAATGGGCCAGCTCGAGGGGGGCGTCGAAGTCGAGCCCGGCCATGAGGATGACGAGGTCGAAGCGCCCCTCGCGGAAGAGGTCCATGGCCTCCTCGGAGGTGTAGGCCGAGGTGATGCGCGGCACGGTGTTCAGGTTGAGGCTGAAATACTCGCCGTAGACCTGCTCGTTCAGAATGCCGTCGGACTCGACGACGAAGGAGTCGTAGAGGCTGGCGACGAGGAGGACCTCGCGCACGCGGTAGCGCATGAGGTCGTGGAAGATGTTGCGCTCGCGCCTGGACTGGTCGTAGGCGGCCACGAGTTCGTTGAAGTACATGCCGAAGCCTCCTCGAACGGCCGCTGGCATGCGCTCCGCCACCGCGCCGCAGGACACTAGAGTAGCAGAGGAAGAGGGCGGAGCGCCACGGGAGATCCGGGCGCGGCGCCGCGGCCGCGAGACCCTCATCTTTTCCCGCAACCGGGCCGACGACGAAGCAGGACAGTCGAGGACGCCCGGGAAGGCCCGCAGCTCGCCCTCTGAAGGCCGGCGATTGTCCTCGTCGTTCCTTTTCTGTAGGATGACAGAGCCGCCAGCGGCAAATATCCTCCAGGAGCGCCGAATGACGAAGGTCGATCTCGATTGGGGCAAGCTCTCGTTTTCCTATATCAAAACTGACTACCGCTACATATCGCGCTGGAAGGACGGCGCCTGGGACGAGGGAAAGCTCGTCACGGAGAACACGATCACCATCGCCGAGGGCTCGACGGCCATCCACTACGGTCAGCAGTGTTTCGAGGGCCTCAAGGCCTACACGCGCAGGGACGGCCGTCTCCAGATATTCCGTCCCGACCGCAACTCCGCCCGCATGAACGCCACAGCCGACCGCATGGTCATGCCGCATGTCCCCGCGGAAAAGTTCATCGACGCCTGCGGGCAGGTGGTCAAGGCCAACGAGCGATGGGTCCCTCCCTACGGCACCGGCGCGACCTTCTACCTGCGCCCCTGGCTCATCGGCGTCGGCGACAACATCGGCGTCAAGCCCGCGCCCGAGTATCTTTTCGGCGTCTTCGGCATCCCCGTCGGCCCCTACTTCAAACAGGGCCTCAAACCCGTCAACTTCATGACGAGCTCGTACGATCGCGCCGCTCCCCGGGGCACCGGGGCGGCCAAGGTCGGCGGCAACTACGCCGCGAGCCTCATGCCCCACGAGGAAGCTCTGCATAAAGGCTTCGCCGACTGCATCTACCTCGACCCCGCCACGCACACCAAGATCGAGGAGGTCGGCGCCGCCAACTTCTTCGGCATCACCAAGGCCGGAGCCTTCGTCACGCCCCTCTCCCCCTCCATCCTCCCGAGCATCACCAAGTACTCCCTCCTCCAGCTCGCCAAAGAGCGCTTCGGCATGCCCACCGAGGAGCGCGAGGTCTACATCGACCGCCTCGACGAGTTCGCCGAGGTCGGAGCCTGCGGGACCGCCGCGGTCATCACGCCTATCGGCGGCATCTTCCACGAAGGCAGGCTCCACGTCTTCCACTCCGAGACCGAGACCGGCCCCGTCACCCGCGCCCTCTACGACGAGCTCGTCGGCATCCAGTGCGGCGACCGCGAGGCGCCCGCGGGATGGATCAGGATGGTGGAGTAGGCTCCCTCACACTCGGCAGTGCCGCGAAGCCTGTTGATGGCTCGAAAAACCTCCCGCCCGAGCTAGCCGAAACCTGGGCCGGGCACGGTCGATTGCGCCGTCCGCAGGATTCGTGACACTGCTCACAGGCTGAGCCGCACCCGCAAGTAGGTGCGCCCTGCCGGGCGCATAAAGAAAAGGGCTGCCCCTTCGGGCAGCCCCTCGTCAAGCGCTCATCGCGCTTGACGGCGCAGGATGCCATCCGGCATTCCGCGCTCGATTTGACCGTAACGTTCGCGCTTACACGACACCCTGATCGAGCATCGCGTCGGCGACCTTGATGAAGCCGGCGATGTTGGCGCCCGCGACATAGTTGCCGGGCATGCCGTAGGCGGCCGCCGCGTCCATGCAGGACTTGTGGATGTTCTTCATGATGTTCTGGAGGTGGTGGTCGACTTCCTCGCGCGACCAGCTCATGCGCAGGCTGTTCTGCGACATCTCGAGACCGGAGGTGGCGACGCCGCCGGCGTTGGAGGCCTTGCCGGGGGAGTAGAGGATCTTCTTCTCGACGAAGAGATTCACGCCTTCGGGGACGGTGGGCATGTTCGAGCCCTCGCCGACGAGGTAGACGCCGTTCTTGAGAAGATTGTTCGCGTCCTTGAGGTTGATCTCGTTCTGCGTGGCGCTGGGGAAGGCGCACTGGGCCTTGTGGTCCCAGATGGGGTTGTAGCCCTTGGAAGCGTCGTAGGGAATGTACTGGGCGCTCTTGAACTTGGTCGCGTACTCGGAGATGCGGCCGCGGCGGTTGTTCTTGAGGTCCATGACGTAGGCGAGCTTCTCGGCGTCGATGCCGGCCTCGTCGTAGATGTGGCCGTCGGAGTCGGAGAGGGTGACGATCTTGGCGCCGAGCTGGAGGAGCTTCTCGACGGTGTACTGGGCGACGTTGCCGGAGCCGGACACGAGGCAGGTCTTGCCCTTGAAGGTCTCGCCGCGGGTGGCGAGCATCTCCTGGGCGAAGTACACGCAGCCGTAGCCGGTGGCCTCGGGCCGGATGAGGGAGCCGCCCCACTTGAGGCCCTTGCCGGTGAGGACGCCGACGAACTCGTTGCGGACGCGCTTGTACTGGCCGAACATGTAGCCGATCTCGCGGCCGCCGACGCCGATGTCGCCGGCGGGAACGTCGGTGAACTGGCCGATGTGGCGGGAAAGCTCGGTCATGAAGCTCTGGCAGAACTTCATCACTTCCATGTCGCTCTTGCCGTGGGGGTCGAAGTCGGAGCCGCCCTTGCCGCCGCCCATGGGAAGGGTGGTGAGGGAGTTTTTGAAGACCTGCTCGAAGGCGAGGAACTTGAGGATGCCGAGGTAGACGGTCGGGTGGAAGCGCAAGCCCCCCTTGTAGGGGCCGATGGCGCTGTTCATCTCGATGCGGTAGCCGCGGTTGATCTGGATCTCGCCCTTGTCGTCGATCCAGGGCACGCGGAACATGACGGTGCGCTCGGGAATGCAGATGCGCTCGAGGACCTTCGCCTTGCGGTAGTGCGGACTCTTCTCGAACACGGGAACGAGGGACTCGACGACTTCCTGCACGGCCTGGTGGAACTCGGGCTCGCCGGGGTTCTTGGCCTTGATCTCGGCCATAAAGTCCTGTGCGTAACTGCTCACGATACCCCTCCTTGTGGGTTTTTCATGAAATTGCATCGCCTCGATCCTTGGTTCGCTCAGGCGTCCCAGATCGGGCGTATCGGTGCGAATCGCGCGATTATGTATCTTTTCCTGGGAACCCGAAGGCTCCCAAAGCAGGGGCAGTATAGCCCGGTTTCCCGAAGCGGGCAACTCCGAATCGTATCATTATTATCAATATCGTTTTACCCAATGAAACGAATATGAATCGCTCAGCGACTGAGGACATTCCGGGATATACTCGCGCTCGAGCCCGGTGAAATGCTGGACGAAGACGCGATCCTCGTCATGATCAAGAGCAAGGCTCTGGAGATCAAGGACCGCGTCAGGGACGCCAAGCGCATCGTGGGCGCCCGCAGGACCATGAGGCCAGATCGACGGGCGGAGCTCCTCGGACTGTCTGCCGCCGGAGCTCGCCCGCTCCGACCTGACCGTGCTCCTGGTCGGCGAGAGCGGCACCGGCAAGGAGCTCTTCGCCCAGTCCATCCACAATGCCTCCGACCGGAGCAAGCGGCCCTTCGTCGCCTTCAATTGCGCCGCGGCGCAGTGGCACCCCGAGATGATGGCCGCCGACGGCGATAAATCCATGCTCAGGCTCTTCGAGAGCTTCATCGAAATCGTCGCGAAAACGCAAGGGGAAGCAAAGTGAGCGCAACGAGAAAATTCGGTCTCTTCAGCCCGATTCTCTCGGGCATCAACGGCATCGTGGGTTCGGGTATCTTCCTTCTGCCCGGGAAGGCCTTCGCCGAGGCCGGCGGGCGCTTCGACAAGACGGGAAGCCCCTACATCTACGCGGTGGATTCGGCCTTCGACAAAGGCGGCGCGGGACGGATCGTCTGGGGACTCGGGGCGCTCGTGATCGGCGTGCCGGTCTGCTTCGCGATGCGCGCCGGCAAGGGCGCCCGGACTCGGGCCTAGAGCGCTGGCTTCTTGACGATGGCCTGGCTGCGCCGACCGTCCATGAGGACCTCCATCGGCGCGGGCAGGTGGGTCCACACGCAGTGGGCGCTGCGGCGCTCGGCGTGCTGGGCCGCGAGATAGGCCCAGTCGACGAAGCTCGCCCCGCCCGCGGGCACGGTGAAGTAGCCGATGTTCATGCTCGTGACGTTGTGGAAGAAGTGCGAGCCGAGCGAGGACTCCACCGAGAAGTCGGGCAGGTCGGCCTCGACGATGACGCGGGTCTGCGAGATCATGGGGAAGGTGACGGGCACGCCCAGGCTGTGGTCGCGCGTGCCCCAGCGTCCGGGGCCGATGAGGATGTAGCGCAGGCCGCGCTCCCGCAGCTCCTTGTCGAAGGCCCCGATCTCCGCGGCGATCTCGAGGGTGGCCGAGCGGTCGAAGAGCGCGGGGTCCACCCAGAGGATATCGTGCAGGCTCGCGTCGCGCCCGTTGCCCATGCTCCGCTCCGAGACGATGATGCAGTCCGACTTCTCGATCCCCCCGAGGTCGATCTCGATCTTGTCCTCCAGCCTGATGAGCGGCTTGAGCTGGAGGATGTACAGGGCCGGGACGCCCGAGCTTTCGTCGAGGTTGAGCGCGTACTCGATCTCGACCGGCGTCCCCATGGCCTCCGAGCCGATCTCGAGGATCGTCTCGATGGCCCGGGCGAAGGGCAGGGCCTCGTGCTTGAGGATGTTGGCCAGGTCGATGATCCTCGGCCCGCGCGCTCCGGTGCCGGGCGTCAGGCGATCGTTCTCGATGTCCCAGGTCGAGGCGAGGAGGGAGAAGCGCGGGTCGGACTCGGCCTCCTCGATGTCGAGCTCGACGAGGGTCGACTCGTCATCGGCGTTCGCTTCGAGGCGCGCGGCCTCCATGTCGAGGGCGCGGAATCGCCGCTGGGAATTCTCGCGCAGGTGCTCGGGGGAGACCACGTCGAGCTTGGGATAGCGCGGGCAGAAGCGGTAGGCCGTCCCTCCGCCCACGACGTAGGAGCCCAGCCCCAGGGCGGCGACGCAGAGCCCGTCCTCGGGCTTCACGTAGGAGATCGGATAGTAGTTGAAGGACTGGGCCGTGCCCGAGACGTGGGGGTAGAACCAGCGGCCGTGCCGCGAGCCCACGAGCTCCTGGATCACCACGGCCATGCGCTCCTCCTCGAGATTGTACTTGGCCATCTCGAAGTATTCGCGCGACTTGGCGGAGAAGAGGCTCGCATAGATGAGCCTGATGGCGCGGCACAGCTGGTCCAGGCGCACTTCGAGGTCGGGGGCCGCGTTGGGTATGATGAAGGTGTCGTAGATCCCCGAGAAGGGCAGCATGAGCATGTCCTCGAAGAGCCCGGAAGAGCGCACGGCCAGCGGGCGCGAGGTCGAGGCCACGAAACGCCGAAGCCGGTCGCGCAGCTCGTCGTCGTGGTACGCGGCCAGGAAGCGGCTGCGCACTTCCTCGGGCTCCGCCTCGTAGAAGGCGAAGGACCAGAGCCCGTTGGACTCGAGGAAGTTCTCGAACTCGTCGATGCCCACGAAGGCCGTGCGAGGGATCTTCACGTCGAGTCCGTCCAGGTGCTTGGAGAAGTCGAAGTTGTCGAGGAGGCTGCGGATGAAGACGATGCCCCTGCCCTTCCCGCCCACCGAGCCGTCGCCGAGGCGCGAGATGCTGTTGTCGTCGCGCAGGATCTTCTCCTCGAAGTCGGGCAGGCCGCCCCGCGAGCGCTCCCGCCGCACCTCCTCCAGGAGGCGCATGATGAAGCCGCGCAGCTCCTGGGACGAGATGAAGTCGCCGATCTGGTAGGGTCTCAGGCGGCGGGCGAACTCGGTCTCGCCGCGGGCGTTGAGCCAGGTCGAGAAATCGTTCCGGCCAGCGTGGTAGAGCACGCTCTCGGCCGGGGCCTCGCGAAGCTTCTCCATGAACTCGTCGATGGTGCGCGCCACGGATATGACGTCGCCCAACGCGTTGCGGAAGCGGAAGGGGCCGAAGCCCAGGCGCTCGCGCATGAAGGTGGTGAGCTCGTGCTCGAGCGACTCCGAGTTCTTGTCGGCGAAATCCGCGCCCATGGCGGCGGCGCGCTCCGCCACGTCCTGTTCGCTCGACTGGATCATCACGGGCAGGTCCGGGAGCCGGGACTTGACCATATCGAGGAACCTGAAGCCGGCCTCGTCGTCGACGGCGCCTTCGCGCGGGAAGCGGAGGTCCGTGATGACCGTGAGGATGTGGGACTCATAGCGCCGGAACAGCTCCTCCGCCGCCTCGTAGGTGGACGCGAGCAGGATCTTGGGCCGCGCCCGCGAGCGCTGGAGCTTGCGGGTCTCGACGCCCGGCTCCTCCTCGATGAGCTCCTGGGTCTGCCGCTGGACGACCTTGTAGAGGACCGGCAGGTAGCGGGAGTAGTAGCGCACCGAGTCCTCGATGAGGAGGATGACGCGCACGAGACCCGTGCGCGTGTCGGCATCGACGTTGCGCAAGTCCTCGACGTACTTGATCATGCCCACGAAGAGCTTGGAGTAGCCGTTCCAGACGAAGACCCGGTCGATGAACCTGAGCTCGGGCCGGGACTGGTCGAGGGCCGCATAGCTCGAGTTGTTCGTCACCATGAGAAGGATCGGCACCGAGGGAAAGGCGGTCTTCAGCCTGGAGGCCAGGGTCAGGGGGCGGTCGAAGTCGAGTCCGGCGATGATGACCACCAGGTCGTAGACCCCGCTGGAGAACATCTCCAGGGCCGAGGTCTCGGTGTAGGCGCAGGAGATGCGCGGAACCGCGCTCAGGTTGAGCTGGAAGTACTCGCCGTAGATCTGCTCGGTCAGCACCCCGTCCGACTCGACGACGAAGGAATCGTAGAGGCTCGCCACGAGGAGCACCTCGCGGACGCGGTAGCGCATGAGATCGTGGAAGACGTTGCGCTGCCGGCGCGAACGGTCGTAGGCGTCGATGAGTTCGTCGAAGTGCATGGAGCCTCCCCTCGGGGCGAGCTCGGGCCTCCCCCTCGGGCATCAGCTTACCCGAGGTCGGGAGCTCTTCCAAGAGTGTTCCGGGGGATCGTCGACGGGCCGGGTCCATAGCCGCGACACTGATGCAGCAAGACAGCCTTCACGTCACGACAGGCATCGCACGATCTCTGTAACTGAAACCGTCTCGGGTACCTATAAAATCACCTTCAACAGCGGGACGGTTCCTGTCAGCTTTACGGACTCTTCATCTCCGTTCACGAGCGGCACGGCAGGATTCTATGCAGGCGTCGGACTTTCTTCCCAGGAGAGCTTCCCCGGCACGGCCGAGGATATGCGATTCAAGATAACATCCCCGGTCGCCTATCCGTGAGGCAATGGCCCTAAGCTTATCGCGCAGGCGCCACAGCCCCGGGCGCACCTAAATAAACGGCGGCCGTCCATCGGGACGGCCGCCATGCATTTCAAAAGACTCTTATCTCAGACCAGGCCCTGGTCGATCATCGCGTCAGCGACCTTCTTGAAGCCGGCGATGTTCGCTCCCACGATGTAGTTGCCCTCGAAGCCGTACTTCTTGGCGGTCTCGTGGCAGGTCTTGTGGATATTGACCATGATCTCGTGAAGGCGCTTGTCGACCTCCTCGGCGCCCCAGGTGAGGCGCATGGAGTTCTGGCTCATCTCGATTCCGGAAGTCGCGACTCCGCCCGCGTTGGCGGCCTTGCCGGGAGCGAAGGGGATCTTCTTCTCGACGAAGAGCTTCCAGGCCTCGGGCGTGCAGCCCATGTTGGAAGTCTCGACGACCGCCTTGACGCCGTTCGCGATGAGCGTCCTCGCGTCCTCGCCGTCGAGCTCGTTCTGGATGGCGCAGGGCATGGCGATGTCCACTTTCTGCTCCCAGGGCTTCTTGCCGGCGAAGAACTTGGCCTGGGGATACTTCTTGACGTAGGTCTCGACCTTCTCCCGGTTGATGACGAGCATCTGGGTGAGGTAGTCCCACTTCTCCTGGCTGCCGATGCCCTCGGGGTCGTAGACGTAGCCGTCGGGGCCGGAGATCGTGACGACCTTGGCGCCGAGCTGGCTGCCCTTGATGCAGGCGCCCCAGGCCACATTGCCGAAGCCCGAGACCGCGATGGTCTTGCCCGCCAGGCTGTCGCCGCGGAGCTTGAGCATCTCCTCGGCGAAGTAGATCGCGCCGAAGCCCGTGGCCTCGGGCCGCACGAGGGAACCCCCGAAGTTGAGGCCCTTGCCGGTGAGGACGCCGGTGAACTCGTTCGCGATGCGCTTGTACTGGCCGAAGAGGTAGCCTACCTCGCGGCCGCCCACGCCGATGTCGCCGGCGGGGACGTCGGTGTCCGGGCCGACGTGCTTCACGAGTTCGGTCATGAAGCTCTGGCAGAAGCGCATGATCTCCTTCTCGCTCTTGCCGTTGGGGTCGAAGTCCGAGCCGCCCTTGCCGCCGCCCATGGGCAGGCCCGTGAGGGAGTTCTTGAAGATCTGCTCGAAGCCGAGGAATTTGAGTGTCGAGAGGCTGACCTTCGGGTGGAAGCGCAGGCCGCCCTTGTACGGGCCGATGGCGCTGTTGAACTGGACGCGGTAGCCGCGGTTGACGCGGTAGTCGCCCTTGTCGTCCATCCAGGGCACGCGGAACATCACCGTGCGCTCGGGCTCGGTGAGGCGCTCCAGGATGCGCTCCGACTTGTACTTGGGTTCGGCGTCGATGAGCGGCGAGATCGATTCGAGCACCTCGTCAGCAGCCTGGAGAAACTCGCTCTCCCAGGGGTAGCGAGCCTTGAGGTCCGCGAGGACCTCTTTGATATACGGATTCATCATGACCCTCCTTTTTGCTTTCGCATGGTCGAGATGAGTTGCCGGAACGGCCGCGGCCACCGCGGTGACCGCATGAAAACTCTAGAATAATTCGGCGTTTTCCACAAGGAGGTGATACGGATACCAAAACGACATTTTGGTATCCGAAATGTGACTAAAGTCATAGACAGGCCAAGGTCGTCAAAACTGCGATGGGTCTCACATGAGCTGCCTTGGCTTTTCGCGACCGGAGCTTCGCGCAAACGCCCCTCCCGGGCAACCAGGCCTTAACGCAGACTCCTCACGAAGAGAAAGAGCCCCGGCAGGGCATTCGCCGGCAGGCCGGAGGCGGACGAGCCCGGAGCCGATCGAGCGGCCGCGAGAGCCGGGGCGGCCTGCCCCGCGCTGCCGCCCGCCGAGGCATTGCCCGAGCCGGGCAGAGGAGCCAGGACGACGCGGTCGCCGATGTTCACCGTGTCGAAGAAGCCCGAGCTCTTCAGCGTGCCTTCGCTCGCCTCCTCGCCGACCCGCGTGAGGGTCACCTGGCCCAGGATCGCCGAGTCCGGATAGCTCAGGCCGAGTCCTTCGGGTCTGACCTGAAGCCGGCCTTGCTTGATGACGAGGAGCGCGGCCCCGTCGGCGATGCCGTCGGCCTTGCCGAGGTCCACGAGAACGGTGTCCTGGCGTCGCTTCAGAATTCCGCCCTGCGGCGGCAGCGCCGTCTCGATCGAGTCCACGACCTGCGACACGGCGTTCTTGACGCGGTCGTTGCCCGTGCGGTAGGCGCCGAAGGAGGCGGCGGGACTGCCCGTGCGCGCGACGCGCAGCTCGGCGTCGATCTGGATATGGCGCTCGGTCTCGCTGGTCTTGAGGATGAGGAAGTAGTCGGCGCCCATCTCGCGGGCGCGGCGGAAGGCCGCCGAGAGGGCGGCCGCGCGGAGGGGGGAGCCCACGACGGACAGGCGCGTGGAGGACGCGAAAATGTCCTTGACGTAGCGCGCCAGCAGGGCCTCGTCCGCGGCGTGGATCCGGTCGCCGGGCTGCACCTCGTAGAACAGGGCCAGCTTGTAGGGCCGCTTGGTCAGGGAGTTCTCGTCGATGGACCAGGAGTTGCCCACCGAGTCGACGAGCAGCGAGTCGTAGATCTCGATCGCGTCCTGGACGTTCCGGTCGGCCGCGCCCTCGTTCCTGATGAACTTGAGCTCGCCGAGGTAGCGGCCGGGGTAGCCCCGCTCCTTGAGCAGATGGGCGTACAGGAGCCGCCCGGTGGTCGAGTAGGGATAGATGGTGAGTCCCCGGCGGTACTCGAAGAGGGCTTCGTCGAAGTAGCTGCGATCCTCGAAATCGCGCCCCCGGCGGAAATGCCACTCGGCGTAAGGGTTGCGCGCGATATCCTCGAGCGGAGTGCCGTCCATCACGGCGTCTTCGAGCGCGAGGCGCACGATCTCGTCGTCCGGGCGCAGCGAGGCCGCGGTCTTGAGGCTGTAGATCGCCTCGGTCGTCTTGCCGGCGCCCACCTGGGCGAGCCCGAGCGTATACCAGGCCAGGCCGTCGGAGCGGTCGGCGGCCACGGCGGCGCGCATGAGGGCGATGGCCTGGTCGTAGGAGCCCGATTCGTAGAGGAGCGAGGCGAGGAGCAGCCGGGCCTCGGGGTAGTCGCTCTTGAGCTGGAGGGCGGTCCTGGCGTGGAAGAGGGCGCCCGCCGTGTCGCCGGCCTCGGCCGAGAGCCGGGCCGCTACGTACTGGGTGCGGGGCTCGCTGCCGTGGTAGCGCAAGGCCTTTTCGATGAGGGCCTGGGCCTCGCGGGAGCGGCCCTGGTCCGAGGCTATGACGGCCAGCGACAGCAGGGCCCGCGCGTTCTGCGGCGAGAGCCTGAGGCTGTCTTCGAGGCGCAGCCTCGCCTCGGTCTTCTTGCCGGCAGCGAGGTCGAGGAGGGCCATGCCGAAGCGGGCGTCCAGGTCGTTGGGCCGGAGCGCGAGCACCGCCTGAAACGAGGCGCGGGCCCCGGCGAGATCGGCGAGCCCGACGTCGATGAAGCCCTCGAGGTCGGCGAGGCGCGAATCGCCCCGGAGGAAGGGAGCGGCCCGGCGCGCGTAGGAAAGGGCCTGGTCGTACTGCTCCAGCTCGTAATAGCACTCCGCGAGGCCGTAGAGCGCCTCGCCGTAGCTGGGGTTGCGCTCCAGCGCGGCGAGGTAGCCCTCGATCGCGCCGTACCAGTCGCCGGAGAAGCGGAGGTCCTCGGCCTGGGCGAAAATGCCGCGCGCATCCCCGGTGAAGACGGGAGCGGAGGCGTCGGCGCCCTGGCCCGCGGAAACGTTGGGCGAATCCGCAGCGGTGAGGGCGGAGGGGGCGCCCGCCGAGCTTTGCGCGGCCGAGCTTTGCGCGGCGGAGCTTTGCGCGAACGCGGGCGGCGCGAGGCAGAGCCCCAGGCCCAAGCAGAGTCCCAGGGCGAGGCCCGGGCGGAGGATCGCGGCGAATCTGGTGCGCATGCGATTCAGGCCTTTCCCTCGCGGCTCTCGGCGTCGGACTCGCCCCGGGACGAAGCCGCGTCGACCGTCTCGGGGAGGTCTTCGTGCCGCGCGATCTTTACGCTCGTGATGCGGTGGCCGTCCATGTCCTGGACGGTGAAGTCCAGCTCCCCCGCGCGGATGCGCTCGTAGCGGGTGGGAATCTTGCCGAAGAGGTCGAAGACGTAGCCTCCCAGGGTGTCGAACTCGTCGGCCGGAAGGTCGAGGCCCAGCTCCTCGTTGAGGTCGTCGAGGTCGGCTCTCGCGTCGCAAAGCCAGATGCCCTCGCCGAGCGTGACCACGTCCTCGCCCTCCTCGTCGAACTCGTCCTGGATCTCGCCGACGATCTCCTCGATGATGTCCTCGAGGCAGACGATGCCCGACACGCCGCCGTATTCGTCGATGGCGACGGCGATGTGGACGCGCCTGCGCTTGAACTCCCTGAGGAGCGAGTCGATGCGCTTGGACTCGGGCACGAAGTAGGGCTTGCGGACCAGCTCCGGAAGGGAGACCTCGCCGCCCTTCACGAGGGCGCGCAGGAGGTCCTTGGCGTAGAGCACGCCGACCACCTCGTCTATCGTCTCGCGGTACACGGGGATGCGCGAGTGCCCGCAGGCGATGACCTTATCCAGGAGCTCGTCCCGGCCGATCTCGATGGGCAGGAAGACGGTGTCGATGCGCGGGACCATCACTTCCTTGACCGTGGTCTCGGCGAGCTCCTGGACGCCCTTGATCATCTGGCGGCGCTCGGCCGCGCGCTCCTCGGTCTGATCCGAGGCCGCGCCCTCGGTCTCGGAGGAGGGGCGCTCCTCGTCTTCGGGGCGGCGCCCGAAGAAGCGGTCGAGGAGGCGGCTCATAGGATGCGGCCCCCGGGGCCGGAAGACCGCGCGAGCTCCGCCAGGATCTCCTCCTGCAGCCTGAGCATGGGGCGCTCGGGGGAGTTGTCCTCGTGGTCCATGCCCGAAAGGTGGAGGATGCCGTGCACGAGCAGGCGCCGGAGCTCCTCGTCGCGCGGGATCCCGTACTCCTGGGCGTTGCGCGAAAGCGCTTCGAGCGAGATCACGATGTCGCCGGCCAGGAAGCGCTCCTCGCCGCCGGGGCCGCGATAGGCGTCGCCCTGCTCGAAGGACAGGACGTCGGTCGGCTCGTCGCGGTCGCGGTACTGGCGGTTGAGGCCGCGGATGAAGGCGTCGTCGCAGAGCAGTATGGACAGGTCCCAGTTGTCCTTCCCCTGGCGGCCGAGGGCCGCCAGGACGAAATCCCTCGCCCGGTCGAGCCAATCGGGCGTCCCGACACCCTCGACCGAAATCTCGACGGCGTTCATCGGGCGCTCTCCCGGTGCTTGGGGTACTCGATCCTGGAGTGGAACTGCCCCGCCAGGATGCGCGTGAAGCTCGTGCGGATGGTGTCGAGATCCTTGAAGGTGAGGTCGCAGCGGTCGAGCTGGCCCTGGCGCACCTTGTCCATGATGATCTCGCGGATGAAGTCCTCGAGGCGGGTCATGGTCGGCCTTTTGAGCGTGCGGGACGCGGCCTCGACCGAGTCGGCGAGCATGACGACCGCGGCCTCGCGCGAGGCCGGCGGCTGTCCCGGATAGGCGAAGTCGTCGGCCTCGGCCCCGCCCTCGGTCTTGCGGGCCTGGTCGTAGAACCAGGTGATCACCGCGTTGCCGTGATGCTGGGCCACGATGTCGATCACCGCCTGGGGCAGGCCGAGCGAGCGGGCCCGCTCGGCCCCCAGCTTGACGTGGCTGCGGATGACCGTGGCCGAGAGCCGCGGGTTGATCTCGTCGTGCTTGTTGTAGCCGGCCTGGTTCTCGATGAAATACTCGGGCTGCTCGATCTTGCCGATGTCGTGGTAGTAGGCGCCGACCCGCGCCAGCAGGGGGTCGGCGCCGATCTCGCGGCAGGCCGACTCGGCGAGGTGGGCCACCGTCACCGAGTGGCTGTAGGTGCCCGGCGCGACGGTGAGGAGGCGCTTCAAGATGGGCGAGTTGAGGTCGGAGAGCTCCATGAGCCTGAAGCGCGTGGGCAGGTTGAAGGCCTGCTCCAGGACGGGCAGGAGGGCCAGGGCGACGATGGAGCAGCCGAAGCCGTTCACGGCGCCCCACAGGGCCGTCGAGAAGAGGATCGAGGCCCCGATCGGCCCGGGAATGGCGGAGATGACCGCGGCCGCCGCTTCGAGCAAGGCCAGGATGGCGCCCGCCTTGACGAGGTCGATGCGCGAGCGCGCCGCCCGCACCGAAAAGGTCGCGGCGGTGCCGGATAGCAGGGAGAAGACGAAGAGCCGGGCGTCGAGGCCCGAGGCCGCCTGGGCCAGGAGGGCCAGGACGAGGGCGAACAGGACGGCGAAGCGCGGCCCCATCATGATGGCCGAGAGCATGCACAGGAGGGCCGTGGGCAGGAGGAAGCCCAGCCCCAGCGGCACGGGCGGCGCTGCGCGGGCGAGCGCGAGGGCCACGGCGAAGTAGGCGAAGGCGGAGAGGGCGCTGAGGATGGCATTCTGCCGCGAAAGGTTCCGCCCCTCGATCTCCCCGCCCAGGAAGAAGAGGCCGAGGAGGACGGCCGCGGCTATCAGGCCGAGGCTCGCGACCGTGGCGCCCCAGTCTATCCGCGAGGCCGAGCCGAAGGCGGCCGACAGCCGCTCGGCGTCCGCCTCGGTGATGATCGCGCCCTGGCGCACCAGGCGCTCGCCCTTGGCGATGGTGCGCACCACCGGCTCCACGCGCTCGCGGACCTCGTCGAGGCGCCGCGAGCTCTGATCGGCGTCGAAGAAAGCGTCCTCCACGGCGAAACTGCGCACGAGCCCGGCGGCCAGCGCGGCCAGCGGACGGGCCAGACGGCGCACTGAGCTCTCCCGATCTATCGCGTCCTCGAGGTTCTTGAGCGTCACGAGGCGTCCGGCGGGGATCTCCTCCGACCGAGGGCGGCCGTCCTTGAGTCTGCGCAGCTCCACATAGTCCGGGTTGTACTGCGACAGTCCCGAGGCGGGAATGGCCGCTATGCCGTTCTCCAGGAGGCTCCGGAGCATGGACTCGGCATAGGCCTCCGCCTGCGAACGCAGGGGCGATCGGGCGAGGGCCAGGACCTCGTCCTTCGACATGAGGCCGGGAAAGGCGCTCTGGACCTTGAGGTAGAGGGTGTCGCCGGCGAGCCTCCGGGCCACGAGCTCGTCGAGGAGGTCCTGGAAGCCGCGGAAGCGCTCCATCGCGCGCGAAGCCGGCTTGTCGTCGACCTCGTAGACGGGCAGGACCAGATGCAGCTCGGCCTCGATGCGGAGCTCGGTGGCCTTCTGGTCGACGTAGCTTATCTCCCGGTCGGCCACGATGTCGCGGTTAGCCACCTGGCCGGGGCGAATCTCCGAGGGGTCGATGCGCGAGGCCACGGCCCCGGGGCCGAGGAGGAGGAGGAGGACGAAGGCCAGGGCCGACAGGATGCCGATCGCGGCGGCCACGCCGCCGTCCGGCCGGAAGGAGCGCAGGCGCTCGGCGATGGCCGAACGCAGGCCTCCTGCCGAGCGCAGGCCGGGGAAAAGGGGGTAGCCCGTCTTATTCGGACTCATACGCTTCGATGATCCTTCGGACGAGGGGCGAGCGCACGACATCCCGAGAGTCCAGCCTCGAGACGAAGATATCGTCGACGCCGGAGAGCACCTGCAAGGCGTGGACCAGGCCCGACTCGCCCTTGCGGGGCAGGTCGATCTGGGTGATGTCGCCCGTCACCACGGCGCGGCTGCCCTCCCCGAGCCTCGTGAGGAACATCTTCATCTGCTCCTTGGTCGTGTTCTGGGCCTCGTCCAGGATGACGACGCAGTTCGCGAGGCTCCGCCCGCGCATGTACGCGAGGGGGGCGACCTCGATGGCGCGGCTCTCCTCGAGGCGGCGCACCACCTCGAAGGGCACGATGGATTCCATGGCGTCGTACAGGGGGCGCAGGTAGGGGCTGATCTTGGCCACGAGGTCGCCGGGGAGGAAGCCGAGGCTCTCGCCCGCCTCCACGACGGGCCGCGTGAGGATGAGCTTGCGCCTGCTCTTGCTGAGTATCTCGCGGAGGGCCCAGGCCACGGCCAGGTAGGTCTTGCCCGTGCCGGCCGGCCCCACGGCGAAGGTGAGATCGTAGGAGGAAAGGCCTTTGAGGTAGAGCGCCTGGGACTTCGAGCGGGGGAAGACCTTGCCGAAGCCGCCGGGCACCTGCATGCAGGCGTCGAAGAAGTCGCCGCGCTCGCCCTCGCCGCAGGAGCCGGAGGGGCGACCTTCCGGCGTCAGATCGCCGTGCAGAGCGATGATGAGCTCGGGCGAGGGCGCGAGACCCTCTCCCATGGACTCGACGAGCCGCTCGACCAAGGCGCGGAAAAGCACGCGTGAAGATTCGTCGCCGCTCTCGAGGAAGAGCTCGTTTCCGCGGCTGAATACCTTGCTGCCGACCAGCTTCTCCATGATGCGGAGGTTGTAGTCGTTCGCGCCGCAGAGATCCGCGAGAAGATTGGTGTCTTCCAGCACTATACCGGCGGTACTGTCCAAGGGCTCTCCTGGAGTTCACTCTACCCACGCCACCCAAAAAATGCAACGCCCTTGGGCGATGCCTAAGGGCGACGCCCAAGGGCGACGCCCAAGGGCGACGCCCAAGGGCGACGACTCAGCTCAGTACGTGATCGTCTGCGGGTTGCCCTGGGGGATGCCCTGCGAATCGTACTGGACATTGGACTTCACCATCGAGAGGTCCTTCCAGGTGACGAGGAAGGAGACCGTGGTGTCGAGGACATAGTTGCGCATGTCGGAGCTGAGTATGGGCGAGACCGCGACCTGAAGGCTGAGGGTCCAGTCCTCGAGGTCGTGCAGCACCGTGAAGGAGAGCGTCTTGAGCTTGAAAAGACCGCGCTGCAAGGCCGCGCTGTCCCAGACGGACAGGGAATCGGCGAGGTCCTGCACGATGTTCCGCCGCCACAGGTCGGCGCCGCCCACGTCGTCGATCTGCGGGAAGAGCTGCGGGTAGTAGCGCCAGAAGGCGGTGTTCTGGGACTGGATCGAGAAGGCCATGTCGAGGATGTTCCTGATCTTGTAGCCCAGGGTGAGGCCGAAGGTGAAGGTGGAGTTCGAGAACTGGATGATGTTCTGGTCCAGGGAGCTGTTGAGGCCGAGCGACCACACGGTGGGCAGCGACTTGTCCGTCTGCAGGGTCTCGTTGACGCCGATGGCGAGATCGGTGAAGCGGAAGGCCGAGTCGTTGTTGGCGTACCAGCCGGAGTTCATTATGTAGTCGTAGGAGGGCGTGTTCTGCTCGGTCAGCGCGACCGAGACCCCCGCCCAGCCGAGCGAGCTGGTGTTCGACTGGGGCTGGCCGGCCGCGAAATCGTAGATGAGGGTGTCGGCGAGCACGGGCCAGGGCGCGACGCCCAAGGTCAAGGTGGAGGTGAGCGGATCGAAGGAAAAGCTCTGGCCGGCGGTGGGGCGGTAGGCCCGGTCCTGCATGGTCAGGGCGGCGGGTCCCGCCTTGAGGCTCAGGAGAGCCGCATAGGATTCGGAGGTGGGCGGCATCGTCGCCGTGAGCGCCAGGCTCTGGGTGGCGTTCCAGGGCTGGATGCCCAGCGTGAGGGTGGCGCTGTTCGTCGTGATGCTGCCGGAGTTCCAGCCGAGGTAGTTCCGGGTGTAGACCGGGTTGTTGTTCGCGTCCAGGGCGGAGAACTGGAGACCGTAGACGGTCGCGTCGAGCGAATAGCTGAGCGTCGTGGGCGCCCAGAGCCAGTCGTCGGCGAAGGGCTGCGAACCCAGACGGAGACTCGCGCCGAGCTGCTGCGAGCGGTACTGGTAGTCGCTGAGCCGGTAGGCGGCGGCGCCGCTTGAGTAGTCGCCCTGGTCGTACAGGTAGGGCCGGAACTGGTTCTGGTCGATCCAGGTCAGCCCCAGGCCCGCGGTGAAGAGGGTCTGCCGGTACGCCGCCTTGGCGCCTACGGTCGCGTTCAGGTTGTAGCTCACCAGCGAGTACAGCGGCGAGAAATCGATATCGGCCGGGGAGCCCCAGACGTCGCTCTTGTAGCGCTCTTCGAGATAGGAGGAAGGTGTGACGCCCCAGTCGACCGAGGCTGCCCAGGGATTCGCGCCGGAAGCGGCCGCGAAGTCCGGCGCGCGGGCCGGCGTCCTGAAGTCGCCCAACGTACCGATGCCGCCGGACGCGCCCGACGGGGCCGCGGGGCCGGAAGCGGCGGCCGAGGCCGAAGGGGCGGCGGCTGCCGGGCCGGCGTCGGCCGAGGCCGCCGCCGAGGCCCCGGGCGCAGCCGGCGTCGAGTCGGCGCTCCAGGGCTCGCGGAGGGCGAGCCCCGGGGCGCCGCCCGTTCCCGCTCCCGTTCCCGCGGCGGGAGCGGCCGCAGAGGTCGGGGCCATGCTGGCCACGCTCCCCGAGACCCCGCCGTTGTAGCGGTAGAGATTGCCCTGGATGGTCAGGGAAGCGTCGTAGGGGCGGACGACATCGGGATAGAAAAACTGCCGCTGGGGATCCACGCCGTACAGAGTGGCGTTCTCCGTCGTCGAGGTGGTCTGCTTGGAGAGCCAGCTCATCGAGGTCTCGAAGCGGGTGAGCGAGATGGAGCTCACCCAGGGCTGGAGCTCGGCGGGCTGATAGCTGAAGTTGAGGTCGAACTTGGGGCTGAAGCCGGTGAGCACGGCGGGGTACGAGGAGGCGGCGGACGAGGTGGACGATGAAGAAAAAAGCTGCGTCCAGTCCATGTCCTCCGAGCGGTTCAGGAAGTCGTAATTGAAATAGGGATCGGAGTACAAAGGCAGATCGTACGAGGCGTTGAAGACCCCGGACTTGAACGAAGCCGAAGAGTCCATCCCGTAGCGGAAGGGCAGCGAGAGGTCGACGAAGCGCGACCCGTTCCAGACGCTCTGATAGCCGGCCGCGGCGTCGTAGGGTGAGTAGTAGCCGTTGCTCTCGAGGAAGACGGATCGGCTGAACCCGATTCCCATGAAGAAGGCGATGTTCGAGAAGGCGCCTTCCTTCGGGAAGCTGCCCTGGAGAGCGGTGAAGACACCCAGGCTGGAGTAGGCGTCGGCCATCACCTTGAGGACGTCCGAAGAGGCGGCGGCGGCGGCCTTCGCGCTGTCGTCGCGTTTCAGGAAAAGTCCCTTCAGTATCATGGGGCCGCTCTGGCCCTCCTGCGAGAGTTTGAGGATGCCCGTCGTCCCTTCAGCCTGCGGCTTGCGTCCTATGAGATAGGTCGTCGTCTGCACGAACTCGCCCTCGCGGGAGCGGTAGCCGACGACGGGGTGGAACACGATCTCCTCGCCCGGATAGTAGAAGAAAGGCAGCCAGAGCACGGGCACATTGCCGATCGAGAAGACCGCGTCGGCTATGGCCCACTCGTTGTCGCCGAGGATCCAGACCTTGGCCGCGCGGATCGAGTAGTGGGGATCGGCCGATTGTGAAGAGGTTATAATGCCGTTGTCGAACACGAGCACGTTCTTCGAGCGGCGGATCATGGTGTCGGCGCTCATGACGAGCCCGCGCTGGCCGGTGGCCGCCCCGCTCCCCGCCTGACGCAGGGTGCCGTCCAGGAAGACGCCCGTCCAGTCGTCGAGGTTGGCGCTCAGCGAGTCGCCGAAGAAGGTTTCGGTGGTGGTCCCCGACTTGCGCAGGAAGCGGACATGGCCGCGGGCGGTCACCGCGTTGTGCGCGCGATCGTAGGTGATCTCCTGCGCCTCGATCCGCTGAGTCGTCCCGTCCTCCTCCTTGAGGGTGAGGACCACTCCGCCCGAGGCGCGGATGATGTCGCCCTCGCCGCCTTCGAGCTTGAAGTATGAGGCCTTGTCCGCGCGCTCGATCGTGATGACCGTGCCCTTGCGCGCGGCGGCCGAGGGAGGAGGACTGACCTTGTAGTACGCGTATAGCCGCGCGCGCAGGTCGCCCGCCGAGCCCGAGTCCGACAGTCCGAGCGAGCGGGCCCAGGCCGCGAGCTCGTAGAAGGTGGCCGTGGAAATGTCGAGCGGCAGCGTGTCGCGGTACAGCTCGTCGTCGATGCCCGCTCCGCCGGCCAAGCCGCC
>DATKVK010000077.1:0-3921 GCA_035530095.1 Rectinemataceae bacterium | reverse complement strand
ATGGAGGCTTTCAGGGAGCGGCTCGGCCGCGAGGTCATCGTCTTCGACGGGGGAATGGGCACCTATCTCTACGAAAAGGGCGTTTTCATCAATAGCTGCTTCGAGGAGCTCAACCTCAGCAATCCGGCCCTGGTCGCGGGTATCCACGGCGAGTATCTCGACGCGGGCGCCGATGTCATCGAGACGAACAGCTTCGGCGCGAATCGCTTCAAGCTGAGTTCCTTCGGCCTCGAAGACAAGGTCGGCTCGATCAATCTCCAGGCCGCCCGCCTGGCGCGGGAGGCTGCGGGTACGCGCTCCCTCGTGGCCGGCTCGGTCGGGCCTCTGGGCCTGCCGCTGGAGCCGCTCGGCCGCCTGCCCTTGAGCGCGGCCCGCGAGGCCTTCAGCGAGCAGCTGCGAGGCCTTCTCGAGGGAGGCGTGGATCTCGTCATCCTCGAGACCTTCGCCCACCTGCCCGAGCTCGTCGAGGCGCTGAGGGCCGCCCGCGAGCTGTCCAGGGACATTCCGGTCATCGCCCAGGTCTCGGTGGGCGATGACGGCAACCTCCTCGGCGGCGCTCCGCTGGAGGCCTTCATGGAAGCCATTTCGGGCGAGGGCGCGGACGTAGCGGGCTTCAACTGCTCGGTCGGGCCCAAGGGCTTGCTCGAGGCGGTCGAGAGGCTGAGGCCGCTCTCCTGTCTGCCCATCTCGGCCCAGCCGAACGCGGGCTTCCCCGTGAGCGTGGGCGGCCGCAGCATGTACATGACCTCGCCCGAGTACATGGCCGAATACGCCAAGCGCTTCATCCTCACGGGCACGGCCGTCGTCGGCGGCTGCTGCGGCACCAGGCCGGAGCACATCCGCGCGATCCGCCGCGCCGTGCGCGCCCTGAGCCCGGTCAAGCGCTTCGATGCCGCCTGCGTGGACCTCGTCTCCGCTCCGGGCGGGCCCGAAAGCCTCGCGCCGCCCAGGCCCGTCGCGCCGGCTTCCGACTTCGCGCGCAAGCTGGCCGAGGGCCGGTTCCTGCGCGTCGTCGAACTGGTGGCGCCCAAGGGGCAGTCGCCGGAGTCGCAGGTCGAGAAGGCCAGGAAGCTGAAGGCGGCGGGCGTCGACGCGATCAACATCCCCGACGGGCCGCGCGCCTCCGCCCGCATGAGCGCCCTGGCCCTCGCGGCCATCATCCAGCGCGAGGCCGGCATCGACGCGATCCTCCACTACGCCTGCCGCGACCGCAACGTCATCGGCATGCAGGCCGACCTCCTGGGCGCCTCTGCCCTGGGACTGCGCAACGTCCTGGCCATCACGGGCGATCCGCCCAAGCTCGGCAGCTATCCCGACGCCTCGGCGGTCTTCGACATCGATTCGATCGGGCTCGTCAACCTTCTGGGAAAGCTCAACAGCGGACTCGATCTCGCGGGCGGCCCCATCGGGGAGCCGACCTCCTTCTGCGTCGGCGTGGGCGTCAATCCCGGCGCCATCGATCTGGACGAGGAGCTGCGCAGGCTAGACTGGAAGATCCGCGCCGGAGCGGCCTTCATGATCACGCAGCCCGTCTTCGATCTGGCGATTTTCGAGGCCTTCAAGCGTCGCGTCGAGAATCTTCGCGTGCCGATCGTCTGCGGAATCTGGCCCCTGGTCTCCTATCGCAACGCCGAGTTCATGAACAACGAGGTCCCGGGCGCGAGCGTGCCCGCCGAGATCCTGGAGCGGATGCGGCGCGCGGCGAGCAAGGAAGAGGCTTTCGAGGTGGGCCTGGAGGTGGCCCGCGAAACCTTCGCTCAGGTCTCGAAAGAGGTGGCCGGCGTCCAGCTGGCTGCGCCGCTGGGCAGGATCGAAGGGGTTTTCAGAATTCTCGAAGCCTGAGGTCGGGGCGGCGGGGGGCGGAGGCGGGCCAGCGAGGCCTCGGCGCCGCGCGATCCCCGCCTAGCGGGAGTCTCGTAGGATAGGGCAAGAGATCAGCAGTAGTAGGCAAGCGCATCCGCGGCCAATCCCGTATACTCGCTCCCAGGAGAACAGCATGGCGAAGAAACTCGGATTTGGATGCATGCGTCTGCCGCTCCTGAACGCGGACGACCAGACTTCGGTGGACCTCGCGACCTTCGAGAGGCTCGTGGACACCTTCCTCGAGCGGGGCTTCACCTATTTCGACACAGCGCTCACCTACCACGGCGGGAGGAGCGAGGAGTTCGTCCGCCGGGCCCTCGTCGAGCGGCACGGGCGCGACGAGTTCACCCTGGCGACAAAGCTTCCTCCGCGGGTCCTCAAGGCGAAGGAGGAGCAGGAAAGGATCTTCGGCGAGCAGCTCGAGCGCTGCGGGGTCGAGCACTTCGACTACTACCTCGTCCACAACATCGGGCGCAGCGCCTACCGCCAGGCGCTCGAGTTCGGCACCTTCGACTTCGTGCGCGGAAAGAAGCGCGAGGGCCGCGTCCGGAAGATGGGCATGTCCTTCCACGACACGCCCGAGCTGCTCGACGAGATCCTCGGCGCCCAGGAGGGGCTCGACTTCGTCCAGCTCCAGATCAACTACCTGGACTGGGAGAATCCCGCGGTGCAGTCGAGGCGCTGCCACGAGGTCGCCCGGAAGCACGGCCTGCCGATCGTCGTGATGGAGCCGCTGAAGGGAGGCAACCTCGCCGTCCTCCCGCCCGAGGCCGAGGCGCTCCTCAAGGAGGCCGATCCGGCCGCCTCGATTCCCTCCTGGGCGCTCCGCTTCGCGGCGAGCCAGGACGGCGTCATGATGGTCCTGAGCGGGATGAACGGCATGGAGCAGGTCCTCGGCAACACCTCCTGCCTGGACCGATTCGAGCCGCTGGGGGACCGGGAGTACGCGATCCTCGCCGAGGTGAGCGGGATCATCAACTCGAGGACCGCGGTGCCCTGCACGGCCTGCCAGTACTGCGTGCCCGGTTGCCCGCAGGGCATCCCCATCCCCGACTACTTCGCCCTCTACAACAGCTCGAAGCGCACGGTCGTGAAGCGCGACGCGAACCAGCTCGTCTACTACCTCAACCTCGCCTCGACGCACGGCAAGGCCGCGGACTGCGTCGAGTGCCGCGCCTGCGAGACAGTCTGCCCCCAGCACATCGAGATCTCGAAGCACATGAAGGACGTCTCGGCGCTCTTCGACAGGGGGCCGGGTCTGCCGGGAAGCTGAGGGAGACGGGGCCCGGCGAGAGCGATTTGCGAAGGCTCCTTCCCCGGCGATCGGCCCTCATTCCCTCCAGTACCGTCCGTTCTCGGCGAAACCTTGGAAGGCGAGGGTCAGGCTCTCGCCGATCATGCCGTATTTCTCGGCATCGGAGTGGTGGCGCTGCAGGGTCGAGAGCAGGAGGTTGACGAGGAGGTCGCCGTTGGGGAAGAGGCCCCCGAAGGAGAAGGAGCATACCAGGGATCCTCGGCGGATCGTGTCGCCCATCGCGCGCTCGTAATCCCCCTCGAAGCGCTCGATGACGTCCATGTTCATATGGTTCTGCGAGTGGTCGATCCTCCGGGGGTCCTGGAGGTCCTCGAGTCGCAGATTCACGCGCCCCAGGAAGCTCTGCAGGGCCTGCAGCGGGCTCGAGCGGTCGGAGATGTCGGAGAGCGGCCGGATCTCGAGGACGCCCGAGGCCGGATCGAGGGGCCTGGGATAGGCAAGGTTGTTCTCGGTCTGGCCGATGCAGGCGAGGACCCTGCGGCCCATGGCCGCGGCGCTCTCCCTGAGCCGGGGCGGCAGGCGCTCAGGCCAGGTGACGAGCCAGGACTCGGCGCGCCAGACGTAGCTCGTGCCGTTCAGGACCGATATCCGCTGGTACTCGTTGACGAGGAGGTGGCCGGCCTCGGCCAGGGAGCGCGCCTTCCTGGCCACGTCGAAGACGAAACTGTCGATGCTGTTGACTTTCTGGCTGACGAAGACCTCCTCCTTGAAGATGTCCTTCACCTTGGCGGTCTCCTCGTCGA
>DATKVK010000076.1:0-72333 GCA_035530095.1 Rectinemataceae bacterium | reverse complement strand
GCGCCGCGCCGGGCGCCGCGCCGGGCGCGATGGCCGAACTCGCGGCGGCCGGAGTCGTGGGCTTCAAGTGCTACTTCATCTCGGGCATGGATACCTTCACGGCCGTGACCCACGACGACTTCGGCCGCATCCTGGCCGAGGGCGAGCGGCTCGGCCGCCCCGTACTCCTGCACGCCGAGGACCTGGACTACGTGACCGCGGCGAGCGCCCGGCTCGCGGCCGCCCGCGGAAGCGCCGCGCCCGAGTGGTCGGACTACGTCGAGAGCAGGCCTGAGGCGGCCGAGCTCGTCGCCTGCGCCTCCGCGCTCGCTCTGGCGCGGGGCCGCGAGTCGAGCCTCCATGTCGTGCACGTGGGCACGGCCGCCGCCGCCGAACTCCTGCACCGCGGCGGAGCGAGCTGCGAGACCTGCTCCCACTACCTCGCCTTCTCCTCCGAGGACTTCGCCGAGAAGGGCGCCGCCCTCAAGACGGCCCCCGTGGTCAAGGGCCGCGGCGAACGGGAAGCGCTCTGGCGGCTCCTGGCCGACGGCGCGATCGACTTCGTCACGAGCGACCACGCGCCCTCGCCCGAGTCCGAGAAGAACACGGGTAACGTGCTCACCGCCTACGGCGGCATCCCGGGCACCGGCACCCTCTTCCCCTACCTCCTCTCCGAGGGCCTGTTCGCCGGGCGGCTCTCCCTGAGCCGCTTTCTTGACGCGATCTCAGGCGCGGCGGCGCGGCGCTATGGGCTTTGGGCGCGCAAGGGCTCGCTGGCCCTGGGCAAGGACGCCGACCTCGTCCTCGTCGATCCCTCGGCCACCTGGCGCGTGGAAGGATCGAAGCTCCTCTCCAAGGGAAAGATCACGCCCTTCGAGGGGATGAGCCTTAAAGGCGGCGTGGTCGCCACCTATGTCAGGGGGCGTCGCGTCTTCGACGCGGGCGTCTTCGGCGGCGATTCAGTTACGCACAACCGTATATCCGACGGCCCGGGCATCGTCGCGGAACCGGGCAGCGGAAAATTTCTCGCGTGGGGGTACCGGTGAGCAAGATCATGGAAACGACGAGCCTGGGCGCTCTGCTCGGGCGCATAGCGGGCGAGTTCCGCGCGAAGGGCACGATCTACGAGATTCCGGAGCGCCTCTTCCGCGAGTCCTTCGCGCTCGAGGCCTCGAGTCCCGGCATGGACATCATGGGATACCGCGTGAGCCTGCCCGTGGGGCCGGCCGCCGGTCCGCACAGCCAGATCGCGCCCAACCTCGTGGCCGCCTATCTCGCCGGCGCCCGGGTCTTCGAGCTCAAGACCGTCCAGCAGAACGACAGCCTCGACATCGAGAAGCCCTGCATCGAGGCGAGGGACGAGGGGCACAACACCGAGTGGTCCACCGAGCTTTCGCTCGCCGCCGCCCGCGAGGAGTACCTGCGCGGCTGGATCGCGATCAACCTCCTCGGCTCGATCTTCTCCTCCTCGCCGCGCTCCTTCATCTTCAACATGTCCGTGGGCTACACCCTCGAAGGCATCATGACGCCCAAGGTCGACGCCTACATCGAGGGCATGCGCAGACCCGGCCGATCGCCCTTCTGGAAGGCCTCGCTCGACGAGCTGGGACGCTTCGTCGAAGGAACCGAGTTCGCGGCCGCCTTCGGAGCCGAAGCGAAGAGCAAGGCCCGCTCCCTCCTCGCCGACTTTCCCTCCTCGCCCATCCACTCGGCCACCCTTTCGACCATGCACGGCTGCCCGCCCGACGAGATCGAGCGCATCGGGGCCTATCTCATCGAGGAGAAGGGCTTCGACACCTTCGTCAAGCTCAATCCGACGCTCCTGGGCTACGACACGGCCCGCGAGATCCTGGACCGGACCGGCTGGAAGGAGATCGGTCTCAAGCGCGAGACCTTCGAGCACGATCTGCAGTTCGCGGACGCCCTCAAGATCATCGAGTCCCTGGCGGCCAAGGCCGAGGCCGACGGCAGGGCCTTCGGCATCAAGCTCTCCAACACCCTCGCCAATGTCAACGACGGCGGCTTCCTCCCCGGCGGCGAGCGCTACATGTCGGGCCGGGCCCTCTTCCCCCTCACGGTGCGGCTCGCCGCCGAGCTCGCCGCCGCCCTGCCCGGTTCCGCACAACGCTTCTCCTACTGCGGCGGCGTCTGGGCGCTCAACGCCTCCGAGCTCGTGGCCGCGGGCATGGGTCCCTTGACCGTGGCCACGGACATCCTGAAGCCGGGCGGGTACCTCAGGTTCGCCTCGACAGCGAAAGAGGCGGTCGCCGCGATCCGGGGCTCGAGCGACAAGGCGGACGCCGCGGCGCTCTCGAAGCTGGCCGCCTCGGCCCTGGAGCGCCCCGAATACCGCAAGGAATGGAAGTCGGGAGCCGGCCGCATCGATCGCAGGCTGCCTCAGTTCGACTGCTTCGCGGCGCCCTGCGTCGAGGCCTGCCCCGTGGGCCAGAAGGCGCCCGAATACATCAGGCTCTCCGCCTCGGGTGCGTCCCGCGAGGCCCTCGCGGCCATCCTCGCGGACAATCCCCTGCCCTACATCACCGGCACGCTCTGCGACCACGTCTGCCAGGATGCCTGCAACCGCAACGACTACGAGGGCAGCGTGGAGATCCGCGGCGTCAAGCTCGCCTGCGCCCGAGCGGCGTCCATCCCGCCCGTGAAGGCGTCGCGCAACGCGGCCTTCAAGGGCAAGGCGGCGGTCGTCGGCGCCGGCCCCGCCGGCCTCTCCTGCGCCCATCACCTCGCGCTCGCCGGCGTCGAGGTGACGGTCTTCGACAAGGCGGCCGCGCCCGGAGGAGTGCCGGCCAACGTCATTCCGCACTTCAGGATTCCGCGCGAGGAGATCGCCAAGGACATCGAAAGAATCCGCGCCCTCGGCGTCGAGTTCCGCTTCGGGACCGAGGTCCGCGGCCTCGACGAGCTCAAGGCCCAGGGCTACACCCAGGTCTTCGTGGCCGTCGGCGCCCCGAGTCCGCGCGAGCTCAGGCTCTCGGGCTCGGGCATCGAGGTCGTCGACGCCCTCGAGTTCCTCGCCGCCAGCGCTTCCGATCCGGCCCGCTACGCCTTCGCCCGGCACATCGTGGTCGCCGGGGGCGGCAACACGGCCATGGACGCGGTGCGCATGGCTTCGCGGCTTCCAGGCCTGCGCTCGGTGCGGCTTTCCTACCGCAGGAGCCTCGCCGAGATGCCCGCCGACAAGGAAGAGCTCGGCAACGCGCTCGCCGAGGGCGCCGCGCTCAACGCGCGCGGCAAGGCCGAGGGCCAGGCCGGAAACACGACCGCGGGCTCTGGCGGAGCCGTGAGCGCCGAATCAGTCCTCCTCGAGCTGAGCCTGCCCGAGCGCGCCGAGCCGGGCAAGCTCGAGCTCAGGCTCATGGAGCTCGGCGAGCGCGACGCCTCGGGCCGGCGCGCGCCCAAGCCTTCGGCCAGGACCCTGAAGGTCGACTGCGAGCTCCTCGTCGCCGCGGTGGGCGAGGCGCCCGACCGCGAGCTCTTGGCGCGCTTCGGCCTCGCCGTCGGTGCCGACGGCAGGCCGGTCCACGATGCCGGGACCCAGGCCGCGCCGAACGGCGTGTACGTCGGCGGGGACGCGGCGAGCGGCCCCGCCTCGATCATCGCGGCCTCGGCCGAGGGGCGGCGGGCGGCCTACGCCATGCTCCGCGCCGCCGGCATCGAGCCGCCGGTCTCCTCCTACGCCCCGCCGCCCGCGAAAGCCGCCAAGCTCGCCGCGCGGGGCCGGCTCCTGTCTCCGCTCGCGCCCCGCGATCCCGGCTTCGTCGCGCGGGAGGCCGAGCGCTGCCTCGAGTGCGACTCGGCCTGCCTCCGCTGCGTCGAGGTCTGCCCGAACCGCGCCAATGTCGCCCTTCCCTTCGCGGCGGACGAGGCCGGACTGGCCCAGTCGATCCAGATCCTGCACGTAGACGACCTGTGCAACGAGTGCGGCAACTGCGGCATCTTCTGCCCCTACGAGGGCGAGCCCTATCACGACAAGCCCACGCTCTTCTCGTCGCCGGAGAAGCTGACTGCGTCGCACAACGCGGGCTTCGCCTTCGCGGGTCGCGCCGACGCGAGCTTTGCGGGCAAGGCCGGCGCCGGCTCGACCGGCGCCGCCGCGGCTACCGACGGCCGCGTCTTCCTGCGCGCTCAGCCCGACGGCCCCGTCGAGGAGCTGGCGGCGGGCGAGCTCGAGCGCGACGCTTCGCCCATGGCCGCTCTCGCGAAGACGGTCCGCGACAGGCACAGCTATCTATCGGGAGGACAGGCATGATCGTATTCGAACAGGTCCGGGTCATATCCTTCGAGCCGCCCGCGGTCTCCGAGCCCATGGACGTCGTGGTCGCGGGGCGCGGCGAGCTCGCCCTGGGCGGCGGTAAGGCCGGTCCGGCAGAGCCGGGCAGCATCGTCGAGACGGGGACGGGCCTCGCGGCCAAGTACCCGGGCGCGACGCGCGTCCGCGGCTCCTATCTCTCGCCGGGCCTGGTATGCGGGCACACGCACCTCTATTCCGCCCTGGCCCGCGGCATGATGGTCGACATCGCTCCTTCCAAGGACTTCGCCCAGCAGCTTCGGCACCTCTGGTGGCGGCTCGACCGCGCGATCGACCTGCCCATCCTCGAGGCGAGCGCGCTCGCCGGCTGCGCCGACGCGGCCTTCTCCGGCGTCACGAGCCTCGTCGACCACCACGCCGGCCCCGAGGCGATCGACGGCAGCCTCTCGGTGCTCCGCAAGGCCTACGAGGAGGTCGGCATCCGCGGTCTCCTGTGCTACGAGACCACCGACCGCAACGGCCTCGGCGGCGCCCGCGCCGGAGTCCGCGAGAATGTCCGCTTCGCTAAAGAGATCGACGAGGCGAAGAAGCGCGGCGAGCGCCCCCTCGTGGACGGCGCCATCGGCGCCCACGCCGGCTTCACCGTGGGCGAGGAGACCCTGGGCGAGCTGGCCGACGCGGTCAAGTCCACGGGCCGAGGCCTGCACATCCACCTGGGCGAGGACAAGTTCGACGCCGTGGATTCCCGCTACCGCTTCGGCGCGGACCTCGCCGCCCGCTTCGAGAAGGCCGGCCTCCTGGGGCCCAAGTCCATCGTGGGCCACGGCGTCTGGCTCAGCGAGGGCGAGGTCGAGATCCTCAACGCGACGAACACCTTCCTGGCGCACAACGCGCGCAGCAACATGAACAATTCGGTGGGCTACAACAATCTCCTGCCGCGCTTCGCCAATGTCGTCCTCGGCACGGACGGGATGAGCGCCGACATGCTCGAGGAGTTCAAGTTCGCCTGTTTCAGGCATCGCGAGGCGGGCGGCCCCTGGTGGCCGGGCGACTTCCTCAAGGTCCTCGACCGCGGCAACAGGCTCATGGAGCGCTACCTGGGAGCGGCCTTCGGGCGGGTGATCGCGGGCGCGAAGGCCGACCTCGTCCTCTGGGACTACGACCCTCCCACGCCGCTCGTCGGGGGCAACATAGCCGGGCACCTGGCCTTCGGCCTCTCCTCGCGCTCGGTGCGGTCGGTCATGGTCGACGGCGAGTTCGTCGTCAAGGATAGAGAGGCGGTCTTCGACGCGGCCAAGATCGCCGAGACGGCGAGGCGGGAGTCGCTTCGCCTGTGGAAACGCATGGAAGAGAGGTAAGCATGAGCATGAACGCGCAGAAGGTGCTCGAGAAGGCCAAGGCCTATCGCGACGCCACCGCCGAGAATCTTTCGAAGATCATCAAGGTCCCCGCCCTGTCGGGCACCGAAAAGGACCGGATCGCCCTTTTGAAGAAGCTCTGCGAAGAGGCAGGCTTCGACGAAGTGAAGATCGACGGGCTCGGCAACCTCCTCGCCCGCGTGGGTTCCGGCCCCAAGAAGCTCGTCTTCGACGCCCACATCGACACCGTCGACACGGGCGACAGGTCGCAGTGGAAGCTCGACCCCTTCTCGGGCCTCGTCAAGGACGGCCTGGTGCACGGCCGCGGCTCCTCCGACCAGCTCGGCGGCGCGGCGAGCATGATCACCGCGGGCCGCATCCTCCACGAGCTCGACTACAAAGGTCAATTTTCAGTCTGGTTCTCCTTCACGGTGATGGAGGAGGACTGCGACGGGCTGTGCTGGAAGTACCTCATCGAGAAGGAAGGCTTCAAGCCCGACTTCTTCGTCTCCACCGAGCCCACGAGCTGCCGGCTCTACCGGGGCCATCGCGGACGCATGGAGATCGAGGCGCGCTTCAAGGGCGTCTCCTGCCACGGCTCGGCCCCCGAGCGCGGCAAGAGCGCGGCCTACATGGCCGCCAGGGCGGCCCTGGCCATCGAGAAGCTCAATACCGAGCTGAAGAGCGACGACGACGGCTTCCTCGGTAAAGGCACTATAACCGTGTCCAGGATCGACGTCCGCGGCCCGAGCCTCTGCGCCGTGCCCGACGAGGGCATGATCTACATGGACCGGCGCCTCACCTGGGGCGAGACCATGGAGCTCGCCGTCGAGCAGGTCCGCAAGGCCATCGCCGCCGCCGGCGTCGAGAACGTCGAAGTGAGCGTCCCGAACTACGACAAGCCGAGCTGGAAGGGCACGGTCCACGCCCAGGAGCTCTATTTCCCCACGTGGAAGATCCCCGCGGACTCGCCCCTCGTGCAGTCCGGCGTGGAGGCGCACAAGGCCCTCTTCGGCGCCGCCCCCACCGTCGACAAGTGGACCTTCTCGACGAACGGCGTCGCGGTCTGCGGACGCTACAAGGTGCCCTCGATCGGCTTCGGTCCCGGCGACGAGGCCCAGGCCCACGCGCCGAACGAGATCACGAGGGTGGACGACCTGGAGAAGTGCGCAGCCTTCTACGCGGAGCTGCCCTACCTCCTGGAGTCGCGCGCATGAGATGGAGCTACCGCTGCCCGAGCTGCGGCGCGGAATATCCCATCGAGCCGGGCCGCTACCTCTGCGACCCGTGCGCGGCCAAGCAAAAACCCGAGAAGCCCCTTGAGGGCGTGCTCGAGTGCGTCTGGCTCGACGAGGACGCGGCGGTCGCCCGCGAGCTCGGCCCCGAGGGGATTCCCCTGCCGGTCGAGGAGAAGTACTTCGCGCCCGTCCCGGTCGGGGATACTCCGCTCTGGGCTCCGGCGCGGCTGCGCGAGGAGCTGGGCTTTCCCCGGCTCTTCCTCAAGGACGACACCTGCGAGCCCACGGGCAGTTTCAAGGATAGGGCGAGCGCCCTGGTGGCGGCCTTCGCGCTCAAGCACGGCATCCGCGAGATAGCCCTGGCCTCCACGGGCAACGCGGCCTCCTCGATGTCGGGCATCGGGGCGGCGGCGGGGCTCGGGATCACCGTCTTCCTGCCCAAGGCGGCCCCCGCCGCCAAGCGGCTCCAGGTGCTGCAGTACGGCGCCGAGCTCAGGCAGGTCGACGGCAACTACGACCAGGCCTTCGAGGAGTCGCTCGCCTACTCGAAAGCCACGGGCGTGCTCTCGCGCAACACGGGCTACAATCCGCTCACGATCGAGGGCAAGAAGACGGTCTCTTTCGAGATCCTGGCCGACCTGCGGAAGGCCGGCCTGGGAGCCGAGCTCGGCGCGACCGAGCCGGCCGGTCCGTCCGGAGCCGCGGCGCCCCGCGGGGCGTCCGGGCAGGTCGCGCCGGCGGGGCTTCCGGCCCTCGAGATCTTCGTGCCGGCGGGCGACGGCGTCATCCTCTCGGGCGTCTACAAGGGCTTCGAGGACCTGATGAGGCTCGGACGCATCGATCGAATGCCGCGGGTCTGGGCCTGCCAGGCGCAGGGCTCCAGCGCCCTCGCCCGCGCCCTGGAGTCGGGCGGCTTCGGGCCGCCCGTGCCGAGCGACACGATAGCCGACTCCATCAGCGTCGACGTGCCGCGCAACGGCGCCTACTCGCTCTCGAAGCTCAAGCGCCACGGCGGCGCGGCGGCGGTGGTCTCCGACGAGGAGCTCCTGGCGGCCCAGCGCATGCTCTCCTCGAAAGCGGGACTCTTCGCCGAGCCCTCCTCCAGCGCGGCCCTCGCGGGCTTTCTCAAGGTGCGCGATCGACTGGACAGGAACTCGATCGTCGTGCTCCTCGTCACCGGCTCGGGATTGAAGGACCTCAAGTCGGCCGCGCGCGCCGTCGGAGTGGAACTGTGAACTCGCAGGAACGGATATTCCCGCCCGGAGCGCCTCAGGCGCGGCGCGCGGCATCGCATTTTCCCAGGCTTCACCATGAAAGGCGGAACGCATGATAGACCTCAAGATCGACGAGAACCAGCGCAAGAAGAATATCCAGAGATGCCGGGAAAAGGGCATCCTCCTGCCCACCTACGCGCAGATGCGCGATCCCTCCACGGTGCCCGAATCCGTCAAGAAGGAGCTCTCGGGCATCGGCCTCTGGGACGTCCACTCGCGGAATCTGTTCCGCGTAACCTGGCACAACGAGCCCAAGGAGCGCGGCGGCCGGTTCGGCGGGGTGAACTACCTCGAGATTCCCCGCGCGATCACCGGCACCAAGGCGCGCATCGTGGGCCTGGTCGGCAAGTGGTTCCCGACCGGAGCGCACAAGGTGGGAGCGGCGCTCTCCTGCCTCCTGCCCGAGCTCGTCACCGGCCGCTTCGACCCGACCACCAAGAAGGCCGTCTGGCCGAGCACCGGCAACTACTGCCGCGGCGGCGCCTACATCTCGCGGCTCCTCTCCTGCCCCAGCATCGCCATCCTTCCCGCCGGCATGTCTAAGGAGCGCTTCGACTGGCTCAAGACCATGGCCGAGGAAGTCATCGCCACGCCCGGCTGCGAGTCGAACGTCAAGGAGATCTTCGACAAGTGCATCGAGCTCGAGGCCACCCGGCCCGACGCCGTCATCTTCAACCAGTTCGACCAGCTGCCCAACCACCTCTGGCACTACGCGGTCACCGGTCCCGCCATGGAAGAGGTCTTCCGCGCGATCGCGCGGAAGGGCGACCAGGTCGCCGGCGCGGTCCTGTCCTCGGGCTCGGCCGGCACCCTCGGGTCGGGCTCCTACCTCCGCGAGAAATTCCCCGGAGCCAAGGTCGCGGTGGCCGAGGCGCTCCAGTGTCCCACCATCCTCGAGAACGGCTACGGCGATCACCGCATCGAGGGCATCGGCGACAAGCACGTGCCCTGGATCCACAACCTGCGCGAGACCGACGCGGCGATCGGCGTGGACGACGAGCTGCCCATGCGCTTCATCCGCCTGTTCAACGAAGAGGCCGGCCGCAAGCTCCTCGCCGAGAGCGGGGTCGACGCCGAGACCATGGCCAAGCTCGACTGGATCGGCATCTCGGGCGTGGGCAACCTCATCGGGGCCGTCAAGTTCGCCAAGTACTACGAGCTCGGCGAGAACGATGTCGTCTTCACCATGTTCACCGATTCCATGGCCATGTACGGCTCCAGGCTCCTGGAACTCACCGCGGAACGCGGAAAGTACGACCAGCGGCAGGCCGACCGCGACTACGATCGCCTGCAGGGCATCGGCGTCGATCACCTCCTCGAACTCAGCCAGGTCGACAAGAGGCGGGTCCACAATCTCAAGTACTTCACCTGGATCGAGCAGCTCGGCAAGGAACTGCCCGAGCTGCGAGCCCAGTGGGACGACTACCGGAACTACTGGGGCGGCCTGCGCTCCCAGGTCGGGCAGCTCGACGCCATGATCGAGGACTTCAACGCGGAGGTTCGGAGGTGATTCTCCTCAAGGATTGCTTCTACGTCCTGTCGTCCGGCGCGCTCGGGCCTTCCGCCGACGCGAGCGCGCGCGGGGGAGGCGAAGCGGCCGGAGCCGGAGCCGCAGGCGGCGCCGGGGGCGGATCGTCGGGCGGAAGCGGCCCGGACGGCCTACGGAGCGTGGATATCCTCATCGAAGGAAACCGCATAACGCGGATAGGGAAGAGTCTCGCCGCTCCCGCGGGAGCGAAGGTGATCGACGCCTCGCGGCACGTGGTGATGCCCGGCCTCGTCAACACGCACCACCACTTCTACCAGACCCTCACGCGCAATCTCGCGGCCGTGCAGGACGCCAAGCTCTTCGACTGGCTCGTGTACCTCTACGAGGTCTGGAAGGGCCTCGACGAGGAGGCCGTTTACTGGTCCAGCCGCCTCGCGATGGCCGAGCTTCTCAAGACCGGCTGCACCCTCTCCTCCGACCACCACTACCTCTATCCGAAGGGCTTCAAGGACGACCTGCCAGGCCTGCAGTTCGCCGCGGCCTCCGAGCTCGGCATGCGCTTCGCGCCGACGCGCGGCTCCATGTCGCGCTCCAAGAAGGACGGCGGACTGCCGCCGGACTCGACGGTCCAGGACGAGGACCGCATCCTGGCCGAGTGCGAAGCCACGATACAAAAATATCACAACCCCGCTCCCGACGCCATGCGCAAGGTGGCCCTGGCGCCCTGCTCGCCCTTCTCCGTCTCGGAGCGCTCGATGCGCGATTCGGCCGAGCTCGCGCGCCGCTACGGGGTGCGCCTGCACACCCACCTCGCCGAGACCGCCGACGAGGACGAGTTCTGCATCTCCATGTACGGCCGCAGGCCGCTCAGGCTCATGGAGGACTGCGGCTTCGTCGGCCAGGACGTCTGGTACGCCCACGGCATCCACTTCGACGACGAGGAGCTCGACATTCTCGCGCGCACCGGCACCGGCGTGGCCCACTGCCCCTCCTCGAACATGCGCCTCGGCTCGGGCGTAGCCCGCGTGCGCGAGATGATCGACCGGGGCGTGCGGGTGGGCCTGGCCGTCGACGGCTCGGCCTCGAACGACTCCTCGGACATGCTCGGCGAGGCCCGGCAGGCCCTCCTGCTGCAGCGCGTGCGCTACGGCTCGGCCGGCATCACTGCGCGCGAGGTCCTCGGCATAGCCACCGAGGGCGGAGCCAGAATCCTGGGTTACGAAAAGCTGGGCAGGATCGAGGAGGGCTGGATAGCCGACATAGCCCTCTTCGACGTCATGAAACTGGAATACGCGGGCTCGCTCTCGGATCCGGCCGCGGCCCTCCTCTTCTGCGGCTACGACCACGGGGCCGACCACGTCATCGTCGACGGCAAGCTCGCGGTGGAGAGCCGGCGCCTCGTCGGCGCCGACGAGGAGGAACTGCGCATGAATGCCGACAGGGTATCCAAACGACTCCTCGAAAAGGCGGGAGTGACGCGATGAAAACCGTCCAACGCTACGTCCGGCCGCCCGATCTCGGCCAAGCCCTGAAATTGGCGAAGGAGGATCCCGGCGCCGTGTGGCTCGCCGGCGGAACGATCCTCCTCGCGGGGGATTACGCCGGCAAGCCCGCTTCCGTCGTGGACGTCGGCCCGATTCTCGGTCGGGGCATCGAGCGCCGCGACGGCCGCATCGAGATCGGCGCGGGCGTCACCTTCCAGGACCTCGCCGAGTCCGAGGCCGCGCCGCCCATGCTCCGCGAAGCGGCGCTCGGCATCGGCAGCCGCAATGTCCGCAACCGGGCCACGGTCGGCGGCAACATCGCGGCGAACCGTCCGTGCTCGGCCCTCATCCCCGCCCTCCTCGTGCTGGACGCCCGGCTCGCCATCGCCGGAGAGCGCGGCTCGGACTCCCGTTCGGAGGCCGAGCTCGCCTCCTATCTCGCCGCGCCTTCGGGGCTCATCCTCTCGGTCAGCATTCCCGAGCGGCCCTCGCGCCGCCATGGCTACGCCCGCTGGGCCAGGACCGCCAACGACGCGGCCGTGCTCGTGGCGGCGGTCTCCTTCACGGTCGAAGGCCCGGCCATGAAGGATGTGAAGATCGCGATGGGCGGCATAGCGGGCGAGGCCAGGCGCCTGGGCGAGCTGGAAAGGCGTTTCGAAGGCTTTTCGACGGCGGGCCGGCCGATCGACGATGTGCGAAACCGAATCGAAGAGGCGGCCGCGGGCCTCCTCGTCCCGGCCGAGCAGCCGGTCGTGTCCGCCGCTTTCAGGAAAGTGAGGGGAGCGGCGCTCCTCGCCCAGGCCGTGGCCGAAGCCCTCGCCGGAAAGGTAGGCCCGCGATGAAGGTGAACTTCAGACTCAACGGCAGGACCGTGACCTGGGACTGCGAGCCGGGCGAGAGCCTCCGCGACGCGCTCAGGCGCAAGGGCATCGTGTCCGTCCGCAACGGCTGCGACGGCTCGGGCTCCTGCGGCCTGTGCTCGGTCATCCTAGACCGCGCGACGGTCAACTCCTGCCAGATCCTCGCCGTCCAGGTCGAGGGGCGCGAGGTGTTCACGGTCGAGCACTTCTCCAAGGACCGCAAGCTCTCCGTCGTGCAACGCGCCCTCGTGGACGCGGCCTGCGTCCAGTGCGGCTACTGCACGCCCGCGGTGACCCTCGCCGTGCACGAGCTCCTGGAGCGCTCGGCGGCGCCCTCCGACGCCGAGGTGCGCGACGCCCTGGCAGGCACTCTCTGCCGCTGCACGGGCTACGAGCAGTTCTACAACGCCGTGCGCATCGCCTCGAAGCGGCTCTCCGACCCCTCCTACTCCGAGGCGGCCGCCCCAGAGTTCCGTCCCGACCTCAGGCACGTGGGCAAGGACCGCGAGAAGGTCGACGCCGCGGGCCTCGCGAGGGGCGAGCGCGCCTTCGTGGAGGACCGACTCGACTCGGGCGCCTGCCACCTCAAGATGCTCGGCAGCCCGCACGCGCACGCCTGGATCACGTCCATCGACACCTCCGAGGCGGAGGCGATGAGCGGCGTCGTCGCCATCCTCACCCACCTCAACTGCCCCGAGAAAATGTACACCACCGCTGGCCAGGGCTTCCCCGAGCCTTCGCCCTACGACCAGCGCATGTTTCCGAAGAAAGTCCGCCACGTGGGCGACCGCGTGGCCGCCGTGCTCGCCGAGAGTCCCGAGGAGGCCGAGGCCGCCGCGGCCGCCATCAAGGTCGAGTACGAGATCCTGAAGCCCGTCCTCTCCATCGCGGAAGCCAAGGCTCCGGGCGCTCCCGTCATCCACTCGGGCGCGGTGTCCTACGTCGCGGGCGGACCGCCCGAGGGCGCGAGCGTCGAGGGCGACGGCCGCGACGATCCCGTCGTCTACCAGTTTCCCCTGCATTCGGACCCGCACCGCAACCTGGCCGCGAGCGCGGCCGACGGGATTGGCGACGTCGAAGCCGGCTTCGCCGAAGCCGACCTCGTGGTCGAGCGCAGCTACAAGGCCAACCGCGTGCAGTGCACGCCCATGGAGCCCCACGTGGTCTACGCCAAGCTCGACGGCGGCCGGCTCGTCCTGCACGCCTCGACCCAGGTCCCCTGGCATGTCAGGCGCATCGTGGCGCGGGCCATCGGCATCAGCGAGAACAAGGTCCGCGTCATCAAGGAGCGGGTCGGGGGCGGCTTCGGCGCCAAGCAGGACATCGTGGTCGAGGACGTCGCGGGCTACCTGGCCTGGACGACGGGCAGGCCGGTATTCTATCGCATAACTCGCGAGGACGAGTTCATCGCGAGCCGCACCCGGCACGGCATGGAGATCACCGTCAAGCTCGGAGCCAAGCGCGACGGCAAGCTCACGGCCATCCTGATGAAACTCGACGCGGACACGGGCCCCTACGGCCAGCACTGCCTCACGGTGCCGATGAACGCGATCTCGAAGAGCCTGCCGCTGCTCCTGTGCGACAACGCGCGCTTCGAGGTCAAGTCCTACTACACCAACCTCTCGCCCGCCGGGGCCTACCAGGGCTACGGCGCTCCCAAGGGCTCCTTCGCCCTCCAGACGGCCCTGGCCGAGCTGGCCGGCGAGCTCAAGCTGGACCAGCTCGAGCTCATCGAGCGCAACCGCGTGCGCTCGGGCGCGCGCATCGAGATCCTCCGGAGCCTCGGCGAGGGTCGGCCGGGCGCCGCCGTCACGTTGGGCGAATGCGGCCTCGGCGAGATGATCGCGCGCGGCAAGAAGGCCTTCGCCTGGGACTCGCCGAGCGCGCTAGCGCGCCCGGCCGCGAATTCGACAGAGTCGAATTCGCGTGACAGGAATTCCCCTGGATCCTGGGCCGTCGGCACAGGAGGCGACTGGGCCGTGGGCAGGGGAGCGGTCATCATCCAGCAGGGCTCGGGCCTGCCCGGGCTCGACGCGGCCAACGCCGAGGTGCGGCTGCTTTCCGACGGCACGGTGCTCATGCTCTCCGGCGGCGCCGATCTCGGCACGGGCCTCGACACGCTCACCGCCAAGTCGGCCGCCGAGATACTCGGCCTCGAAATGGAAGACGTGGCGGTGATCTCGGGCGATACGGACGTGACCCCCTTCGACAAGGGCGCCTACGCCTCCTCGGGCACCTTCTTCTCGGGCAACGCCGCGGTGAAGGCGGCCGAGGACCTGCGGAGCAAGATCATCGCCGCCGCGGCCGTCATTTTGGGCGAGGACCCGGCGGACCTCGAGGTCGTCCACCGCGGACTCGTGAAGGGCAAGAAGGGCGAGATCAGCTTCGCCGCCCTGGCGCAGATCTCGGTCGAGGGCGAGGGGCACGGCGATCTGGCCGGCTTCGGCTCCTTCAAGTCGGACCACGCGGCCTTCCCCTACGGGGCGCATTTCGTGGAGGCCGCGGTCAACCGCCGCACGGGCGACGTCAGGCTCCTGCGCTACCACGCCTATCAGGACTGCGGCACGCCGATCAATCCCGCCCTGGCCATGGGCCAGATCTACGGCGGGGTCATGAAGGCCGTCGGGCACTCGCTCTACGAAGAGATGCTCTACGACGACCGGGGGCTTTGCGTGAACCCGAACTTCGCCGACTACAAGATCCCGACCATCGCCGAAGTGCCCGAGGACTTCACCGTGGAGCTCGTGCCCGTCGCCGACGAGGTGGGTCCCTTCGGCGGCAAGAGCGTGTCGGAGATCTCGCTCAACGGCGCCGCGCCCGCCATAGCCATAGCGATCCACGACGCGGTCGGAGTCTGGGTGCGCGAGTGGCCCTTCACCCCCGAACGCATCCTGCGCGCCCTGGGGCGGCTCTGAGGGCCCGCTAGAGCGGCAGAGAAGAGGCCAGGGGCCGCGCGGCGCCGCTTGCCGCAGGCCCGCGACCGACGGATGCGCGACCGACGGATGCGCGATCGAAGATAAAGCACGTTGTGCGCACGAGGCGCCGTAGGGCGCCGTATGACAAGGATACCGGAGGAATGGAATGACCAAGAACGAGATAGCGAAGCTGATCGAGGGCCTCAAGGGCAAGAAGACCGGCATGTACCGCAAGGATTTTCTCCTCACCTGGGAAAAGAGCCGCGACGAGCTCGACGCCACCTTCATCGTGGCCGATGTCCTGCGGGCCATGCGCGAGTCGAACATCTCCCCGCGGCTCTGGGACTCGGGGATAGCCGTCTCCAACTTCCGCGACAACTCCACGCGCACGCGCTTCTCCTTCGCCAGCGCCTGCGATCTCCTCGGCCTCTACGTGCAGGACCTCGACGAGGGCAAGAGCCAGATCGCCCACGGCGAGACGGTGCGCGAAACCGCCAACATGATCAGCTTCCTCTCGGAGGCTATCGGCATCCGCGACGACATGTACCTGGGCGAAGGCGACAAGTACCAGCGCGAAGTGGGCAAGGCTCTCGACGACGGCGTCGCGGCAGGCGTCCTGCCCGACAGGCCGACCGTCGTCAACCTCCAGTCGGACATCGACCACCCCACCCAGTCCATGGCCGACTTCCTCCACCTCGCCCACCATTTCGGCGGCCTCGACAAGCTCAAGGGCAAGAAGATCGCCATGAGCTGGGCCTACTCTCCCTCCTACGGCAAGCCGCTCTCCGTGCCCCAGGGCATCATCGGCCTCGCGAGCCGCCTGGGCATGGACATCGTCCTCGCCCACCCCGCCGGCTACGATCTCATCCCCGAGGTGGTCGAGCTCGCGAGCAGGCAGGCCAAGGAGTCGGGCGGCTCCTTCTCGCACGTCTACTCGATGGACGAGGCCTTCAAGAACGCCGACATCGTCTACCCGAAGAGCTGGGCGCCCTACGACGTCATGCAGAGGCGCGTGCCCCTCCTGCACGCCGGAGACCAGGCGGGCCTCAAGGAGCTCGAGAAGAGCGCCCTGGCCAACAACGCCAAGTTCAAGGACTGGGAGTGCACCGAGGAGAAGATGAAGCTCACGAAGTCCGGCAGGGCCCTCTACATGCACTGCCTGCCCGCGGACATCACCGACGTGTCCTGCGCCGCGGGCGAGGTGGCCGCGAGCGTCTTCGAGCGCTACCGCGACGACACCTACCGCGAGGCGAGCTACAAGCCCTACATCATCGCCGCCATGATCCTTCTCGGAAAGCAGAAGGATCCGGCCGCAGCGCTCGCGAAGCTGCTCGAGCGAGGCTCTGTCAGGGCAGTGCATTCCTGAAAAGCCGACTTCGGACGGAGCTCTTCCAGCCATCGGCGCGAATCGCGGACCGGGACTACGCGATTCGCGCCGAACCTAACGCCAAAACTCCGAGAGCCCTGCGCCGCGCCATTCCAGATGCGCGATTGACAAGCGAAGCCGGCGGAAATAGTATCGATTTGATTTGCTGCGCCAGCCTGATTATCCCAAAACCGTAGCTACCGGAGAGCGAGGAAGAGTATGGGCGAGTGCGAGTTCATCGAGAAATGTCCCTTCTACAACGACAAGTTGGGAAATGTGCCTGAAAAGGTCGATGAGCTCAAGGCCAAGTATTGCAGGGACAACAACCTGAACTGCGCTCGGTACATGGTCGTCAACGCTCTCGGCAAGGAAAGGATGCCTGCGGACCTCTATCCCCACGAGAAGGAACGAGCCTACGCGGTCATCGCGGCGGGTTGACGGCCTTCCATGCCTTCGTCGGACGAAGAAGGGCTCGCCCAGCGGCGCACGCGCATCCTGGTCCGCGGCCGTCTCGCCCTCATGGCGCGGAGCGGCCAGTCGCGCAACAGACGACCTGACCATGCGTCAGCTGAGTTAAGTTTTCTTTGTCGCTTCCGGGCCGACCAAAGCCTCGGGCACCTCGCCGAAAGCGTCGGCATCCCGCGCTTCGAGGTCGGATCGGCCCTGATCGACGGCGCGGCCTGGCCTCTTGAACTGCCGCCTCCTGACGACTCGTCCGTCCTCCTCCTCCCGCTTCCGGAGCCGATAGCTCTCGACTCCGAGCCGCGCTTCGTCCTCGACCTGCACCTCGGCGTCCTTTCCCGCATGCTCAGGCTGCTCGGCTTCGACACGGCCTGGAAGAACGAGCGGGAAACCGCGGACCTCATCGGGACAGCGCTCGCCGAGGATCGCATCGTGCTCACGAGAAAGCGCGCGCTTCTCTTCATGCGGGAACTCCACGCCTCCCCGAACCGGGCCATGCTCATCCTCTCGCCCGATCCCTACGCGCAGCTCCTGGAGGTGTCGCGGCGCTTCGGCCTCGCCGATCGCTGCCGCCCCTTCAGCCGCTGCGCCGCCTGCGGCGCGCTCCTGCGGCGCGTCTCGCCGGAGGAGATCCGCCCCCTGGTGCCTGCCATAGTCGCCCGGCGCTACGCCGATTTCTTCCTCTGCGAAGCCTGCGGCAAGGCCTATTGGAAGGGCGACCATTTCCGGAACCTCGGGCCCTTCATGGAGCGCCTGTACGGTGATCTGGGCCTGGGCCGCGGGGATTAGGCGTTGCGGCCCCGCAGCGGCACGAAGGCCACGCCGCTCCACCTGTCCCGCAGCAGGGTGTCGCCGCGCCGCACGAGCCTGTACAGGTTTCCGCGCTCCTCGGGATAGACGAGAATGCCTTCGGGGCCGAGCTGGTCGAGGAGCGGCTCCTCGCGGAAGCCTGGGCGGCGCCGGGAACGCCGGACTCCCGCCGAGACGAGGATGCGGTCGAAGGGGCCACGCTCGCCCAGGCCCGCGGAGCCGTCGGCCGCGACGAAGTCGATGTCGTCGGAGAGCGGCGGGCCGTAGCGAGGCCCGGCCGAGGCGCAGTTGGCCCGGGCCCGGGCGGCCAGTTCGGGGATGATCTCGACCGCGATCACGCGGCCGCCCGGGCGGCAGAGCAGGGCGGCGAGGGCCGCGGCGTAGCCCGAGCCGGCGCCGACCTCGAGCATGCGCAGCCCGGGCCGGAGCGAGAGCTTGTCGAGCATGAAAGCCGTCATGGAAGGCTGCGAGCAGGTCTGCCCGCAGCCGATGTCCACGCTCTCGTCCAGATAGGCCGCCCACAGGTATTCATGGGGAAGGAACCGGGCGCGGTCGACGGCGCGCATCGCGTCGAGCACGCGCGCGTCCCGTTCGCCGCCGCCCAGATAGGAGGCGGCCCGGTATTTGACGATCTGCACGAGCTCGTCGTTGCTTTCCGCCGCTCTCGTCGCGGACCTCCCTTCAGAAGCCGAAATACCTCTGCGCGTTGAGATGGCAGACCCCCTCGACCAGCGGCCCCAGGAGGCTCTCGTCGTCGGGCAGCTCGCCCTCCTCCACCCAGCGGCCGAGCAGGTCGCAGAGTATGCGCCTAAAATACTCATGCCGAGGGAAGGACAGGAAGCTGCGCGAATCGGTGAGCATGCCCACGAAGCTGCCCAGGACTCCGTAGGAGGAGAGGACCTCGAGCTGGCGCTCCATGCCCTGCTTGCGGTCGAGGAACCACCAGGCCGCCCCGAGCTGCACCCTGCCGGGCGAGGAGGACGAGAACACGCCGGCCAGGGCGGCGAGGACTTCGGTGTCGCCCGGATTGAGACAGAACAGTATCGTCTTCGGCAGCGACTCGCCGCGGTCGAGAGCGTCGAGGAGGGAGGCCAGGCCCGCGGGATCCAGGCTTTTTCCGATCGCGTCGTAGCCCGTGTCCGGACCGAGCTTCGCGAAGGCGCGCGAATTGAGATTGCGCGCGGCCCCGACGTGGAGCTGCATGACCCAGCCCTTGCGCGCGTACCGTCTGCCGAGCTCGACGAGGAGGGCTGAACGGAAGCGGATGCGATCCTCGTTCCCCGCGCTCCCGCCCGAAAGGACTTCGCGCAGGATCCTGTCGCCGTCCTCAGGCCCGCCATCGAGAAACTCGGTGTCCGCGAGGGCGTGGTCCGAGGCGCGGCAGCCCAGGGAGTCGAAGAAGTCGATCCTCGCATCGAGGGCGCCCAGGAGGCTTTCCCAGGACTCGATCACGACCCCCGCCGCCGCGCCGAGGCGCCCGAGGTAGGCGCGGAAGGCGGCCGGATCGGAGAGGGCGAAAAGCTTGTCGGGCCTGAGGGTCGGCCGCACGGAGAAGCCCATGCCTTTCTCGGCCGCGATCGCCTGGTGCCAGGCGAGGGAATCCGCCGGATCGTCGGTGCTGCAGACGGTCTTCACGCCCCGAGAGGCGAGGAGGCCGCGGACGCGGAAGCTCTCCGAGGCGAGGAGCCGATTGGCCTCGCTCCAGATCTCGTCGGCGGACCTGGGCGAGAGCGTGACGCCGCGGATGCCGAAATAGCGCAGCAGCTCGAGATGCGACCAGTGGAAGAGCGGATTGCCGGCGAGCAGCGGCATCGTGCGCGCCCAGGCGTCGAACTTCTCCTTGGGCGAGGACTCTCCCGTGATGAGGGCCTCGGGCACGCCGGAGGCCCGCATGGCGCGCCATTTGTAGTGGTCGCCCGCCAGCCAGGCTTCGGCCAGATTCGCGAAGCCGCGGTTCTCGGCGATGGCGCGGGGATCGAGATGGCAGTGGAAATCGTGGATCGGCGCGCTCTCCGCGTGCTCGCGATAGAGTCGGACCGAGGTCTTCGTCGAGAGGAGAAAGTCGGAATCGAGGAATGCCTTCATAGTGCGCCTTTCAGATGTTGTCGGCGAGGAAGCCCCCGTCGACAGGAATCGAAATACCCGTGACGAAGCCCGAGGCGGTTTCGCTCGCGAGGAAGAGGGCCGCGCCGCGCAGCTCGTCCAGGTCGCCGAAGCGGCCGAAGGGTGTGCGCGCCACGACGTCCTTCCCGCGCGGGGTGAGCTCGCCCGTCGCGCGGTCGGCTATGAGCAGCGAATAGTTCTGCTGCCCGAGGAAGAAGCCGGGCGCGATCGCGTTCACCCGGATGCCGGCCGAGCCGAATTCCTTGGCGCAGGCGACGGTCAGGTTGAGCACCCCGGCCTTGGCGGCGTCGTAGGCCCAGACGCCCGAGAGCGGGACGTAGGACCCCATCGAGGCCATGTTGATGACGGAGCGATGGCGCAGTCCGGCCGCGATCCAGCGGGAGGCGAAGACCTGCGTGGGCACGACGAGGCCGGCGAGCAGGTTGAGCTTGAGAATGTCCTCGAAGGCCCGGAGCTCGGCCTCCACGAAGGACGTCTTGCCGCGATTGCCTCCGACCGCGTTGACCAGCACCTCGGGATGGCCCAGGGCGGCCTGGGTCTCGTCGTAGGCGGCCTCGACGCGGACGCGCTCGCCCGTGTCGCAGGCTGCGACGAAGAGCGAATCGCTCTTCGCGGCGAAGGGCAGGAAGCGCTCGCGGGCCGCGGCGAGGTCTTCCGGCCGGTGCAGCCACAGGGCCACCTTGGCTCCGGCGCGCAGGTAGGCCTCGGCCATGACGCCGGCTATCGCGCCTCCGGCTCCCGTCACCACGACCACGCGGTCCTTCAGCCCGAACAGGTCCTCTATATAACTCATCTTGCGAACTCCTTTCGCTAAAAAGCCTTCACGAGGCATCGAGCCGAGGCGCCCCGCCGGACTGCCTCGATTTCAGCCGCGGATACTCGGGGAGTCCGTCGCGCAGCCTCGGGCGGGACTCGCCCGCGAGCAGGGGCAATGCGTAGGCCGCGAAGGCTTCGGTGACGTCCATGCCGCTTTCGCTCAGCCATTCGGCCGGGAAGGTCCTGGTCCTGCCGGCGACCGCGCTCAAGGCGACGCTCCCCGTGCCGCAGCGATAGGGCGAGTCTGAGAGACGCTCCAGGGTGACCATCCTTCCGCCCTCGCCCCCGGCCGCCATTCTCACCGCCGCCCTTCCCGCGGCTGCGGCCTCCGCAAGGTCGCGCCCCGAGGCCCAGTGCCCCGCGACGCGTTGCGCGGTCGAAGGCATGGAATACCTCGTCTTGGCTCCCAGCCGTGACTCGACGATGGCCTTCACGGCGAGGGCGGCGCCCCCGAGCTGCACATTGCCGAAGTGATCGGCGCCGAAGGGCCCGCCCTGGGCGCTCAGATAGGAGCCGTCGGCCCGCTTGACGCCCTCGGCCACAGCCACGACGCAGCGCCCCAGGCGGCCGAGCGAGGACTCCACGGCGGAGCAGAAGCGCTCCTCGTCGAAGGCGGACTCGGGCAGGAGCACCAGGTTCGGCGCCTCGTCCCGCTCCCGCCTGCCCAAGGTCGAGGCGGCGGCGAGCCAGCCCGAGTCCCGGCCCATGGTCTCGATCACGTTGACGCGGTCGGAGCTCGACAGGGCCTCGGTGTCGAGGCCGGCCTCCATCACCGTCGTCGCGATATACTTGGCCGCGCTGCCGTAGCCGGGGCAGTGGTCCGTGGCCAGGAGGTCGTTGTCGATGGTCTTGGGAACGCCCACCACGACGAGCTCGTAGCCCGAGTCGGCCGCGAGGGTGTCGATATCGGCGGCGGTCCGCATGGAGTCGTTGCCGCCGATGTAGAGGAAGAGTCGCACATCGCGCCGCTTGAGTTCCGCGAGAGCGCGCTCGCGGTCGAGCTCGTCGAGGAGGCCCCGTCGGCACGATCCGAAGGCCGCGCCGGGGACGCGGGAGAGGGCGCGAAGGCTCTTTCGGCCCTCGGCCCTGAGATCGATCAGATCGTCGTCGAACAGCCCCAGGAGCCCCTCCCGGGCGGCCCAGACGTCGCCCACCCCGCGCAGGCTCAGGGCGGCCAGGGCGGCTCCCGCCGCGCTGGCGTTCAGGACGGCGGTCGGTCCGCCCGACTGGGCCAGGAGAAAGTTGCCGAGCCGCACTCTTAGGTCTCTCCCAGCGGGGCCAGCAGCACCTCGATGCCGAGCGAAAGCAGCTGCCCCGAATCGGCGAAGCCCGAATCCGTGATGAGCAGATCGACGTCGCCGGGCCTCGCGTAAATCGAGAACGCATTGACGCCGTACTTGCTCGAGTCCGCGGCGATGATCCGGCGTTTGGACATCTTGAGCACCTGACGCTTGATCTGCGCCTCGTTGGCGTTCTGGGTCGCGAAATTCCCGCCGCTCGTGAAGCCCGTCGCCCCGAGGAAGCAGCTCTGGACCTGGATGTTTTCCATGGCCTCGATGGCCGCCGGACCGATGAAGCAGCGCGACTCGCGGCGCAGGCTGCCGCCGGGGCAGAACAGCGCGATCCCCTCGGCGTTGGCCAGTTCCTCGATCACGTCGAAGGATGTGGTGACCACCTGGAGACTCATGCCGCGAATCTCGTGCGCTATGGCACGGCAGGTCGTGCCCGCGTCCAGGAAGATGGTCTCTCCCTCGGCGATGTACTCCCGGGCGACGCGGGCGATCGCGTTCTTCTCGTCCTGACGCAGCCCCTCGCGCATGCCCACGGGGCGCATGACGCGCTGGTCCTCGGCCATGGTGGCGCCCCCGTGGGTGCGCACGATGATGCCCTCGCTCTCGAGGTAATCCAGGTCCTTGCGGATCGTCACCTCGGAGACACCCAGCCTCTCCTTCAATTCGAGCACCGAGACGTTGCGCTTGCGCGAGATGATCGCGAGGATCGACTCGACGCGGGGGCTATGGGCCATGGCTCAGGCCGTCCCCGCGGGAGGAACGCTCCCGGCGCAGAGCGAGGCCGCTGGCGGCAGGCGACCGCGCCGCCGGGCGCAGGTCGCCGCGGATTCGTGGCAGAAAGGCATCATTTCAGCTTGAAGACCATCTGCGTCGGGCTCACGAACTTGAGAGCGACGAGGAGACAGATCATGGCCGTCAGGAAGTAGATCACGGCCAAGGCGTCGACCGCCTGGGGCGGCCGGGCTCCCGCGGCGTAGGCGTCGGCGTACAGGGCGACGACGATGGTCTGCGTGTTGCCTCCGGCCACGAGGTAGGTCAGATCGAACATCGATATCGTCTTGACGATCGAGAGAATGCCGGCCGTGAGAATGCCCGGTACGGTGAGGGGCACGAGAATCTTCCGGAAAATGGTCGTACGCCTGGCGCCGAGCATCACGGCGGCCGACTCGAGGTTCGTGCCCACCTGCTCGATGAAGGGCATGAGGATGAGGATCATGAAGGGCACGATGGGCACGAGGTTGACCAGTATCACGCCCGAAAGCCGCGCGGCGAGGTGGAACTTGTAGCAGAGCATGGCCAGAGGAATGCCGTAGGCCATGGGCGGCACGATCATCGGCAGGAGGAAGAGCGAGAGCAGGAGCCCCTTGCCGCGGAACTCCTTGCGGGCGAGCGCGTAGGCCGCCGGGAAGGAGATGATGAGGGCGATGACCACGTCCAGTATCGCGACCGTGAACGTGACGAACATCAGATTGCCGATGTCGTGATCGCGCGAGACGTAGCGGTACCAATCGCCCGTGAAGATCCTGGGGAAGACTCCCCTGAACCAGTCTTTCGAGATCGAGTTCAGGATGACCGTGAAGAGAATGCCGAGGACGTTGGCCACGTAGACGACCATCGCCGCGGCGAACAGGACATTCGACAGCTTGAGCTTCGACCGCATATCGCTCACCCCTTTCCCACAATCGACGCACCCTTGTACATCCGGCCCCGCCACACGAGAACGAGGGTGATGACGATGAGCTCTATAGCCGCCATGATCATGGAAATCGCCGAGGCGGCGTTGAAGTTGAATTTTTCGAAGGCCCACTGGTAGGCCGCGATGGCGATGACCCGGGTGGGTCCCGAAGGCTGGCCGAGCAGGACCGCCGAAGGGAAGACCGAGAAGGCCATGACGAAGTTGAGGCAGAACGCTATCGCGATGCCCGGCACCATGAGCGGGAAGAGTATCTTCCAGAAAGTCTGGAGCCTGGAGGCGCCGAGCATCTGGCCGGCCTTTTCGAGGTCGGGATTGATGCCCGACACGTAGCCCAGGAGCATGAGGAACGCGTAGGGGAAGCCCGAGAGCCCCAGCGAGATGACGACGCCGAGGTAGTTGTGGGTGAAGCGCACGGGCTCGCGCACCAGGCCGATGGCCATCAGGAACTGGTTGAGCCAGCCGCGCGGCCCCATGTAGCTCAGCATGCCCTCGGAAATGAGCACGGCGCCGAGGGTGATGGGGACGATGAGAAAGAAAGTTATAGTCTTTTCGCCCTTCATTCCCCGACGCATGTAGTAGGCGAAGGGTATGGCGAGGCCCACGTTGATGAAGGTGATGGGGACCGAGATCCAGAGGGTCGTCCAGATCGTGCGGAAGTCCCAGGGATCCTTGAAGAAGCGCAGGTAGTTGGAGAAGGTGGCCGCGCCGTCCGCCTTGGTGAAGCTGAGGTACAGGCCGTAGGCGAAGGGATAGAGGAAGAGCAGGACGAGGAAGGCTATGGCGGGAGCCAGGAGGACCTTGGTGCCGCTCTTGGACGCGGAGCTCACGGCGAACCTTCCTCGACTGTCGTCGCCGCCGTTTCCAGCTCCGGGAACAGGAGCAGCCTGTCGGGGGCCACGCCGAGCTGGAGGCCGCGTCCCTCTTCGACGCGTTCGGCGCTCCTGAAGTCGATCCGGTCCGCCGCGCCTTCGGGCCCGGAGGCGTCGAAGCATGCGCTCACCTGACTCTGCTGGCCCTGGTATTCGACCAAGGTGGCCGTGCAGCCGAGGGTGTTCATGCCTTCCTGCGCGCGCAGCAGTATGTCCTCGGGCCTGATCGCGGTGACGACGGGCTTGCCCGAGGCATGGGCCGCCACCAGGGCGGAGCGCCGCGGGTCCCCTTCGGGATAGCGAAGACGGGCGCGCAGGCTTCCGCCCGCGGTCTTCACGACCGCGTCGAGATGGCCGGGCGACTGCGAGAGCGACTCGAGCTTCGCCTTCCACATGTTCTTGAAACCCATGAAGTCGGCGACGAAGAGATTGGCCGGGTCGGAGAACACTTCCTCGGGCGTGCCGACCTGCTGGATCTTCCCGGCGCGCATGACGACGATGCGGTCGGAGAGGGCGAGCGCCTCGGTCTGGTCGTGGGTCACGTAGATGGTGGTGACGCGCAGCCGCTCGTGGAGCGCCTTGAGTTCGTAGCGCAGCTCCACCCGCAGCTTGGCGTCCAGGTTGGACAGGGGCTCGTCGAGCAGGAGCAGCCTCGGCTCGAGGACGATGCAGCGCGCTATGGCCACGCGCTGCTGCTCGCCGCCGGACATCTGCGCGGGGAACTTGGAGCCGTAGCCCTCGAGATGGACGAGCCTGAGCGCGGTATCGACCTTTTCCCTGACGCTCTTCTTGGTGTGCTTGCGGAGCCGCAGGCCGAAGGCGACATTGTCGAAGACGCTCAGGTGGGGGAACAGGGCGTAGTTCTGGAACACCATGCCGAACTCGCGCTTCTCGGGAGCGATCTTGTCCCTGGAATCGTCTATGCATTCGTCGTCTATGTAGATCTCGCCGCTCGAGATCGGGATGAGACCGGTTATGCAATTGAGGGCCGTCGATTTGCCGCATCCCGACGGTCCGAGGAAGGTCACGAACTCGCCCTTGTCGAAGTCGAGCGAGAACTCGTGGAGAGCGGTTTTTTCGCCGAAGCGCTTGGTCATCCGCCTGACGGAAATATGCTTGAAGTCTTTCATGGGTTCTCCGCGCCTGTCGGGAGGGCGCAACCGCCGCTACGCGACGGCAACGATCGTCAAGCGACGGGCTCGGCCTAGGCTAAACCCGTCTCTCGGCGATCGCGCCCTTCCCGTTTGCGATTCTAGTGGCTCTGGGAGCCCACGAGCTTGTCCCACATGTCGAAGGCCGTCACCATGGCGGTCGGATCGAGCTGGGTGGTGGACGGCAGATCGGCCACGGCCTTGTCGTACTCGGGTCTCATGGCCGGGCGGATCCTGAGCTGGCTCTTCTCCGGCGCCATGCTGAGAGGCACGCCCTTGATCGCGGGGCCGGGATAGAAATAGCCGTCGTCGTAGGTCACGGCCTGGGCCTTGGGCGACATGAGCCACTTCATGAGTTCGAGGGTCACGGCCAGCCTATCCTTGTCGAGGCCCTTGGGCACGGCCATGAAATGGGCGTCGGTCACCCAGGTCGTGTGGTCGAGCAGATAGCCCTTGAAGTTAGACGGAATCGTTCCCAGGATGCGCTCGTTCATGTCCCAGCCCAGATGGCTCGCGACCATCCAGCGGGTGCCTTCGGCCAGCTCCTTGAAGGTGATGCCGGTGCCCGAGGGATAGTAGTCGATGTACTTGCCGAGCTCTTCGAGGAAGGCCCAGGTCTTGTCCCAGGTCCTGGGATCCTTCGGATTCTTGTCGCCGAGAATGTAGGGCAGGCCCATGAGAAAGGCGCGGCCCGGGCCCGAGTTGGCGGGACGGGCGTAGATGAACTTTCCGGGATTGGCCTTCGCCCAGGCGAGAAGCTCTGCGGCGGTCCTGGGCGGATTGGGCACCTTGTCCGGATTGTAGGTTAGCATGGGGCCGCCGGGGCAGAAGGTGAAGGTGATGCCGTAGCCGTCGAAGAGATCGTAGGCGGCCTTGGCGCCCGGCACGTAATGGCTCAGCAGACCTTTGAAATCCGCCGCATATTTGGGCATGATCTTCTCATAGATGCCCTGGTCCACTCCCGAAGCCATGGCGTCGTAGCCCGTGAGCACGAGCGTGGTGTCGACGTTGCCGGCCATCTGCTGAGCCTTGATCTTGGAGGGAAGCTCGGGTGCGGTGAGCTGGATGTACTCGATGTCCGAAACGAGGTTGGGATTGGCGGCCTTGAACTCCTCGATGGCGGGCTTGGACAGCTGGAGATTGCCCGCGACATCGATGATACTCAGCTTCACAGGCTTGGCGATCCTTAGCGAGCTGACCTGGGCGCTCAGCCCCACGAGTCCGAAAATCGCAAAAGCAGCGAACAGGATCTGCGAGTAACCGATACGTCGCTTCATCGACGCCTCCTCTATAGTCTTTCGAATAATGAAATCATCCGAAAGCATTCGCGCAGTATAGGACCGGTTTTTCAACCTGTCAAACTTTTTCTTCACTGTCGCAGGGTACAGCGCCCCTGGATTGTCGGCGACCAGGGAGGCTGTTCGCCGATGGTGTCATGAAGCTTGTAGAAGAACCAGGATGCCCGACCCGACGCCATAAAAGGTCGGGCGACACGAGCGGCGATGCCGTCCACAAACTTCATTCCACTGGTCTCGAGCTCGGATACAGTAATTCATTGACAGGAGCTCGCTCCAGGGTTATTATTCCGTATTATTTCTTTTTTCGAAATGATAAATAAGTATACTTGCATCGCCCTAAGGAGAATGAAGGTGATTCATTCAATCGTAGATCCGGCGCGGGGAGCCGGCATCGGGGCTGAGGCAGTCCGGGCCTGCCTCTTCGAAGCCCTCGAGGCGCTCGGCCCGCGACGGCGCGTCCTGGCCCTGCCTCCCGACGGCACGCGCTCGCGCTCGCGCTCCGGACTCATCCTGCGGCTTCTGTACGAATATTACGGCGAGGCCCTCGTCGATGTCATGCCGGCCCTCGGGACCCATGTGCCCATGACCCCTGCCGAGCTGGACGAATACTATCCGGGCGTGCCGCACCGGCTCTTCCGCGAACACGACTGGCGCCGCGATGTCGTGCAGGTCGGGGAAGTGCCGAGCAGCTACGTGCGCGAGCTCTCCGAAGGGCGCCTGGATTTCTCCTGGCCCGTCCAGCTCAACAGGCTCATCGCCGCGGGCCGCCACGATCTCGTGGTCTCGATCGGCCAGGTCGTGCCGCACGAGGTGGCGGGGATGGCCAACCACGCCAAGAATCTTTTCGTCGGAGCGGGAGGCAGCGAGGCCATCCACCGCAGCCACTACCTGGGCGCGGTCTACGGGATGGAGCGCATGATGGGCCGGACCGACACGCCCGTGCGCGCCCTCTTCGACTACGCCTCGCGCGAGTTCGCTTCCTCCCTGCCCGTGCTGTACGCCCAGACGGTCGTAGGCCCCGTCGAGGAGGGCTGCTCGGACGAGACCTCCGCGGAAAGCCCGCGCTGCGACGACGACGCCCTCCGCGGTCTATTCGTCGGCCAGGGGCGCGAGCCCTTCGAGGAGGCGGCCAGGCTGTCGAGAGCGCTCAACGTGCATTGCGTCGGCGAGCGGGTGAGGAAGGCGGTCGTCCTCCTGCCCGAGCGCGAGTTCCGCTCGACCTGGCTCGGCAACAAGAGTGTCTACCGCACGCGCATGGCCCTGGCCGACGGGGGAGAACTGGTCGTCCTCGCCCCGGGAGTGTCCCGGTTCGGCGAGGACGGAACCATCGATTCGCTCATCCGCAAATGGGGCTACCGCGGCACCGAGGCCACGCTTCGGGCCGTGGAGCGCGACGCCGAGCTCGCCGACAATCTCTCGGCGGCCGCCCACCTCATCCACGGATCCTCCGAGGGCCGCTTCACGATAACCTACTGCCCCGGCCGCCTCGGGCGGGAGGAGACGGAATCGGCGGGCTACCGCTGGGCGCCCCTGGCCGAAGCTATGGCGCGTTATGCGCCCGACCATCTCGTTCCGGGATGGAACGTCCTCGATGACGGGGAGAGAGTGTTCTTCATCTCGAATCCGGCGGCGGGGCTCTGGACGGCCGAGCCGCTTCCGGACTAAAGCGCGCGAGCGCCGCCTGAAACACAAGGAAGGAGAGTCCGAGCATGAACCTCGAAAAGTACAGCATGGGCATAGGCGACAGGTTCGGCCGTCAGGGCCGGGCGCAGCTCTCGGCCTTCGTCGAGGCCAGGGCCGCGGGAATGAATATCGCTCCGGTCTGGAACAAGTCCTTTCGCGAGCACCGCCTCATCGGCACTTCGCCCGCCGACGCGCGCCGCGAGGCCGACGAGGCCGTGCGCGCGCTCGGCTGGAAAGGATCCTACTACGTCGACGCCGACCACGTCGGCCTCGCCACGGTGGAGAGCTTCATCGAGCCCTGCGATTTCTTCACGATCGACGTAGCCGATTTTATCGGGAAAGCGGCGAGCGCCGAAGATCTCGACGCCTTCGCGCGCAGGATGTCGCGATACCGCGACGGCATCGCGGTGCCGGGACTGGAAGGCGTCCTTCGCCCGAAGTCCGGCGAAATCGAGGCGATAGCCGCCCGCTACCTGCTCGCCGCCCGCGAGGCGGGCAAGGTGTACCGGCGCGTGCTCGAATCGAAAGGCGCCGACGCTTTCATCGCCGAAGTCTCGATGGACGAGACCGATACGCCGCAGACTCCCCTCGAGCTGTTCTTCATCGTCGCGGCCCTCGCCGAGGAAGGCGTGCGCGCCTCCACCATCGCTCCAAAGTTCCCCGGCAGGTTCAACAAGGGAGTCGATTACGTGGGCGACGTCGCGCTCTTCGAGGAGGAGTTCGACCGTCTCGTCTGCGTCACGTCCTTCGCCGCGAAAGAGTTCGGACTCCCCCGCGACCTGAAGCTCTCGGTCCATTCGGGCAGCGACAAGTTCTCGCTCTACGCTCCCATCTCCCGGGTCATCGCCAAGCGCGGCGCCGGCCTTCACCTCAAGACCGCCGGCACGACCTGGCTCGAGGAAATCATCGGTCTCGCCGAGGCCGGGGGCGAGGGCCTGGCGCTCGCGAAGGAACTGTACGCCCAAGCCTACCCGCGGTTCGACGAACTCGTGGCGCCCTATGCCACGGTGGTCGATATCGATCGCGCCGCGCTGCCTCCGCCCGCCGAGCTCGCGAGCTGGGAAGGGAAGCGTCTGGCGGGCGCCGTCCGCCACGCGGACGGCTTCGACAGGAATCTGCGCCAGTTCTTCCACGTCGCATTCAAGGTGGCGGGCGATATGGGAAAACGCTACCTCGATGCCCTCGACCGCCACGAGGATGTCATCGCCGGAGAAGTGAGGACGAACATCCTCGAGCGGCATATCAAGCCGTTGTTCTCGGCATTGACATCCCCGCGAGGCGGTGTAGAATAGTTTGAAGATCGACGGCGGCTCCGGCAAAACGCGTCCGTGTCTTGCCGGAGTGTCGCAAAGCGACACGACAATCATCTCCCCGCTCCGACTGCACAACGGTTTGAGCTGCCAATAATTGTTGCGCTTGATCTTTTCGGTGTTCGGCCGCGCTTCTGTCGCGAAAAGAAAAATATTTCCTCCCAGAGGCTCCTGCCGGCGCAGGAGGAACAGAATGAATGTAAAAGCTCTCATCAAATCGGCAAGACCGTTTTTGGACGGCCAGGCGGAACCCTTTTTCCTGACGGACGCGCAGTTCGTGGTCCGCTACATCAACAAGCAGGCGCTCGAAACTTTCGGCCTCGCCGCCCCCGATGTCGTGGGCAGGAAAACCTGCGCCGAGCTGTGCCGGACTCCTCTCTGCGGCACCGAGCGCTGCCTCATGAAAGCCAGCGTCGAGGCTCGCGCCGCCGTCGGCGAAAGCCTGATCGCCGAAAAGCGCGGCGGTGAGCTCATTCCCCTCAAGGTCCACGGCAGCGCCGTCTTCGACTCCAGGGGCCGGGCCATCGGTTTCTGGGCCACTCTCTCCGACCTCCGTCGCGCGGACGACAGCTTTCTCGGCAATCTCGCGGACGGGGCCTTCAGGACGGACCGCGATCTCGTCGTGCAGAACATCAACGACGCGGCCCTCAAGGCCCTCGGATACGCCCGCGAGGAAGTGATCGGCAAGATGAGCTGCGCCGAGCTGTGCCGCACCCCGGCCTGCACCACCTCGGCCTGCACCATCAAGAGGGCCATGAAGGAGAAATCCACCGTGGTCGTCACCACCGTGGCGAGGAGCAAGGACAATGCGATGATTCCCGTGCGGGCCAGCTGCGGCTATCTCGCCGACGAGTCCGGTAAGGTCACGGGCGGATTCGAGGTGCTCTCCTCCATAGACAAGCTCGACGAGGGCTTCCTCGCCAACATGGCGGACGCCGCCTTCCGCACCGACCTCGATCTCGTCGTCCAGAACATCAACGACGCGGCCCTCGGCGTCCTGGGCTACAGCCGCGACGAAGTCGTGGGCAAGATGACCTGCGCCGAAATCTGCCGGACGCCCGTCTGCGGCACCGCGGATTGCACGATCAGGAACTGCATCCGCTCGGGCACGACGATCGTCGCCGAGACGACCGCTCTGCGGCGGGACGGCTCCTCGATTCCCGTGCGCGCGAGCTGCGGCGCCCTCTTCGATCAGCAGGGCAAGCCCTCCGGCGGCTTCGAGATCATCACCGACAACACGGTCCTGATGGCGATGGTGGACAGCCTGGGCGAGATAGCCGAGGGGAACCTCACCGAGGAGATCGACGCGGCCTACCTGGCCCGCAGCGATTCCATCGGCAAGCTGGCGGCGGGTTTCGCGAGCATGGCGACCCACCTCCGCGAGATCGTTGCGAGCATCCAGAACGCTGCCGCGAACGTATCCTCCGGCAGCCAGCAGATCAGCTCCACGACCCAGCAGCTGTCCGAGGGCGCCTCGGAGCAGGCCTCGGCCGCGGAGGAACTCTCTTCGGCGATAGAGGAGATGAGCGCGAACATCAGCCAGAACGCCGACAACGCGCTCCAGACCGGGCAAATCTCGGTCAAGGCGGCCCAGGGCGCGCAGGAAGGAGGCCAGGCCGTTTCGCAGACGGTGCAGGCCATGAAGGAAATAGCCGGCAAGGTTTCCATCATCGAGGAGATAGCCCGGCAGACCAACTTGTTGGCGCTCAACGCGGCCATCGAGGCCGCCCGGGCGGGAGAGCATGGCCGCGGCTTCGCGGTCGTCGCCTCCGAGGTTCGCAAGCTGGCCGAGCGCTCGAGGGTCGCGGCGGGAGAGATCAGCGAGCTGGCCAAGTCGAGCGTCGAGATCGCGGAGAAGGCCGGCGCGCTTCTTCTTCAGATCGTTCCCGAGATCAGGAAGACCGCCGACCTCGTGCAGGAAATCGCCATGGGAAGCGCCGAGCAGAAGAACGGGGCCGAGCAGATCAGCAAGGCCATTCTCCAGCTCGACCAATCGATACAGCAGAACGCGTCCGCGTCGGAGGAGCTGGCCTCCACCGCCGAGGAATTCAGCGGCCAGGCCGAGCAGATGCAGGACTCCCTGGAATTCTTCACAATCGATCGCGACATTCCTCCTCCGTCCCGTGCGCGCGAGCCTATCGCGGCGCCGCGGAAGAGAATCGAAATTTCGCATATCCGAAGGAATGAGAGCATCCGGGCGGGTTCGGGAACTCCATCGCAGGCCAAGGCGCAAAGAACGCGCGAGCGCGCAAGGGGAATCACGCCCAGGCTCGAGGACCCGCAAAGCGACGAGGTCGATGCCGACTTCGAGGAGTTCTGAGCCAGCACGGCTTCCGCGCCGTTCGATACGCGAGGCGTGAGCTCCGGCCGCAGGCGGCCTGACCATATCCCCGCAGCCTCGGGCCGGCGTCAAAAAAGATCGCGCATCTTGCCTTAGCCGGGGCCCTCGCGCGGGGCGAATTCCCCCCCGGCCATCGCACGGCCGCGCGCCTTCCTTCCGTTATTGTTGACACTCGATTTGATGTTGCAGTACTGTCGATCCGGAATTATCCATTCCCATCGCTCCATAAACATAGGAGGTTTCGATGAAGCGTTCCGCATTTGCGCGGGCTGCCTCTATACTCGCCATCGCAGCAACCGGATTGCCGCTCATGGCGAGCGAGGCAGACCTCAAAGTCCCGGCGATCTCAGGCACGCCCTGGACATTGCTGATGATAGGCCTCGGCATCTGCGTGCTGGGGCTCGTTTTCGGTCTCATCCAGTTCCTCCAGGTCAAGGGCTACAAGGTCCACGACTCGATGAAGGCGGTCGGCGAGAAGATCTTCGGCACCTGCAAGGCCTACCTCGTCCAGCAGGGCAGGTTCCTCGTCGTGCTCTGGGTCTTCATCGCGATCTGCCTGATCGGCTATTTCGCCTTCCTCAAGGCCGAGCCGGCCGGAGACGTGGTGACGATCCTCGTCTTCTCGATCCTCGGCATCCTCGGCTCCTACGGAGTCGCCTGGTACGGCATCCGCATGAACACCTTCGCCAACGCCAGGACCTCCTTCGCCTCGCTCGAGGGCAAGCCGCTTCCCGTCCTCAACATCCCCCTCCAGTCGGGGATGTCCATCGGCGTGATGCTCGTGTCCATCGAGCTCATCATGATGCTCTCCATCATGATGTTCGTGCCCGGCAACATCGCGGGCTACTGCTTCCTGGGCTTCGCGATCGGCGAGTCCCTCGGGGCCAGCGCGCTGCGCGTCGCGGGCGGCATCTTCACGAAGATAGCCGACATCGGCTCGGACCTCATGAAGATCGTGTTCAAGGTCGAGGAAGACGATCCGCGCAACCCGGGCGTCATCGCCGATTGCACCGGCGACAACGCCGGCGACTCGGTCGGACCCACGGCCGACGGCTTCGAGACCTACGGCGTGACGGGCGTGGCCCTCATCACCTTCATCCTCCTCGGCGTGGGCCAGGCCGTCGATCAGCTGACGCTCCTCACCTGGATCTTCGTGATGCGCGTCCTCATGATCGTCACCTCGGTCATAGCGTACTGGATCAACAAGGCCATCACCAAGGCCGTCTTCGGCAAGCGGGACAAGCTCGACTTCGAGCGGCCGCTCTCGAACCTCATCTGGATCTCGTCGATCCTCTCGATCCTGATGACCTTCGGCGTGACCTACTGGCAGCTCGGCAGCCTCCCGAACGGCCTCTGGCTCATCCTCTCGATCATCATCAGCTGCGGCACGATCGGCGCGGCCCTGATCCCCGAGTTCACCAAGATTTTCACCTCGGTGAAGTCCAAGCATACGAAGGAAGTCGTCACCGCCTCCCGCGAGGGCGGCGCCTCCCTCACCATCCTCTCGGGCCTCGTCTCCGGCAACTTCTCCGCCTTCTGGATCGGGCTCGTCATCATCCTGCTCATGGGCATAGCCTATTTCGCCAGCACCTTCATTTCCGGCATCATGGTCTACCCCGCGGTCTTCGCCTTCGGCCTCGTGGCCTTCGGCTTCCTCGGCATGGGCCCCGTGACCATCGCCGTCGACTCCTACGGCCCCGTCACCGACAACGCGCAGTCCGTCTACGAGCTGTCGCGCATCGAGCAGATCCCGAACATCGCCAAGGAAATCGAGGATGAGTTCCATTTCAAGCCGAACTTCGAAGTGGCCAAGGAATTCCTCGAGGAAAACGACGGAGCGGGCAACACCTTCAAGGCGAGCGCCAAGCCCGTGCTGATCGGCACGGCCGTGGTCGGAGCCACCACGATGATCTTCTCGCTCATCCTGCTCATCGGCAAGACTTTCGGCATCCAGCCCGAGATGATCCTGAACATCCTGAACCCCTTCTCCCTCCTCGGCTTCATCGCCGGCGGCGCGGTGATCTACTGGTTCTCCGGAGCCTCCATGCAGGCGGTGACCACCGGCGCCTACAGCGCGGTCGAGTTCATCAAGAAGAACTTCAACACCAAGTCGATGGAATCCGCGAGCGACAAGGATTCGCAGGAAGTCGTCCGCATCTGCACCGTCTACGCGCAGAAGGGCATGTACAACATCTTCCTCGCGATCTTCTCCTTCGCGCTCGGCTTCGCCTTCTTCTCGGCCCCCGCCGGCTACATGGACGGCGGAGACCAGGCCCTCCTGAGGCCGATTTCCTTCTTCGTGAGCTACCTGATCGGCATCGCGGTATTCGGCCTCTTCCAGGCAGTCTTCATGGCCAACGCCGGCGGCTGCTGGGACAACGCCAAGAAGATCGTCGAGACCGACAAGACCCTCAAGGCCAAGGGCGAGGGCAAGGGCTCCGCTCTCCACGACGCCACCATCATCGGCGACACGGTGGGCGACCCCTTCAAGGACACCTCCTCGGTGGCCATGAACCCGATCATCAAGTTCACCACCCTGTTCGGACTCCTCGCGATGGAGATCTCCATCTCGGCGGCCTTCCGCAACGTGGCCCCCTACATCGGCATCGTCTTCTTCGCGGCCGCCCTCTACTTCGTGTGGAGGAGCTTCTACAAGATGCGGATTCCCGCGTAGGGCCGATGCCCTGAGCGCGGACTTCCCCGGCGGGCCGATCGCCAGCCGGGGGATAGCCGAAAGGAAAGGGGCTGCACTTCGGTGCAGCCCCTTTCTTTTGTCGCTCCCGGCCGCGCACGCATGCCAGCCGTGCGCGCCTCCGACGACCGCTCAGCTCTCGGCGGTCACGCGCGAACGGTAGCGCTCAACCTCCCAGTTCCGGATGAAGTCGATCTGGTCCTTCGTCATGTGCCGCGCGCCTCCGAAGCTCTCGCTATAGACGGCGATCTTGCAGGCGTCGACGAAGAGGTCCATGGCCCGCTCGGCCGCCTGCTGTCCCGTGGCGCAGGAGAAGACGCCCAGATCCCTCACGAGCACGATCCTGGGCGGAACGCCGTTTCGCTCCGAGAACAGCCGCCATCCCGCCTCGAGCCCCTCCGGCGAATCGAGGCGCAGGAACTCGTGACCCGCATACACGATATGGTCGGGACTGAACGCCTCGGCCAGAGGCGCGAAGGCCTGATCGGAGGCCGCGAAGCGCAGCAGCTCCGCGTCGCGACGGAAGCAAAGCGCCCGGTCCGGGGGGGCCAGCGAGGAGATGCGCGACGCAATTTCCGTCACTCTTTGCGGGTCGACGGCCCGAGCCGAGAAGTCCGGCGACCGCGGCAGTTCCGAGGCGATGCGCGAAACAACCGAGGCCGAGCGCTCCTCGATCTCGGCGCGGGTCTCCCCGGCCACGAGGAGACCGTGATTCTGCATGAGCATTATCGCGGGCATGGCGCCCGCGCTCGCGCGGAAAGCCTCCACCCTCGATCGCACCTCCCGAGCCAGCACATAGCCCGGATCGACGAAGGGCACCCAGATGGCCTCGTCGGCGAACAGCCTCCGGAACGCCTTTTCTCCGTCGCGGCCGCAGGTGAGGCCGTTCACGATGGCGGGATGCGTATGCACGACATAGGCTTGCGGGAAAAAGCCGTGCATGAGCGTCTCGACCGAAGGCCGCCGGTGCTCGCCCGACTGCCTGGCGGCGAGGAGATCCTGGAGCACCGCGGCTTCCCTCGCCTCGCGCTCGGCCGGATAGGCTCGCGTCCAGATCGCGTCCAGGGCCTTACGGTCCATCGCGCAGAAACCGTCCACGCCGATCTGGCCGAGCGGGAAGCCCGAGGCTTTCACGTACAGCGTGTCCGCGTCCTTGAACGAAGTGTTGCCGCCGCCGGCGAGCACCCAATCGGGATCGGCCCCGTAGCGCTGCGAAATTTCCACGAGAATGTCGAGCTTGCCCATGTTCGCTCCCTAGCTCCGCTGGGAGAGGACGCCGCGTTCGTAGGCGCGGACGGCCTCGACGAGCTCGCGGTCGGTCGGTGCGCCGGATCGGCGGCAGTACTCGTCCCACACGGCGTTCCACGGCAGGCACTTGGCTTCCTCGAGCAGCGCGAGCCGCGCGAAACCGTCGTCGGCGGCGTCGGCGGCCAAGAGAGCTTCGCGCGGCTCGAGCGCCGCCGCGAGGAAGGCGCGCCTCGCCGAGCGCGCGCCGACGGCCCAGGCGCCGATGCGGTTGATGGAGGCGTCGAAATAGTCGAGCGCCACCCTGATTCGCGACAGCTGTCCCGAACGCAGGATCTCGCGGGCCATATCGGCCAGCTCGTCGGACTGGACGGCCACATGGTCCGAGTCCCAGCGCACGCCCCGGCTGACATGTACGAGGATGCCGCGCACGAAGGGCAGGATGGCGCTCACCTTGTCGGCGACGTTCTCGGTCGGGTGGTAATGGCCCATGTCGAGGGTGACGAAGAGCTTCCGCGTCGCCGCGTAGCCGAGATAGAACTCGTGCGAGCCGACCACGAACGATTCGGAGCCTATGCCGAAGAGCTTGCCTTCGACCGAGTCTTCGAGCTCGGTGTCGGGATAGCTAGCCGCGAAGACCGCGTCGAGCGATTCGATGAGGCGGGCGCGGCAGCCTTGGCGGTCCACGGGACTGTCCTTGGCGCCGTCGGGGATCCAGGTGTTGTTGACGCAGGGACGGCCCTGGGCGCGGCCGAAAGCCGCGGCGATCGCCCTGGAACGCCTGACGTGCTCGATCCAGAAGGAGCGCACCGCCTGGTCGCGATGGGAGAGCGTGTAGCCGTCGGCCGCGAGCGGATGGGAGAAGAGGGTCGCGTTGAAATCGAGATCGAGCTTTTTCCCGCGCGCCCAGGATATCCATTCCGAGAAATGGCCGACCTCGACGGCGTCGCGCTCAATGGATTTGCCGCCGAAGTCGCCGTAGGACGCGTGCAGGGAAAGCCGCTTGACGCCCGGCACGAGGGTCAGCACTTCCTCGATGTCGCTCCTGAGCTCTGAGACATCGCGCGCCTTGCCGGGATAATTGCCCGTGGTCTGTATGCCGCCGCCGGCGAGCACGGCCCCGGGACGCTCGAAACCGCCCACGTCGTCGCCCTGCCAGCAGTGCAGCGAAACAGGCAACGCGTCGACCTTGCTCATCGCCGTCTCGACATCCAGGCCCAGCTCCCCGTAGCGCTCGCGGGCGAGGTCGAAAGCCTTGCGGATCATGCCGTCTGAATCTGCCATATCGTTCGCCTTCTTAGCGGCAGGGAAGGGCCGCGCCATTCCCGTGTCGCTCGTGAATTTATGATGCCGTCCAAAGTCTAGCGCCGCCATCGGGATCGATGCAACAACGCAATCGCGATAATGACGATTTATTAATCGGTCGGAACGGTTTACTGCATCCTCCGAATTGAATTGTCCATTCACGATTCGCCAAAGCGGCCTGATACTCAGTCTGCAAGGATCCTGCAGACGGAGAGTCATTCGGCTCGACCTTGTCCGTCGGCTTCGTGTACGGCTTTCATGAAGCGGGACGGAACGCGATGCCGCTTTCCGACGCGGCGGATTCCCGGGATCGGCTCGATCGATATCGGGAATCCGGCTTGCTCTTTCGAAGAACCAGGGAAGGATGGACATCCGGTCGCGGCGGGACATCGCACTCGCCTGGTTCGCGCCATTGCGGAATGAATGCGAGCGTTCTATGCGCCGTCCCGGACGTCGTCGATCAGATCAGCGATCGCATTATAACCATGAACGGCCGCACCGTGTTCCGTGAGGCTGGCATTCCACTTCGAGGGCGAGACGCCGGTTTTGCGCTTGAAGAGCCTGGAGAAGTAATATTCATCCTTGAAGCCCAGACGATAGGCGATCGCCTTGATGATCGACTCTCCGCCTTCGAGCATTTCCTTGGCTTTCTGGAGCTTGATGCTGATGAAATACTGGTAGGGAGTCATCGCGGTGTAGGACTTGAACACTTCGTTGAGATGGGAGGGACTCACCTTCAGGGCTTCGCAGATGCCGGGAATGTTGATCTCGCCGTAGATGTTCTCTTCCATGTGGAATTTCACCTTCTGAACGAGCCGTTCGGAATGCGAAGACTGGGAAGCTTTCCTGACGCGGGAGAGGATTTCGGCGACCAGGGCGAGTATGAGAGATCCGGCCCGTATCTGGTAGAGCGGCTCCTGGTCGCGAACCAGATCGAGAATCCTGGCGAAAAGATCGAGGATGCGGTTGTCCAGGCCGATGTGCATGACGGGTCGTGCCGGCGAGATGAAGTTTTGGGCCACGAGATTGTCGGCGTAGGCGCCCTTGCATCCGACCCAGTACTCCGTCCAGCCGATTTCGAAATCGGGCTTGTAGACATGCCGCACCCCGGGAAAGAGGAACAGGACCGAACCTGCCTCTACTCGGTGGCGGCGCCCCTCGCTCTCGAAGCTTCCCGCACCCTTGGTGATGTAGACAATCTGATACTCTTTGAGAATCCGCCCCGTGGCCACCGGCTTGAATCTGCGGGGGTGGGAATCCGGATCGGGAGGGTAGACCGATTCGGGACCGATTTCCGCCCGCCCCGCGTCGGTGCAGACGATCCTCCATTTTTCGTCTTCTTCGCTGTAGGTCAGGTAGCGGAAAAAACTCTTATGGTTTTCCGTCGGGTGCCTCCCGAAGGGATTCTATGGTGCGGAAGGGAGAGCATCAAGATGGCCTGCGGGAGCTTCGCCCGCTCATCCCGCAAGGAATACCGCGCCCTTATGGATATGCGCAGATCCTGCCAAGTCCCCGTCCGCGGATGCCGTTGACATCTTCCGACCGAGGGCATACGATTTCAGGTGGTTAGTTTTTTTTTTTCAAATATCGTTCAAAGGAGAGTGTTATGAAGAGACGCACTGCAATCTTCATGGTTTTCGTCACGGGGCTCTTTGCCGCTTCGTTCGCTTTCGCGGCTGGGCAGCAGGAAGGCCAGGCGACTGGCGGCAAGATCAGGATCGCGATGGTCGTGAAGAGTCTCGGCAACACGTTCTTCGACGCCGCCCACCAGGGTGGAGAGCAGGCGGCCAAGGAGCTCGGCAACGTCGAACTCATCTACCAGGGCCCGAGCACTCCGACCCCTGAGGGGCAGATCGCCCTCATCGATTCGCTCATCGCCCAGCACGTGAACGCCATCGAGATCTCGGCCAACGACACCGACGCCCTCGTGCCCATCTGCAAGAAGGCCATGGCCGCCGGCATCAAGGTCATCTCCTTCGACTCCGGCATCGCGCCCGCGGGACGCCTCCTCCATCTCGCCGCCTCCAACGACGAGCTTATCGGCCGCTCCGAGATCCAGATCCTCGGCAAGATGCTCAACTATCAGGGAGAGATCGCGATCCTGAGCGCCACCGCCCAGGCGACGAATCAGAACACCTGGATCGACTACATGAAGAAGGAGCTCCAGGATCCGAAGTACGCGAACATGAAGCTCGACGCGGTGGTCTATGGCGACGATCTCGCCGACAAGAGCTACCGCGAGGCCACCGGACTCTTCAAGTCCTATCCGAACCTCAAGGGGATCATCTCTCCGACGACCGTCGGCATAGCGGCCACGGCCAAGGCCATCGAGGACGCCGGGCTCGCCGGAAAAGTCCAGCTCACCGGCCTGGGCCTGCCCTCGCAGATGAAGCAGTATATCGCCGACGGGACCTGCCAGGAGATGGAGCTCTGGAATCCGGTCGACCTCGGCTACACGGCGACCTACATCGCCTATCTCCTCGTCAAGGGCAACGTGAGCTCGGTGAGCCCGGGCCAGTCCTTCACGGTCGGGAAGATGGGCAGCCTCACCGTCGGCGACAGCAACGTCGTGGTGATGGGCAAGCCCTATGTCTTCGACAAGAGCAACATCGACAAGTTCGCAGCCATCTACTAGGGGCAGTGGCCTGAGGGCCGCAGTCCTCGAAACCGCATGAGCCTGTCCGGGAAATCGCGGCCGAATTCCGGCCACGGTTTTCCCGGGCAGGCATGGGCTAGCCCCGTCACACACGACGGCCCGCTCGCACCTCAACACAACCGCCACCGATGCGGCTACCAATCTTTTCCAGAAGATGCGAGGAACAGGTGGAAGAGCCACTGTTACGTCTGAACGGCATCAGCAAGAGATTTCCCGGGATCAAAGCGCTCGATAACGTGTCGATGAGCATACGAGCAGGCGAAGTGCACGCGCTCATCGGGGAAAACGGCGCCGGAAAGTCCACGCTGGTCAAGATACTCTCTGGCGTTTTCTCCGCGTCCGAGGGGGAAATTTTCCTTGAAGGGAATCGGGTGGCGTTCAAGTCGCCGCACGAGTCGCAACTCGCGGGCATTTCCGCCATTCATCAGGAAGCCACGATGTTTCCCGAGCTCACCGTGACCGAGAACATCTTCATGGGACACCATCTCACGAGCCGTGGTTTAGTGGGATGGCAATCCATGGAACAGCGGACACGCGAGCTTCTGGAGAGCCTCGATATCACGATCGACCCGAAGGCCAAGGTAAAGGCCTTGAGCTTCGCCGAACGCCAGATGGTGGAGATCGTCAAAGCGCTGTCGATCAACACGAAAATCGTCATTATGGACGAACCCACCTCCGCCCTGACGCTGCGGGAAGTCGAGCATCTCTATAAGATCGTGCGGCAGCTCATCGCGGACGGCAAGGCCGTGATCTTCATCTCGCACAAGTTCGAGGAGATCTACGATATAGCCGACTCCTACACCGTCCTGCGCGACGGCAGCTGGGTCGGAGAGGGCAAGGTCGCGACGAGCACGGTCGACCAGATTGTCCGCCTGATGGTGGGCCGAAGCCTCGACCAGATGTACGAAAAGACGGAGGTCGTGCCCGGTCCGGTCGCCCTCAAGGTGGACGGGCTGACGCGAAACGGCATCTTCAAGGACATCTCGTTCGAACTGCGGCAAGGGGAGATACTCGGCTTCTTCGGCCTGGTCGGGGCGGGACGCTCCGAGGTGATGCGGGTCATCTTCGGCATCGATCGAGCCGACGGCGGGGAGATCAGCATCGGAGGCAGGAAGGTCGAGATTCGGAATCCGGCCGACGCGATGCGCCATGGCATAGCCCTCGTTCCGGAGGATCGCCAGCTCCAGGGCGCGATCCTCACCATGAATATCCGGGAGAACATGACGCTCCCGATCATAACCAACCTCGCCAGGCACCGGATACTCCGCAGGGGGGCCGAGAACGAGATCACCGAGCGCTACGGAGACATGCTCCAGATCAAGAGCGCCGGTTGGGAGGCGCCCGTCAACAGCCTTTCGGGCGGGAACCAGCAGAAAGTCGTCATCGCGAAATGGCTCGCCACGAATCCGCGCGTGCTCGTGCTGGACGAGCCGACCAAGGGCATCGACGTCGGCACGAAGGTGGCGGTCCACAAGTTCATCTCCGAGCTGGCCGCACGGAACATCGCAGTAATTCTCGTCTCGTCGGAGCTGCCCGAGATCCTCGGCATGTCCGACACCGTCATCGTCATGCACGAAGGACGAATCACCGCCCGAATAAGTCGAGCCGATGCCAGCCCCGAGAAGGTGATGCTGGCCGCGACCGCCACGACGGCAGGGCATGGAGGAGAGAGGCCCCCCCAATGAAAGACCTGCTCAAACGGCGGGAGACGAGTCTCTTCGTCATCATCGCCATAGTCGTGGCTGCGGTGACCTTCCGGACCCACGACTTCTTCACTCCCGGGAACTTCGCGTTCATCTTCAAGGACAGCTCCATTCTCCTCGTCGTGAGCATCGGACAGCTCCTCGTCATCCTGACCGGGGGAATAGATCTCTCGGTCGCCTCGATCATGGGCTTCACGGGGATGAGCGTGGCCCTGCTCGACAAAGCGCATCCCGACACCCCTCTGGCCGTCATAATCCTTGTGGCGATGGCCATCGGCTTCGTCCTCGGTTCCTTCAACGGCCTTCTCGTCTCGGGCCTCAACATCCCGCCGATCATCGCGACGCTGGGCACCCTGAGCATTTACCGGGGCTTTGTCATCGTGCTGTCGGGGGGGACCTGGGTGAGCGCCGATCAGATGACGGCTTCCTTCCGCAATTTTCCGCAAGCCTCCTTCTTCGGCATCTCGAACATGATCAGCATCGCCCTCCTCGTCTTCGTCATTTTCGCCGTCTTCCTGCATCTGACGCGCTCGGGCAGGGACATCTACGGAGTAGGCGGCAACCCGCTCGCCGCCCAGTACGTCGGCATCGACGTCAAGAAGACCAACTTCCGGGTCTTCGCCCTCTCCGGGATACTGAGCGGACTCGCCGGCTATCTCTGGGTCGCCTTCTACGCCTCGGCGGCGAACGATTCCGCCTCGGGGCTCGAACTGCAGACGGTCGCCGCATGCGTCGTCGGCGGAGTCAACATCATGGGAGGCTCCGGCACCATAGCCGGCGTGCTCCTCGGCTCGGTCTTCCTCGGGATCGTGAAGAACGCCCTCACCATGATTCGGATATCTCCGTTCTGGCAGGTGGCGATCCAAGGCTTCGTCATACTGCTGGCGATCATCGTCAACACCGTGCTCGATCGGCGCGCGCAGGCCAGTATGCTCAAAAGGAGGGTGCTCTGATGACCGGGCGGAATTCGGAGACCGAAAAGGCGGCATCCGGCCGCTCAGGCGGATCCCGAGACGGGGTCGCCGCGTCGCATACCCATAATTTGCGGAACCGGGCCACCCAGTGGGAGATGCTCCTCGTCTATCTCCTGGTGGCCGTGTTCCTGGTCAACTCGTTCATTTCCCCGTATTTCCTCAACGCCACCAATCTGCTCGACTCCACCTTCAATTTCATGGAGAAAGCGATCATGGCCCTGCCGATGATGCTGGTCATCATCTGCGGCGATATCGACATTTCCGTCGCCTCCAACCTGGCTTTGACCTCGGTGTTCATGGGGATGGCCTCGGCCGCGGGCGCTCAGGCTCCCGCGCTGATCCTCATAGGCCTCGTCTCGGGTTCGGCCCTGGGGTGGTTCAACGGCTTTCTCATCACGCGCTTCGCCATTCCCTCCATCGCCGTGACGATCGGCACGCTGTCGCTCTACCGCGGGATCGCTTCCGTCATCCTCGGCGACCACGCCTATACCGTGTATCCTCAGTCCTTCGCCTACTTCGGCCAAGGATACATTCCGGGCACGCATGTTCCTTTCGAGCTCGTCCTCTTCGCGGTCCTCGCGGCCGGAACGGGATTCCTTCTCCACCGGACCTCGTTCGGAAGGCGCGTATACGCGCTCGGCAACAACCAGACGACCACCCGCTTCTCGGGCGTGAACGTCGACCGTTACCGCCTCATGGCCTTCACGCTGAACGGTCTCGCGGCCGGCATAGCCTCGATCCTCCTCACTTCCCGGGTGGGGAGCACGAGGCCGAACATCGCCACCGGCTGGGAGCTCGATGTCATCACGACGGTCGTCCTCGGCGGCGTGGCGATCACCGGCGGAAAGGGCAAGATATGGGGCGTGATCCTGGGCGTCTTCCTCCTCGGATTCCTCCAGTTCGGCATGGGCCTCGTCAACATACCGGGCCAGGTGATGAATATCGCCGACGGCTTCATCCTCATCATAGCCATCATGGCGCCCGAGCTCATCCGTCGCTCCAGAGCCAAGGCTTCCCTGTCCGCAAGAATCGTGGCGAACGTCTCGTAGACTTTGAGAATGGGCTCTGGCCTTCGATTATCGGCGTCTTCTCGGATCGGTCCTGCCTAGCCGCCGGCCGTCATTCTAGGCTGGCGGCCCGAGCCCATCGATCGCCCGGCGGTATTCCTCCGGCCCATCCAGGTCGGCGAAGACCGCGTCCGTCCCCGCCTCGACCAAGACCATGCGGCGCCTTTCGAGATAGCTGCGCATCCGCCCGCCGGGCGGCAGCCTGAGCATCTCAGCTATCCAGGACGAGGGGATGAGGACGGGGTGGCCCGCCCTCCCCCCGCGGGAGGCGAAGTAGGCGGCCGGCTCCGAGGCTTCCGCCGCGGGGCCGGCTTCGCGCGCGCGGAGCAGCAGGCCGTAGACGGCGGGGGGAACGAGGGGCATGTCGGCGGGTATGGTGAAGAAGCAGGGACTCGCGACGCATTTCAAACCGGTCTGGAGCGAGCCGAGCATGCCGCGCTCCCAGTCGGGATTCTCGGCCACGAGCACGCCGGGCCGGCCGGCGAAGAGCGAGGCCAGCTCCGCGCCGCGGTATCCGACGACGAGAACGACGCGGCAGCCGGCTGCGAGGGCCGAGCCCACGGTGGCCTCGACGACGCTGGCCGGGCCGAAGGGCAGGAGCGGCTTGAAGGCGCCCATCCTGGACGAGGCTCCGGCCGCCGGGATCACGCAGTCGTACACGGCCTAGCGTTTCCTTTCAAGCGTTATGCGGCCGCGCCGCTCCTCGCCCGGCGCGAGAACCTGCAGGCCGAGTTCGCTTCGGTTGAAGGCGTTCGTGGGCGAGCTTATCGGCTCGACGGCGAGCGAGTCCCTTTCCGGCGGCACGAAAAGCTGGGTGAAGGGGAAAAGCTCCCGGTCGGCGTGGAGTTCGATGGCGGCTCCGCCGGGTCGGGAAAGCAGGAGCCGCCCGTCGGGAGGCGCGGTGAGGGCCAGGTCGAGGTTCCGCCTCCCCAGACGGCGGCCCGAGCGGAAGTCGTAGGGGCCGCCCGCCGTATCCTCCAGGGCGCCCAGAGGCATGAGGCTCGCGTCCACCGGCACGTAGCGCTCGCCGCCATGCTCGAGCACGAGTTCCTCCGCCCCGGAGGCGAGGTCGAAATAGGGGTGCCAGCCGAGGGCGAAGGGCGCCCTGCCCTTTCCCTCGTTGCGGACGACGAAGGATAGCGCGGCCCGTCCTCGGCCCAGCTCGTATTCGACCCGCAGGGAAAGCGCGAAGGGATAGCCCGGCTCCTCGCCGGGCCGGATCCTGTCGCGCAACACGAGGCGGGCGCTTTCCGCGCCGGCCTCCTCGCCCAGGCACTCCATCGTGCGGCGGTAGAGAAAGCCGTGGATGGCCGAGCCGTCCTCGGCCGAGTTGATGCGGAGCCGGTGCTCCACGCCCTCGAAGACATAGCGGCCGCCGGGAATGCGGTCGTTGAAGGGGAAGAGCAGGCGACCGCGGAACAGCGGGTCCTCGGCGATGTCGGCGCTCCCGCAGCGCGACAGGAGGCGCCGGCCCGGGCCGCCGCCTCCGGGGCACAGGGCGAGGTCGCGCACGGTGCCGCCCAGCTGGAGGACGAGCAGCTCGTCGCCCTGTCCGGAAGAGAGGCGATACGCCGAAAAGGGGCCGATATTCGTGCGCGTTATACGAAACATCGGTACCGCGCGGGTATCGGCATCCGGGTCATGGCGAAGCCGCCCTGCCTTGGGAGGCTTTCGACTCCAGGCGGATCGAATCGAGCTTGCTCTCGAAATCATCGAGCGGCACGGCCTTCATGAACAGGAAACCCTGCATGCCGTAGCAGTCCCGCGTCTTGAAATAGTCGTAGTGCTCCTTCGAATCGATGCCTTCGATTATGACCTCGATGCGGAGCGTGTCGGCCAGGTTGAGTATCGCGTTGACGACCTTCCTGTTCTGCTCCGAATCGAGGGCGCGGACGAAGGAGATGTCGACCTTGAGGCAATCGATCGGCAGGCGCGCCAGATAGGCGAGCGAGGAATAGCCGGTGCCGAAGTCGTCTATCGTCACCCGGATCCCGGGGTAGCGGCGCTTGAGGGCGTTGATCTTCAGGATCGCGTCCTCCGGATGAGACATGAGCGTAGTCTCGGTGAGCTCCAGGTTCACGAGCTTCGCGTCCACGCCCGCGTCGTCGATCGCGGCGGCGACCGACTTCACGAAGTCGGGCTGCTCGAATTGGCGGGTCGAGACGTTGATGCTGAAATAGATGCCGCGATAGCCGCGTCCGCTCAAGTGCCGGAGGTCGATGAGGGCCCGCCTCAGAATCCACGCGCCGATGGCGAGGATGACGCCGTTCTCCTCGGCGACGGGGATGAAGATGCTCGAAGGCATGACGATGGCGCCGTCGCGCATCCAGCGAACGAGGGCCTCGCAGCCGAGGATCCTCCCGTCGGGGGTCACGATGGGCTGGTAGTGGAGCACGAACTCGCCCTTGACCACCGCGTCCCGCATTTCCTGCTCCAGGAGCCAGCGTTCGGTGGACTTGGGCTTGAGCGATTCGTTGTAGATGACGAAGCGGTTCTTCCCCGATTCCTTGGCGAAATACATGGCGATCTCGGCGTTCTTCACCAAGGCCTCGATCGTCAGGCCGTGATCGGGCAGGACGGCGATCCCGATGCTCGCCCCGAGCTCGACGCGCCTCCTCGCGCCCGTCTTGACGTGGAGCTCGACGGGCATCCTGATCGAATCCAGGAGCCGGCTGGCGACGAGCGCCGGGTCCTGCTGATGCTTGAGCGAGCGCAGGAGCGCGACGAATTTGTCGCCCGCGTAGCGGTAGGCCGTGTCCTTCTCGCGCAGGCTGAAGCGGGTCCGCCTCGCCAGCTCGACGAGGATTTCATCGCCGACCATGTGGCCGAGCGTATCGTTGATGTGCTTGAAGTCGCTGACGTCGAGGAGGACTATGGCCGCGCGTTCCCCGCGCTCGACGGCCTCGGGCTGGAGGAGTTCGCGGAGATCCTCGTTCAGGAGGTCGCGGTTTCCGAGGCCGGTGAGCTTGTCGTGGAAAGCGAGGTGGTGCAGCTTGCGCTCGAGGGTCTTCCGCTGCGAGATGTCCCTGATGATGCAGGTGAGAGTCCGGCCCCGCAGCTCCTTCGAATTGCCGAAGGACATCTCCATGGGGGCGACGCCTCGGTTCTTCGTGGCGCCGAGGAGCTCGATGGTCCGCCTGAGGCCGAGGGTCGATCTATCCTGGTCGTCGATATGGAAATATTTCCTGAACTCCGGCTTGTGGTGGCGGAACACCTCCTCGGGAAAAAGCCGCGTCATGGGCTGGCCGACCAGCTCCTCCTTGTCGAAGCCGAACACGTTCTTGACGCCCGCGTTGGCGAAAAGGATCATGAAATCCTCGTCCAGGCGGAAGATCGCCTCGTTGATGGTTTCGGCGAGGGCGAGATAGTGCTCTTCCTTGAGCTTTAGTTCCTCGAAGCGTTCCTCGTCGAGGAAGCGGTCGCGGAAAATCGCCAGGATGCGGCGCTTTTTGCCCACGTACAGAGGCGAGACGAGGCAGTTCTTCGTGAGAATGGCCCTGTTCTTGGCGAGGCCATGGAACACGATGACATCGTCCGCCCTCGCGGGGCGATCGTCAGCCTCCTTCGAGGCGAATTGGCGGAGCTTGTCGATGAGGAGATCCCGCTCGCTCTCGTGCACCAGCGAAAGGATCGAGGAACCCACCAGATCGGCTCGCGGATAGCCGTAGGTGGAGCAGAACACGGGATTCGCCTCGGTGATCGCCCCCTCGGTTTCGAGCAGGAGGACCGCATCCTTGCAGTTCTCGAGCAGGATCTCGAGACTGAGGGCGCCGTCGCCGCCGTCGCCGAGATTGATGTGATGGCCTTGGACGATCTGGCCGATGACCTGGGAGAATATCGAATCCGTGCTCGAGGAAGACTCGGGAGGATTCGGGGCGGGCAGCTCGGGCTCGGCCAGCTCCAGCGAGTCCTCGACGATGCCTTCAGCCGAGGCTTGCCCGGAGGTCATCGATCGCAGCAATTCCCCGACATTTGTACTTGTATCCACTGGGATTCCCACCATTCAAGTATGGGATAAGCCTAACGCTCGCGCGGCCGGATATCAAGCGAGAAACCGCGTTCCGGAGCCCGCTCCCGAACATTCCGGAAGGGCGGCGCAGACGGGAAAAATCGATGCCGATCCCGATCCTTTTCCAGTTGTATGCGGCAGTCGGACACTCATGGTACGATAGGTATAGTTCACCCGTCAGGATCCGAAAGGGGGAAGCCTTGGCGCACGCCACGATCAAGAACGCCTACAGCAGCCTGGCCGATCGCATCAATCTGTTCCCGCAGGGCGCTCCGCCCGGCAAGCTCCTCTTCGATATCCTCAAGCTGCTCTTCTCGGAAAAAGAGGCGGAGCTGGCGGCGCTCCTCCCCATAAAGCCCTTCACCGCCGGCACGGCGGCGCGGGTCTGGAAGAAAGGCGAGGCCGAGACCCTCGGCATTCTCGATGCCCTGGCCTCTCGGGGGATGCTCGTCGACATCGAGTCCGAGGAGGGCCGGTTCTTCGTCATGCCCCCGCCCATGGCCGGCTTCTTCGAGTTTTCGATGATGCGCATCGGGCGCAATCACGACCAGAAAGTCCTGGCGGAACTCTATTACCGGTATCTCAATGTCGAAGAGGATTTCATCCGGAATCTCTTCGCCGGAGGAGAGACCCAGCTCGGCCGCGTCTTCGTGAACGAGAAGGCGCTCGAAACCGGCGACCGGACCCTGCGGGTGCTCGACTACGAGCGCGCCAGCGAGGTCATACGATCGACCGCGCATCGCGGCATAGGCGACTGCTATTGCAGGCACAAGATGAGCCACCTCGACCGGGCCTGCGACGCTCCCATGAACATCTGCATGACCTTCGGCGGCACCGCCGACTCCCTGATCAGGCACGGCATAGCGCGCGAGGTCGACGAAGCGGAATGCCTGGATCTTCTCGAACTCGCCGTGGGCCATGGACTCGTTCAGTTCGGCGAGAATGTCAGAGAGGAGCCCGCCTTCATCTGCAATTGCTGCGGCTGCTGCTGCGAAGCCCTCCTGGCAGCGAAGCGCTTCGCAGTCCTCAACCCGATTGCGACGACCAACTTCATGCCCGCCGTGGCCGCCGAGACCTGTACCGGCTGCGGCAAATGCGTCGAAGCCTGCCCTGTGGAGGCGATGGCCCTCGTCTCGGCTGGCGATCCGCGTAGGCCCGGGCGCAAGAAGGCCAGGCTCGATCCCGCGATCTGCCTCGGCTGCGGCGTCTGCGTTCGAGCCTGCCCGGGCAAGGCGCTCTCGCTCTCAGCACGCGAAACCCGCACGATAACGCCTGTCAATTCGGCCCATCGCGCCGTGCTCATGGCCATAGAGCGCGGCAAGCTGCAGAACCTGATTTTCGACAACCAGGCCCTGGCGAGCCACCGGGCGCTGGCAGCGATACTGGGCGTCATCCTGAAACTGCCGCCGGCCAAGCAGCTGATGGCGAGCCGCCAGATGAAGTCCGTCTACCTCGAAAGGCTCCTGTCGAAAAGGGAATTCTCGCACCGTGACGGCGTCTAGGCGCGGCATCGAGGAGCTGAAGCCGTCATGAACGAGCGCCTCTCGGGAGCGGCTCTCATCGCCGTCTCGGCCGCGTCCTTCGGCGTCATGCCCATACTGGCCCGCTTCGCCTACGCCGACGGGACGGGCATAGACACCCTGCTCTTCCTGCGCTTCGTTGTGGGAGCCGTCTTCATGCTCGCCTTCGCCCGCATGCGCGGCCTCCGCTTCCCCGGGGGCAAGTCCCTCGTCGGGCTGGCCCTCATGGGAGCCTTGGGCTATGTCGGCCAGTCGCTCTGCTACTTCACCGCCCTGAAGTACGCCTCGGCCGGGCTCGTCGCCCTCCTGCTCTACGTCTATCCCGCGCTCGTGACCCTGCTCTCGGCGCTGCTCTTCCGGGAACGCATCACGAGAGCCAAGGCCCTCGCCCTGGCGCTCGCCCTCGCCGGAACGACCCTCATCGTGGGCATAGGGGGCGAAGGCGACTACCGGGGCGTGATCCTGGGCTTGGCTGCGGCCCTCATCTACTCCGTCTACATCGTCGCCGGCTCGCGGATCATCAAGCCGGGACAATCCATCCAGGCTTCGGCGATCATCATGTCGGCGGCGGCCCTCGTCTTCGGCGGCCTCACCGCGGCAGGCGGCTTCCAGCCTCCGCATTCCGCGACCGGCTTCGCCTCGGTCGTCGCGATAGCCCTCGTCTGCACGATCGTGGCCCTGAGCACTTTCTTCGCGGGCATGGAGCGAGTGGGCCCGACGAAGGCATCGATGATCTCGACCCTAGAGCCCGTGGTGACCGTGACGGCCGCCGCCATCTTCCTCGGCGAACCGCTCACGGCCCTGAATCTCTTCGGCGGAGGGCTCATTCTCGGTTCTCTTTTCGTGCTGCTGAGGTCCTGAAGGACAAGGCGGTTCGAGCCTGCGAACCGCGCCGCTTCCTGCGGCTCGCCGGGCTGCAGCCCCGGTCGCCCGAAGGGCGAGAACAGTTTTACCTGTTGTGGTGCTAGGCAAAACGCAGGATATCCGGAATTCTACTCCCGTGGAAACGACGAATGATGTAATGATACGGGCGCGGGGGCTCACGAAGTCCTTCGGCGAGCTCAAGGCCGTCGACTCGGTCGACTTCGAAGTCAGGAAGGGCGAGGCCTTCGGACTCCTGGGACCTAACGGAGCGGGCAAATCGACGACGATGCGCATGATCGCCTGCGTCTCGAAGCGCTCGGGCGGCGAGCTGCGCATCCTGGACAGGGATCCCAACGAGCACGGTCCCGACATACGCGGCCACCTCGGCGTCGTGCCTCAGCAAGACAACCTCGACGTGGAAATCCGGGTGCGGGAGAATCTCATCGTCTACGGTCGCTACTTCGGACTTCCGATGAAGTTCCTGCGGACCAAGGCCGAGGAGCTCATCGAGTTCGCGCAACTCACCGATAAGGCCCGGTCCAAGGTCGACAACCTTTCGGGTGGCATGAAGCGCAGGCTCACGATCGCCCGGGCGCTCATAAACGAGCCGGACATCCTCCTCCTCGACGAGCCGACCACGGGGCTCGATCCCCAGGCGCGGCACATTCTCTGGGACCGGCTGTTCAGGCTCAAGGAAGCCGGGGTCACCCTCGTCATCACCACGCACTACATGGACGAGGCCGAGCAGCTCTGCGATCGGCTCATCGTCATGGACAAGGGCAGGATCATGGCGGCGGGAACGCCAGCAGCCCTCATCCAGGAGTACTCGAGCCGCGAGGTCGTCGAGCTCCGCTTCGGCTCGGACAGGAACGCGGCCGCGGCCGAGAGGCTCCAAGGCATGGGCGAGCGCATCGAGGTCCTGCCGGACCGGATCCTCATCTATACGGCCTCGGGAGAGGAGGACCTCGCCCGCATCGTCGAGGCCGGCATGCGGCCCGTGACCTCCCTGGTGCGGCGCTCGAGCCTCGAGGACGTGTTTCTGCGCCTCACGGGGCGGAGCCTGATCGAATGAGCATCGAAGTCCGCGCCCATGCCGGCGCAGCCGCGCATCTCGGGCCGCACAGAAGCGCGAAGAGCATCGCCTTCGGGACCTGGTTCGTCGCCGAGCACCGCCTGAGGACCATGCGCGCCTACCTGAGCTCCATAATCATGGGGAGCGTCTTCAATCCCGTCATGTATCTCTTCGCGCTGGGCGTGGGGATCGGTTCGTACATTGACGCGAACTCGGGCTCCCACGGCCTGGGCGGCGTCAGCTATCTCTCCTTCGTGGGGCCGGCTCTCCTGGCGAGCGCCGCGCTGACGGTGGCCTTCGAGGAGACCTCGTTCCCGGTCCTGGGCGGCTTCAAGTGGACGAGGGAGTTCTGGGCGATGAACGCGACGCCGATCAGCGGCCGCCAGGTGGCCAGCGGCGTGCTCCTCGCCGCGGCGATCAGGGTGGTGTTCACGGTCATCGTGTTCTGGTGCTGCCTGGTCGCCTTCGGCGCCTCGCCCTCGGCCTACGGCTTTCTCGCCGTGCCCTCCGCCATCTTGGGCGGACTCGCCTTCGGCTCGGTGATCATGACGGTCGCGTCGCGGCTGGAGGAGGACGAGGGCTGGTTCGCCATGATCAACCGTCTCATCATCGCGCCGATGTTCCTGTTCTCCGGCACCTTCTTTCCGCTGGAGAGTCTGCCCGTCGGACTGCGGTGGATAGGCTGGATCTCGCCGCTCTGGCACGCGACCCAGCTCGGCCGCGTCGCGACCTTCGGCATGAAGGAGCCGCTCTGGCTCACGTTCGGCCACCTCGCCTTCCTCTCGATCATGCTCGCCCTCGGCCTCGGCCTCTCCTGGAAGTCCTTCGCGAGGAGGCTCTCGAAATGATGAGCAACCTGTATTCGGGCCGGCCGCACACGGTCATCCTGCGGGCCATGTACGCCCTCAAGGCCTCGGCTTGGTTCGTCGTCGTGTCGGGCTTCTTCGAGCCGGTATTCTACCTGCTGTCCTTCGGGCTGGGGCTGGGGGGCCTGGTCGGCAAGGTCAGCGGACCGGGGGGACAGAGCGTGAGCTACGCCGCCTTCATCGCCCCGGCCCTCCTCGCCACCTCGGCCATGAACGGCGCGATCTACGACTCCACCTGGAACGTCTTCTTCAAGATGCGCTTCGGCCGGCTCTACGAGGGCATGATCGCGACCTCCCTCGGTCCCCTGGACATCGCCCTCGGCGAGATCGCCTACGCCCTCCTGCGCGGACTCGTCTACGCCCTGGCCTTCATGCTCGTCATGTTCGCCTTCGGACTCGTGCTGAGCCCCTGGGGCCTGCTCGCCGTTCCCGCCGCCCTCATCATCGCCTTCGGCTTCGCGGCCTGCGGCATGGCGGTGACCTCCTACATGAAGACCTTCCAGCAGATGGACTGGATCAACTTCTTCATGCTGCCCATGTTCCTGTTCTCGGCCACCTTCTACCCGATCACGGTCTACCCGGTCGCGATCCAGTGGGTCGTCAAGGTCTTCCCCCTCTGGCACGGCATAGAGCTCATTCGCGGCCTGACCCTCGGCCGGCCGACCCTGTCCCTGCTCTGGGACCTCCTCTATTTCGCGGTGATGATCGTCCTGGGCCTCGTGGCGACGACGCGGCGCCTCACGAGCCTCTTCATGAAATGACCTGCCGCTCACGGCAGCGCCGCGGCCTGGCGAGCGGCCGCGGCGGCCTCGTCAGCTGCCGCTCGCGGCAGCGCGCGCGGCCGCGACGAAGGCGGCGAGGCGCCGCAGCTCGGCCTCGCTCCGCTCGGGCGCGGGACCGCCCGGCAGGTCGCGCCGGGCTATGCAGGCGTCCAGCGATAGATGGGCCGCGAGCGCGGCCAGGTCCACGCCCTGCCAGGCCTCATGGAGAGCCGCTAGCCCCTCCCGGCCGAGCGCTGCCACGAGCCCGGCGGCCGAGGGGGTCTTCCCCATGCCGCCTGGACCGGCGGCCGCGGTCCAGGCCTCGACGAGGGCGCGGCCGGCGGCGTAGGCGGTCCGGAAGGGCAGGCCGCGCAGGGCGAGGTACTCCGCGGCGTCGGCTGCCCAGAGACAGCCCGCCTCCGCCGCGTCGCGCAGGCGCTCGGGCCGCGGCTCGAGCGCCGCCACCAGGGCCGTGAAGGCGCGCGTGCAGGCGAGGGCTGTATCGGCGGAATCGAAGGCCGCTTCCTTCGATTCCTGGAGGTCGCGGTTGTAGGCGAGCGGCAGGCCCTTCTCCATCACGAGCAGCGAGACTAAGTCGCCCATGCCCCTCCCCGCCTTGCCCCGGATGAGCTCGGCCGGATCGGGATTGCGCTTCTGGGGCATCACGCTCGAGCCGGTGGAGCAGGAGGGCCCCACGTTCACGAAGCCGAACTCGGATGAGGCCCAGAGGACGACCTCCTCGCTGTAGCGCGAGAGATGGGTCAGGAGCGTCGCAGCCGCCGCGGCGAACTCGATGAGGGCGTCGCGTTCGCCCACCGCGTCCATGCTGTTGCGGCAGGGCCGCGCGAAGCCGAGGGCGCGGGCGCTGTCTTCCGGGTCCAGCGGCAGGCCCGAGCCCGCCAGGGCGCAGGCCCCCAGGGGGCTTTCGTCCGCGCGCGCGTCGGCGTCCTCCAGGCGGCCGAGATCGCGCTCCAGCGCGGCGCACCAGGCGAGGAGGTGATGGGCGAAGGTCACCGGCTGGGCGCGCTGGAGGTGGGTGTAGCCCGGCATGACCGTCCGGGTATGCCGCCCGGCGAGGCCGCAGACCGTCTCGATGAGATCGGCGAGGGCGAGACGCAGTTCGCGCGAGGCGCCGCGCAGCCAGAGCCGTATGTCGAGTGCCACCTGGTCGTTGCGGCTGCGCCCGGCATGCAGACTGCGGCCCGCGTCGCCGAAGCGCTCGGTGAGCAGGGCCTCCACGAAGGAGTGCACGTCCTCGGCGCTTTCGTCCAGGCCGAGCGAGCCCGCGCGGGCCTCGGCGGCCAGCTCGGCGAGCCCCCGCTCGAGGGTGGCCGCCGTCTCGGCCCCGATGATGCCCTTCCTGCCGAGCATGGCGGCGTGGGCCCGCGAGCCGGCGATGTCCTCGGCCAGGATGCGCCGATCCGCGCTCGCCGACGAGAGGAAGACCTCGACCCGGGGGTCGAGCGCGGCGGCTTTCTTCGATGTCTCCCAGAGCTTGGCCACGGCGCTCTCCTAGTCTATCGGGGCATCGAGGCCCTTGGGTCCGGGGGCCACCGGCTTGGCATTGCCCTGCTCGGCGATCCTCGCGGCGAGCCTGGCCCGCACCTTCGTCGGCAGGCCGAAGAGATTGATGAAGCCCTCGGAGTCCTTGTGCGAGAACAGGGGGCCCGTGGTGAAGCTCGCCAGCGAGGCGTCGTAGAGCGAGTAGGGCGAACTCATGCCCGCGCCGGAGATGGAACCCTTCCAGAGCTTGAGTTTCACGGTGCCGGTGACGTTCTTCTGGGTCGAGTCGATGAAGGCCGAGATGGCCTCGCGCAGGGGGCAGAACCACTCGCCCTCGTAGAGGGTCTCGGCGAACTTCTGGCCCACCATCATCTTGAAGGACAGGGTCTTCCGGTCGAGGCAGAGCTGCTCGAGCTTGGCGTGGGCCTCCATGATGACCGTGCCGCCGGGCGTCTCGTACACGCCCCGCGACTTCATGCCCACGACGCGGTTCTCGACCATGTCGAGGATGCCCACCCCGTGCCTGCCCGCGACCAGATTGAGCGCCTTCACGAGTTCCACGCCGCCCAGGGCCGTGCCGTCGAGCGAGACGGGAACGCCCTCGACGAAGCCGAGCGTGACGTATTCCGGCGCATCGGGAGCCTCGGCCGGAGGCGTGGTCATCTTGAGCATGCCCGCGAGCTTGGGCTCGTTGGCGGGGTCTTCGAGGTCGAGGCCCTCGTGGCTGATGTGCCAGAGATTGTCGTCCCGGCTGTAGGAGTCGGACTTCTTCATGGGCACGGGGATGCCCCGCTTCTCGAGGTACTCGATCTCCTCCTCTCGGCTGGAGATGTCCCAGATCCTCCAGGGCGCGATGACCTCCATCTCGGGAGCGAAGGCCTTGACGCCGAGCTCGAAGCGCACCTGGTCGTTGCCCTTGCCCGTGCAGCCGTGGGCCACGGCCGAGCAGCCCTCGGCGAGGGCGACTTCGGCGAGCGACTTGGCGAGCAGGGGTCTGGCCGCCGAGGTTCCGAGGAGATAGCGGCCCTCGTAGGCCGCGCCGGACTTCACGAGGGGCCAGAGATAGCCCTCGACGAACTCCTTCTTGAGGTCCGCGACGATGAGCTTGGCCGCGCCCGAGGCGAGGGCCCGCTTCTCGAGCGAGGCCCAGTCGCAGTCCTGGCCGACGTCGCCGCAGACGGCGACCACTTCGCAGTCGTAGTTTTCCCTGAGCCAGGGCACGATCACGGTCGTATCGAGGCCGCCCGAATACGCGAGTGCGATCTTCTTCTTCATGAGTATCTCCTTGAGCTGGATTGCGCCATGACGAGCATGGCTTCACCGCGGGCGTTTGAGCGCGGCCGGCGTGGATGGTATATGGGGGACGTGTGGAGGGAAGTTTCAGCGACGACGAAGGCGGCGGAGCTGCAGGCGGGCGGGGGTGGCGATTTTCTGGTCGGATCCGCAGGGGCTACCTGACATGGATGGGCTCACGGACAACCTCCTCGAAATTGATTGAAAGAAAGATATCATGGCGCCGATACCGGGTCAAGCGAGGCATGCATAAAAACACGCTGCATTACGCCGTTTTTGCATATTCATACGATCCAGCACCGGCAATTTCGCATATCAATGCAGACGAGGAAGAGAGGCAAGGGGCGCGCCAAGCTCGAATCGATCCGGTATCGACGCCGGCCGACAAAGCCATGGTCGCCAAAGCGAAAAGCTTTGACGAAGCTAGCGCGTCTAGATATTATGTCGCCCATGCTGTTCATCGATCGAAGCGACGGCAGACGGGTGCGCGGCCTGCCGGGGTTCAACGCAATCATGCCGTATCTGATGCGCGCAAGGAACGAGTCGGCAGTCTATTTCGCCAAGGATATCGACGTCGACAACGCGACGCGCTACGTGCAGCGCAAAAACGCCGAGGAGGGCGGCACGCGCTACTCGCTGTTCGGCGTCATCCTCTCCGCGGTGGTGCGGACCATAGCCCTCAAGCCGAGGATGAACCGCTTTGTCCATCGGCGAGGCATCTACCAGCACAAGGACCTTACCGTCTCCTTCATCGTGAAGAAGAAGCTCACCGAGGAAGCGGCCGAGTCCAACGCGAAAATCGCCTTCGCCCCCGAAGATACCGTCTCCGAAGCCATCGATCGGATCAACCACGGCATCGTGGCCGCGAGAGGAGCCGAACTCGGGGCGGATGACCGCGAGGTCGAGATGGCGCACCGCATCCCCCTCGGCAAGGCGGTCGCCACGGGCGCTTTCCGCCTGCTCGACCGTTTCAACATCGCCCCGGCCGACATGATCGGGACCGATCCCCTCTACACTTCGATCTATTTCGCCAACTTGGGCAGCATCGGGCTCGACACGCCCTTCCACCACCTGTACGAATGGGGCACCGCCAGCGTCTTCGTGGTCATGGGCAGGATGTTCCAGAAGGACGTCCAGCGCTCGGACGGATCGACCGCGAGGCGTCACTTCATCAACTTCAAGGTTTCGCTCGACGAGCGCATCGGCGACGGCATCTACTTCGCCCACGCGGCCGCCCTCTTCCAGCGTTTCGTCATCCATCCCGAACTGCTCGAGGAAAAGCCCGATCTGGGTTCAGTGGAACGTTAGCCCCACGAGCGACGCGGCGCTGCTCCGCGAAAGGAGTCCGACATGGAAAACTACGTGTTCGACGAAGAGCCGGGATTTTGGCGGATCATCAAGCTGCACAAATTCCGTCGCACCACCGGCGTGGCCTTCGACATCATGCCCATGGAGGCCCTGCCGCGGATCGACGGCATCGATCGCGTCCTGCATCAGAAACGGGCCCTGTCGCCGGGCTCTGCCGGAGGCGTGGAGCGCCCCTGGTACGTCCACACCCATCAGGAAGACAACCTGATCGTGCTCCAGGGCAAACGCACCGCCGAGATCTACACGCTCAAGCACAAGCGGGTCGAGACCTTCGCGGTGACGCCCGACTACGTCGAGCACAACGGGAAAGTGGTCTACGACGGCCCCGCCATGGTGGTCTGGCCCACCAACGTCTTCCATCGGATAGTCACGGGCGACGAAGGCTCGGCCTCGCTCAACTTCGCCGTGCGGCATCCGGGCTTCGACATCGACACGGCCTTCAACGTCTACGATCTCGACACCGCGACCGGCGAATACAGGTTGCTGAGGAAGGGAAGCCTGGATCAGTACCCGGGCTAGCGCGCGGCATTGAAGAGGAGTATGACGAGCCCGAGCAGGAGCAAGGCGGCCAGCGGATAGGACCACCAGGGCAGGCTCTGCGCGCCCTCTGCCGGACGGCCGATGGGTTCCGGGGCCGCGTTGGCGGCGTCCGCGTAGCCGCAGACGGGGCAGCCCAGCGAGAAGTCGTCCGCCTCTCCCACGTAGCCGCAGTGCGGACACTTCACCGAGGAGAAAAAGCGCCCGCATCGAGGGCAGAAGCGGGCGTCCCGCTTGACCTCGGTGCCGCAGCGCTCGCAGTAGTAGCGCGGCCGCTTCATGCGGGGCCGAGCGCTCCGGTCAGACCGCTTCCTTCTTGGAGGAGGAGCCCTCCGAGGCCGAACAGCCGGAGCAGGCGCCTGGGGCGGCCTTCTTGCTGTCGTTTACGTAGAAACCCGAACCCTTGAAAATGATCCCGGTTCCGCCGTTGATACGCCGCTTGACGGCGGAGCCGCAGGTGGGACAGATTTCGACCGGCGCATCGGACATGCTCTGGAACACGTCGAAGCTTTTGCCGCAGGAAGTGCATTCATACTCGTAGGTAGGCATGGAATACCCTCGATGTGTCGTGGTTTTAGATCCTAAATATACAGATAAAGGCCCCGGAACGCCAAGCGGGCGTTCCGGGGTAGCGCGCTAAATCACCTTGAGCCGGCGCCCCACCTTGACGAAGGCCGCGATCGCCGCATCGATATCCTCGCTCGAGTGGGCGGCCGAGATCTGCACACGGATGCGCGCCTTGCCGCGGGGCACCACCGGGAAGCTGAAGCCGATGACGTAGACGCCCTCCTTCAGGAGTTCGCCGGCCATCGTGAGCGCGAGCTTCTCGTCGTAGAGCATGACGGGGCAGATCGGGTGCACGCCGGGCCGGATGTCGAAGCCGGAGGCCTCCATGCCCTCGCGGAAACGCTTCGTGTTGGCTTCGAGCTTGTCGCGCAGGGCGGTCGAGGCCGAGAGCATCTCGAGCGACTTGAGGGTGCCTCCGACGATCGAGGGCGCGAGGGTGTTGGAAAAGAGGTAGGGTCTGCCCTTCTGCCTGAGGTATTCGACGATCTCCTTGTGGGCCGAGACGCAGCCGCCCGAGGCGCCGCCCAGGGCCTTGCCGAAGGTGGTGGTGACGATATCGACGCGGCCGCCCACGCCGCAGTGCTCCCAGGTTCCCCGGCCCGTCTTCCCGACGAAGCCCGTGGCGTGAGAGTCGTCGACCATGACGAGGGCGTTGTACTTGTCCGCGAGATCGCAGATGGCTTTGAGGTCGGCGATATCCCCGTCCATGGAGAAGACGCCGTCGGTGGCGATCATCCGCAGCCTCGCCCCGGAGGCCTCCTTGAGACAGCGCTCGAGCCCCTTGGCGGCCTTGCCCGTGTCGGCGTCGGTCTCCTCGGCGTCCCGCATATCGTTGTGCTTGTAGATCCACCGCTGCGCCTTGCACAGGCGAATCCCGTCGATGATCGAGGCGTGGTTGAGGCTGTCGGTGATGACCGCGCAATCCTCGTCGAGCAGGGGCTCGAAGACCGCGCCGTTCGCGTCGAAGCAGGAGGAGAAGAGGATGCTGTCCTCCATGCCGAGGAAGTCCGAGACCGCGCGCTCGAGGCGCTTGTGCTGGCTCTGCGTGCCGCAGATGAAGCGCACGCTGGCCATGCCGTAGCCCCACTCGGCGAGCGCCTTCTCGGCCGCGGCGCGGACGGAGGCGTCGTTGGCGAGGCCGAGATAGTTGTTGGCGCAGAAGTTGAGCACCTCGGCTCCGCCTGCGACCCTGACCCGCGCCCCCTGGGTGCCCGCGATGATGCGTTCTTCCTTATAGAGTCCGTCGGCCCTGATCTGGCCGAGCCTGGTTTCCAGTTCTTTTTTCAGCGCTCCGTACATGCTGCCCTCCTCGAAACTGCGTTGCTCGTCGCTTCTCGAATGAGTCTACACCTGAAGGCCATTCTCGGCAACAATCGCGGCCAGTCGAAACGACGTTTCATTTCTTCGCCGCGGGCCCGATCTCGGCATCGAGTTGCGAGATGATGAGATCCATGTCGGCCTCGAGCCTGTCGAGCCGTTCTGCGAGCTCCGCGAAACGAGCCTGCCCCGCTCGCGAGGCCTCGATCCTGGCCAGGGGGAGGGAGAGCGCCTCATCGAGCCCCGGGCCCCGCGACATGGGGGCGCCGCAGTAGGGACAGAAGCGGAACTCGGCCAGCACCAGGCTCCGGCAGGACTCGCAGAATCGGACGTTCACCGCTTCCCCTACAGGAGGCTCGCCGCGAGCTCGGCCAGCTCCGAGCGCTCGCTCTTCTGGAGCGTTATGTGCCCGTAGATGGCCTGGCCCTTGAAGGCCTCGACGAGATAGGAGAGGCCGTTCGAGTTGGCGTCGAGGTACATGTTGTCGATCTGGTACGGGTCGCCGGTGAGGACGACCTTCGTCCCCTCCCCCGCCCGCGACACGAGGGTCTTGATCTCGTGCGGCGTGAGGTTCTGCGCCTCGTCGACGATCATGTACTGGTTGGGAAGGCTCCGCCCCCGGATGAAGGAGAGGGCCTCGATCTCGAGCAGCTTGTCCTTCACCAATTGATCGACGCTCTTGACGTTGGGCCGCTTGTACTCGCCGAGGATCTGCTCGAGATTGTCGAAGAGCGGCTGCATCCAGTTGGCCATCTTGGCCGATTTCTCGCCGGGCAGGTAGCCTATGTCCTTGCCCACGGGCACCACGGGCCGCGTGACCAGCATCCGCATATATTTCTTGTCTTCGACGGTGCGCTTGAGGCCCGCGGCTATCGCGAGGAGGGTCTTCCCCGTCCCGGCCTTGCCCACGAGGGACACGAGCCTGATTCTGTCGTCCAGGAGGAGCTCGAAGGCGACGCGCTGCCGCTCGTTCAGGGGCGAAATGCCCGAGACGGATCCCTGCCAGGCGCCTACGGCCACGAGGCGCTGCCCTTCACCCTCGCCGCGCGCCACCGCCGTGCGTCCCGTGGCGCGGTCGCGCAGGATCGCGTACTCGTTGGGCTGCATCTTCTCCTTCCAGGGCAGCTCGCCCGAGACCTCGAGCCGCGCGAGGCTCTCGGCCGAGACGTCTATCTCGCGCACCCCCTGGTAGAGCGTGGTGATATCCACCTTCTGCTTCTCGTAGTCCACCGCGCGCAGCCCGATGGCCGTGGCCTTGACTCGGGCATTGATGTCCTTGGACACGAAGAAGACCCGCCTCCCCTCTTTCTGCAGGGCGAAGGCGCAGAGGATGATCTTGTTGTCGTTGCGGTCGAGGGCCAGCGCCTCGGGCCCCTCGGTGGGGAGGCTGAGCGAAACGCGGAGAATCGATCCGTTCTCGAGCTTAACGCCTTCGTTGAGGCTGCCCTTTTTCGCGATGGTGTCGAGAAAGCGTATGGCCTCGCGGGCGCTCTTGCCCCGCTGATCGGGGAAGGTCTTGAGCTTGTCGAGCTCCTCGAGCACCTCCAGCGGAAGGACTATCTCGTTTTCCCGGAAGGACATGATCGCCTCGGGATAATGGATGAGGACGTTGGTGTCTATTACGAACGATTTAATCCCTTCAGGATAGCTCGCCACTTTCAGTACCCCCGGATCAAGATCCTCGCCCTTAAGGATAGGGCCGCCGGGCGCTTTTTGCCATAGGCCGGCCGGAAGGATGGCAACCTGGGCATCCGGCGATCCTGAAAGCCGGGACCGAAGCCGGCTCAGGCCTTCGCGCGCCTCGCCGCGCGTCGCTCCGACCGCCGGGAAAGCAGGCGATTGAAGACGAGGACGAGGATCAGCACGCCGCCCCAGATGACATCCCGGTAGAAGTTCGAGATGCTGTTGAACATGTTCAATCCGGACGACAGGAACTGCAGGATGAGGATGGCCAGGGTCACACCGGCGATCTTGCCGAAGCCGCCGTTCGGATCGATCCCCCCGAGGACCGCTATCAGGACGCACTGCAGCGTGTAGGGGGCGCCGTACTCCGCCTTGGCGGAATTGGCGCGCGCCATCATGATGAGGCCCGCCACGGAGGAGAGGAGTCCCGAAAGCAGGTAGGTGCGCCTGAGGATCGAGGCGTTGTTGAGGCCCGCATAGCGCGCGGCCTTGGGATTGGTCCCGAAGAGGTACATGTAGGTGCCGAAACGGGAGCGGGAAAGGAGGAGTCCCACGCAGACCGCGATCACGACGAAGATGAGGAAGGAAAGCGGGAAGAGATTGAAGAATTCCATGTTGCCGATCTTCGAATAGAGCAGCGGCAGCCGGCTCTGAGGCCGGCCTTCGGTGATGCCGACGGCGATGCCCGTGTACAGCTGCTGCGTCCCGAGCGTGGCGAGGATGGCGGGGATGTTGAAGCGCGAGACCAGGATCCCCGCGAAGCAGCCGCAGGCGAGCCCCGCAGCCAGCGATATGAGGACCGCCGCGACGAGGTAGGGAATGACGACCTGGGCCGGGGCTCCCTGGGGCACGGCGCCGATGAGGAACTTGGCCGCCAGGATGGCCGAAAGGTTGGCGGTGCCGACGACGCCGAGGTCGATGCCCCCCGTGATCATCGTCAGGCTGATGCCGATCGCCATGATGCCGTACTCGGGGAATTGGCGCATCATCGAGCCGAAATTGGCGAGCGTGGGGAACTGACCCGGGCGGAGCGCCGTCATCAGCGCGAAGACCAGCACGAGCATGACGAAAAGCCGGATGATGTTCTGGTCGCGGCCGGGGCGCGCCTTGAGGGCGGGGACAGCCGTGTCGATGGCGTTCATGGCGCCCTCCTAAGCCGTCGTGGCGGGACCGCGCGCGCGCCGCCGCGTCGAGCCGATCTGGCGCGCGGTCACCCCGGTCCCGATGATGATGACCGCTCCGGTGAAGACGCGGCTCCAGTAGGTCGGAATGCCGATCAGGATGAGACTGTTCGCGAGGATCGTCATCAGCGCGACGCCCAGCGCGGTGCCCACGAGGCTGCCGACCCCGCCCGTGACGCGCGTCCCGCCGAGCACGACCGCCGCGATGACCGTAAGCTCCATGCCGAGCATAGTCGATGGATCGGCGTAGGCGATCATCGATATTCTCGCGATTCCCGTGATCCCCGCGAGGACGCCGACCAGGCAGTAGAGGAACATCTTGATGGCCCGCGTATTGAAGCCCGCCCGCTCCGCGGCTCCCTCGTCCCCCCCTATGGCGTAGATGCCTCGACCGAGCATCGTGTAGCGCAGGAGGACGAAGGCGAGGGCGAAGACGCCGATCAGGATGAGGACCTGGGAGGGCATGTTCGAGGAGAGGCCCAGTTTCTGATTCACGGCGACGAAGAGCGTCTCCTTGCCATGGGCGGCGATCGAGGGCGGGACGTCCGAGGCGCTCGCCGCGAAGGCGCCGAACATGAGGCCCGTATAGAGGCTCGCCGTGCCGAGGGTCACCACGAGGGTCGGAAGCCGGAGAAAGCCGATCAGGAAGCCGTTCAGCGCCCCCAAGGCTAGGCCGAAGCCGGCGGCCATGGCGTAGGGGAGGATGACATTGCCGGCGTAGTGCGACGTCAGGAGGATGCGGTCGGTCACGTACATGGCGAGGGAGGCGACGGCCGTGAACGAGACGTCGATCCCCCCCGACACAATGACCATCATGCAGCCGACCGAGAGAAGACCGGGCACGATCATGGCCCTGACGAGGTCCACGAGGTTGTTGCCGGTGAAGAACTGCCCCGACCTGACCTGGATGAGCAGGCTGAGCGCGACGATCGCCGCCAGGACGTAGGGTTCGGACCTTCCGAATATTCGGCGCGAATTGATCACCTTCACTACCTTCCTTCCTACGCGATGCCGGTGGACAGCTCGCCGAGCCGCGACTCGGTCGTGGCGGCCGGATCGAGCTCCCGGACGAAGACGCCGTCGCGCATCACGATGATCCGGCTGGCGCAGGCGAGCACCTCAGGCAGGTCGTCGGACACGACGATGATGGCGAGCCCTTCGTCGGCGAGCTTTCGCATGAGGGCGTGGATATCGTACTTCGAGCCGATGTCGACCCCCATGGTGGGGCCGTTCAGGATGAGGAGCTTGAGCTCGCTCGCCAGCCAGCGGGCGAGGACGACCTTCTGCTGGTTCCCGCCCGACAGGGTCCGCACGGGGAGGGATGGGTCGGTCGTCGCGATGGAGAGCTCCGCTATCCATCGCGCGGTGGTCTCCGAGATCTCCCGGAATTTGAGAAAACCCAGCCGGCCGGAGAGCCGCTCCAGAACGGCCACGACCGTGTTGCGCGCGATGGTCTGGGGCTGGAAGAGGCCCTCCGTGAGGCGGTCGGAGGGCACGTAGCCGATGCCCTGGCGGATCGCCGCCTTCACGCTGCGGATCCTGACCGGCCGTCCCTCGATCTTGATCCTTCCCGCATCGGGTCTCAGGATGCCGAAGATCGTCTCGACGAGCTCCGTCCGTCCGGACCCGAGCAGGCCGGTGATGCCGAGAATCTCGCCCGGATAGAGGTCGAAGGAAATGTCGGAATAGGAGCCGCGCAGCGCGAGGCCTTCGACGGAGAGCAGGGGAGTCGCGCCCCGACTCGAAGGACGGTAGGACTCTTCCGTGAATTCCCGACCCGTCATGTGATACGCGAAGGTCCTGCGATCGAGATCCCGCGTGTTGCCGGAGGCGGCGTTCTCCCCGCTCCTGATGATCGTGTAGCGTTCGGATATCTCGAAGACCTCGTCGAGCTTGTGCGAGACGAAAAGCACGGAGATTCCCTGGGACTGGAGGCTCTTGATCACGGCGAAGAGAGCCTTCACTTCCTTCTTGGTCAGGGCGGAGGTGGGCTCGTCCATTATTATGAGCTTCGAGTCCTGGAGGAGCGCCCGGCAGATCGCTATGAGCTGTCGGTCGGCCACCGTGAGGTTCTCGACCCGCTCGTCGAGGTCGACTTCGAAGCCGATGAGCGAGACGGCGTGCGCGGCGATCGACCTGGCCCTGCGGTAGTTCATGAGCTTGCGGTTGTCCATGAGCTCCATGTTGAGGGCGAGATTCTCCATGACGCTCAGGTTGGGGAAGACCGAGAAGTCCTGGTAGATGACCTGGACCCCGAGGGCTATTGCCTCCATCGGGCTGAGGCGGGAGAAGGCCCGGGCCCCGAGATGGATGCGCCCGGCGTCGGGCTCGAGGACGCCCGAGATCACCTTGATGAGGGTGGACTTGCCCGAGCCGTTCTCGCCCGCCAGGCAGTGGATCTCGCCCGCGCCGATCTCGAGGCCCACCCCCCTGAGGGCATGCACGCCCCCGAAGGCCTTGACGATCCCCTCGACTCTCAGAACCGAATTCGCCATCTGCTCCTCCGAGAGAGCCGGACATGAAGGGCGCGGGCCGGAGCGTCGAGCCGCGCCCCGATCCGCGCCCTCGCGCGAAATGCGCCGGATCAGAACCCGAACGTATCGACGTTCTCCTTGTTGATCGTGATCCAGCCCTGGCCCTGGAGTATCTTGGTCGAGCCGGGCTTGAATTTCATGTTCGTCCAGCCCGGGGCCTTCAGGTCGATGCCGTCGGCGACCTTTTCGCCCTTGAGCACCGCCACGGCCATGGCCAGCTGGGCATAGCCGGCATCCTTGGGGTCCCAGAGTAGCACGCCGTCGACGGTGCCGTCCTTGATGAAGGGTGCGCACTCGTTGGGAAGCCCCACGGCGGTCACGAAGGCCCTGCCCTTGAGGCCGAGCTCCTCGATGGCGCGGGCGGTTCCCGGCACCGAGAGCGAGGAGGTGCCGAGGATGCCCCTGAGGTTGGGATACTTCTTGAAGAGCTCCTTGGCCCGCTGGTAGGCCGTATCGAGATTGTCCATGATCTCGACGCGCGGCTCTGCGGCGAGAAGCGTCATGCCCGGGTAGTGCGCCTTCTGGTAGGCGACTCCGGCGTCGGCCCACTCGTTGTGCGAAGCGTTGGTGACATTGCCGACCATCGTGGTGTAGACGCCCTTGCCTCCCATCATCTTCGCGAGTTCCTGCATGATCGTCTGGCCGAGGCCCTCGTTCGAGAAGGCCTCGATGTCGTACAGGCAGTTCTCCTGGGTGGCGCCCTCATGGTCGATGACCACGATCCCCTGCGACAAAGCCTCGCCGAGCACGGGCTCGAGGGCGGCCGGATCCACCGGGACGACGCAGATGGCGTCGACGCCCTGCGCGATGAGATCCTCGATGACCTGGGCCTGCATGGCGGCATCGGTCTTCGGCGGCCCCTTCTGGAAGACATTGATGCCCGTATCCTTCGCGAATTGCTTGACGCCGACCTCCATTCGGACGAACCAGGCGTTGGTAGCGTCCTTGGGCACCAGCGCGATCCGCCACGCGGACTGCGGCTTCGAGGATTTGAACGTGGCGGGGTCGTATGACTGTCCAACGAGGGGGACAGCCAAGACGAAGACCAGTGCGAGCGCGATACTGGGGACGATTAATCGCTTCACCTCTTCCCTCCTGCATGGAAACAGATACACCAAGTCTAGCACCGGGTCCTGCGCTGTCAAGGGAATTTAGTAATGATAAAGTTACGATATATTTAATGAATGGAATCGTGCCATCCGGCCGCGTCTGTGCAACCTAACAATTAATTATATATTGGATTATTAATTAATTTACCTTATCATGATCATTGTCGCCACGCGGGCGGCATAAAAAAATCAAAAACATCCACATGAGTTGAAAAGCATCAACTAAAACGGCAAAAATCGACAAAATCTCGAGAGGATTGTATATAATTTATTTACTAAAATTTGGTTTCGCTTGACAAGGCGAAGCGCCGGTCCTAGGCTGTCCAATCAGCGATGGCGAGGTGAACAGGCGATGGCTGTACGCGTAAAGGATATCGCCGAGAGGCTCGGCGTCTCGGCGACGACGGTCTCTCTCGTTCTCAACAACAAGCCGGGCGCGGGCGGCGAGCTGCGCGACAAGATACTCAGGACCGCCCGGGAACTCGGCTATCGCCAGCAGCGCCCCGCGGAGGCAGGGTCCATCTGCCTCCTGCACATCGCGAGGCACGGGCGCACCCTCAACCGCGATCACGATGTCTTCATCGCCGATTATATCGAAGGCTTGAGCCATGCCGCCAAGCAAGCGGGGTTCTCGCTGGAGATCATGACCTTCAGGCCATCTCCGATCGAACAGATCCTCGATGCCGCCCTCCACGCGCAGACCGACGGGTTCGTCGTGCTCGGAACCGAGCTGAGCGGGGACGATGTCGAGTCGTTCCGTTCCTTGAGAAGGCCACTGGCGTTCATCGACACCTACCACGAGTTCCTGAACTTCGATTTCGTCGACATGAACAACGAAGACTCGATCTTCCTCCTTCTCGACCATCTCCGCGGCATGGGGCATCGAACGATCGGGTTCGTGAAGGGCGCGGTCGAGACGAGGAACTTCCGTCTCCGCGAAGAAGGCTACGTGGCGGGCATGGCCAAGCTCGGCCTCGACGTGGACCGGTCCCTGATCTACGCGGTGGATCAGACATTCCACGGCGCCTACGACGACATGAAAAGGATTATCGCCGGGAGCCCGAGGCTGCCGACGGCCCTGGTCTGCGCCAATGACATCCTCGCCAGCGGCTGTCTCAAGGCTTTCTCGGATGCAGGTCTCCTGATTCCGGAGGACATCTCCATCGTCGGCTTCGACGATCTCCCCCTTTCGGCGGTGATGGATCCGCCGCTCACGACGATCCAGGTATCCAAGGCGCAGATCGGGCGGATGGCGATCCAGCTCCTCGTCGCCCGTATCCGAGGCGATGCCGACATGCCTTCGGTCAAAGTCCTCATCGGAGGGAAACTCATAGAGCGACGAAGCGTACGGCGCATCGGCGACGGTATCCAGCCAAGCTGAAGGGAGGTGGCGCATGAATAAGTACTCGATCATCCTCGGCAATCTGGGGAACACCTGCGACAGGTTCCTGTCGTCGGGATACAAGACCCAGCCGCCGAAGGCCGAGATGATCCGCCAGGCAGCGGAAATCTCCGGCGTGCGCGGCGTCGAACTCGTCGGCACCTGGGATGTCACCCGGGAGAACGTGGAGGAGATGGGCGAGCTCCTCGCCAGGCACGCCCTCGCCTGCGTCTCGATCATCCCCGATCATTTTTCCCGGCAGGTATGGGGCAAGGGAGCCTTCACGTCCAAGGACCCCGCGGTCCGAGCGCAGGCCTTCGACGAGACCTGCGCCGCGGCGGAGATGGCTCGGAAGCTCGCCTGCCCGCTCATCAACCTCTGGCCGGGGCAGGACGGATACGACTACATCTTCCAGTCCGACTACCTCCGCGATAGGCGCCACACCATCGAGGCCGTCAGGAAGGCCGCGGAAGCCTATCCGGACATCAAGTTCTCGCTCGAATACAAGCCGAAAGAGCCGCGCACGCACTCGACCTGGGCCAGGGCCGCGGACACCCTCCTCGTGGCCAAGGAGACGGGCCGGCCCAACGTCGGGGTCACGGTCGACACGGGGCACTCCCTCGCGGGCGGCGAGAACATGGCCGAGGCCGCGGTCCTGCTCTCCGACTTCGGGAAGAAGCTCTTCCATCTGCATTTCAACGACAACTACCGATCCTGGGACGACGACATGATCGTCGGTTCGGTGCACTTCGCGGAGTTCGTCGAGTTGCTCTTCTGGCTCCGCGAGACGGGCTACGACGGATGGTACTCGATGGACCAGTACCCCTACCGGGAGGACGGGCAGGGAGCGCTGAGAAACAGCGTCGAATTCCTCCAGGCGGTCGAAGCGTGGCTCGACGAGACCGCGATGGAGGAGCTCCGCGGCCTCGTCGCCGAAGGCGACGCCGTCAAGTCCACAGCCTGGCTCAAGCGGCGTCTCTTCGGCTGCTGACGCGGTCCGGCGGCTATACTTGCAATTTCAACCATTCGCCGCTATATTCCCGGATAGTTGAAAGTCCAACTATCCGGGAGGAACCGATGGCCGCCTTGAGCAGCACCATCCTGCGGGACGTCGGGGCGATCGCGAGGACCGTCCAGTCGCTCTCCGACATCGGCTACAGGGCCCTGGGCCTCCAGAAGGGGCAGTCCGTCTTCCTGACCCGCCTCTGCGAGAACCCCGGCATAAACCTCAATCGGCTCTCGGAGCTCGTCCGGGTGGACAAGACCACCACGACCAAGGCGGTCCAGAAGCTGGAGGCGCTCGGCTACGTCGAGAGGCGGGTCGACGGCGCCGACGGCCGCTCGCGGCTCCTCAAGCCGACGCGCAAGGCGCTGAGGAAATACGGGCTCCTGGTCGCCGACGAGAACGCTCACCTGGAGCGCTGCCTCGGCGGCTTCAGCCCCGGAGAGATCAGGCACGCTTCCGAGCTGCTCGGGCGCATCCGCGACAACCTGGACAGACAGCGGAAAGCGGCGGGCGCGGCGGGCGCGGCGGGCGCGGCGGCGAAGGCCGGCGGAGCGGCCTCATGATCCGGCAGGCGGCTGAGTCCGAGCTTCCGGCCATCATGTCGATGATCGGCCTCGTCGTCCGGCAAATGCGTGACGAAGGCAGCGACCAGTGGAGCGAGCAGTATCCCGCCGCTGCCGACTTCCTCTCCGACATCAGGCAAGGCAGCCTCTTCGTCGAGACGGCCGAGGGCGAGCCGGGCGAGCTCAGGGCCCTCGCCTGCCTCAACCGAGAGGAGCCCGAGGAATACGCCCCGGTCCGGTGGTCGAGGCCGGGGCCCGCGACGGTCATCCATCGCCTCGCCGTGCATCCGGGTCGCAGGAAGCAGGGGATCGCCAAGGCGCTTTTTCTCTTCGCGGAGGACCTGGCGCGCGGCAGCGGCACGGACTACATCCGCTCCGATACGTATTCGCTCAACGCGCCGATGAACGCGCTCTTCGTCAAGCTGGGATACCGGCAGACGGGCGGCATCAGGTTTCCCGGCCGTCGCGAGGAGTTCTTCTGCTACGACAAGCGCCTGGGCTAGCGTGGACGCCGATGCGTTCCTTGCTCCTCTCGCAGCCGTTCCGCTCGCAGAATCCGTGCGCGCCGGGACGCCCCTCAGCCCCTCGCCACCTTGATCCAGGCGCCGCCCCTGGCGCTGGACTCGACGGCCGCGGCGACGAAGCGCAGGCCCGCGAGGCCGTCGGCCGAGCTGGGAAAGTAGAGGGCGAGCGGATCGGGCTTCTTCCCGGCGATGCGGGCCGCTATGGCCTCGGCCGCGTCGGAATAGAGGTTCGCGAAGGCTTCGGGGAAGCCCTCCGGGTGGCCCTTCACGATGCGCGAGGAGCGGCGGGCCAGGGGGAGGAGTTCGGGGCCGCCCGGCGTGAAGATCCTGGCGCTGCCCGAGAGCGGCTTGAAGACCAGCTCCTGCGGCACTTCCTGCTGCCACTCCAGGCTGCCCCGCGTGCCGCTCACGCGGATGCGCAGGCAGTTCTCGACCCCGGCCGCGGCCTGGGTGACCCAGAACGAGCCGCGCGCCCCGCCCGAGAGCCTGAGGAGGGCCCCGGCGTAGTCGTGGACCTTGCGGCCCGGCACCACGGCCCCGGCCTCGGCCGCGAGCTCCTCGACCTCGAGCCTGGAGATGAAGCGCAGAAGGTTGTGCGCGTGAGTGCCGATGTCGCCCAGGACGAGCGAGGGACCGCCGCGCATCGGATCGTAGCGCCAGGGGAGCTTGGGCCCCGAAGGGTCGCTCTCGTCGGCCTTCCCGCCCTGCACGTACTCGACCTGGACGAGTCGGACGGTCCCGAGCTGGCCCGCCTCGACCATGGCCGCCGCCTGCCGCACCATGGGGTAGCCCGTGTAGTTGTGCGTCAGGCAGAAGACGCGGCCGCTCTCCAGCGCGAGGCGGTGAAGCGTCTCGGCCTCCGCGAGGGTGTTGGTCATGGGCTTGTCGCAGATGACGTCGTAGCCCGCGGCCAGGGCGGCGCTGGCGTACTCGAAGTGGCTGTCGTTCGGGGTCATGATGGCGACCACGTCGACGCGGTCTTCCCGCCTCGCCTCGGCCTCGAGCATGGCCGCCACGGAGCCGTAGGCCCGCCCCGCGGGCAGGCCGAGCTCGCGTCCCTGCTCCAGGGCCTTCGCCGGATCGGAGGAGAGCACGCCGGCCGCCAGCTCGTAGCGGTCGTCCAGCCGAGCAGCCATGCGGTGCATGCCGCCTATGAATGAGCCGGCGCCGCCGCCGACCACCGCCAGTCTGAGTCTGCGCCCGAGAAGGGCCACGATAGGATTACCGTTCACAATAGCCTCCGAGAGCCCATGGTAGCGATCTCGGCGCCCAGGCGCAATCGCGGACCGAGCCTGGCGCTCCCCTGAGACGGCCGTATCGGCGGAATTTCTCCCCGGCGATCCTCGGAGTTCGACCCTTCCGATGATCCGCCTGGTGGCCCGCCTGTCGTACCAGTCGTGTTCGACGAGCTCGAGAGCGTCGACTCGCTCGCGCCCGATCTCGGTCTCCCGGTTCCCGTCTATGAACTCGCGAAGCCCGCCGGGACTGGCGAGGGGGGAGATGAAGCGCGCGAAGGTGAGGTGCGCCGACTCGGAGCGGTATCGCTCATCGTTGGCGAGGCCGGCGTCCTCCATAAGCTCTCTGATGGCCTGCCGCAGCCTCGCGAGGAGATCGTCGTCGTATCCCTGGATGAGGCCCGCCGCGTCGCTGAACACGATGCCCGAGAAGCGGATGGCGAAGGGCTCGAACGATCGGGCGGCCTCGCGCGCCAAATCGAGGAATCGCTTCTCGAGGCGCGCGTCCGGCCGGTAGGCCTCGCTGCCCCGGATGAAATCGAACACGGTGATATGCAGATCGTGGAACGGATAGTAGTACTGCCACGGCTCGGCCCGACGCGCGGAGCTCACAAGCTTCGCATAGGAGCCGGCGAAGGACCGAGCGGAGATGACGAGGGATACGCCCACCCGCGAGTCGGGAAGTTTCCCGCCCAGGTAGTCGTCGAGGACGATCTCGCCCGAGGCGATCCGCCCGATGTTCGCGGCGTGGATCGCGTCGTACAGCTTCCGCGAGCTCAAACGAATGCTCCTCCAACCGGCGCCCATATCCAATGCGGCGCTTTGAAATGCGGCGTCGGGACCAGAGTACGTCGAGCCTTCGGAACGGTCAATCGCGCGTAGCTACGCGCTTCGGCGGGATGGCGGTGATCATGCGCGGAGCGCCTTGACAAACGGCGCCGAGGGGATAGGATTGTCGGACGAGCCGATTCCGCAGGTCGGAGCTCGGCCCCGACCGTCAACCGCAGGCCTTGATTGAAGGGCCCCGGCCCTCCCCCGGTATGGAGCCTCACCGTGATTAAAAACAGCCATTCGAGGAACCGAAAAGAACTGATCCGTCTGCTCTCCGAAAGGGAAAGGGAGATCGAGTCGCTCAGGGAGCGCGCCGCGAGCCTCGAGCGCGAGGGCCGGGAGCGCGAGGACGAGCGCTCCTCGCTGGAAGGCCGGCTCTCGCTCGCCGACTCCCGCATCGCCCGGCTCCACGACTCCTATCTCAAGCGACTGCATAATCAGACCAGAAGCACGCAGTCTCTCTCGGACACCGTCAATGCCGTGCTCGGGGCTGTCGAGGAGATATCGGCTTCGTACGGCGAGATGTCCGAGGCCGTGCGTTCCGTGGCCGCCGTCTGCCGGGAGCTGAGCGAGAGCTTCGAGGCCCAGGCGCGGACGCAGGAAGGGATCACGAGGCGGACCGAGGCCATCGACGAGGCCTCGGAGAGCGAGTCGAGGGAGGCCCGGGAACTCAGGTCCGACCTGGACCACCTGGAGGAGATGCGCGCCTTCATGGCCCAGTCCATGGACTCGATCGCCGACATCTCCGACCGCCTGAGCCTCCTCAGCATGAACGGGCGCATCGAGGCGGCCCACGCCGGCGCGGCGGGGCGCGGTTTCGCCGTCGTGGCCCAGGAGATGCTCAACCTCCAGCAGGAAAGCTACAAGGTAATCACATCGCAGAAG
>DATKVK010000075.1:0-19101 GCA_035530095.1 Rectinemataceae bacterium | reverse complement strand
CCGGCCCGGGCTACTTCAGCCTGATGAACAGCTTCGCCGCGCCCAGATAGACCACCTTCCCCCCGTCCCGCGAGAAGAGCGAGAAGAAACCGTAGTTGTGCCTGCGGAAGATCCCGCCCTCGATGCTCCCCACCACGCCGCCGACGCCCTGGCCGATCCGGCCGATGAGGCCCGAGGTCGCGTTGCGCGAAGCCGCTCCGGCCTCCCGCGCCGACATCCAGGCGATGAACTCGTCCCTGGTGGGATTGAGGGCGACGAGGAAGAGGAATGCGAGGAGGAATACGAGCCCCGCGAACAGACCGTTGGAACGCTTGGCCATGGTGTCTCCTTGGTTCATTTCTCCGTGTCGGTCATGCCCGACACGAACTGCCGCTGCATGAAGAGGACGACCAGGACCGGAGGGATCATGGCGATGAGCGTGGTCGCCATGACGATCTGCCACTCCACCTGGGCGTCGGCCACGGCGAGCATGCGGTTGATGCCGATGAGCAGCGTGTAGTAGCTCTGCTTGGTCGTGATAAGGAGAGGCCAGAGGTACTGGTTCCAGCCGTAGATGAACTGGATCACGAACATGGCCGCGATGGGGGTGCGGGTCATGGGCAGGAGTATCCGGCGGAAGAACTCCATGGGACTCGAGCCGTCGATCTGCGAGGCTTCGGCGATTTCGCGCGGCACCGACATGAAGAACTGGCGGAAGAGGAAGACCGCGGTGGCCGAGACGATCATGGGCAGGATGAGGCCCCAGTAGCTGTCGAGCATGTGGAGGTCGGCCACGACCTTGTAGGTCGGCATGATGCGGATCTCCACGGGCAGCATGAGCGTGACGATGATCGTCCAGAAGCAGAACTTCCGCAGGCGGAAATCGAAGTACACGATGGCGAAGGCCGCCAGGAGCGACACGGCGATCTTGCCGACGGCTATGCCGAGCGCCATGATGAGGCTGTTCTCGAGCATCGTCAGGGCCGAGGCGCCCAGGTTGTCCGAGCCGTGCACCAGGGCGCGGACGTAATTCTCGACGAAGTGCGTGCCGGGCAGGAGCGACATCGGCGCGGCGAGGATGTCCGGGAGCGTCTGCGTCGACGCGACGAAGGCCACCCAGATGGGAGCGAGGAAGATGACGATCGCCAGGATGAGGAAGAGGTGCGGCGCGGCGCGCTTCGCGAGGGAACGTTCGACCATGGCGCGCCTCCCTAGTAGGTGACTTTCCGCTCGACGAAGCGGAACTGCAGGACGGTCAGGCCTATCACGATGAGCATGAGGATGACCGACTCGGCCGAGGAGGCTCCGAGATCGAGATTGATGACGCCGTCCTTGTAGACCCGATAGACGAGGATGTTCGTCGCCTGGCCGGGGCCTCCCTCGGTCACCTGGTGGATGATGGGGAAGGTCTCGAAAAAGGCGTAGACGAGATTCATGACGAGGAGATAGAAGGTCGTCGGCGACAGGAGCGGGAAGACGACCGACCAGAACCTCCTGAAGGGGCTCGCCCCGTCGATGGCCGCGGCCTCGACGAGGGCGGCGGGGACGTTCTGCAGCCCCGCGAGGAAGAAGACGAAGTTGTACGAAACCTGTTTCCACGACGCGGCGATCGAGACCAGGAGGAAGGCCTGGCCCGCCCGCAGGAGGTGGTTCCAGTCGATGCCCAGGCTGTGCTTGAGGAAGTAGGCGATGATCCCGACGTTGGGGCTGAACAGGAACAGCCAGAGCACGCCGGCCACCAGCGTCGCCATGGCGTAGGGCCACACGAGCATGGTCTTGTAGAAGGCCGCGCCGCGGATGCGGCGGTTGGCCTGGACCGCGAGGAAGAGCGCCAGGGTCATCGCCGAGAAGGCGACGACGGCGGCGAAGGCGAAACTTATGAAGAGCGAGTTGATGTACGAAGGGTCCTTGAAGAGCCGCACGTAGTTCGACAGGCCGACGAAGATCATCGACAGGCCGAAGGCGTCCTGTATGTAGAGCGATTGCCAGACCGCCTGGATCGCCGGCCAGAAGAAGAACACGAAGACTATGGCCATCTGCGGCAGGACCAGGAGGTAGGGGAGCCGCCTCGAAGAGAATTCGTACTGTTTCGCCATCGCTGCCGTCCGTTCCTACTGGGCTATCTGCTCGAATTTCCGGAGGAGCTCGTTGCCGAGCCTGACCATGTTGTCCAGGCCCTGCTTGACCGTCTCCTTGCCGCCGAGGATCGACTCCCACTGCTCGTCGCAGATGGTGCGGATCTGGGGCATGTAGCCGAAGCGGATGCCGCGCGAGTTGGGCGTCGGCGTCTTGTTGTTGAGCTGCTGGATCGCGACCTCGAGGCCGGGGTTGTCCTTGTAGTAGCCCTGCTCCTTGGTGAGCTTGTACGCGGCCAAGGTCACGGGAAGATACCCGGTCTGTTCATGGAAGTAGGACTGGATGTCGGGCTTGGAGAGGAAGGTCAGGAAGGCCGCGACGGCCTTGTATTGCGCCTGGCTCTGCTTGGCCATGACCCAGAGGCTCGCGCCGCCGATGATGGAGTTCTGGGGCGCGCCCTTGACGTCGGGGTAGTAGGGGAGCATGGCCACGCCGAAGTCGAACTTGCAGGTCGACTTCATGGCGCCGTAGCCGCCGATGGACTCGAAGTGGATGGGCACCTGGCCCGAGGTGAACAGGGAGTTGGCGGCGTTGTCGCGGCCGCCGTAGATGAACACGCCTTCCTTGCTCAGGTTGTAGAGGTTGGTGAGGTGCCTGAGCTGCAAGGGGCCGTTGAAGACGAGACGGGTGTCGAAGCCGTCGAAACCGTTGGACTTGGTGCCGAAGGGCACGTTGTGCCAGGCCGAGAAGTTCTCGAGCTGGATCCAGCCGAACCAGTTGGAGGTGAGCCCGCCCTGATAGCCAGCGGCCTTGAGCTTGCGGGCGTCGGCGAAGACTTCGGGCCAGGTCTTGGGCGGCTTGTTGGGATCGAGGCCGGCCTTCCGGAAGGCGTCCTTGTTGTAGTACATGACCGCGGTCGAGCTGTTGAAGGGCATGGAGAGCATCTGCCCCGAGGAGGTCGAGTAGTAGCCCGAGATGGCCGGGATGAACTCGTGCGGATCGAAGCTCTGCCCCTCTTCCTGCATGAGCTTGTAGACCGGCACGATGGCGCCCTTGGCCGACATCATGGTGGCGGTGCCGACCTCGTAGACCTGCAGTATGGCGGGCGGCTGGCCCGCGCGGAAGGCGGCGATGCCCGCGTTCATGGTGTCCGCGTACGAGCCCTTGAACACCCCCACGACCTTGTAGTCGCTCTGGCTGGCGTTGAACTTGTCGATGATGGCCTGGGTTACGTCGCCGTTCTTCCCTCCCATGGCATGCCAGAACTCGATGGTGACCGGCTCGGCGAAAGCCGTACCGCAGAGCAGCGCGAAGGCTGCCAAGGCGATGACGAGACGTTTCATTGCGCGTCCTCCTCGTGATTTTGTCGGGCCGGGGACAGAACGAGGGCCCGGGAAACGATTGTAGACCCGACTTGCCGATCGGGCAACGTTTAAGGATCGGAAATTTCCGGCCGCGAGACGTTTTTGAAAGGCGGCCCGCGGGGCCGGGACCTTCGGCCCGCTACCTGCCCGTCCTGCCGAGGAGGCCGAGCAGCCGGTCGGGGAAGTCGGTGAAAATGCCCGTGACGCCCCAGCCCAGGATGCGCTCCATGTCGGGCAGCTCGTTCACCGTCCAGACGAAGACGTCCTTGCCGGCCGCGCGCACGGCGCGCACGGCCTCCTCGGTGAGTATCTCCAGGCCGGGGTTGTAGGAGACCGCCCCCGTGCGCATTAGGAGGGCCACGGGGTCGGCGACCGCCTCCTCGACGAGGGCGCCGGTGGCCAGCGCGGGCTCGGCCGCCTTGGCGCGCACGATGTACTCGTGGTTGAAGGAGGAGACGAGGACGCTGTCGGTCATGCCCAGCGCGCGGACGAGCTCGACGACGCGCTCCACGATCCACTCGTGGCAGGGATGGCCGCTCGCGTCCTTGATCTCGACATTGACCTTCCACGACTTCGCCTTGGTGAATTCCAGCGCCTCGCGCAGGGTGGGAAGGCGCAGGCCGCGGAAGCCCGCCAGCTCCGAGCGGCTCACCCGGCCCGAGCGGACCTGGCCGAAGGGATCGGCCGCGGCATACCACGATCCAGCGTCCAGACGCGCCAGCTCCGCGGCCGTGAAGTCGTAGACCGTCCAGGGCGCGCGGCCGGGGAAGGCGGCCGCCGCGTCGGTCGTGCGCGCCAGGCTGTCGTCGTGGATGACGAAGAGCTCGCCGTCGGAGCTGGCCGCCACGTCGAGCTCCCACCAGTCCGCGCCGATTTCGTAGCCCTTGGCCGCGGCGAGCAGCGTATTCTCGGGCGCGACGCCCCTGAACCCGCGATGCGCGAAAACAGTGCAGTTCAAGCTATACCCCCCTGCTGCAAAAATCCCTCATTCCGACTCGGGCCTCGCCGGAGCCGCCGCCCCGGGCCCGAGAGGCAGCTGCGAGGCCGACTTCATGTCCCGGGCTACCTTCTCCATGGTCGTATGCAAGGCATGTATGTCCGCGGCGAAGACCAGGCTCGCGATCCCCAGCACGATGGCGCAGGGAATCCAGAACGCGGCCGAAATGGTGATCGCCGCGCCCAGGCCGAGGCTTACGGAAAGAAGTCCGCCTATGAACTTGCCCAGGCCCGTGCCCAGGGAATCGGTGAGGTTGAACACCGAGAAGATGGCCCCGCGGTTCTCGGGCACGTTGACGTCGAGGAGCATCGTGCGCATGTTCGGCCCGGTCATCGACACGAAGAAGGCGGCGAGGAAGCCGATTCCCAGGGTGATGAGGAGGCTGGGCGTCGACAGGAAGGCGAAAAGGTAGATGGTGATGCCCGCGCCGAGGAGGGTGGTCCAGGCGCAGAAGAGCGGCAGGCTCTTGGCGCTGCGCTTGAAGACCGCGCCGCCAGCCAGGCCGCCGAGGATCGTGCCCACGATGTTGCCGGCGGCGAAGAGGAGGAAGGAGGTGTTCGCCGCGGCCTCGGAGAGGCCCTTGTTCTCGCTCATGAACTTCACGAGGAAGAGCGGTATGGCTCCCCAGGGTATCGTGCCCATGATCCCCTGGATGAAAAGGAGAAGGTTGGTCCTCGTCGTGAAGAGCCTGAGGTAGTCCGAGGCTCTGATCGTCCTGGGGTAGGCGAGGCCGGCGGCCACGAGTTGCTCGGTCGAGGACTCGGCCGCGCCCCGCTTCGGCTCCTTGACCAGGGCGGCGAAGAGGCCGAGGGCGAGGATCGTCGGCACCGAGACGACGACGAAGGGCGGCCGCCAGCCGATGACCGGACTTAAGTAGCCCGAGACGACCTGGCCGAGTATCTGCCCGATGCCCATCACCGTCGTCATCCAGGCCACGGCCGTCGCGCGCCGCTTCTCGCCGTACATGTCGCCGAGCATCGAGAAGATGATGGGGAATGAGGCCCCCACGCCGAAGCCCGTGAGGATGCGGAAGGCGAAGAATTGCCCCCAGTTCGCCGAGAACGCGGTCAGGAAGCAGGGGATCTCGCTTACGAGCACGGCGGCGAGGAAGAGGCGCTTGCGCGAGCCCTTGTCCGACAGGTAGCCGGCCGCGAGGCTCACCGCCGCTCCGAGAATCGTGAAGAGCCCGCTCATGAGCCCTATAGCGGCGTCGTCGACGCGGAACTCGCCCTCGATGAGACTGAGATTCGAATTGATGAGATTCTGGTCCGCGTTGAGCAGCCCCACGACGACGATCATCAGGACCAGGGCGCGGGTTGTGGCCGGTTTTTCCATGATCTAGCCTCTTTCGCCGGGAAGAATCGCCGGAACGGCGCGGCGCCCGGGCCGAGCCGCGATTTTCCGCGGACAGGTGTCGCGGCTAGTCTAGCCTCTCGGTTCGAGCCGGGCAACTGGAGGGAGAAAGAATACGATGGATCATTCAGCGCGGAGACTTGCGCTTCAAATCCTTCATCAAATCGTCCAGATTCCGGTCGAGGCGCTCGCGGATCATGCCGGCCGCATCGTACACGGCGCCGGGACCGGCCGAGTCGGCCACATCGTCCGGACTCATGAGGAGGCGAAAGGGCCTCAGCTCGAGCGCCTCGGCGAGGCTTTCGAGCGTTTCGGGCGTAGGGAATTTCCGCCCCATCTCGATCTCGCCGACATAGCCCGCGGAAATCCCCGCGCGCTCCGCGAGTTCCATCTGGGAAATGGCGAGTTGGGCCCTTCGGCGTTTCATATTATAGACGAGACTTTGATGGAGCTCGGTCACGAGACCTATGGTAGAAGCGAAGCGCCGAAAAGCAATTCGCCAATGGAGAGCCCTGCTCGCTCGGGGAGAGTATCCTTGCCCTGTGCAGTATCCCGGACACTGAGCCGTATCTCCCCGAATAAGGCCCGGATTCTCCAGGGCCCCTCGATCTTCTCGCTCCCGGCCAGCAAAAAAAGCGTGAAGGGCGATCCTTCCGCGCGCCTGCGGCGCTATACTACATAGTCTGCGATCGCTATTCGCGGCCCGAATGCCGGCGAAATGCGAGGAGACAATTGTGGATCTGTACGATGAGCTGATGGACCTCGTAGTGGCCTATTCGAACAGCAAAATCAAGTATCTGGCGAAGTGGATAATAGACTACAAGAAAAGCGATGACAAAAAGGAAATGGATTTTCGCCTCGAAAAGCTCCTGTATCTCAATCGCTTCAGCCGGATGGCGGATTCGTTCGCCTATTCGAAGTCGAAAGACAGGAACAAGGATCGCTCCGATCTTTTCGAATACTATTCCGCCTACATCAAGCCCCTCATTCCCAATAAATTCCGCTATGACATCGACGAGCTCTGCTATAAGGGACTGTGGCAGGATGCGGTCAGGTCGATCGCCGAAATAGACGGAGAAATGGAAGCGGACCGCTACGGAAACGAATACGAGAGATTGGTGACCGATACCGAATATCTGATCGGTCAACTCTTGATGGTGATGAAGACGGAATACGCGAAAAGACTGGAGAATGCCAAGAAGGCGATGAACGAATACATCAATCCGCATAGGGCGTTGCTGGAAAGGCTTGGGAAGAGCTTGAATGAAGCGGGCGAAGAATTGGCGAAAATCGGGCGAAGCGAATTGCCCCAGGAAGACAAGGCCGAGATCTCGAATGGGCTGCAGGAGAAGATCCGGAAAATCGAGGGCATCGAGAAGCGCGAGATCGACAATATGCGAAGCATAAGCGCCTTTGTCGACGAAATCCGGAAGACATATTCGATATTCAATTCCGTGATCCTGTCGATAGAGCGAAAGAAGGACTTGATCGAAGAGCGGAAGGAATATTCGGGTTTCATACGGAAACTTGAAATCGAGACATCGGAGCTGGATGAGCTGTTTCGCGGACTCAATGGCGAACTGGACAGAAATGTGGAAAAAGCCCGGGAATCCATGGAATTGCTGACCAGCACCTTCCAGGACAAGATCGTTGACATCATCAGCGACCAGGAGCGGGTGAATAGAATACTCGAGGCGGAAAAGGCGGCCGACGAGCAGGCCGATGCGGAAATGACCCTGAACCATGAATACTATGAAGACATTCTCAAAATACTGAAGAAGATGAACAACTGACGGAACTGTCGGCACGAAGACGAAGCAGAGCGCAGCACAGGGAGTATCGATCGTGTTGACCCCCGCCGACAACCAGGACTACAATCGATCGGGAAGCCGGTCCGTCCGGCTACACTCAAGGAGGAATCTCATGGGAAAACGCAGAAGATTCTTCGCGATCCTCGCCGGCGCGGCGCTCGTCCTCGCCGCGGCCCTGACCGGCTGCGCGCCGACCGGCCCGAAAACCAACCGGGTCGTGTATCTCATCAACGGCGCGCTCGGGGACAATGCCTTCTATGATTCCGGCGAGGCCGGCATCAAGAACATCGAGAGCCAGTACAAGGTCGAGACGCGCACCATCGAGTGCAACTTCGACGCCGGCAAGTTCCAGCCCGCCCTGCAGGCGGCCGTGCAGTACGCCGACGTCATTTTCGTCATCTCCTACGGCTTCGAGGACCAGCTCAAGGCCATCGCCGACAAGTACCCGAACAAGATCTTCGTCAACATCGACACCGTGGTGCAGAATCCCAAGAAGACGATCACCTCGGTCTTCTACCTCGCCGAGCAGAGCGCCTATCTCGCCGGCATGACCGCGGCCCTGGCCACGACGGACAGCTCCCTGAAGGGCATCAATCCGGCCAAGGTCATCGGCGTGGTCGGCGGCGACACCGATCCCATCGTGAGCGCCTTCGTCTTCGCCTATGAAAACGGCGCGCACGCGGTCGACCCCGGCATCAAGGTCCTGACCAAGGCGCTGGGCGGAGCCTGGGACGATTCGGCCAAGGGCAAGCAGGCCGCCCTGCAGCTCTACGACCAGAAGGCGGACGTGGTCTTCCAGGTCGCGGCGGCGGCGGGCATCGGCGTCCTGCAGGCCGCGGCCGACCGCGGGCTCTACGCCATCGGCGTCGACACCAACCAGAACGATCTCGAGCCCGGCCACGTCATCGCGAGCGACGTGAAGAACGTGGGCAGCTCCATCGAAGAAGTCTACAAGACGATCAAGGACGGAACCTACAAGCCGGGGCAGATCCTCGACATGGGCCTGGCCTCGGGCGGAGTCGATCTCGTCTTCACCGCCAAGCAGCCGGTGCTGCCGCAGAGCATAGTCGACACGGTGGAGAAGGCCCGGCAGGACATCATCGACGGCAAGCTCGCCGTCCAGATGTACAACGGCGAGAACGTCTGGCAGTGACCGGAGCCGGCGCGGCGGGGAGCGGACCACGGAGTCACGGAGAAATCGTTGATCGAGTCCGCGGGCATATCGATTTTCCATCTCCGCGTCTCCGCGTCTCCGCGTCTCCGCGTTTCCGTGGTCGTCTTCCTAGGCCGCATCACTTCCCTCAGAGCAGCAGTCGATGGCAGATCTCATAGCGCTCCATGACCTCGTGAAGGTCTACCCGCCGAACGTGCTCGCCGTGGACGAAGTCTCGGTGAGCTTCCGCAAGGGCGAGATCCACTCGATCGTGGGGGAGAACGGGGCCGGCAAGAGCACGCTCATGAAGCTGCTCTACGGCCTCGTGCCCTTCGACTCGGGACGGATCGAGTTCGAGGGCGAGAGCCTGCGCTTCCGGGAACCGGGCGAGGCGATCGCGCACGGCATCGGGATGGTGCATCAGGAGATCGAGCTGATCTCCCAGTACCGGGTCTGGGAGAATGTCGTGCTCGGCGCCGAGCCGGTGCGCGCCTTCGGGCGGCTGGACAAGACGCGCGCCGTCGAGGCCGTCCGCGGCAAGATCGAGGAGTTCCAGTTCAATCTCGATCCCCTGGCGCGGGTCGACGCCATCTCGGTCGCCGCCCGGCAGAAGGTCGAGATCCTCAAGCTCCTGTACCGCAACGTTTCGGTCCTCATTCTCGACGAGCCCACGGCCGTGCTCACGCCGCAGGAAATTCCCCAGCTCTTCGCCGAGCTCAAGCGGCTCAGGGACGGCGGACACACGATCCTCTTCATATCGCACCGGCTCGACGAGGTGCTGGCCTTGAGCGACCGCATCACGGTCATGCGCAAGGGCCGCACGGTCGCCACCGTCGCCGCCTCCGGGACGGGCAAGGAAGCGCTCGCCGAGATGATGGTGGGGCGGCAGGTCATCTTCACCTCGCGGCGCCGCGAGCATCCGCGCGGCAAGGTCGTCTTCGAGGCGAGGAACCTGAGCCGCGTCAGGGCCGACGGCCTCAGGCTCCTCGACGAGGTGTCCTTCCGGGTGCACGCGGGCGAGATCGTCGGCATAGCCGGGGTCGAGGGCAACGGCCAGTTCGAGCTCGTCAACGCGGTGATGGGGCTCGCGGAGCCCAGCGGAGGCTCCGTCCACGTGGAAGGCCGCGACCTCACGGCCCTGAGCATCCTCGAGCGGCGCAAGCTCGTCTCCTTCGTGTCCCAGGACCGGGGCGGGATGGGCGCGAGCCTTCAGGCTTCCATCCTCGACGACGCCATCATGACCCATCACCGCCTGGACGGGCGCTTCACCTTCTGGCGCGGCCTCGTGCTCGACTACCGCGCCGCCCGCGAGTTCGTGGACCGGCTCGCGGCGCGCTTCTCGGTGCAGATGGCCTCGCGCTCGAGCGAGTTCCGCTCGCTCTCGGGCGGCAACCAGCAGAAGCTGATCCTCGGCCGCGAGCTCCTCCTGCCCACGCCGTTTTTCCTCATGGACCAGCCCACGCGCGGGCTCGACGTGGGCTCCATCGAGTACGTGCACGGCGAGATCCTCGCGATGCGCGACGCCGACCGCGCGGTCCTCCTCGTCTCGGCCGACCTGGAGGAGCTCTTCCTCGTCACCGACCGCATCCTGGTGATGCACCGCGGAAAGATCGCCGCCGACCTCGCGACCGAAGGCACGACGGTGGAGGAAGTGGGGCGCTACATGCTGGAAGGGAAGGCGGCCTCGTGAGCCGAAAACTGTGGAGCGGCGTGGTCGGGGTCGCGGTGGCCCTGGCCGTGGGCGGCCTCATCATGCTCCTGCAGGGCTACGAGCCGGTGTCGGCCTACGGAGCCCTGTTCCAGCTCTCGCTCGCGGGGGCCGGGCCCTTGGCCACGACTCTCAAGAACTCGGTGCCCCTCATCCTCACGGGACTCTCCGCCTCGGTGGCCTTCGCCTCGGGGCCGATCAACCTGGGCCAGCCGGGGCAGCTGGTCTTCGGGGCCCTCGCGGCCACGCTGGTCGGCATATACCTGCCGCTGCCCGCCGGCCTCGCCGTTCCGCTCCTCCTCGCCGCCGGCATAGCCGGCGGGGCGCTCTGGTCGGGCGTGGCGGCCTTCCTGCGCCAGGCCTTCGGCATGAGCGAGTTCATCGTGACGCTCATGCTCAACATGATCGCCGACTTCTTCACGGCCTGGGCCATCGCCTATCCCTTCATGGACCGCAAGGCCTTCTCCCCGATGACCCTGCCCATAGCCGGCGGCGGCTGGATGCCCGACCTCGGCCCCTTGAGCGCCTCGGTCCTCGTGATGCTCGCCGCCGCGGCGATAGTCTGGTTCGTCTTCCGGCGCTGGCGGGCGGGCTACGAGTGGCGGATGACGGGGCAGAACTCGGTCTTCGCCCGCCTCGGCGGCTGCGACATCGACCGCAACTTCTGGGCGATCATGCTCGTCACCGGAGCGCTCGCCGGGCTCGCGGGCGCTCTCGTGGTCATGGGAGGCCCGCACCGCTTCATCAAGGGGCTCGGCGCCAACTACGCCTGGGACGGCATCATGATCGCCATCATGGCGAACAACGGCATCCTGGGCACCATCGTCTACGGCGTCTTCATCGCGGCCATCCAGACGGGGGCGCTCGGCATGGAGCTCATCACGAACGTGCCCAGCGAGATAGCCCAGGTGCTCGAGGCCGTGCTCGTGCTGGTCATCGTGGCCACCCGCGAGTACGCGAACGTCTTCCTGGACCGGATGGCGGCCCGTCGGCAGGCGAAGGGGAGGTCGGCGTGAATGTCCTCATCGGCCTCATCACCGGCATGATCTCGGGGGCGACGCCCATCCTCCTCGCGGCCCTGGGCGGCGCCCTGACCTTCTACGCGGGAGTCTTCAACATCGCGATGGAGGGCATGATGCTGATGGCGGCCTTCTTCGCCGTCCTCGGCTCCTTCCTCTTCCACTCCTGGCTCGCGGGCCTGGCCTTCGCGATCCTGGGCTCGCTCGCGCTCGCGGCGATCTTCATCTTCTTCTCGGTCAAGCTCAAGACCGACGAGTTCGTGACCGGCATAGCCCTGAACCTCTTCGCGCTCGGCACCACCACCTATCTCCTGCGCCAGATCTTCAAGGTGAAGGGCGTGTTCACGAGCAAGGCCATCGTCCCCGTCCCCGCGATCCACATCCCCTATGTCGAGAACATCCCCTTCCTCGGGCCGATCGTCTCGGGACGGAACCTCATCGTCTACCTCGCGGCGCTCGCGACGATAGCCTGCACCTATCTCGTGTTCCGGACGCGCTACGGCCTGCGATTGCGCGCCGCCGGCTACAACGCCGCCTCGCTCGACTCGAGCGGGGTGCTCGCCTCGCGGATCCGCACGCAATCGCTCCTCGCCTGCGCGGTGCTCTGCGGCCTCGGCGGCGCCTTCCTCTCGCTCGGCTACGTGACCCTCTTCGCCGAGAACATGACCGCCGGGCGGGGCTGGATCTCGCTCGCCGCGGTCATCCTGGTCGACGGCCATCCCGTGGGCATCGCGATCATCTCCCTGCTCTTCGGCTTTTTCGACGGGCTCGGGCTCTTCCTGCAGAATTACCGCGTGGCGCCGCAGTTCACCGCGATGGTGCCGTACATCGCGACCCTCGCCGCGCTCTACGTCTACGCGCGGCGAGGCCGCGGACGGAGGGGGATGAAGCTATGATCGATGCAGCGCGACAGGACCTGCCGGGGCGGGCGCCCAAGCCCGCCTGGCTGATCGACCGCGAGCTCAGGCTCGCCGCCGTGCCGCTCGACCGCCGGACCCATCCGAGCGACTGGTACAGCGCCGAGACGGTCTTCCCCTCCGGCGACGAGCTCGTCGCGCTTTTCTGGAGTTCGAAGGTGCCGGGCTCCGGGGCGCCCGAGATTCCCTACGTCGAGATGGTCCAGGCCATGGGCAACCGGGGCTACGATGTGGCCGAGGCCGAGCGGCTCCTGCCCGAGGGCCTGGAGCTCGCCCGCTCGGGCAGACGCGACGATCTGCGCGCGTTCACCGCCCGCCTCCTCGGCGCCCTCCACGGCTCGCCTCCCGACCCGAGCCATCCCTACTGGAAGTTCCGGCACCCGCGGCTCTGGGACGAGGTTCGCGCCGCCATGCCCGCGGCCGACGACGAGCGCGCGCGCCCCGTGCGAGGCAACCTGGAGGAGCGCATACACGCCGGCTGGACCGGCCAGCTCGCGGGCGGGGCCTTCGGCACGGCCATCGAGGGCTACCACAGCGAGCGGATCGAAAAGACGTACGGCCGCATCGACTCCTACATCGCGGCGCCCGAGACGGTGAACGACGATGTCGTCTACGAGCTCGTGTTCCTCGACGTCTTCGAGCGGCTCGGCAGGGGGGGCATGGACTCGCGCGAGCTGGGCTTCGAGTGGCTGCGGCAGATCCCCTTCGGCTGGTCGGCGGAGTGGGTGGCGCTCCACAACCTGGCCGACGGCATCCTCCCGCCCGAGTCCGGGACCTGGCGCAATCCCTACTTCAACTGGATCGGCGCGCAGATGCGCGGCATGGTCTGCGGCCTCCTCTCGCCCGGCCGGCCCCTGGAGGCCGCGCGCCTCGCGCACCTAGACGGGGTGGTCTCGCACGCGGAGAACGGCGTGTACGGCGAGATCTACGCGGCCGTCCTCAGTTCGCTCGCCTTCGCGGCCCGCGAGCCGCGCGCGCTCCTGGCGGAGGCCGCGCGTTTCGTGCCCTCGGGCAGCGAGTACGCTTCCGTGCTGGACGAGTGCTTCCGGACGGCGCGGGAGCACGAGAGCGCCGAGGCGGCCTGGCGCGTCCTGGACAGGCGCTTCGAGCGCTACAACTGGATCCACGCCTATCCCAACATCGCCGCGGTCATCCTCGCCCTCTGGTACGGCGGCGGCGACTTCACCGAGTCCTTCCGCATCCTCGCCCACGCGGGCCTGGACGTCGACTGCAACGCGGGCCTCGTGGGCACGGTGCTCGGCGTCATGGGAGGCGTGCCCGAAAAATGGTCCGCGCCGCTCGGCGGCCTCCTGGAGACCTACATCAAGGGCAAGGAGAGCATCCCGATCCGCGAGCTCGCCGCCCGCACCGCCGCCCTGGCGCGGCGCTAGGGCCCCGGGCCAGGATTCCCGGATCTAGCGCAGGTACAGGCGCCTCGCCTCGCTTCGCCGCGCCTCGGCTCAGGTGAAGAGCGTGACCTCGCCCGCTTCCGGCCCCTCGTGGCTTCGGATGGAGGACTCCCAGAGCCCGTGCTCCTCGTCGAGGACGGTGTCGAGCCGCCCGTGGCGCACGTAGCGCCGGAAGACCTGGTGGGTGTCGGTGTGGAAATAGATGACGCGGCCCCGCTCGCCCCCGAGGTCCTCGGAGACCAGGGGTATGCCCTCGAGGGCCAGGTACTCCTTGATGAAGCGCCGGTTGACGTCGCCCACGCAGGGGAAGTTGTCCAGGCAGACGGAGACGAAGAGGTGGCCGCCGCCGAAGGCCTTGGCCTTGAGGCGCTTCCGGTCGGCGCCGAGCTTCATCATCTCGTTGACGAGAAGCTCCATCGCGTGGATGCCGAAGCGCCCGGCCTCGCTCGCGGTCATAGGCAGGTGCCGCGGGTAGCGGTGGTGGGCCAGGAGGAAGTGATTCATGCCCGAGACGCCGGAGGACTCGTCGTAGAGGCAGACGGCGACGCAGGAGCCCAGAAGGGTGGAGACGACCGTCTTCTCCCGCGTGACGAACTGCCCGCCCGGCTGGACGACGATGCGGCCGGCGTGATCCGCGGAATAGCGCACCTCGCAAAGATACGCGATCGGCGGGGAAGATTCAACGCGGAGCTTGGTCCTTGCGCGGCCGGCCGCGCCTTCTATACTTCACTCTATATGAAACCAGGTGCCATACCGACCATCGTCATGGCCACGCTGTGCTTCTCCGTCGCCTTCAACGAATTCCTCAGCCTGAGCCGCCGCGGTTTCAAGTCCAAGGATCTGGCCTTCCTCCTCCTCTGCCTCGGGGGAGCCCTCTACTGCGTCTTCTGCGCGGGCGAGTACAACGTCGACCAGCCCCTCCAGAGCGTTCCCTGGCTCAGGGCCGAGACCATCGTCCTCCTCCTGTCCGGACTGGTCCTCCTCTGGTTCGTCTCGGAGGAGACCGGGCTCGTCAGGCCCGTCTACCTGCTCATCTGCGCGATCTGGGCTCTCCTCGGCGTCCTGAGCCAGATCCTGCCCACGGGCGAACTGAGCTGGGTGGCCAGCCGGCCCTGGGTGCAGCGCGTCAGCCTCCCCTTCGGGGCGACGATCGTGTATCGGGAGGTCGAGACGGGAATCCTCCTGCACATCATCGATGCCGGAGGGGCGATACTTCTCGGCTACCTCATCGTCACCGCCCTGCGCTACGGCCGGGGCGGGCGCCGCCGCGAGGCGCGGGTCCTCGTGACCGTGCTGGCCGCGATGGGGCTCGCCTACGCGAGCGACGCCGCCGTGGACGCCGGGCTCTATTCCTTCATCTATGTCTCCGACTACGCCTGGCTGGTCCTGATCCTCCTGTTCGCGATTCGCCGTTCCTCCGAGCGCCAGGAGTACTCCCGCACGCGGCGGGAACTCCTGAAAAGCGAGGCCAGGTACCGGGCCGTCGTCGAGCACAGCTACGACGGCATCATCTTCCTGGACGCCGACCGCAGGATCAGCTACGTGAGTCCCTCCTACAACCGCTTCTACGGCTTCTCGCTCGAGGAGCTGATCGGCCGGCCCGCCCTGGATTCCGTGCTGCCCGAGGACCGCGCCCAAGCCGCGGACATGCTCGACGCGGTGGCGCTCCGGCCCGGCGGGACGGTCTGCGGCGAGTACCGCATACTGACGAAGGAGGGCGCTCTCGTCTGGCGCGAGACCAGCGCGACGAACCTCCTGGACGACCCGCAGGTGCGCTCGATCGTCCTCAACAGCCGGGACGTCACGGAGCGCAAGGCGACGGTGGAGAACCTGAAGGCGGCCCTGGAGGAAAAGGAAGCCCTGCTCAGGGAGCTGCACCACCGGACGCGGAATAACATGCAGGTGATCTCGTCCATGATCTCGCTCCGCTCCGGCTTCGAGGACGACCCCCGCATCCTCGAGATCCTGGGCGGCCTCGAGGGCCGGATCGGCGCCATGGCCCTCGTCCAGGAGAAGCTCTACGAGTCGAGCGATCTCTCGAGCATCCCGCTCGACGAGTACATCGCCGATCTCGCGGAGCTCCTGGCCGGGAGCTGCGCCTCCCCCGGGCGCATCCGGATAGCGACCGAGACCGAGAAGGTCGCCGTCCTCATCGATTCGGCCATTCCCTGCGGCATCGTGCTGAGCGAGCTCGTCCTGAACTCCTGCAGACACGCCTTCCCCGCCGGGCGGAGGGGCGTCGTCGGCATCCGCCTCGCGAGGCTGGAGGACGGCCGGATCGAGCTGGCCGTCGAGGACGACGGCGTCGGGGTCGTCGAGGGCTTCGACCCGCGCAGGGACGGCAAGCTCGGGCTGGAGAGCGTGATCAGCATCGTCGAGATGCAGCTCGGGGGCTCGATCGAGTTCGAGGCGGACGGGGGCTTCGCCTGCCGCTTCCGCTTCCGCGACAGTCTCTACCGCGCGCGCATCTGAGGCGGCCCCGCTCCCGCCGGATAGCGGTTCTGTCGCCCATCGTCTCCTCGGCGAAGCGCGCCGGGCCGATAGCCGTCCGCGCGTATCGATTGTATCTTGTAGGCGAAGGAGTGCCACCCTTGAGCAGATTCGCAATTTGGATTCGCGCCGCCAGGCCCTTTTCGTTCACCGGGGCCCTGGTGCCCGTCTTTCTCGGAACCATCGCCGCCGCCCAGGGCGGCCGGTTCGATCTCCTCTACTTCATCGTGACGTCGCTGGCGGTTCTCTGTCTCCAGGCGGGCGTCAACCTCAAGAGCGACTACGACGACTTCGCCAACAAGGTGGACGTGGAGGGCTCCTACGGCTCCAGCGGCGTCATACTGGGCCGCCTCCTGACGCCGAAGGAGGTCCGGCTGGGAGGCCTCGTGCTGATCGGCTCCGGGGCGGTCCTGGGCCTGCTCCTGGCCGTCGAGCGGGGCTGGCTCGTCCTGGCCCTGGGGCTGGCGGGGACCCTGATCGGATATTCGTACACCTCCAGGCCCTTCCACCTGAAGTACCGGGGGCTGGGGGTTCCGGCGGTCTTCCTGGTCTACGGGCCCATGCTCGCGCTGGGGGCCTACTACATCCAGGCGCAGCGCCTGGCGCTCGCGCCCCTCGTGTATTCGATTCCCGTCGGTCTCCTGACGACGGCCATCCTCCACGCCAACGACATCCGCGACATGAGCTTCGACCGCTCGGCCGGCATCGCCACTTTTTCGCTCCTGGCCGGGCGCAGGGCCGCCAATCTCCTCTACGTCGGCCTCCTCCTCGGCGCCTACCTCGCTCTGCCGATCATGGTGGCCGCGGGCGCCTTGCCCGTCTGGTGCCTCGCGAGCTGGGCGACCTTCCCGCTGGCCCTCGCGGCGATGAAGAAGCTCGCGGGACCGGCCGATTCCGTGGAAAAGATCCTCGGCCTCGATCAGGAAACCGGAAAGCTGAACAGCCTTTTCAGCGCCCTCCTCCTCGCCGCCCTGATCTTCTCGTTCTTCGTTCCGTGGAGCGTGGCGCTTTGAATCGGAGCGACCGTTCCTTCGGCCTATCGCTGCTCGCCGTCGGCGCCGCGGCGCTGCTGTGGTATCTCCTGTTCGTCCTCAAGCCGCTGAACTTCTGGCTCGAGATGAGCCTGTCGATCCTCGCCCTCGCGCTTTTCGCGTTCCTGGCCAAGCGGGACCTCTTCTCGCTGGGGCGCCTCGAGCCGCGGCATCTCGCGGTGGGCCTCGTCTCCTTCGCCCTCCTGTACCTCGTCTTCTTCGTCGGCAACATCGTCTCCGGCTGGATCCTCCCCTTCAAGGATTCCCAGATCTCGATGGTCTACGGCAACAAGGCGCAGGCGAGCCCCCTCGTGATCGGGCTCCTGCTCCTCTTCGTGATCGGTCCGGGCGAGGAGCTGTTCTGGCGAGGCTTCGTCCAGACCCGCTTCGCCGAGAAGTTCGGGCCGAACCGCGGCTACGTCCTGGCGGCCGCGGTCTACGGCGGGGTGCACCTCATCACCGGCAATTTCATGCTGGTGCTGGCGGCCCTCGTCTGCGGCTTCTACTGGGGCTACCTCTACAAGCGGGGCAAGAGCCTCATCCCCGTCCTCATCTCCCACGCCCTCTGGGATCTGACGATCTTCGTCCTCCTGCCGTTGAAGTAGTTGCCCGTGCGAAGGACGCAGGTGTCGATTTCGTGCTAGGCTGGAAATTCCCATCGGCTAGGCGGGCGAAGCCCAGCCGACCCTGACCATCAAGATCGTGTGAGGCCTCTGTGGATTCGATTATCTTGACCGAGGAGATGAAGGCGGCCATCGCCCTGCTGGAGGGCGGGACGGAGCGCTTCATCTGGATTTCCGGGCGAGCCGGCACGGGAAAGTCGACTTTCCTCCAGTATCTCAGGACCGAAATCCGGCCGCCGAACGCGGTCTACCTCGCTCCTACCGCCGTGGCGGCCCTCACCATAGGGGGGCAGACCATCCACAGTTTCTTCTGGATCGACCCCGCAGAAAAGGCCCACCTCGAGACCGCCCTCGATCCCGATCGGGAAGCTCGGCTCTACCCCCTCCTCGCCGCGGTCGAGACCCTCGTCATCGACGAGATATCCATGGTCCGCGCCGACATCCTCGACGAGATGGACCGACGGATGCGGAGGGCGAAGGGGGAGGGCCGCCTCCCTTTCGGGGGAGCGCGCCTCGTGCTCTTCGGCGACCCCTACCAGCTTCCGCCGGTCGAGCCCGATCCCTACACCCGCGCCGGCGAGCTCTTCGAGAGCCGCTACAAGAGTCCCTTCTTCTTCTCCTCGCAGGTCCTCCGCACGCGCGCGCGGGGGATCAGGCGGGTGGAGTTCACGCGGGTCTTCCGCCAGAACGAGGAGAGCTTCCTCGCCACGCTCGACCGCTGCCGCTCCGGCCTGGCGACCGAGGCCGACCTCGACCTCCTCCAGTCCCGGGTCCTCCCCGAAGGCAGGAAGCCGCCGGCCGACCACCTCGTCCTGACGGCGAAAAAGGACGAAGCCCGGCGCCTGAACCGCTACCGCCTCGACGCCCTGCCGGGCCCCGAGCGCGTCTACACCGCCATCGCCTCCGGGCACTTCGCGAAGGCCCTCGACGACGAGGAGCTCCCCGCGCCGCGCGAGCTCGAGCTCAAGGTCGGGGCCCGGGTCATGCTCACGGTCAACGGTCCGGAAGGCCGCTGGGCCAACGGGGCCTTGGCCACCGTCATCGGGCTCGAGGATGAGGGAGTCGTCGTCAGGGACGGAACGGGCGAGTTCCGCGTCGAGCCCCATGTCTGGGGAAGGGTCCGCTTCGCGCTCCGCTCGGGCCGGCTCGAGGAACAGAGCTCCGACGAATA
>DATKVK010000074.1:0-30078 GCA_035530095.1 Rectinemataceae bacterium | reverse complement strand
GAGCTCGCCCTTGAGCCAGAGATACTTGTCGTAGCCGGCGAACCTGCCCTCCTCGGAGGTCTCGTCGCGGACGCCGGCCGCGGCGAGCCAGGAGCCCCTATCGTAGGCGGGGACGTCGAGATCCACCGCGAAGGACGCGATGCGCGCGCTCATGTCGCCCGAGGACTCGCGCCACAGCCGCGCCAGGGGATCGAGGGCGAGCTCCTCATCCTCGAAGCCGCGGCCGAGGAAGGTTCTCAGGTAGCGGTAGATTTTCCTGGCGGCGGCGAGAAAGCGAGCCCGGTTGTCCACCGACGCGAGCTCCGGCACCAGGCGCTCGTCGCTCCATCGGCCCATCGCGTCGTCGGGGGCGCGCAGGGCTTGCAGGTGCCCCGCGGGCGGCAGGGGCGAGGAAGGGTCGACGGCATTGCCCTCCTCGAGCCGGCCGGAGAAGTGCTGGTGCGCCCAGGTGTCGGCGTAGGCGTGCAGGGCTATGCCGATCCGGAAGAGGTCGCGCGTCCTCAGCGCCCGCACGAGCAGCTCCTTGGCCAAGGGCGAGTCGGGGGTGACCGTCCAGCGCCCGGCGCGGCCGTCGCGCCGCTCGCGGGCGGCCCGCTCGCCCTCGCCCGGCACGAAGTGGAAGGGCAGATAGATCTCGCGGAGCGTCGTCTGGTCCCAGAACAGGTAGTTCTGCGTGACCTGCGTGCGGTAAGGCGCGCCCCGCCCGTCGTCGATCTCGTAGGCGTGGATCGCGTTGTCGACATACTGCGAGGAGGTGGCGACCCGGCCGGCCTCCGCCTCGGAAAAGCCCGCGCGGACGCAGAGAAAGCAGATCGCGTAGTAGTGGAACTCCGCGTTCACTTAGGCGTGTACCTGAATTTCGGGTCCGGGAGCGGCCGGCCCGCGGCGAAGGCGGCCAGGATGTCGGCCAGCTGCGGGGCCAGGGGGAAGGAAGGATCGGTGAACGCCCGATAGTTGTCGTTCAGGTCGGGGCCGACGACCTTGAGCGCGTGGTTCATGTCGGGGATGACGTAGGCGGCCGCGTCGGGCCGATCGCGGACGAGGAGGTCGAACTCGGCGAGCGTCGTCTGGAAGTCGCGGTTTCCCTGCACGAGCAAGAGAGGCGCCTTGTCGACCTTGAGCTCGGAGAGCAGATCGTACTTGAACCACGAGGCCAGGTAGGGCTGGAAGCTCGGCCGGAAGAAGTCGGCGAAGTAGGGGCTCGGGTGGGGGTAGGTCTTGCCGGCGCGGAGCGCGGCCATGATGGCCTCGCCCTCGGCCTTGAGCGAGGACGGAGCTCCGGCGACCGCGGCCCCGACCGTCTCCACGGCGCTCTTCCCCGAGGCGCAGAGCAGGGCCAGGCCGTCGACGGCCGGCGCGCCGGGCTCCGCGAGGGCGGCCGCCGCGACGAGGGCGCCCTCGGTGTGTCCCGCTATCACGAGCCGCGAGAAGCGCCGGTCCGCGCGGAGCGCGGCCAGGGCCGCGGCCGCGTCCTTCACGTAGTCGTCGAAGCGGAGATCTTCTTCCTTGGCGACGAGGTAGTAGGCCTCGCCCGAGCCGCGCTTGTCGTAGCGCAGGGAGGCGACTCCGCGCTCGCGCAGGGCCTCGGCGAGCTGCTTGAGCGCGTCGTTCTTCCCCGGCACCGAGTAGTTGTTGCCGTCGCGGTCCGTGGTCCCGGCTCCCGCCAGGATGAGGACGACCGGGAAGGGCCCCGGACCGGCGGGCACCAGGAGTGTGCCGGGGAGGATGCCGCGGCCGGTGTCGAGGCTGTAGCTCGATTCGCCCGGCTCGGCGGCGGCCGGCGCAGGCTCGAGATCGAAGGTGCCGTTGACGACGCCGGAGCGGCTGATGCTTCCCGCGATGCGGGGCGCCCCCTCCGGCCCGACGCCGAGCTCGCCCGAGAAAATGAGGGCGTTGCCGGTTTCCTTGGAAGGCGAGCCGCTCGCCTTGCCGGCGAAAAGCGCGAATTCGATGTGAGCGCCCTCGCGCCTGATGGCGGACAGGGGATAGCCGTAGAGGCGCTGCCCCGGCAGGTCGAAGAGGCCGCCCTCGGGAAGTATGCGGAGACTGAAGTCCTCTCGGCCTTGGCCGAAGTCGAGCCCCCCCGTCCAGCGCCCGTTCGCTATGGCGGCGGCCGGCGAAGACGCGGCCGCCGGCGAAGACGATGTGGCCGGCGAAAGCGCGGAGCTCGCGGCGGAAGACTGCTGCGCGGCCGCGGCCGGCCAGACGAACAGGGAAACCGCAGCCGCGAGGCCGAATCGAAAGGCACAGCGCCTGATCAAAGATGCCGAGTGTCGCATGCCTCGATTCTATCCGAGGGCGACGGGCGCTTCAATGGCGGCCCCCGCGGCTCCCGGCCTCTACTTCTTCATAGCCTTCTTGAACCGCTCCAGGACGAGCTTGGGCTCTCCCACGCCGTCGATGGTGATGAGCTTGCCTCGGGCGCGATACCAGGCGATGAGGGGCTCGGTCTGCTTGCGATAGGTGTCGAGCCGGACCTTGATGGCCTCTTCCTTGTCGTCGTCGCGGGTGTACAGCTCGCCCCCGTCCACGTCGCAGACGCCCTCCTTCTTGGGCGGCATGTTCTTGACGTGGTAGATCTTGCCGCAGCTCCGGCAGACGCGCCGGCCGGAAAGCCGACCGACCACGATCTCGTCGGCCACGTCGAAGTTGACCGCGAGATCGGCGGAGGCCAGCTTTTCGAGCGCCTCGGCCTGGGGAATGGTCCGCGGGAAGCCGTCGAGGATCCAGCCCGAGGACGCGTCCTTCTCCGCGAGGCGCTCCTCGACCAAGGCTATGGTGATGTCGTCGGATACCAGCCCGCCCGAGGCCATGATGCCCTTCACCTTGAGCCCGAGCTGCGTCTCGTTCTTGACCGCGGCGCGGAAGAGGTCGCCGGTCGAAATGTGCGGCAGCTTGAGCTCCGCCATGGCCAGGTCAGCGATCGTACCCTTACCCGCTCCCGGCGGTCCGAGAAAAATCAATTTCATGGCTATGTTCTCCTGGATCGGATTCTAGTGAAATATCCGGGCTCTCACAAGCGAGGCCGCCGGGAGGGCCTAAAACCGGTTCGGCCTGGGAATCGGCTGCTATATCTGATAATCCGGTTCCTCCGCGGCACGGTCGTCGCGGAAGACACAGTCCGAGCCGCAGGAACCGCAGGGTCGGCCGCAGGGAGCGAGAGGCGGATAGACCCGGCCCGACTCGGCCTCGTCGGCCTCGGCCGCGGCTTCCGGCCCTTCGGCGCCCTTGGCCGAGGCTTCCGGAGGCACCGGCACCGAGGTCCATGGCCTGTTCATGCCGTAGCGGAACAGGAGCTCCACCCGCGAGAGGATGGCTTCGGTGGGAAAGACGAGGGTGATCGCGCGCTCGCTGCGGAAGTCCGTGCTCGAGGGCGTGCCTACCACCTCGTGGTCGACGACGATGCGCACGCCCAGGCGCCGCGCCGCCTCGACCAGGGATCGCGTCGCGTCGCGGACCTCGCGCTTGACGACGAAGATGGAAAAGTCGAGCGCCACATGCGCGCGCTCCGCCGCCGCGCTCCAGGCTTCGAGGTCCTCGCTCAGGAGCTTGAGCGCGAAGGGCAGCGTGTCCGAGCCCATGACGTGCGTCAGGCGCAACGAGGCGCCCGCGTGCAGGGCTATGAGCCGCCGCACGATCTCGATGGTGTCGGCTCCCGAGCCGATGTCCAGCGGGACGACGAAGGGATCGAGCACGCCCGCGAGCTGGCGGCGCAGGACCTCGTAGCGGAAACGGTACTCGGTCTTGCTCGGCTTGCGCGGGTCGAAGGAGCCTTCGGGCACGACGAAAAGCGCATCGGCCTCGCTCGCGTCGGAGGAGAGGAAGCGCAGGGCCATGGCCATGTGGGTCATCTGGAAGGGATCGAAGGAGCCGATGAAGATGCCCAAACGGGCGGCATATCCGGGATAGCGCAGGTCCTGGGGAAAGCCGCGAAGGTCGAGGGGCCTGAGCCGGCCCTCGCGCGCCTTGCGGTCCAGGCCGGAGAGAGCCTCGTCGAAGAGCCCCTCGTAGTAGCGAAAATCGCTCAGTTCCTCGGCGCCAAGATAGGGCAGGGCCCCGAGCGAGTCGAAGACGCGGTGCACACGCCTCGAGGCGCGCTCGACCTCGCTCGTCGCGTAGTGGAGGAATTTCCTGTCGCGGTCGGGCCGATCGTGCTGCACAGCACCAGTATACCGCCGCCCGACGGCCTGGCAAGGCGCAAAGAAATCGCCGATGAGCGCGGCGCCGGAGGCCGTATTTCCATTCGATGAGGCTTGCGGATAGGATGAAGACCGGCACGCTTCCGGGATGCTTCCGACGCGCAGCCAGCTGTAAAAATGCGCAAGGAGCCGCCTATGCAGGAACTTGACGGAGCCATTCCCGCGGGAGCCCGGGGCGGGAAGCCCCTCGCCGCGTACGATGAGGATTCGACGAGGGCAGCCGGGACCGTTTTCAGGCTGCTGCCCTTTCCCTGCCTCCTCGTAGAGGCCGACGGCACGGTGATCGGAGCCAATGCGGCCGCCGCTGTCATGTTCCACGCCGACTCCGACGGCCTCGTGGGGCGCGATCTGCGCGGCTATGTCGTGGCCGAAAAGCGCTCCGCCTTCGCCGCCTTCCTCGCGCGCGAGTTCTCCGCCGGCGGCGGAGCCGCCGAGACGGAGTTCTTCCTCGGCACGGGAGAAGTCCTGCCCCTCAGGCTCCTGGCCCGGAAACCTCCCCGAGCCCGGGAGCTTTGGCTCTTCGCCCAGGAACTCAAGACCGAGCGCGCCCTCGAGCGCGCCCTGGGCGCCAGCGAGGAGCGCTGCGCCGGCCTCGCCGGGGCCGCGGACCGCAGGCTGGCGGAAGAGGTCGAGGCCAGGGCCCGCCGCTACGAGGATCTCCTGTATCGCGCCTCGCCCGCCGGAGTCTTCCGCGCCGACGCGGCCGGAGGCTACACCTTCGCGAACGGTCGCTGGTCCGCCGTAGCCGGGCTCGATGCGGCCGCGGCCCTGGGCGAGGGCTGGCTCTCCGCCGTGCATGAGGAGGACCGCGAGACCGTGGCCGCGCAGTGGCGCGCCTGCGTCGAAGAGCGTCGGCTCTTCAGATGCGAGTACCGGCAGGCCGGGACTCGGGGCGGCGCGGCCTGGGTCCAGTGCCAGGCCCTTCCCGACATGGATGCGGAAGGCCTCGTCTCAGGCTATGTCGGCACACTGCTCGACATAGGCGACCGGAGGGCGGCCCGGGCGGCGCTCGCCGCGCAGGAGGAGCGCATCGAGTCGCTCGTGCGCGAGCGGACCAGGGAACTCGAGAAGGCCCGGCGCCGGACGGCCCTCATCCTCGACGCGCTCGACGAGGGTGTCTGCGAGGTCGACCTGCGCGGCAGGATAGGCTTCGCCAATCTCGCCGCCGCCGAGATGCTCGGCCTCAGGCTCGGAGCGCTCACCGGCACGCACCTCCACACGCTCATCCGGCACGAAGGCGAGGGAGGCTCGCTCTGCCCGCCGGGCGCCTGCCCGCTCTGCGACGCGATGCGCCCCGAAGGACCGGGAAAAATCGAGGGTGCGGTCTTCGTGCGCTCCGACGGCAGATCCTTCCCGGCGGAGCTCGGGGGCGGCCCCCTCGTCGTCGACGACCTCGTCGTCGGCACGGTCGTCGTCTTCCGCGACATGACCGAAGCCCGTGAGGCCGAGGCGGCCCTCAAGGAGAGCGAATCGCGATTCCGCCGCGCGATCGAAGGCGCCGCGCTGCCCATCTCCATACACGCGGACGACGGAAACATCGAGCTCGTGAACCGGGCCTGGACCGAGCTGACGGGCTATGACGCGGAGAGCCTGCGCACGACCGCGGATTGGGCGCGCCTGGCCTACGGCGAGCGTTCGGAAGAGGTGCTCGGGGAAGTGAAGGCTCTCTATTCGCTCGAAGGCCTGGGCCAGAACCGCGAGCGGGAGATCACGACCCGCGACGGGCGGAAAATAGTCTGGGAGATCAGCTCGGCCATGCTCGATCGGCCCAAGGAAGGCCGGAGGACTGTCATCACGACGGCAGTGGACATCACAGAGCGCCGGGCGGCGGAGCTCGAGGCGAAACGGCAGCAGCGCCTCCTCATCCAGTCCGAGAAAATGGCCTCGCTCGGCATACTCGTCGCCGGCATGGCGCACGAGATCAACAACCCCAACCACGCCATCCGCCTCAACGCCGGTCTCATGGCCCGGGTCTGGGACTCGATCCGGCCGATCCTGGACGCCGAGCTCTCGGGCAGGGATGACTTTCTCCTGGGCGGCCTCGAGTACGGCGAGCTCAGGGAGAAGATGCCGATCCTGCTCAAGGGCACGATCGACGCCTCCGAGCACATCGACAGCATAGTCCGCGGCCTCAAGGATTTCTCCCGCTCCGAGAGCGAGGGCCCGCTGCAGGACGTGCGGATCGAGCTCGTCGTGAAAGCCGCCCTCGACCTTCTCCGGAGCTACCTCTCCCGATGCTCGGCGCGCCTCGTCCTGCGCCTCGAGCCCGACTTGCCGCCGGTGCGCGCCCGTTTCCACAAGCTGGTGCAGGTCCTGATCAACCTCCTGCAGAACGCCTGCCAGGCGCTCGCGCCGCAGTCGCAGGAGGTCGGCGTCGCCGGCTCCTACGACCCGGCTTCGCGGAAGCTCAGGCTCGTGGTGAGCGACGGAGGCAAGGGCATGACGGAGGACGAGTTGGCGCACATCCGCGACCCCTTCTTCACGACCAAGCGGGGCGAAGGAGGGCTCGGGCTCGGCATTCCCATTTCCGCGGCGATCGTGGAGGAGTACGGCGGCAGCCTCGAGTTCGAGTCCGCGCCCGCTCGGGGCACGAGGGCGATCGTCGAGCTGCCGGTCTCGGGGCAGGATGGGGAGGCGACTCGATGAACGACCGTCCCCCTCCCGGCTTCCCGATCGTCATCGTGGACGACGAGCGCTACATCCTGGACAGCGTGGAGAGCATCCTCAGGGCGGAGGGCTTGGGCTCCGTCATAGCGCTCGGCGATCAGCGCTCGCTCATCGAGCTTCTCGACGAGCGACCGGTCGGGGTCGTGCTGCTCGACCTGGTCATGCCCGGGATGGAGGGGCGGGTCCTGCTCGCCCGCATCAGACAGGAGCATCCCCAGACGCCGGTGGTCGTCATCACCGGCAACCGGGAGATCGACAACGCCATCGAGTGCATGAAGCTGGGCGCCGCCGACTATCTGACCAAGCCGGTGGAGGCCACGCGGCTCGTCACCACCGTGCGTCGGCTCATGGAGATGTCCGAGCTCGAAAGGGAAAATCTCGACATGCGGGAGCGCCTGCTGTCGCCGCGCGGCGAGCGGCCTCGGGCCTTCGCGGGCATAGCGACGGCGGGGCTCTCCATGGGGCCCATCCTCGCCTACGTCGAGAGCATCGCCCCCAGCTCCCACCCCGTGCTGGTCACAGGCGAGACCGGCGTGGGCAAGGAGCTGTTCGCGAGGGCCATCCACGATCTCTCGGGCCGCGAGGGCGAGTTCGTCGCGGTGAACGTGGCCGGGCTGGACGACGCCTTCTTCTCCGACCTGCTTTTCGGACACCGGGCCGGGGCCTACACCGGCTCGCAGGGAAGCCTCGACGGCCTCATCGACAAGGCCCGGAACGGCAGTCTCTTCCTCGACGAGATAGGCGACCTCTCGAATTCCTCGCAGCTCAAGCTGCTGCGCGTCCTCGAGACCGGCGAATACTACCCCCTCGGATCGGACCTCATGAAGCGAAGCAAGGCGCGGGTCGTCGTGGCGACCAACCGCGGCCTCGACGCGGCCATGAAGGAAGGCGCCTTCCGGAAGGACCTCTTCTACCGCCTGCACAGCCACCATCTCCACATCCCGCCCCTCAGGGAGCGGCGCGAGGACATCCCCGTCCTGGTCGAACGCTTTCTCGAGCAGTCCGCGCGCGAGCTGGGCAGGAAGCGGCCCACTCCGCCGCCGGAGCTTTTCGCCCTCCTCCACTCCTACGACTTTCCGGGCAACGTGCGCGAGCTCCGGGCCCTGGTCTTCGAGGCGCTGAGCCGCCACACGGAGGGCGTACTGTCCACGGCCGTCTTCAAGGAAGCGATGGGCGAGCGCCGGCGGACGACCGCGGCCGAATGCGTCGACCTCGTTTTCCCCGAACCCCTGCCTAGTCTCAAGACGATCACCGAGCTCCTCGTGGACGAGGCGCTCCGCCGCTCTTCCGGCAGCCAAAGTCTCGCGGCCCAGCTCCTGGGGGTGAGCCCCCAGGCCGTCAGCAAGCGCCTCAAATCGAGGCAATCGAAGGCCGACAACCGCGGTTGATCCTTCAACCTGTCAGACTGAAGCCACAAGTGCTTGGCAGGACGAGACTTGGACGCCGGGCTCTCGCCGGTTTACAACGTGGGTTGCATCCCTCCGCGCGGAGCCGGTAGTGTTCCGAAGCTTGTGGACGCCACAAGGAGTCGCGGCCCGCCCGGGATTTTGCCGCCGCGGATAGGGGCCGCACTGCGTCATCGACAGTCTTCGTACCACTACCCTCATCATCCTCCTCCTCGTAGTTGGCACGTTACCTGCTTATAAGCCTGCGCGGACCTGCGCCGCGGCCGAGGCTTCGCAGAACCGGCACGCGCTCGGATATCGTCCGCGCAAGGCTCAAACCAGGGAGGAACAGCATGAAGATCGGGATGAAGCTTATCGTAGGGTTTCTGGCCGTCGCGCTCATCGCGCTCGCCGTCGGCGGCTACGGTGTCGTGAGCATCGGCCGGATCGCCGGGATAGGGTACCACTCCTATGAATACGACACGGTTCCCCTCGTCAATCTGGCCAACATGACCGACTCCAGCTTGAACGCCTTCATGGCCATGAAGGACATGGCGCAGTTCAAGGGCGAGCAGGGCAGCGCGGCCCGGGATTCCATCGCCGGTTTCAGAAAGACCTTCGAGACGAGCTCCGCGGCCTACAAGAGCACCATCAACGACCCCGACGACCAGCGCAATTTCGACACGCTGATGGCGCAGTGGAAGACCTTCACCGACCTGGCCGACCGCCTGACCGTCCTCGATGCCGCGGGCAAGGATGCCGAAGAGCAGGCCCTTATCGCGGCGGAAGGGGAGAAGGACGGCAGCGCGCTCCAGGGGACGATCAATACGATGATCGCCGCGAATCTCGTGTCGGCGCGGTCGAGCGCCGAGGGGAACCTGAAAATCGCCGGACAGACGCGCGTCATCATGCTGTTCGTCCTCGGCCTGGCCACCATAGCCTCCCTCCTCATCGGCGTGCTCCTGTCGCGCTCGATCACCGGCCCCCTCGGCCAGGCGGTGGGACTGGCGGGCGCCATCTCCAAGGGCGACCTGCGCGCCGATATCGACGAGCGCAGCCGGGCCCGCAAGGACGAGGTCGGCACCCTCTCCGGCGCCCTCAGCGAGATGATGACGAGCCTCAGGGACATCGTCGTCTCGATCACGACCTCGGCCGACAACGTGAGCCAGGGGAGCCAGGGCATCAGCTCGACGGCCCAGGAGCTCTCGCAGGGAGCGACCGAGCAGGCCTCGGCCGCCGAGGAAGTGAGTTCCTCCGTGGAGGAGATGAACGCCACGATCCGCCAGAACGCCGACAACTCCGCCGCGGCGGAAGGCATCGCGCGCAAGAGCGCCGCAGACGCCCAGAACGGCGGCAACTCGGTGGTGCAGACCGTGACCGCCATGAAGGAAATCGCGGGTAAGATCTCCATCATCGAGGAGATCGCGCGGCAGACCAACCTGCTCGCCCTCAACGCCGCCATCGAGGCGGCGCGGGCCGGCGAGGCGGGCAAGGGCTTCGCGGTGGTGGCGAGCGAGGTGCGCAAGCTCGCCGAGCGCGCGCAGAGCGCGGCCAAGGAGATTTCCGAGCTGTCGGGGAAGAGAGTCGCCGTCGCCGAGGAGGCGGGCAGGCTCATCCAATCGGTGGTCCCGGACATCCAGCGGACGGCCGAGGTCGTGCAGGAAATCTCCTCCGCCAGCAAGGAGCAGAGTTCGGGGGTCGATCAGATCGGCAAGGCGGTCGACCAGCTCGACAGCATCATCCAGCAGAACGCCTCGGCCTCCGAGGAGCTCGCCTCGATGTCCGAGGAGCTGAGCAGCCAGGCCGAGCAGCTCGCGCAGGCCCTGACCTACTTCAAGCTGCCGTCGGAGATGCAGGAGCGCGAGAAGAGCATCGAAGAGTCCATGGCGCAGCGGCACGAGGTGCGGGTGGCCCACACCCACGCCTCGGGCGGAGAGACGCGCGCGTTGCCCAAGGGCCGGGGACCCGACGCGCGGCAGACCGCCGCGAAGAAGCCCGAGCGAGCCGTCGCCAGGACCGCGATAGTCCCCGCAGGCAAATCTTCGGACGACGATTTCGAAGCGTTTTGACGAGGAGGCCGCGATTGCAGTACCTGACCTTTCGCCTGAACGGCGTCGAGTACGCCGTAGACGTCACCATCATCGAGGCAGTCGTGGAGCATAGCGTCACGACCGCGGTGCCGACGCCGGTCCAGTACATGAAGGGAGTCATGGACCTTCGCGGGGAGGTGATCCCCGTCATCGACCTCCGGAAGAAATTCGGCCTGCCGGAAGCCGCGGACACCTCCCGCGCGAGCGTCATCGTCTTCACGGTCGACGCGGGAGAGAAGGGCTCCCTGACCGTGGGCGCCCTGGTCGACGAGGTCTCGGCCGTCGTCACCATCGAGGAGTCGAGCGTCGAGCGGGCGCGCTCGGAGGGCGTGGCCCTCTGGGAACGCTACGTGCGCGGCGTCGTGCGCCTCGAAGACCGCATGGTCGTCATCGTGGAAGCCGAAGGGCTCTTCTCGATCCAGGAGATCGAAGCCCTGCGGGCGGCGTGAGGAAATTCCCGGGAGGTGGGCCATGGCGATGCATCGAATTCTCGTGGTGGAAGATGAGGTCTCCGCAGCCTTCGCCATTTCGCTTCACCTGGGCAAATTCGGACACGTCATGCTCGGCCCCGCCTCTACGGGAATCGAGGCCGTGGCCCTCGCCAGGAGCGAGGAGCCCGACCTCGTCCTCATGGACATACAGCTCCTCGGCCCCATGGACGGGGTCGAGGCGGCGCGGTCGATCCGAGCCGAACGCGAGGTCGCCCTCATCTTCATGACCGCCTATCCTATCGAGCTGATCAAGATTCGAGTCGAGGAGCTGCATCCCCTCGCCGTGCTCAGCAAACCCTTCGGCCTGGAGGAACTCGAAGCGCTCATCGCCCGCATCTGAGCTTCCGGGAACCCCGGCGAACGCGGCCGCGGAGCGCGGCCACCGAGCGCGGCCACCGTGCGCGCAAGCCCTTCCCCCCGGACGCCTCCTGGTGTATTTTTATCCCCGCATCGAAACTAATCACCGGCGGCGAGGCGAGTATGGACAGAAGGACTATTTGCGAGGGGCTTCTCGAACATCCCGAGATCGACGTGCTCGTGGTGGGGGCGGGGATCAACGGCATCGGCGTTTTCCGCGACTTGGCCAGGCAGGGCGTGGACGTGCTCCTCGTCGACCGAGGGGACTTCTGTTCGGGGGCTTCGTCGGCCTCCTCGCACATGGCGCACGGCGGGGTGCGCTATCTCGAAAACGGAGAGTTCCGCCTGGTCAGCGAGGCGGTCGAGGAGCGCAACAGGCTGCTCGTCAACGCTCCGCACCTCGTCAAGCCGCTGCCCACCGTCATTCCCATGTTCAAGCTTTTCTCGGGGCTCCTCAACGCGCCCTTCAAGTTTCTCGGCTGGCTCGACAAGCCCTCCGAGCGCGGAGCCGCGGTCATCAAGATCGGCCTCACGCTCTACGACGCGCTCACCCGGGGACACAGGGTCGTGCCGAAGCACCGCTTCGAAGGCCGCGGCAAGACCCTCGAGAGCTACCCCGGCCTCGATCCCGCGGTGAAATTCACGGCGATGTACTACGACGGCCAAATTCTCTCGCCCGAGCGCCTGGCTGTGGAGCTCGTCCTCGACGCCGAGGCCGAGGGCCCGCACGCGCGCGCCCTTTCCTACGCGCCCCTCGTCAGGGCCGAGGCCGGGACCTTCGTCGTCCGGGACGAGGTGGGCGGCCGGGAGATTCCGCTCAGGCCGCGGGCCGTCGTCAACGCCGCAGGGCCCTGGATCGATCCGGTGAACCTCAGCCTGGGGCTTTCGACGCGCTACATAGGCGGCACCAAGGGCTCGCACATCGTCGTCGACAACCCCGAGCTCAAGCGCGCGATTGGCGACCGCGAGTTCTTCTTCGAGAACTCGGACGGCCGGATCGTGCTCCTCCTCGGCTGGTACGACCGCGTGCTCATAGGCACCTCCGACATCCCGATAGCCGACGCCGACGAAGCCCTCTGCACCGAAGCGGAGATCGACTACTTCATCGGCCTCGTCTCGCGGATATTCCCCTCCATCCCGGTCACCCGGGCCCAGATCGTCTTCGCCTTCTCCGGCGTGCGCCCCCTCCCCCCTTCGAGCGCCAAGAGCGCGAGCGAGATCACCCGCGACCACAGCATCGAGGAGGACAAGCTCGGCGGCCTCAGCGTCCTCTCCCTCGTCGGCGGCAAGTGGACCGCCTACCGCGCCTTCGCCGAGCAGGCCTCGGACAGGATCCTCGTCCTCCTCGGGCGCGGACGCCGGCAGTCGACCAGGGACCTGGCCATCGGCGGCGCGGCCGGCCTCGATGCCAGCCCGGCGGGCATCGACGAACTCGTATCGCGCCTGGCGCGCGAGCGCGGACTCGCCTACGACCGCGCTCGCGCCCTCGTCGAGCGCTACGGAACGCGCGCCTTCCGCATAGCCGAGCGGCCGGCCGCCGGAGGCGAGCGCATGCTCGCGAGCCTCCCCGGCTACTCGCGCGAGGAGATCGCCTTCCTCGCCGCCGAGGAAAAAGCCGAGCGCCTCGACGACCTCGTGCTCAGGCGCTCGACGATCGCCTGGCTGGGGCGCGCGTCGCGCCCGGTCCTCGAAGAGTTGTGCGGCATCGTCGGAGAGGTCCTGGGCTGGGATCCCTCGGCGCGGCGCGCCGAGGTCGAGCGGGTGGAGCGTCTGCTTCGCGAGCGGCACCGGGTCGGGCGAAGCGGGGCCTGAAGGCAGTTCCGGGCGGCGGCCTTCCCTTGTCGGCGGCCTTTCCGGCGGCGGCAGGGGGCGCGCCGCCGCGGGCCCGGCCTGAGGGCCGTCCGCAAGGGATCTCCGCGGATGAGCGCTTCATGCGGGCGGCGGAAGATGATAGAATAGCTCAACCATATTGTCAGGAGGAAGGGAAAAGTCCGGGCGACGGAGTCCGGGCGATCCCGGACCACATGCACTATCGCACAATGGGACGCACGGGCATCGAGGTTTCCGCGCTGGGATTCGGCTGCATGAGGCTGCCCACGCTGGGCGCGGCCGACAAGATCGACGAGGAGGCGGCCACCCGGCTCCTGCACGAGGCGATCGAGGCCGGCGTCAACTACATCGACACCGCGTATTTCTATCACGCTTCGAGCTTCGGCCAGAGGGGGCAGAGCGAGCCCTTCGTCGGCCGGGCCCTGGCAGGAAGCTGGCGGAAGCGGGTTCTCCTCGCCACGAAGCTGCCGCAGCAGATCGTGAAGACGGCCGCGGACATGGATCGCTACCTCACCGAGCAGCTCGAGCGGCTCCAGACCGACCACATCGACTTCTACCTCGTGCACGGACTGGACGGCGAGAACTGGGACAGGATGCGCGAGCTCGGCGTGCGCGAGTTCCTCGATGCCGAGCGCAAGCGGGGCCGGATCCGCTTCCCGGCCTTCTCCTTCCACGGGCGCAAGGCCGACTTTCCCCGCATCGTCGACGAGTACCCCGACTGGGCCTTCGGCCAGATCCAGTACAACTACATGGACACGGACTACCAGGCGGGCTACGCGGGCCTGCGCTACGCGGCCGAGAAGGGCCTCGGCGTGGTGGTGATGGAGCCCCTGAAGGGCGGCCGCCTCGCGCGGAACCTCCCGCCCCGGATGCAGGCCGTCTTCGACGCGCGCAGCGAGCCCTGGAGCCCGGCCGAGTGGGCCCTGCGCTACGTCTGGAACGAGGCCGGCGTCAGCCTCCTCCTGTCGGGCATGAACGAGAGCGCGCAGCTGCGCGAGAACCTCCGCGTCGCCGAGGAAGCGTCGCCCAACGCGCTTACGCCCGAGCGGCTCGCGGTGTACGACGACGCCCGGGCGGCCATGCGCGCGATGGTCAAGGCCGACTGCACCGCCTGCCGCTACTGCCAGCCCTGCCCCTCCGGCGTGGAGATCCCCGAGGTCCTCGCGGCGCTCAACGCCACGGCCATGTGGGACACGAAGGACCCCTGGCTCACCGGCTACACCAGGATCGGAGGCAAGCCCTCGGCCTGCACCGAGTGCGGCCAATGCGAGGGCATCTGCCCCCAGGGGCTGCCGATCCGCCGGCTTCTCAAGGAGACCGCGGCGGCCTTCGGGGGCTGAGGCGGAAGCGGAGGCCGGAGCGCCGACCACGAGGCGGCGGCCGCCCATGTAGCGGCCTCGCCGCCTTTGCATAGTTCCGGCGACGGCCCGCCTACGCCCTTAAAAAGCCTTCCATCCCCTCAGCGCCGCCTCGGCGTCGAGGGTGTAGCCCGAGTGCATGGCGCAGAGGATCCGGACAGCCCCGAGGCCGGCGAGCTTGCGCAGCGAATCCTTGCGCAGCGCGTTGTCGATGCTGATGGGGTGCCGGTCGATGACGGCCCTGCCCTTCCGCAGATTGAGCTCGTCGCCGACGATCAGGATGGAGCCGTTCACCAGGAAGGACATCGAGCCCGCGGTGTGCCCCGGGGTCGAGACGCAGCTGATCGTCGCGCCTCCCACGACGAACTCCTGGTCGTCGTCGAGCGTCTCGAAATCGAAGCGCAGCGGCTTGTTGTACAGCAGCCCGAGGAACCTCGGGCGGGTATGATCGAGCATCGCGAGCTCGGCCTTCGGCAGGAAGACCGCGGCGCCCGGAAAGGCGCCGACACCTCCCACATGATCGCGGTCCGAGTGCGTCAGGAAGACCTGGCTCACCTTGGCCGGATCGATGCCCAGCTTCGCGAGCTCGGCCGACGTGCGCCGGGGGTCCATGCCCGCATCGAAAGCGACGAAGGAACCTCCGGCATCGAGGAGATAGCTGCACACGAAGCCCTCGTTGAGGATATAGAACCCCTCCGCCACGCGCCCGGTCTCCTGGATCCTGTCGGCCATGGGCCGCCTCCTAGTTCAGTTCTTCACCGCGCCCGAGGTGAGACCCTCGACCAGTCTCGTCTGCATGAACGAGAAAAGGACTATCGTCGGGACGATCGTGAGAACGGTGGCCGCCGCCACCTGCCCCCAGCGCAGGATGAGCGCGCTGCCGAGGCGCTGCAATGCCATGGTCAGCGTGGCGGTCGCGTTGCTCTGCGAGACCACGGACACGACGAGATAGTCGCCCCAGGAGACGACGAAGGAATAGAAGAGCGTGACCATCACGCCCGGGGCCGCGATGGGCAGGACGATCCGCGTCAGGGTCTGGAACAGGTTGCAGCCGTCGATCTTGGCCGAGTCTTCGAGCTCCCTCGGGAGATTGTCGAAATAGCCCTTGAGCATCCAGACCGAGAAGGGCAGCACGAGCATGAGCTGGCCGAGCGCGACGCCGGGTATCGTGTTGAACAGGCGCAGCGCGAACAGGATGTTGTAGATCGGGATCAGGAGCAGCACCACGGGGAACATCTGCGTCGAGAACACCCCCATGATGTAGATGTTCTTGCCGCGCAGGTTGTAGCGGCTGAGGCCGTAGGCCCCGAGTATCGAGATGACGAGCGAGGAGACGGTCACGAGGAGGGCGATGCGGATGGAGTTCCAGAAGTACCTGGGAAAGTCGGTCACCGAGAGCACGGTGCTGTAGTTGGAGAGCGTGAATTCCCGCGGAGGCGTGAGGATCTTTCCGCCGAAGATGGCGTCGGGCATGCGGAAGGAACTGTAGGCGATCCAGAGCATGGGCACGATGAAGAAGCAGAAAGCCGCAATGAGCACCAGGTAGGCGAGCAGGGCGCCGATCCGTCTGCGCTGTCGTTTGCTGAGCATCGCGTCAGGCCTCCTGCCTCTGGTATCTGCGGATGTAGATGATGAAATACGCCATCAGCACGAGGAACATGACGGTCCCGATGCTCGATGCGTAGCCGATGGTGTAGCTGGACCAGGCCATCTGGTAGAGATACACGGGCAGGACCATCGTGGAGTAGACCGGACCGCCGCCCGTCGAGAGATAGACCATGTCGAAATTGTTGAACGTCCACAGCACGTGGATCGTGACCATGACGATGACCATGTTGCGCGTCCCCGGAAGGGTCACATTGACGAAGCGCCGCCAGAAGCCGGCGCCGTCTATCTCGGCGGCTTCGTACTCGCTCTTGGGGATCGCCTGCATGGCCGCGAGAAGCGCTATCCCGTAGAAGGGCACATTGCGCCACAGATGCAGGACGATGATGAGGGGAAAGGCCAGGTGGAGGTCGCCGAACCAGAACCTGTTCAGGTTGAACCCCAGGGCCTTGAGGAGGATGTTGTAGAAACCGTAGCCCGGCTCCACCATGAACTGGAAGATGATGGCGGTGGCGGCGACGGGGATGACCCAGCTCGCCATGATGACGCTTCGGAACACGTGCACGCCGGGGATGTCCTGCTTGAGGGCCGCGGCGAGTATGAAGCCGAACACCAGCTGGAGCACGACCACGACCGTCGTGAGCACCAGCGAATGCAGAAGCGACTGCCAGAATACCGGATCGCCCAGGAGTTGGCCGTAGTTCTGCAGGCCGACGTAGGCGGCGCCCTTGTTGAGCAGGTTGGCGTTGGTGAACGACAGCCTGAACGACTCGAGCAGCGGTATCACGGTGAAGATCGCCATGATGACCAGCGTGGGCATGATGAGCGGCAGGGCGTCGTTGTTGCGCCAGAATCGCGACTTCATGTATCTCCCCTGTCCAAGTTTATCGCCCCCGCGCCGCCGCGCAAGGGGCTAGCCATCGCGCGGCGGCGCGGGGGACAGGCGCGGGGCGAGCCCTCCCGGCCCGCTCCGCGCGACGCAGCTCAGAGCTGTCCGCTCTTCAGGAGCCCCTCGACCGTGTCGTGGAGCCAGACCGCCGCCTCGTGCGGCGACTTCTGCTTGTAGATGACGAAATTGACCGCCCGGAGCTCGGCATCGCTCACCGGGCCCCAGTTGATCGCCGACTGCGCCGTGGCGCTGGGGATGAGGGCGGCGAACATCTTCACCCAATGGCCGACGGGTCCCTGGAATCCGGGAGTGTCGAGCGCGTCCTTCCTGGTGGGGATGCCGCCGGAGCTCGCGTCCCAGCCGGCCATCTCATCCTTCGAAGTGATGAACTGGATGAGCTTCCAGGCCGCGTCCTTGTCGGCGGCGTAGTGGTTCATCATGATGTACTTGACCTCGAGATAGGTGCCGGGGTGGCCGGGCGAAGGCTCGGGCAGAGCGGTGACGACGGAGTCGTCCAGGATCTGGGCCGCCGTCGGATCGCCGTTGCGCCTGCCCCAGAGCCAGGTTCCTTCGGGAGCCATGGCCCACTTGCCGGAGGTGTAGCCCGGGTCTTCCGACGGCCAGCCGTTTCCGCGCTCGGCCGGATCGACCGCCGGATACTGGCCCTCGAAGGCCTTGCCGTACAGCGCGAGGATCTTCTCGAGCTGGTCCACCGTCGCGAGGTATTTCTTGGTCGAGCCTGAGACCTCGAACATGGGCTTGCCGCCGGAGAGCTGGAAATACCAGGAGATGAACTCTTGCGGAGCGCGCGGATCTCCGACCTTGGTGCAGAGGAAGAGCCCGTACATTTTCTTGTCGCTGAGCTTGGTGATCTCCCGCGCCGTGGAGATGAGCTCGTCCCAGGTCTTGGGCACGCTCAAGTGGTACTTCTCCAGAATGTCCTTCCGGTAGATGAGACCGCGGGCGTTGGTGTTGTAGGGAATGCCCCAGAGATGGCCGCCTATCGTGGCCGGCTTCAGCGTAGCCGGCTCGAACTGACTCTTGTCCGGCCAGTTGTTGAAATAGGAATCGAGGGGTTCGATATCGCCCTTCTGGACGTACACGGCCACGTCCTCGAGCAAGCCCTCGATGACGTCGGGTGAACCGCTCGAGGCCTGGAGGAGGAACTTCTGGCGCTGCGGACCGTAATCCCCGGGGCCGAAGAAATCGCTGACGTTGTAGTCGGGCAGGGCGACCTTGACGTCCTGGAGCCATTGCTTCACGTAGTCGGGCGAGACCTCCTGCGTGACGAAGGGCATGTTCCAGAACGAGAGCGAGCCCTCCGCGAAGGTCTGTGCCCCGCAGATGAGGGTCGTCGCGACCAGAAAGGACATGAAGAGCCTTTTACTTTTCATTCGCTATACCTCCCTGTCTCCCATCGATTCCGAACCATAAGCCGAGCTGTGAAGAAGGTTCGGTCGGCGCGCTTCCATCGCAGGCTGGAAAGCCGCGCCTTTCATGATTCTGTCACCATGCTAGCCGTGGGCGGTGTCATGAAGAGTGTCGACGCCTGACGACCGCCTCTGCCCGAAGCGACAACGGCCGGGGCGGGACACGATCGGCAGCGCCGTACACAAGCTTCGTAACACGTCGGGACGGAACGATCTCTTCCGCGAACGCCACCTCCTTTCATCTTTTTATGCGACGACACGGTCCCGTGTACGTACACGGCTTACACGAGAAATCTTGGACCTGTTTATCCTAGTTGTCAATAAGCAAACCGGTCGGGGGGGCCGCAGCCATGCGGCCGGCTGCATCAGGCCGGAGACCCCGGATCGCCGCCTGGGCTGCGAAGGCCCTCCCCGCTAACCGGCACCTCCTCAGGTGCTCGCTCGGCTTTGCCCTCGGAGGACTCCTCGGACAGGCACGCGGTCAGGCCGTCGAGCCCGGACACCGGCGCGGCCCCGGGCTCGGCCATCGAGAAATGGAACTCGTACAGCTTCGTGATGAGCTCGTCGAGGAGCTTCACGTTCGCCTCGATGGTATTCAGGAGAAGGTTGCGTTCGACTCCGTCCGGATAGGCGCGCAGCATGTTCACCGCGCTCAGCATGACCTGCAGGGGATTCTTGGTGTTGTGGAAGAGTTCGGAGACGAAGCTGCGCTTCTCCAGCTCGGAGTCGGCGTCGTCGATCACGTTGACCCAGCTCACGTTCACGTTCGGCCTGACGATGGCCCAGATCTGCTCGAGCATGCTGGCGATGTGGACGGAGCCCAGGTAGTTCTTGTCGTCGCCGCAGACGGGCAGGACGAAGATCCCCCGCTTGAGCATGAGGTTCATGACCTTCTCCGCGTCTTCGTTCCCGTCGATCATGGGCTTCTCGGTGTAGCAGTCGACGACCAGATTGTGCCCGTTCGCCAGGGCGTCCGCGGGAGTGAGGATGCCGATGAACTTGCCTTCGTCCTTTATGACCACGTAGGAATCGAGGACGAGGCGGTTCTCGACGGCCGCGACGCTCGCGAGAGGCTCGACGATGGTCTCTCTTCTATTGACCAGCTCGCGTATCTTCATCGACCAGCACCCCTTTGATGTTTTTCTGATAAATTCGCGCGTTGAAATTGACCCGTATGGTCTCGCCCCGCGAAACGTAGGGAAAGACATTGGTTTTCAGGATGTCGACGATCTCCTGAACGGGAAGCTTGGCGAGGATCGCCCTGTTCACGATGATGGCGTCGATCTGCGGGTATTCGGCTTCCTCTATCTCGATCATCTTGAAGACATCGGGGAGGATGAGCTCGAAGGACTGAAGTATGCCTATCTTGCCCTGCGGGGCTTTCTTGCCGAGTACGAGGATGTCGCTGACCGGGGGAAGCTTGATGACCTCGAAATCCAGATCCACCGAGTAGCTCACTTGCTGATTTTCCACGGAGATGTGCCGCTCCTTTGCCTGCTGACGTAGCATACCATTGCCCGGCGCGGAGCGCACTGCGGCCGCGGTCCGGAACTAGACCCGATGGTAGCACAGGTGAGACGATTGTCAATCGAGCCGCGGACGCAAGCGCCTCTCGCAGTCCGGGGAGTCTGTGGTGGTACGAAGCCTGTTGCCGAATCAGGACGGCCCCCGCCAGCCGTGGCGGAAGCCTGGACGGGGCTACGGTCGATCGTACCGTCCACAAGATCCGCAACACTGCCGGTTAGGAGCCGCCGGCCACCGGGAAGAGGAGCTTCTGGTTCTCGCTCTGGAACATGTTGTCGCGGCTCACGTCGACGGAGCCGGTGTTGATGTACCGCGGCGGATGTCCGCCGTCGATCAGCTCGCGCGCGGATTTGACGGCGAGGTAGCCCATCGTGAAGGGCTTCTGGACGATGGTGTCGCGGATGACGCCGCGCTCGACGTACTTCAGGATCTCGAAGGAGTTGTCGACGCCGACGAGCGCGACCCTGCCCGAGCAGCCCAGGGCCACGAGGGCGCGCGCCGCGCCTTCGACCGTGGGCTGGTTGAGGGCCGCGATGCCGCGCAGGTTCGGGTGCTGCATGAGGAGGGCCTCGGCCTGCTGGAAGGCGGTCTTCGACTCGGAGCCCGAGTACTCCGTGCCCAGGAGCGACATGGTCCCCTCCAGCACGGAGCGCGCCCCCGCCTCCCGGCCCATCGCGGTGGAGCTGCCTTTCACGTAGCTCATGATCGCGACCTCGGATCCCGGCGGCACGATGCGCGCCAGAGCCTCGCCGCAGCGCTTGCCCGCCTCGACGTTGTCGGTGCCGATCTTCACGTCGGCGTCGTCCGACTCGATGAACGAATCCACGCACACGAGCGGGATGCCGCGCTCCTTGGCCTCGTGGGCGCTCGGCACGAGCAGGCGGTAGTCGGAGGCGGCGAGGATGATGGCGGCGGGCTTGTCGGCCACGGCGGCGCGGAGCATGGCGATCTGGGCGTTGATCATGGTCTCGTCCTTCGGCGCCTCGATCGTGACGTCCAGGTCGAAGTCCTTGGCGGCGGTCTCCACCCCGTCGGCCACGCTGCGCCAGAACGAGTTGTCCGTCATCTTGAAGATCACGTCGACCTTCTTGCGCTCGGCGCGCGCTCCGGCCGCCAGCCCTCCGTGGTGATAGGCCAGGGTCAAACCGAGGGCGGCCAGGATCGCGGCGGCCGCGATGAGCAGGAAGGGCCGGCCCCTCACGGCTGGGCCTCGCTCAGGGCGGGCAGGCGGATCCAGGCGACGGTCCCCTGCCCGAGCTCGGACTCGAACGAGAGCCCGAAGCCCTCTCCCGCGTAGAGCCTGATCCGCTCCTGCACATTCCTGAGCCCCACCCCGCCGCTGCCACCCGGCCTTTCCTCGACCAGCTCCAGCTCGGCGGCCTCCGGATGGGACAGCTCCTGCCGCACGGCCTCCAGCCGCTCGGGATTCATGCCGACGCCGTTGTCGCTCACCGAGATGAGCATCGCGCCGTCGGAGAGGAGGCCGCGCACCTGCACGAGGCCCGGACCGTCCTTGTTCTTGATGCCGTGGTAGATGGCGTTCTCCACGACCGGCTGCACGAGGAGCTTCAGGAGCTTGAGCTCGAGCATCTCGGGCGGAAAGGCGAACTCGTAGTCGAGCTTGCTCTTGTACCGGGCCTTCTGGATGCTCAAGTAGGTGCCGAGGTACTCGAGCTCCGTGCGCACCGCGATGATCTCCGAGCCGCGGTTGATGCCGAGGCGGAAGAACTTGGCCAGGGCGGAGGTCACGTCGATGGCCTGCGCGCGCTCGTCGAGCTCGATCATCCAGATGATCGAGTCGAGGGTGTTGTAGAGGAAGTGCGGATTGATCTGCGCCTGCAGGGCCCGCAGCTCGAGCACCCGCTTGAGCTCGCCGTCCTTGCGGTTCTGCAGGATGAGCTCGCGCACCGTCTTGAGCGCGATGTTGCAGTCGTAGGCGAGCTGGGAGACCTCGTTGGAGCAGTTGACCGAGATCTCGATGTCGAAGACCCCGCCCTCCACCTGCTGCATCGAGCGGCGCAGCGACTCGATGGGCTTCGAGATGCGCATCGAGATGAGGGAGGCCACGACGATGGCCACGAAGATGCAGAAGAGCGCCAGCATGAGGAAGCTGTACTCCGCGTCCTTGAAGCCCGCGAAGAGCTCGTCCATGTACGAGACCGCCACCACGGTCCAGCCCGTCTGGGACGAATCCGCGGCCGTGTACAACAGCTCGCGGCCGTCGACCTTGTCGGCCAGGTAGCCGCCGCGCAGCCGCAGGATGCCGGCGATATCCTCGGACTTGAGCCCCCCGTAGACCAGCTGCTGCAGGGGGTGGTACACGATGTCCCCGCTGCGGTCGATGATGAAGACATAGCCCGAGGTGCCCAGCCTGATGTCGCGGCAGAGATCCTTGATGATCGCATAGTTGAGATCGACCATGACATAGCCCTCGCGCCGCCCGGTCTTCAGCTTGCGCAGGAGCGAGATGACCCAGGTGTAGCGGTCGTCGAGCACGTTCTCGACGTGCGCCGAGGTGACGATCGCCTTCCCCGACTCGAGCTCGTCCGCGTAGGCGCCGTAGCGCTCCCGGAAGTCGAAGTCGGGATTGATGACGCCGCCCGGCGCCGCGGCGAGGATGAGCGAGCTGCGCACGTCGGGGCCGCCGCTCTCCGTGCCGCCGCTCTCCGTGCCGCCGGACGCGGGGCCGGCGGGCGCGGCGACACCCGAGCGGGCCTGCGGCAGGAGGAAGATGCCGTCTATGTCCTTCCGGACCGTCGTCACCGATCCGAGGAACTGCTCGATCCTCAGGCGCAGCGGCGGCGGGCTGGCGCGCGGCGAGTCGATGTAGGCCCTGACGTCGGCGTTGTTGACGAGCACCAGGGCGATGTCGTCCATGTAGGCGATGTAGGTGTCGATGACGCGGTTGAGCTGCGAGACCAGCTGCATCGTGTTCTGCTCGGCTATGCCCACGATCGTCTTCTTGAAGAAGTAGATCGACACCGCGCCGAGGAGGACGATCGTGAACACGATGAGGACGGCGAAGGACTGGATGAGGCTCGACTGAATGCGGCGGATTCTCATGAGACCGGCCGGCCCGCGGCCTGCGGCTCCGACGCGCCCTCCTCGGAGGCGAGCCCGCGGCGGATCGCGGCGCGGTACTCCGTCGGCGTCAGGTCCGTGAGCCGCTTGAAGACGGCGCCGAAGTAGCCGGCGTCGGGGTAGCCGACGGCGTCGGCGATTTCGTAGGTCATGAGGTCGGTAGACTCGAGCAGGGCCCGGGCGCGCGAGACCCGGAAGCCCGTGAGGTACTCGACGAAGGAGCACTTGAGCTGGCGCCGCAGGATCTTGGACAGGTAGCTCTCGCTGATCGAGAGAGCCTCGGCCACCGTCCTGATCCAGAGCTTGGGGTCGGCGTAGTGCCGCTCGACATATTCCTTGAAGTCGAGGATCTTCCACTCGCTCTGGTTGAAACCGCGCGTCGCGTTGACGCGGGCCGAAAGCCCGACTATCCGGTCTATCGCCTCCAGGACGCGCGCGCGCGAATCGATGCCCTGCACGTACTCGTAGTAGTCGCAGCCGAGCTCCTCCGCCACCGAGGCGGCCGAGACGCCCAGCTCGCCGAGCTCGTCCAAGGCGCGGGCGAAGAACTCCTGCATCTCGTGCCTGATCCGCAGGGGCGAGAGATCGGAGGCGGCCAGGGAGCCGATGAAGGCGCCGGCCAGGACCGGGACCTGCTCCGCGGCCCCGGTCCTCAGGGCGAAGAGGAGGCGCTCCATGCGCTGCGAGGCCTCGGCGACCGCGGCGCGATCGTCGTCCGAACTGCGCGGATAGCGGAAGGGTCCCGGCGGGTCCCGGACCAGGCGATACGCGAGAGCGGAGCGCGCCTCGTCGTAGGAACGCGGCGCATCCCGCCAGTCCCGGTAGCTCCAGCCTATGCCGACGCTGGGCGGCCCCTCCCCCGCCGCCGCGGCCGGCTCAGCCGCGGCCGGCTCAGCCGAACTCTGCTCGGCGGCGATCAGCTGTCCCGCGTAGTAGTCGGCCTGCCGCCCGCAGCGCTCCGGGTCGCGATCAAATACCAGGGCGCCGAGCGAGCCCTCCTCGGGGAAGAAGACGGCGACCTTCTGCGAGACGCCGAAGACCCGGCCGAAACGCTCCCGGAGGGCAGCCGCGCCCTCGGCGCTCTGCCGGTCCTCGGCGCTCCGGCGATCCTCGGCGCCCCGGCGGTCCTCGGCGAGGATGACCGCGCAGGCGAGTCCCGCGGGATCGAAGCCGAACAGCTCCTCGGGGTTCTTGGGCGCCCAGGCGGCGACCGGCGAGGCGAGAAACTCGGCGAGGTACCGCTCCCGGCCGAGCTTCCGCGAGTACCCGGAAGAAGCATGAGGCTCGGCCTCGTCCGACGCGAGACGATCCCTCGCGTCGAGCTTGGCCTTGACCCGCAGCAGGAGGGCCGAGAGGTCGCGCGCCGTGACGGGCTTGAGGATGTAATCGAAGACCTTGTGCCTGATGGCTTCCTGGGCGTAGCGGAACTCGTCGAAGCCCGAGAGCACCACCACGACGGTCTCGGGATGCTCCGCGGCGGCGTGGGCCGCCACCGAGATCCCGTCCTCGAAGGGCATGCAGATGTCGGTCAGGACGACGTCGGGCTTCAGGCGGTCCATGGCCTCGATCGCGTCGCGGCCGTTTTCGCAGGGGGGCAGGAACTCGAAACCGGCCCCCTCCCAGTCGATCCTGGTCTCGAAGCCGCGGCGGACGGTTTCCTCGTCGTCGACCATCAGGAATCTGTACACGGACGCTCCACTCAGAGGGGGCCTCGGAAAACGGAAGTTCGCCGCGGCCCCCTCTGCCTTTCGTAATGACCCCGGCGCAGTAGTATAGCACGAGTTTCCCGTAGCCGGAGCGCGGACCGCCCGGCGGCAGCCGACCCCGACCGCGGCCGCGGCCCCGCAGCAGTCCCTGAGCGCGCCCGCCCCGAGGCCGCCTTCAGGACGCGGCCGCCCCGAGGCCGCTCTGGCCTCGGGGCAACGCGGCCGGAATCAAACCGATCAGTACAGAACGTTCTTCGCGGCGGTCGAGTCGATGTTGTCCTTGGTCACGATGAGGAAGCCGGTGTCCACGACGGCCGGGATCTTCTTGTGGGCGATGGCGACATCGTAGGCGTACTTGACGCCGTAATAGCCGAGGTTGTACGAGCTCTGGACGCAGATGGCCTGGAGGGTGCCGTCCTTGATGAAGCCCTGCTCGGCCGCGGCGCCGTCGAAGCCGATGGCGACGATCTTGCCACTGAGGCCGGCCTGGGCGATGGCGCGGCCCATGCCGATGGCGGAGGGCTCGTTCGCGCCGAAGAAGCCGACGAGATCGGTGTTGGCGGAGAGGGTGTTGGTCACCTGGTTGAGGGCCTGGACCTGGTCGGACTGGGAGTACTGGGTCGAGACGATCTGGAGGTGGGAGTTCTTCGCGATGTAGTCCTTGAAGCCGCCGACGCGGCCGATCTCGGAGCCGACGCCCGCGACGTAGGACTCGATGGCGATCTTGCCGGTGTCGGAGCCGGTGGCGGCCTTCACGCGCTCGATCATCTCCTTCGCGCAGGCGCGGCCGGCCGCGTCGTTGTTGGTCGCGAGGAAGGAAGCGTAGTTGGAGGCCGGGCCGTTGAGCAGGGAGTCGATGATGATGACCGGGATGTGGGCGGCCTTGGCCGCCTTCACCGCGGGGATGAGGGCGTCGGGATCGGAGGGCGCGAGGACGATGGCCTTGACGCCGCGGTCGATGGCGCTCTCGACGATGTTCACTTCCTCGTTGACGTTCGACTCGGACTGGGGACCGAGGAAGGTCACCGAGAGCTTGGGCGACTCGGCCCTGAGCTCCTTCTGGGCCACGAAGCAGCCGGTCTGGACATTCTGCCAGTAGCCGGAATTGCCGGTCTTGACGATGACGGCGATTTCCTGGGCGAAGGCCAGGGTGGACGCGAAGGCCAGGGCGAGGACGAGAGACAGCGCTTTCTTCATGTGAGCCTCCTATGAGCTTGGCGATCCCAGGGACCGCCGGATTCCCCTGTCTGCGGCTACTTCTTCTTGTAGCGGATCTGGTCGATGGACACCGAGCCGATCACGACGAGGCCGATGGCTATCTGCTGGACGAAGAACGAGGCGCCGCTCATCGTGAGCCCGACGCCGAGGACGCCGATGATGAAAGAGCCCACCACCGCGCCCGCCACGGTCCCGATGCCTCCCATGAGGCTCGTGCCGCCGATGACCGAGGCCGCGATCGCGTTGAGCTCGTAGCTGATCCCTCCGTTCGGCTGGGAGGTGACCATTCTCGAGGCGAGGATGATGCCCGCCAGGGCCGCGCAGAAGCCGCTGATGCTGTACGCGATCACCTTGATCCGGGAGACCTTGATGCCCGAGAGCCTCGAGGCTTCCTCGTTGGAGCCGACCGCGTAGGTGTACCTGCCGATGCGCGTCTTCCTGAGGAAGAAGCCGAAGACGATCGCCACGGCTATCATGATGAAGACCGGATAGCCTATGCCCGGAAATTTCGAGCTCAGGCGGAAGAGCGTATCGTTTCCCAGGTGCCCGAAGGCGTCGGGCGCGGGCTTGGACATGGCGTTGGTGATCGTGAGCACGAAGCCGCGGGCGACCATCATCATGCCGAGGGTGGCGATGAAGGGAGGTATCCGGAGGCCCGTGACCATGATCCCGTTCAGGAAACCGCAGATGATTCCGGAGACGAGGCCCATGACCATCGACAGCCAGATGGGCATTCCCGCGTTGGCGGCTATGACGGCCACCGTGCCCGTGAGCGCGATGACCGAGCCTATCGACAGGTCGATGCCGCCGGTGATGATCGTGAAGGTGACGCCGATACCCATGAGCGTGACCGTGCTGGTCTGGAGGGCGAGCGTCAGCACGTTGCGCATCGTGAAGAAGTTCTTCGCCACGACGGAGAAGAGGATGAAGAGGACGACGAAGGCGCCGAAGATCACGAATCGGTCCAGGGCGAACTTCTTCCTGCCGATGCCGGCGGGGGCCTCGTCTTTCGCCGCGATCGCCGGCTCCTGCGCAATCTCGTTGGACATGCTGCTTCCTTTCATCGCGCGGCCTCGGCGCCTGCGCCGGACGAGCCGGGCGCGCCGAGGCCGGCCGCGTAGTTGAGGATCTCTTCCTGGCTCGTGTCCGCGGTGCGGAGGGTGGCCGTCAGCCTCCCCTCGTGCAGCACCAGGACCCGGTCGGTCATCCCGATGATCTCGGGCAGCTCCGACGAGATGAAAATCACGCCGACGCCCTCGCGGGCCAGGCGCTCGATGAGCTCGTAGATCGCGTACTTGGCGCCGACGTCGATGCCGCGCGTCGGCTCGTCGAAGATCAGGATGCGCGAGTCGCGGAAGAGCCACTTGGCGATGACGACCTTCTGCTGGTTGCCGCCCGACAGGTTGTTGATGACCTGAAGGAGGCTCGGCGTGCGGATGTCGAGCTCCTCCACGTAGGTCCGGGTGGCCTCGAGCTCCCGGGCGCCCGAGATGATGCCGAAGCGCCTGGAGACCTCGGGAAGGTTGGCCATCGTCACGTTCTGGTCCAGGCGCATCTTGACCGCCAGCCCCTCCTCCTTCCGGTTCTCGGAGAGATAGGCGATGCCGTTGCGGATCGCGTCGGCAGGAGAGCGTATGTCGAGCTTCCTGCCCTCGCGGATGATGTCGCCCGAATCCCGGGGGTCGGCCCCGAAGACGGCCCGGGCGAGCTCGGAGCGCCCCGCTCCCATGAGCCCGGCTATGCCGAGGATCTCGCCCTCGTAGAGGTCGAAGGAGATGCCCTTGAGCGCCTTGCCGTGGACGATGTTCCGGACCTCGAGCAGCTTCCTGGCGGTGGGCGCGTTGCGGCGGACGGGGAACATGTTCTCGAGCTTGCGGCCGACCATCTTGTCGATGAGCTCATCCATGGTTATCGACGCATAATCGCTCGTGGAGATGTACCGGCCGTCGCGGAAGACCGTGATCCGGTCCACGATGTGCCTGAGCTCGTCGAGGCGGTGGGAGATGTAGATGATGCCCACGCCGCGGGTCCGGAGCCGGTGGATCACCTTGAAGAGCTCGTCGATCTCCGTCTCGGTGAGGGCGCTCGTGGGCTCGTCCATGATGAGGACTTCCGAGTCCTTGGAGAGGGCCTTCGCGATCTCGACCATCTGCTGCTTGGAGATGGAGAGCTTGTTGAGCTTGATCGCGGGATCGATGTCCACGTTGAGCTCGCGCAGGATCCGGGCGGCGTCGACGTTCATCTTCCGGTCGTCGATGTACCCGAGGACGCTGCGCGGCTCCCGCCCGATGTAGATGTTCTGCGCCACGGTGAGATGGGGGACGAGGTTGAGCTCCTGATAGATGATGCCGATTCCGGCCTCGGCCGACTCCCGGGCGTTCTGGAAGCGGACCTCCCTCCCCTTGTAGACGATCCTGCCGCTGTCCGGCCGGTAGACGCCCGAGAGAATCTTCATGAGCGTCGACTTGCCGGCCCCGTTCTCCCCGACCAGGGCATGGACCTCGCCCTTGCGCAGCTCGAAGGACACCGCGTCCAGGGCCTGGACCCCGGGAAAACTTTTGGAAACATTCTCGACTTCGAGAAGCGCCTCTGCCATCGAAAAACCTCACTCGAAGTACAGAGTAGCACCTCCTGCCGCCCTGGCAATCGAAGGGAGCGCACATCGTGCCCGCGTTTCGGCACTCATCGCCCGGCACGGCCGCCCGCGGAATGCCGGATTCTCGGATCGACCGGGCCGAAAAACGGCCTTGACAGGTTTCGCGGCCGGCCTCGGGCCGAAGGCCGGGAGCTCATCGACGGCCGCGCCTGGGCCACGGCCCCGGCGCCTCCGATCTCGTCGCGGGGCCTACGATGGCGGCGAGCTCCGGGACAGCCTCGGCGACACCTCGCCTATCGCCTCGCTCGCGCCGGGGCTCCACCCTCGAGTCCGAGGAGCACTTCGTCGATTTGGATCGATGAGGGTCCGGTTTTTTTTGGGGGGGGCGTCCCCCCGCCGCGAGCGGCGGGGTCGGGCTTCTCGAGCTCCTGGGGCGACTCGTAGAAGGCGACCCTGGCGATCGCGCGGAGGTTCGACACGTAGGAGTCGAGCTCCTTGATCTTCCTGTCGCGCTCGCGGGTGGCGGTCTGGGCCTGGCCCGTCCCCTTGGCCCGCAGCTGAATCTTCGCGTGGAGGGCCTCCAGCAGGGTCTCCTCCTCCCGGATCTTCTGCGCCGAGTAGCCGTACTGGGACATCTTCCGCAGGAGCTTCTCGTCGGACTGGAGGTTGGCGTAGAAGGCCGAGGTCTGATCGAGCCAGCCGGCCTGGCTCTGCTTGCGCGGGCCGTAGAGCTTCAGGGCCGCGCTGACCTTGGCATCGTCGGCGAAGGCTACGCGCGCCACCTTGAGCGTCTTCATGTAGGCAGCGTCGAGGCCCGAGCGGGCCTTCTCCGCCTCGTCCGTGGCCTCGTGCCGCCCCCCGTACTCCTTCTCCTGCCTGCGGACCAGGGCCTCGGTCTCCGCCAGGAACCGCGAGCCCGCGGCCAGCCGCGCCTCGTCGTAGCCGTAGCCCCCGAGCACCGCGGCGACCTCGCCGAGGCCGCTCGCGTTGGCGATGAGAAGCCGCGAGGATTCCAGGAAACTCGCCATCGAAGATTTGCCCATCTCGTTCCCCCTGCCTTAAGAAATATTTTCAAAGCCGCCCGACCCTCGCACGACGGCGCCGATCGGGCGGATTTTTTCCTCAGCTGCGCGAAGCCCCGTTGCCACGCGGCCTTCCCCGGTCGCCACGCGACCTTCCACCGCTGCCACGCGACCTTCCACCGCTGCCACGCGACCTTCCCCCGTCGCTACGCGACCTTCCGGCTGCCGGTGCGGAGGGGCAAGCCGTGCTCCGAATGTTTTCGTCACATTAGAATTGATTACTTATAAACTTAGAGAAAATAGCGCGGGATTTCGCTCGCGTCAGGGAGCAACTGTGCGATCGGGGAATCGCCGGAGGAGGCTTTCTCCGGGACGGTCGACAAGGCGAATGCGATCGTGTCATGCCGCGGCGCGACGGACATCGAGGCCGGCGAGGGAGTCCAGGGGTAGGCTTCATCGAAGCCCGCCGGGAGGGCCTTGCAGCCTGTACTTCGGTTGCCGTCCCCCTCGGGGGGCCGTATATTTGGGGAAGGCACCGTGCTTCGCCGGAGGGGCTGCCTTCCCGATGCCGGCGAACGAGCGAGGAGGCGACATGAAACTCGTCCATGTCTATCTGAACTTCCCCGGGAC
>DATKVK010000073.1:0-15292 GCA_035530095.1 Rectinemataceae bacterium | reverse complement strand
GGCATCCAGGTGTAGAAATGGGACTTCCGCGCCTCGTCCTTGCCCTTGGGGGAAAGGCCCCAGTAGCCGGAGGCCAGAGCCGGCTCCCAGTCTCCGTAGACCGGGTTCGGCAGGACCACGAACTCGGTGCCGTACTTGGCGCGGTTCTGGTCGACGATGGCGTTGCGATCCTTCATGCTCTTGCCGTAGGTGCCTATGGGCATGTCGTTGGCGTTGTCGCCCATGTAGACGACGACATCGTAGTCCTTGCTGATCGCGTCGAAGCGCGGCTGCTTGTCGCCCGAGCCGGTCATGATGTGCTTCTCGTCGGCATAGGGGAAGCCGAGAGCCTTGAGATTCTTGATCGTCCCCGGCAGGCCGGCCTGGTCCCGGTTGGTGACGTAGAAGATCTCCACGCCTTGCTTGGCAACGGCGTTCAGGAAGTCGGCCGAGCCGGGCAGGGCGCGGGCCTGGGCGGCCAGCTCCCACTCGGTCCAGGTCTTGCCCGAGAACGACGCGTCTCGTCCGACGAGCCCGGCGTCGTAGGCGCTGTTGTCGATGAGGGTCTCGTCGAGGTCGGCTATGATGGCCAGGGGCTTGTCTCCGGACTTCTGCGCGGCCACGGCCTTGTCGACGAGCATGCCCGCGAGGTTGTAGGCCTGATAGCAGAGTTCGTGGAACTCCGCCGAGGTCTGGACCCAGGCCAGGGCCATGACCGACTGCTCATTGAGATCCTTGACGGTGTAGGGCGCCTTGTCCTGGGCCGCGGCGGGAACGGCCGGCGCGAAGGCGAGGACGGAAGCGAAAGCGACTGCCGCGACGATGCCTAGGCGAGTCTTTGTCATGCGAGAACCTCCCTTTGAGAATCCGATGTACGAACATGATACATGAGAGCCGGCGATCCGGCAACAAAAGTCCTTCGGGAACGGAGAGATCCTCATTAGAAGCCGGGCCGCCGCTGCGGCTTGGGAAACTCGAGCTCGACGAGGGTGCCGGCTTCGGAACGCAGCTCGATCGAGCCGCCGATCTGGGCGGCGAGCAGCCGCATGATGGTGAGGCCCAGGCTATCGGCCGTCGAGGCATCGAAGAGGGGAGGCAGTCCGACGCCATTGTCGCGAAGCCGTATCCTCGCCTTGCCGTCCTCGCCTTCGGCGACTTCGAGTTCGACTATCCTCTCGCCTTCCCATCCGGGCGGGAAGGCGTACTTGCGGATGTTGGTCAGGGCTTCGTTCAGTATGAGTCCGCAGGGAATGGCTTCGATGAGGCTGAGCATCAAGGGCGAACTGCGCACCCGCAGGTCGACGGGCACCGGGAACTCATCGCCGAGAAGCTCCCGGGCGAGGTCATCGGCGTATTGGCCGAAGTCGAGGTCGCCGAGGTTTTCGGAGCCGTACAGGCTTTCGTGGACCAGGGCGATGGAGTTGATCCTCGAACGGGCCTCCGCGAGATAGCCGGACAGCTTCTCGTCGGCCCTCTCCTCGTCCTGGAGCGAGAGCAGACTCGTGACGATCTGGAGGTTGTTCTTCACCCGGTGGTGGATTTCCTTGAGGAGTATCTCCTTTTCCTGCAGCGAGGCCTCGAGCGCGGCCCGCTGTCGAGTCTTTTCCGTGACGTCCACGCCGATTCCGGTCACGCCGGCCAAGGCTCCCGCGGCGTCCAGGTTGACCGCGAGGTTCCATTCCATGAGGCGCTCTTCGCCGCTCTTCATCCTCCAGAGGCATTGGACCGAGGGGGAAAGCCGATCGCCCCTGAGCATCCGAGTGAAGGGGCAAGTGGCGAGACTCTCATCGTCGGGCAAAAAGATCCGCAGGGTCTTCCCGATGATTTCGGCGGCCGCGTAGCCGGAAACCTCGAGGAGGAAGGTGTTGACGAAGACGATTCGGCCGTCCTGATCGACGCCTATCGCGGCCAGGCCGATCTTCTCGAGGATCTCCCGGAAACCGCGCTCTCGGTCCCGCAGGACGGATTCCCTCGAGCGTATGCCCGCGATCATGGAGTCGAGACTGCGCCCCACGCGCTCGAACTCCCTGAATCCCTCGCCGAATTCCTCCAGCTCTCGGTAACTGCCCCGCGATATCCTCTCCGCCTCGAGCGATATGCCTTCGAGCGCCCTCCCGATGCGTCTGAAGCGGAGCCGCCAGATGAAGAAACCCAGGAGGCCTGCCGCGATCGACAGTACGGCGACTTCGATGTAGAGACGCCGGAGCGAGGCGAAGAAGTTCGACTCGGGATACAGCACCAGGACATACCAAGCGGGACCCGAGACCCTGGCGACCGAGGCGAGCCAGGTCGTTCGATCCTCCCTGAGCACGAAAATGTCGCGCGTCCGTCCGTGCAGCCGCACGAGAGCGAAATCCTTCTGTCGTTCGCGCTGGCGGACTTTGCCCTTTTCGGGGTTGGCCAGGAAAATGCCGTTTTCGTCGGTGACGCGGACCTCGACCGCCTGGGAGGAGATCGACGTAAGCCGGGCTGCGAAGCTTCCTATCCATGAAAGATTGAGATCGCACAGGACGGTGTAGCCGCCCGCATGGATCCCGAAGGTGATCGCCGGTTCGTTGTGTTCGGTCGAGATGTAGGAAGGCGACCAGCGGATCTCCTCCGAGCGCTTGACCTCTTCATAGACTCGTTCCCCTGCCCGCGAAATGCCGATGAGGCTGGGGGTTCGGGGAGCGCAGGCGATCACCCGGTCGTCCGCTCCCATGACCTGGATTCTATCGACGAAGGGATAGTTCGCGAGCGTTTCCTCGAGGTAGTCGCCGAGTCTGTTTTTCGCGTACAAGGAGGGATGCTCCACGATGGTGAGGACTCGCGCCAAAACGTCCTTGGGGCGCGCGAAGAACTCGTCGAAGCGAGAGGATATGGCTGCGGCGCTCAAGGCATTGACGGCTGCGAAGGATTGCCGCATGATCCCGTCGAAACTGAGGATGTTCCACCCCGCCAGGATGAGCAGGGGCGAGAGCATGAGGGCGAGATTGCCGACGCCGATATAGCGCGCGAGAGATACGGACTTTCGCATCTAGTCCACCCGTACGAAGGCGCCGTGGTCGATTTCGAAGAGAAAAAGCCTTCTCGACGCGTCGCCCGAAGCATCGAATGAAATCTCGCCCTGCAGACCTTCGAAATTCCGGATCGCGAGCAGCTCGTCCCGCACCGACTGGGCGTCGTAGGCGCGGCTCGATGCGAGCGATCTTCCCAGTATCGAGGCCGCCTCGTAGCCGAACAGGGCCGTGAAGCTCGGGGTCTCGCCGTATATTTCGCGGTAGCGGGATACGAATGCCTTGCTTGCGGGGCTTCGGTACTCCAGATCGGCGATCGAGATCGCCACAGCCCCGTCCACCGCATCGCCGCCGTTCTGCAGCAGGTCGGGGGTGAGCGGCCAGGGCGGAAGGAATATCCGCATTCGGAGACCCGCCCGATCGAGGTCCTTGGCTATGAGCACCACCTCCGTGCTGGCCGCGACTATCACGATCCCGTCGCTCGAATGGCGCTTCAGGGCGGTGATGATATCGCCGCCCGGCACTCCCTTCTTCGAGTCGAAAAAGTACGAGAGCGACAGCCGGCCGCCCTTTTTCCGATACTCGGACGAGAAGGCCGCGAAAACCGCCTCGGTGTACCGCGCGTTCCCGGAATCGCCGACGAAAGCCACCCGGGTCTTTCCATAGCGGTCGATGGCCGTATCGGCGAGCGCCAGCCCATAGGAGGACGAGGAGGCGTTCACGCGGATGAAGAGATCGTTCTTGCCGCTGAAATTCGGGTCGGAAACCGTCGGCGAGATGATGAGCATGGCGTGCCGCATGGCCCAAGGGACCGCCTTTTCCGCGGCCTGACTCGTGGTGCCCAGCACGACGAGGGAACAGCCCTGGGCTTTCAGGGCCTGCAGGACGGCCAGACACTCGCCGGAATCATTGTGATCGTCGCGCACGAGCAGATGGAGCCGGGGCATTTTCTGCCGCGCCTTCGGCGAGCCGAGCGCCAGGAGAAATCCGTCCCGCCCGCCAATGCCGACGGCCGAAGACGCTCCCGTCAGAGGACCCACGAACGCGATGTCGAGGGGCGGTCGGGCGCAGGAGGCGAAGGCCAAGGCCAGGATAACGGCGCAGCTCTGAAGAGATGTTTTTAAACGGTTCATCATTGCTTCCTCATGAAAGTATCGGCTTTGCGGTCCGGCAATTCCAGATAGGCTGGGTAGTGTTGCGAAGATTGTTGATGAACCGGGATGATCCCTGCCGGCTGTAGCAGAAACCAGAACGGGCTACGCCCGGTGGTGTCGTCCACAAGATTCGTAACACTACCGATTTTCCTTGATAATCTCCATTTTTGTCGAAATAATGCTATTGAGTTGCAGTCGGCCCTTCGAAAATGCGCTCGCATTGCGGAAGAGACTTGCCGAAGTGACTAATTGCGGAATCGTGGCCGACGAAAGCATCGATCACCGTTGCCCGAGTCGGCACTATCTTCTTACGCTATCGGAGGTCCATCGTGGACCAAATCGTGCGCAGGCGCCGTGGGTTGCTCGCGAACCTTCGTGTGTTCACCAAACTAGTGTTCTCGAGTCTGCTCTCGCTGGCTATGTTCGCCGCCATGTTCGTCGTCACCCAAGCCGGTCTGGGCGGGCTTTCCCGTACCATCCGGGATCAGCAGGACGTCCAGATCGCCTTGACGCGCCTCGTCTCGAGCCTGAAGAGCGAATGCTACGCGGTCGAGCTGTCGATCTACCAGGCCATTTTTGACAAGATGCGCAAGGCTTCACCCGCGGAATTGCAGCATGCCCTGGCCGAGGCGGACGGCTACCTCAGCGCGGCGAAGGGTGACGTGGCGACGCTCGCCGGCCTGAAGGGAGTCCCATCCTCGGTGGCCGTGAACCTGCAACGCACCGCCGCTGCATTCACGCTGTATTTCCAGCTGGCTTCCACCGCGCCCTCGGCGATCAAGGGCGACGTATCCCTGCTCGCCGTACTCCTCGACTCGCTGGAGACGCGGTTCATGGAGCTCGACTCCGCCCTCGTCTCGACGGATGTCGTGGTGCACGGCGCTGGCTCGGCGGCGGCGGCCGCAGCGGAGCGGACTGCGGCTCGGACCACGATCATCGTGCTGGCGCTCATCGCGGCGGCCGCGGCGCTTTTCGCCCTGCTCACGATCCTGACGGCCCGCTCCATCACGTCGCCGCTCGGCTCCCTCGTGGCCCTCGTCGAGCGGCTGGGCTCCGGCGACCTGGGCGGCTGCTCTGACATCGAGGGCAAGGATGAGCTGGGCCGCATGGCCGCCTGCGTCGACGGGGTCGTAGTCGACCTCCGCAATCTCGTGAGCACCGTCAAGGACAAGGTCAACGAGCTCAAGGCGACGGGTCAGGACCTCGCGGCCACGATGAACGAAACGGGCGCCTCGGTGATCCAGATCAATTCCAACATAGCCAACTCAAAGGGGCAGCTCGACGAGCAGTCCGGGGCGGTGCTCGCGCTCTCCTCGGCCGTCGAGGAGCTGGCGGGGAACGTCTCGAAGCTCGGCAGCATGATAGCCGCCCAGACCGAGGTCCTCTCGGGCTCGTCCTCGGCGGTGGAGGAGATGATAGCGACCATCGAGTCCGTGGCCGGCAACGCCGAGAGCGCGGCCGCGGTATCCGCGGGCCTGGGCGAGAAGGGCGCGGAAGGCAAGGAGCGGATCGACGAGGTCAACGAGGCGGTGGCCTCGATCGTGCGCTATTCGGAGAATCTCAACGAGGCCGCCCGGCTCATCACCGAGATAGCCGACCGGACGAATCTGCTCGCCATGAATGCCGCGATCGAGGCCGCCCACGCCGGCGAATCGGGCAAGGGCTTCGCCGTGGTGGCCGACGAGATCCGCAAGCTGGCGGAGCAGTCCACCTCGCAGGCCAAGGACATATCGGGCGATCTCGGACGGGTGGCCGAGTCGATCGAGTCGGTGCGCCGCGCCTCTTCGGCAGTCGTCGAGAACTTCGTCGCCATTCTGGAGAAGTCCGAGGACCTGGGCGGAGCCGTGCGCTCCATAGGCGGCGCCATGACGGAACAGCGCGAAGGGGGACGCCAGGTCCTGGAGGGGCTCGGGCGGCTCAAGGACCTGACCCGGGAGATCCGCTCGGGCTCGGAGCGAATGTCCCAGGAGAACGGGACGGTCCTGGCCCAGATCGGGCGGCTGCGGAACGCCAACGCCGCGGTCGTGGCCAACAACGACGAGATCACTCTTGGCACGAAGGAGATCAACGACGCGATAGCCGGCACCATGGACCTCACGAGCCGGACCGAGGCCCTCATCGAGGAGGTGATGAGCTCGACGGACAAGTTCGTGCTGTAGCGGAACGCCGGGCCAGGCCGGCCCAGCCGTCCCCGCTGGCGGGGCGGGGTGCCGAGGCCGCGGATGCGAGCGTCGCTCCGCGGTCGTCGTTCCTCTCGGCTCCCCGCCTCAGCGCGCCAAGGCGGCGCGTGCGGTCTCCTTGAATTTCCTCCCGCGGTCGAACTCGTGGAGGAACATGCCGAACGAGGTGCAGCCGGGCGATAGGATGACCACGTCGCCGGGCTTGGCCCGCGCCGCGGCCTCGTCGACGGCGGCGCCGAGCTCGTCGAAGGGGCCGAGGTAGGGCACTCCGTCCTCGTCCAGGAGGCGGCGCAGCTTCTCGGTGCCCGAACCGGCGAGGAGGATGAGGAGGCGGCTGCGGCCGTAGGCGGCGCGCACGGGCTCGAAGTCGATGTTCTTGTCGGTGCCGCCGGTGATGAGCACGACGGGGGCGTCGAAACTGGAGACTGCGGCGGCGACGGCCTGGGGGATGGTGGCCGCCGAGTCGTTGTACCACTTCACCCCGTCCTTTTCCGCGAAGTACTCGAGGCGGTGCTCGACGCCGGGGAAGCTCGCCATGGCGCCGCGCACCGCCGAGGCTTCGAGCCCGAAGAGCCTCAGGGCGAGGGCGGCGCCGAGGAGGTTCTTGCGCTGGTGCGCCCCCGGCACGAGGAGGTCTCGGCCGAGGATCTCTTCGGGCCCGCCTTCGGGCCCGCCTTCGGCGGAAAAGAAGCCGCGCCTGCGGCCGTCGCCCTCGGATCCCTTCTCGAGCCAGGCCCCCGGCAGCCCCTCGTCGCGGTCGGCGTACCAGGCCACGCGAGCGCGGGTCTCGGCGGCGAAGGAACGGCCCCAGGGATCGTCGCGGTTGCAGACCGTCCACGAGCTCTCGTCCTGGGCAGCGTAGATGAGCCGCTTGTCCGCGACGTACTCGTCCATGGAGCGGTAGCGGTTCATGTGGTCGGGCATGATGCTGGTGACGAGGGCGATTTTCGGCTTGAGCACGCCCAGGTCCCGCATGTCGGCGAGCTGCCAGGAGGAGAGCTCGAGGACGACGGGGGTATCGGCCGTGGTACGGTCGAGAAAGGAGAGCGGCGAGAGGGCTATGTTGCCGCCCAGGAAGGCTTTTCTCCCCGAGGCCGCCAGCCCGTGGTGGACGGCGCTCGAGGTGGAGGACTTGCCCTTGGAGCCGGTGACCGCGATCACCGGCGCCCGGCTCAGCCTGAGAAAGAGCGAAATGTCCGTCTCCACCGCCTTCGCCGCGCGGATGTAGGGCGAGTCGGGACGGACCGCCGGATTCTTGATGACGAGGTCGGCCGAGCTGAAATCGTCGAGCTCGTGCCGGCCCAGGACGAAGCGGATGCCCAGGCCCGCGAGCTCGGCGAGCGGCTCGGCGAGGGCGGCCTCGTCCTTCATGTCGGTGACGGTGAGCCGGGCCCCGTGGCGGGACAGGAATACGGCGCTGGCAAGGCCGCCGCCGTTGAGGCCCAGGCCCATGACGGTGACCTTGAGACCGCGGAGATCTTCAGGCTTCGATATCGGGAATTTCAAGCGAGAACTCCTTCATGTCGCGCGCGTTGAGATAGGCCTTGGTCGTTACGCCTTCGAGCGCCTCCCTCCAGGCGGCGGGAAGGCGCTCGCGCAGCTCCTCGAACTCGGGCATTTTCTCAGAAAAAGGGCCGTTCCTCAAGGAGTTCTGGATGCGCTCGATCTCGGGCGCGAGAAAGCCTATCGTCCGGTGCAGGAGGGGCAGGATGCGCTTGCGCTGCTCGCTTCCGGGAGAGGGCGCCTCGGCGCAGACGGTCTTGTACTTGCAGAACAGGGGATAGAAGGGGTAGGTACGCGCGCCGGCGGGCAGAACCAGCTTCGAGAAGAACTTGGACAGGTCGTCGTCCATCCAGACGCCGTGGACCTGGTAGCCCCGGCCCGTCTCGCCTATCCAGGTGTTGGACACGAGCTGCTTCACCTTGAAGGCCTTGGCCCTGCCCAGCTCCCACATGACCGCGTCCAGGGGGATGAACTCGCTTTCGATGAAGAGCCTGTTCGTCCGGAAGGCGGGAGTGACGTCGTTGGAGCCGGGCTCGACGATCTCGTCCTCGAAGGGGCGGTACATGAGGTCGACGCGCAGCAGGTAGAGATAGACCGTCTCCTCGACCTTGTAGAGCCGGTAGAACCGGGGCTTGTGCGTCTCCAGCGGATCGAAGAAGTAGGTGAGGCCCCTGACGACGGCGGGGAGCAGCTGGGCGAGTTGCTTGACGACGTCGCGCATCGCGTAGGCGTAGGGCGCGCTGGGCTCGTCCTTGCGGACATCGTGGTGGATGGGAAAGCGAGGGATGACGAGTTCGGCTCCCAGCTCGAGAAAGAGCTCCTCGTTCTGGCTGTAATGGATGGAGAAGCCTACGTCCTGGGCCGATTCCGGAATGGCCGCTATCAGGGAGTTGATTTCGGCGTCGGGGAAGGCGACGCGTATTTCGTTCATTATTTGATCCATGGCTCTTGCCAGAGTATAGCGCCGCCGGGGCGGACATGCAAAACCGACTTCGCTGGCGGCGCGTTGCGGCCGCGGCCCCCGCGGGCTACAATCATCCTACCATGAAGCGAAACGCCGGATTCCCGCATCTCGCCGCCGCCGCGCTCTGCGCGCTTTCGGCCGCGGCCGCGTCCGCGCAGGCCGGCGGCTCCGCTCCGGCCGTCCCTTCCGCCGTCATCACCTACGTCGAAGGCTCCGATCTGACCGTCATCCGGGGCGGCGCCGTCCTGAGCCTGAGCGATCCCCTCGGCTTCGCGCTGGTCGAGGGCGATCAGATCCAGACGGGCCCGGGGACCCAGGCCGAACTCCTCCTCAAGCCGCGCGACGCCCGCGTGCGCCTGGCCGAGAATACCGTCCTCACGATCTCCAAGCTGCGGCCCTCGGGCGAGTCGGCGCTGGCGCTCCTATACGGCCGGCTGCGCTCCAAGGTGGCCAAGCTCCTGTCGGCCCCGCCTAACTTCTCCGTGCTGGCGGGGGCGGTCGCCGCGGGGGTGCGCGGCACCGATTTCGGCTGCGACCTCGTCGCCACGCAGGACGGCTCGCTATCCTCCTCGCCCGTGTTCGTCTACTGCTTCGAAGGCAGCGTCGCCGTGAGCCGGGTCGGCTCGCCGCCCGCCGGCGCCGCTGCCCAGGCACCCGTGCTCGTGAAGGCCGGGCGCATGGCCCGGGTCGAGCCCCTCGCCCCAGCCGGGTCCGCCGGCGGGGCGGCCCAGAGCGCCATAACGACCGCGCCCATAGCCGAGGACATCGTGAGCTTCTGGAAAGCCAACGATTTTTCGGCCCTGCCTCCCCAATCCGCCGCGCCGAAAACCGCGGCCGCCGCTCAAGTCCCGGCCGCCGCCGCGCCCGCCGCGCAGACGGCGGCGCAGACGGCGGCCGCATCGGTCCTGGGCGCCGAGGAACTCGCTGGCTTTAAAAAGGCGAACGCCAGGAAAAACGCGACCATCGCTGGCGGGATAGCCTTCGCCGCGCTCAGCGCCGCCCTCGAAGGAGCCGGCGCGGTCATCCGGCCCTCGAACGCCGGCCTGGCCGATACCCTCTCGATCGGCGGTCTCGTCTGCGCCGCGGCCGGCATCCCCGTCCTCATGGTGGCGATACAAATAGATCCCTTCGCTGCGGCTAGCGGCCGATGAGCAGCGACGCGAGGATGGGGATGCTGACGAGGGAGACGAGGGTGGAGATGGCGACCAGGGAACTGGCCGTCTTCGAGTCGCCGCCGTAGGCCTCGGCCAGGATGGCGGAGTTGACCGCGACGGGCATGGCGCCGACGACCACGGGCAGGGCCAGGATGATGCCCGAGAAGCCGAGCGCCCGCAGGGCGAGATAGATGATGAGGGGGAAGACCGCCAGGCGGAACGCCGTGGTGACGTAGAGTCGGGGATTGCCGGCCGCGGCGCGCAGGTCCATCCGCGAGATGATCGAGCCGATGAGCGCCATGGAGAGGGGCGTCGTGCAGTTGCCCAGGCTTTCGAGCGCCTGGCCGAGGGGGGCCGGCAGGGTCACTCCGCCCACGAAGAGCGCGAAACCCGCCAAAGCCGCCACCGCCGCCGGCGTGAGGAAGGAGGCCGGGCCGAGCTTGGTCTTCCTGCCCGAGCCGTGGGCGAGCATGTAGGGCCCGACCGAGAAGGCGAGCAGCTGGAAGGGAATGTTGTACACCGACACCGCGAAAAGGCTGTCGCGGCCGAAGATGGCCTCCATGACGGGAAAGCCCATGAACACGACGTTGGAGAAGACCGCGGCGAAGGCGTGCGCTCCCGCCTCGCTTCCCTTCGCCCCCTCGGCCTTGACGAGGAGTCCCGCCAGCGGGAACGAGATCGCGTAGACGCCGAAGGATATGGCGAGCACGATGAGGGCCTCGTTGCGGAGCGCGGGGCTGAAGGGCCGCTGCATCGATTCGATGATGAGGGCGGGGAGGATGAAGTTGACGAGGAACTTGGACAGCCCCCGCCCCACGCGCTCGTCCAGGTAGCCCAGCTTGGCCGCGGCGAAACCCGCCGCCATGTACAGGAACAGGATGAGGGTCTGGACCGTCGACTGCGGCACGGCTAGCGCCCCTCCGCGCGGCCTCGAAGCCGGGCGAGCCCGGCGTCGAGGGGCGCGAGCGCCGAGACGGCGGCGCGGTACTCCGCGAAGACCTCCTCGTGGCGGCGCGTCCTTTCGGGATCGGGCTCGTAACGGCTGTCCACGCGGACCAGCGCCAGCGCGGCTTCCGCTATGCTCGCCGCGTCGCCCAGGGCGAGGGCCGAGGCGCAGGCGTCGCCGACGAGTTCGCAGTCGGGCACGGCCGTGGTCTCGACCGGAACGCCGAAGATGTCGGCCTTGAGCGAGTCGAGGAAGCGGTTGCGGGCCGAGGCTCCCGAGCTGCGCACGAGCTCGAGCGGAAAGCCGCCCTGCCGCGCGATCTCGATGGGGAGGCGCAGGCCGTAGCCCAGAGACTCGCAGACGGCGCGCGCCAGGTCGGCCCTGGTGTGAGCCAGGGAAAGCCCCAGGAAGGCCCCGCGGCGGTCCGCGTCCCACAGCGGCGCGCGCTCTCCCGCGAGGTAGGGAAGGAAGATGAGGCTCTTGGCCCCCACGGGCGAGCGCGCGGCCTCGGCGAAAAGCTCGTGCCTCTCGTCGAGTTCCCCGTTCTGCTCGCCGTAGCCCGCCGCTAGCGAGAACCACTCGAGGGCCTTGCCCGAGGTCGAGAGCCCGCCCGAGACGTTCCACAGGCCGTCGATCGCGTGCGGCAGCGAAAGCAGTTCCCTGCCGGGGAAGGGCGCTTTCGCGCAGAGGTTGAGCGCTTCCGAGGTGCCGCCGCGGTCGCAGGCGATGCCGGGGCTGATGGCCGCGGAGCCGACGATGGACGCGAGGAAATCGGGGTAGCCCGCGACCACGGGGATGCCCGCGCCGAGGCCGCAGCGGCCGGCCATGTCGGCGCCGAGCCGCCCCACCGCCGTTCCGGGCGCGACGAAGGGCGGAAAGCGCTCGACGGGCAGGCCGAGGCCCGCGATGAGCTTCTCGTTCCAGATGTAGGGGCCGTAGCCCTCGTGAGGCAGGTAGGTCACGGCGGAGCCCGAGAGGGCATAGATGAGGTACTCGGGGCAGGAGAAGAACCAGCGCAGGCGGCCGCGAAGCTCCTCCGAGCTTCTCCAGAGCTTGAGGGCCTTGGGCAGGTAGAAGCTCGGATCGACCGGCACGCCGGCCAGGGCGGACACCTCTGCGGCCTCGGCGACGGCGCGCCGGTCCATCCAGGAGAGGGCCAGTCCCAGGGGCGCGCCCTCCGCGTCGACGGGCACGAGGGTGGGACCGTTGCCGCTGACCGAGATGGCCCTGACCTCGGCGCCGCCCAGGCGCGAGGAGACCTCGCGGCAGGCCGAGGCGGCCGCGTCCACCCAGAGCGTCGCGTCGGATTCGTGGGCGCCGTCAGAGCCGTGGAGCAGGGGCGAGGCGCGGCGCGCCAGGCCGAGGAGCTCGCCCGACTCCCCGACGGCACCCACTTTGACGGACGAGCTTCCGATATCGATCGACAGATATGCCATGTCGGCTAGGCTCCCGCGGCTAAGAGCCGCACGTCGCATTTTTCGGCGTAGGGACAGGAAAGACAGGAGGCTCCGGGGCATTGGAAGAAATCCTGCACGCGCTCCAGCTGATCCAGGTGCCAGGAAAGGTCGTCGATGTAGTCCTCCAAGGCGCGCTTGCGCCTGACCGCTTCTTCCAGCTTCTCGCGGTACTTTTCGGCGAGCTTGCGCCGCACGCGCTCGCCCGATCGATCCTCGCGCGCCAGATCGAAAAGCTCCTTGATGTCCGCGAGGGTCAGGCCGTAGTCCTTGAGCTGCTGGATGCGCTTCAAGTGAATGGCATTGCGCGCGGAATAGCGCCGGTGGCCGCCGTCCCCTCGCTCGGCCGGCTCCAGGAGGCCCAGTTCCTCGTAATAACGGACAGTCCGGCAGGTGACGCCGAACGCGGCGGCGAGTTCGCCGATGCGGTAGGTCTTGGCTTCGGTCTCGGATCCCATGGGGAGAATCTCACCTTTCACGTCAATTCCGGCCAGCGGAACATTCGAAATCCTCGAATCGAAAACGCTGGCCAAGTATACTCGGCTTCTCAGTAGATTGAGAAGCGAGGTATACGCACATGAAATTGACGACAGCCTTCGGTCTGGCGGCGGCCTTGAGTCTCGCGGCCGCGGGCGCCTGGGCCTTGCCGGCCCCTCCCCGCGTCTGCGTTTTCGTGCCTGGTGTGGTCGCCGGCAGCTCCACCTACGAGCAGCTCGTGGCGGGCGCCAAGCGCGCCGTGGCCGAGGTGCCCGGCGCCAGCATCAAGATCGTCGAGGCCGGCTTCGACCAGTCCCAATGGCTCGACAAACTCTCGGCCCTGGCCGCGTCGGGTGAGTTCAGTCTCATCGTCAGCTCCAATCCCGCCATGCCCGATCTGGCGCGGCAGGTGGCGGAATCCTTCCCCGCGGAGCGATTTTTCATAGCCGACGGCTATCTGCCCGGCAATCCGCAGATCCACACGGTGCTCTACAACCAGTTCGAGCAGGGCTATCTCGTCGGCTACCTGAGCGGCCTCGTGGACCTGAGCCATCTGAGCGGCGTCACCGGCAGCCACAAGGCCGGCCTCATCGTCGCCCAGAGCTATCCTACCCTCGATAAGCTCATCGAACCGGGTTTCGAGAGGGGGCTCAAGGACGCCGACCCCGAGGCGGTGCTCGAAACGCGGCAGATCGGCAACTGGTACGACGCGACCAAGGCCGCAGAGCTCGCCTCAGCGCTCTTCGATTCGGGAGTCAGCGTCATCCTCCCCATAGCCGGCGGAGCCGGACAGGGCGTGGTGAGCGCGGCCAAGGCCAGGGGGCGCCGCGTCGTCTGGTTCGACGGCGACGGCTACAACCTCGCCCCCGGTACGGTCATAGGCTGCGCCATACTCCGCCAGGAGAAGCTCGTCTACGAGCAGGTCAAGGCCATCCTGCTCGGCGCCCAGCCCTACGGAAGGGCCGACGTCGTCGGGATCAGGGACGGCTACGTGGATTTCGACGGCTCGGGCGCGGCCTACAAGGCCCTGCCCGCCGGACTGCGGGCCACGTTCGAGGCTCGGCTGCGTCTGCTCCACGAAGGCAAACTCTCCTTCCCCTTCAAGGGGCTCTAGCCGAGTATGGAATTGCTCGCCGTCAGGAAGCTCTACAAGTATTTCCCCGAAACCGACACGCTCGCGAACGGCGACGTGTCGCTTCGCGTCGAGGCGGGGGAGCTCAGGGCCGTCGTGGGCGAGAACGGGGCCGGCAAGAGCACCCTCGCCAAGATCGTCGCCGGCCTCGTCCGGCCCGACTCGGGCGAGGTGCTGGTGCGCGGTCGGCGCCTGCGCCTGGGTTCGGTGCGCGAGGCCGAGGCCACCGGCATAGGCTTCGTCCCCCAGTACTCGCTCCTCGCGCCCGGCCTCAGCGTGGCCGAAAATCTCATGCTGGGGCACGAGCCGCGTCGGGCCGCTCTCTTCCTCGACCGCCGCAGGGCCTACGTCGAGGCGGCCCTCCTCTTCGAGCGCTTCGGCTTCAAGCTCAACCCCGGCCTCAAGGTCGCCTCGCTCTCGCCCGCCGAGCGGCGGCAGGCCGAAATCGCGCGCGCGCTCGCCCGCGGAGGCGAGATCCTCGTGCTCGACGAGCCCACCTCGATTCTCGCCGAATCCGAGTCCGACTCGCTTTTCGGTCTCCTGAAGCGGCTCGCGGCCGACGGCAAGGCCATCGTCTTCATCACCCACAGGCTTCCCGAGGTCATGGCCTCGTCCACGCGCATCACCGTGCTGCGCGAAGGCCAGGTCGTCGCCGACATGCCCACCTCGCTCTGCGACGACGGCGAGCTGTCGCGGCTCATGAAGCGCCGCCCTCGAGGCGTAGATCGCGGCGAGGGCGGCGCGCCCGAGGAAGCGTCCGCCGGGTTCGGTTTCCGCGAGGAGCCGGCTTCGGCGGCGCCGCAGAAGCCGGAGGAGGCCGCGCCCTCGCGGAAGGCTCGCGCCGCGGCCTCCTGCGAGGGGCGCTCAGGGACCTGCCTCCAGGTCAGGGACATAGTGCTCGGCCGCGGCGCCGAGCCCCTGTCCTTCCGTGTCGAGTCGGGAGAGCTGCTCGGCCTCGTCGCCCTCGCGGGCAACGGCCTCGATCCTCTGGAGGAGATCCTCGCCGGCCTCAAGCGGCCTCGCGAGGGCGGCGTCTATCTGAACGGCGAGGACATTCACCGCATGGACAGGGAGCGACTGCGAGGTTCCTTCCTGGCTTATGTGCCCGCGGACCGCGAAGCGCGAGGCTTGTGCCTGCAGTCCTCGCTGCGCGACAATCTGCTCGTGCTCAGGCGAAAGGAATTCGGCGTCCGCGACTGGTTTTTCTCGCGCCGCCGGGACATCGAGGCCGCGCGGATGGCCGTGGGCCTCTCTCTCGAGGCCGACCCGCGGATGCGCGCCTCCTCGCTCTCCGGCGGCAATCGGCAGCGCCTGCTGCTCGCGCGGGAGCTGTCCGGCGACCGCCCCGTCGCC
>DATKVK010000072.1:0-54179 GCA_035530095.1 Rectinemataceae bacterium | reverse complement strand
GATCCGGACCTGCCATCGGGGAAGGCGTACTTCGCGCTGTTGGTGGCGAGTTCGTTGATGACCAGGCCGAGCGGGCTCGCGATATCGATGGGCGCCTCGACCTCGGGCCCGTTCACGCGGAGGGCGATCCTGGCATTGAGGTCCCGGCTTTCGAGGGCCAGGCTGACGATGGAGCTCAGGTACCGCCCGAGCTCGATCTTCGCGAGGTCCTGCGATTGGTACAGGAGCTCGTGCGCGAGAGCCATGGAACCCACCCGGCTCTCCATATTGCCCAGCGCTTCGCGGCCCTCGCTATCGGCCAGGCCAGAGGCTTCGAGGGAGAGAAGCGAGCAGACTACCTGCAGATTGTTCTTGGTCCGGTGATGGAGTTCGCGCAGCAGGGTCTCCCGCTCGACGAGCGCCCGCCTGAGCTCGCGCTCGAGGCCCAGGCGCTCGGAGAGGTCGAGGCCGACCGCGACGAAGTGCCCCGCACTGTCGCCGGCGTCCAAGAGCTGGATCGAGAGGAAGATGTCGTAGGTCGAGCCGTCCTTCCTGCGGTGGACGGTGTCGACGGTGGCCGTGCGGGCGACGCCTGAGCGTAGGGGCTCGAGAAGCTCTTCGAGACGCTCGGCCGTGAACTCCGGCTTGATGTCGAGCGGGGTCATGGAAAGAAGTTCATCGGTGCCGTAGCCGATGTTGGCCACGGCCGCACGGTTGGCGTAGCTGAAGCGAAGCGTTCCGGCATCGAAGATGTACACTTCGTTGAGACTCCGTTCGATGATTCCCGAGAGCCAGCGCAGCTTCGCAGCCGCCTCGTGCTCGGCGCTCTTGTCGCGGAACACGATGACCACGCCGCGGATCGAGCCGTCGACGCCGAGGATGGGCGCGCCGGAATCGGCTATCGGCCGCTCCTTCCCGTCCTTCGAGCGGAGGACCGTGTGGTTCGCCAGGCCGACTACCGTACCGCTTCGAAGCACCTTCTCGACGGGGCTGGCAATTTTTTCGCCCTCGTCCTCGCCGAAGATGCTGAACACCTCTTCGAGGGGCAGGCCGCGCGCCTCGGCCTCGCTCCAGCCGGTGAGGGCCTGGGCGGCGGCATTGAGCCAGCGGACCTTGCCCTCGGCGTCCGTGGCAATGACCCCGTCGCCTATACCGAAGAGCGTGGCCCTGAACTCCGCGTTGAGCTCGGCCCGGCGCTTCTCCTCATGGAAGAGCGCCCGGTAGAGCGCGCCCTCGCGCCGGCTGAAGGCGAAGGCGAGGGCCGCCGCGGCGATGAGCGCGAGGGCGAGTGTGCCGCCGACGATGGCGAAGGCATGCAGGCGGGCCTCGGCCAAGGCTTCGGACTCGTCGATCTTGGCGATGAGCAGCCAGGGCGAGTCATCGATGGGCTCGACGTCGGCGAGCACGCGGACTCCCCGGTAGTCCTGGCCGCGGAGCAGGCCCCTGGCTCCGAGTATGGCCTGCACGCCGACCAGGTCTTTCCGCGCCAGCGGGAACCTGACGCCGAGGGGGCCTCGGTCATTGAAGCGCAGGCCGTCCAGCGCGACGATCTGATCGCCCTGCCGCCGCACGAGATAGGTCTCGGCGCTGCCGGCGGGCACCGGCCAGCTCTCGACGAGGGGAAAGAGATCGCGCTCGGGGTTTTTGCGCAGGACGAGGAGGCCGATCGGATGCCCCGTTCTCTCCCGTAGGGGGGCGAAGACCTCGATGTTCACGTCGCCGCCTGGCCGGCGGTAGATATCGCGGAAGCGAGGCTTCCCCGAGTCGAGTACCTCGCGCTCCAGGGGCAGGGCCGATCGCCGCCATGGCGAAGCCGCGCGCGGTCAAGGCTCCCGGGGCGCGCGGCCGCTTCCATCGCGTGGCACCGGCGGGAGAAGCAGTGCGAAAAGAGTCCAGCATCGTTTCAGACGGCTTCCGCCACCGCCTCCTCGGCCGCGTGCAGCTCCTTCCCCGTCTCGTCGAGGGCCTCGTCGATGTCCAGGATCGTCACGAACTCGTCGCCGAGCTTGCCGATCCCGGTCACGGCGCGGCTCGCCGCGCCGATCCCCAGGGTCGGCGGCGGCTCCACGGTCCCGGGGTCGAGGCGGATCACCTCCTGGACCGAGTCGGCAAGGACGCCCACCGCCGCGAGATTCCTGCTTCCCCGGATCTCCAGGACGACGATCGAGGTGTCCGTCGCCTCCTGGGTCCTGCCCATGCCGAAGAGGAGCTTCAGGTCGAAGACCGGGATGACGGCGCCGCGGATGTTGATCACGCCGCGCATGGTCTCGCTCATGCGGGGCAGGCGCGTGATCCTGGTGTACTCGATCACCTCCCGCACGGCGTCGACGCGGAAGGCGTACTGCTCCTCGCCGAGCCGGAAGGTGAGGTACTGGTCGAAGTCTCGGCCGCTTTCTGTGTCGCGCATCTTCATGCTCCTCTCAGAACTCCTCGAAGGCTTCATCCGTCGCTCCGGCGAGGGTGAGTCCGGTCGACCTCCGTTCGAAGGCCGGCGTCGCGGAATGCTCGGGGCTCGGCAGCGACCGGGCCGCTATTTTCCCCCCCGATACGCGAGCCTTGGCGCCCGCGGAACCGGTGTGGGCCACCTTCACCTCGTGGAGGGCGCCCGCGGCCCGCGTCGCCTCTTTCGCCTGCATGCTCTCCGGCAGCTTGAAGTAAGTCAAGGCCTGGGCCATCTGCTCGGACTGGCCGGAGAGCTCCTCCGCCATCGAGGCCATCTCCTCCGAGGCCGAGGCGTTCTGCTGGATCACCGAATCGAGCTGCATCACCGCCTTGCCGATCTGCTCCACGCCGGCGCTCTGCTCCTTGCTCGCCGAGCTGATCTCCTGCACCACGTCGGCGGTCTTCTGGATGTCCGGCACGATGGCCGCGATGAGCCTGCCGGCGTCTTCCGCCACCGCGACGCTCCGGGCCGAGAGCTCGGAGATCTCGCCGGCCGCGGTCTGCGAGCGCTCGGCGAGCTTGCGCACCTCGCTCGCCACCACGGCGAAGCCCTTGCCCGCCTCGCCCGCCCGGGCGGCCTCGATGGCCGCGTTGAGCGCCAGGAGGTTCGTCTGCCGCGCTATCTCCTCGATGATGCCGATCTTTCCCGCTATGTCCCGCATGGCCGTGACGGTGTCGCCCACGGCGCCGCCGCCCTTCTGCGCGTCCGCCGCGCTCTTCCGCGCTATGCCCTCGGCCGCGTTGGAATTGTCCGCATTCTGCTTGATCGTCGAGCCCATCTCCTCCACCGAGGAACTCACTTCCTCGGCCGCGGCCGCCTGCTCGGCCGCTCCCTGCGAGAGCTGCTGGGCCGTGGAGCTGATCTGCTGGCTGCCCGAGTTGACGTTGGCTCCCGATACTTGCAGCGAGGCAATGATTTCGCGGAGCCGGGAGGTCATTTCGGAAAGCGCCTTCGCGAGGGCGCCGATCTCGTCCACGCGGCGGAGGTTGCGCTCGTGGACATCGGTGCGGAGGTCTCCCGAGGCTATGACTCCGGCGAGGGCGACCGCCTCCGTCAGGGGCTTGGTGACCGAGCGCGAGAGGAAAAAGCCCAGGGCGATCGACATCAGGGCGCCCAGGGCGCAGAGGATGATGAGCGTCATGTCGGCCTTCGACTCCACGACGTCGATGGCGAGGTCGTTGTCCTTCGCGTCTGCCAGCTTCCGCGTGGTGAGTTTGTCGAAGGCGGTGTACTGAGTCGCCGCCGCGGTATCGGCCGGCCCGGAGGCCAGGGCCCAGGCGGCGGCGCCCTTGCCGGCCTTGACGAGGGCGAAGACCCGATCGACATAGCCATAATAATTATCCGTCGCGGCCATGAAATCGGCGAATGCCTTTTGCCCGGCCTGGCTCGTTATCGTAGCCTTGAAGAGCGAGGCGTTATCGGCTACCTGTTTCTGCAGATCATGAATCGTGGCGACGGAGCCGGCGAAATCGGCGCCGGTCTGCGAGGTGCATTCGAGGAGGTTGACGCGGATCCGCTGCGACCTCGTCGCGATCAGGACCATTTGCCCGAGTGGCACAGTCATCTGCTGGTAACTCTGCGTGGCGATGCTGTTGATGTTATTCATGTTGATGATGCCGAAGAGTCCGACCACCGCGCCGATAAGGGCTACGGCGATGAATCCCGTGATGAGTTTCATGCCTATCTTCATCGAAAATCCTCCGTGAAACAAGGAATTTTGGTAGTGCGTGGCCGCTTCTAGGGAGAAACGCTTGTCTTCAATAAGCAATATCTATGCCAACTTATTATTCTCGCCAGTAAAAAAGAGGGATACTGAAAGGCGATCTGCGCTCGGCTGACGACAATGGAGATTATATAAGGAAAAAATGGGAGATATGCAGCTTCGACAGAAATCGTCGGCGAAGAAGCTTGTCGCCGATGCGGATCAGGAGATCGACGATTTCGCGAAGCTTTCGGCTTAAACCTTGGTTGATACTGCAACCACGGTTGCGATCTTCAATCGCGGCCTAGGATGGAATCTGTCTCGCTCGGGGAAGCTCGCCGCCGGTCTAGTCTTCGCGGTCGAAGCGCCGCGCCTTGACCCGCTTGCACACCGCCTGCGGCGAGACCCCCAGGAGCCGGGCTGCTGCGCTCTGGTTGCCCTTCGAGCGCCGCAGGGCCTCGTCGACGAGGAACTCACTGACCTCGGAGAGCGAGGGCAGGCTCTCGAAGAGCCGGAACATGGCGGCCTTGCTCGCTCCCCGCGCCGAGGCGCCGATCCGGTTTCCTATCGCGGCCTTGAAGGGCCCGAGGGGCAGGGGGCCCGAGCACTGCTGGTTCACCGCCTCGAAGACCATGGTTTCGAGCTCGCGCACGTTGCCGGGAAAGTCGTAGCGGCGCAGCAGGGAGAAAAGCTCGGGCGGGGCGAGGGGAGGCGTCTTGCCCAGCTCGGCGCCCGCCTTGGCGGCGAAGTGCTCGACGAGGACGCTCAGGTCCTCCAGCCGCTCGCGCAAGGGGGGGATGTGGATGCGGTGCCGCTGCAGGCGGTAGTACAGGTCGCGGCGGAACTCGCCCATTTCGATCGCGGCGCCCAGGTCGCGGTTCGTGGCCACGACGATGCGAGCCCTGCTCCGCTTGAGGATGTCCGAGCCGAGGGGATAGTACTCGCCCGCCTCGAGCAGCCTGAGAAGCTTCACCTGCGACTGCGACGCCAGATCGCCGATTTCGTCGAGGAAGAGCGTGCCGTCCTTGGCGCGCTCGATCAGGCCCTCGAGGATGCCGGTGGCGCCGGTGAAGGCTCCCGGGCGATGGCCGAAGAGGAGGTCCGAGAAGAAGGTGTCGTCGAGGCCGGCGACGTTGACCGGGACGAACTCGCCCTTGCGGCCGCTCAAGTCGTGCACCGCGCGGGCGAAGAGTTCCTTGCCGACCCCCGTCTCGCCGGTGATGAGGACGGAGTGGGAGGAGGGGGCGACGGCCTCGGTATAGCGCATGATCGAGTCGAGCGCCGCCCCGCTGGTGACGATGGAGGCGAAGGCCGCCGCCCGCCGCCCCGGCGGCTCCAGGAAGCGCTCGCGCAAGGCGGCATTCTCGCGCTCCAGCTCCTCCATCTCCACGAGCCGCCGCACGGTTGCGATGAGTCGCGTCCGGTCGACGGGCTTGACGAGATAGTCCGAGGCGCCGAGCCGCATGCACTCGACCGCGCGCTCGATGTCGCCGTTCGCGGTGATCATGGCGACCGCGACCTCGGGATGCTCCTGCGCGATCCGAGGCAGGAGTTCCATGCCGCTGATCGCGGGCATCGCTATGTCGAGCAGGACCACGCCGATCCCGCCGCCCTCGATGATCGGCAAGAGATCGCCGGCCTCGCGGATCGTTACGAGGTTGTCGAAGCCCTCGACCCTGAGCACGCTCTCGACGCTGTCGAGCACGCCCTCGTCGTCGTCCACGATGGCTATGGTGAAGGAAGGACTGAAAATGGAGCTCATGAAATTCCTTTCTCGGCGGCGGGTTCGGACGCTGGGGGGAGGAGGAGCCGGGCCGTGGTTCCCGCTCCCGGCGTCGAGCTGTACTCGAGGCGGCCGCCGCACTCCTCGGCGATGGCGGCCGAGATCGACACGCCCAGGCCCATACCTCCGTGGCCGCTCTTCGTGGTGAAGAAGGGATCCCTGATCCGCTCGAGCACCTCCGCGCTCATGCCGTGGCCCTCGTCGCGCACTTCGAGCCTGAGGAAGCCATCGCCTTCCGCGGAGCTGATCGCGACGACCACCGACTGGGAAGGATCGGTGAGGGCCTGACAGGCGTTCTGCACGAGATTGATGACGATTTGCTCGAGCCGGTAGAATCTGAGCCTCGCGACGAGGGGGGCCGGAGAGCGCTCGAACCTGAAGTGCTCGGTCGATTGGCGGATGAAGGGCTGGAGGATGGAGAGGGCTGCGGTGACCACCTCGTTGAGCTCGGCGCGCTCGGGGCTCTTTTCGTCGTCGGGGCGCGAGAAATCGCGGAGTCCGCTCACTATCTCCGCTATGTGTCCCGAGGCGTTCTGGATGCCGCGAAAGAGCCGCGGCGCCCGCTCGATCGCCGCGGCATACTCCAGCCCGCCCAGGAGCCCGCCGCCGCGCTCGGCCATGGCGGCTTCGAGCACGGGCCGGCCGGAGTTCCAGATATCGGCGAGCACGCTGGCGTTCAGGCGAATCGTGTGGTTGGGGTTGCTGATCTCGTGCGCCACGCCGGCCACGAGGACGCCGATCGAGGCCAGCTTCTCGGACTGGATCAGGAGGCGCTGATTGCGGCTCGCCTCCCGTTCCGCGGCTCTCCTCTGGGTGATGTCCTGGGCGAAGCCCGAGAGCGTCGCGGGCTTGCCGTCCTCTCCGCGGATGACCTCGCCGACCTCGCTCCAGATGTCGCGCTCGTTCCCGCCGGGAAGGACGATACGGCATTCGATCGGCCGCCATGCGCCGCCTTCGGCGAGACGACGGTACGCGGCCGCGGCAGCGTACCGATCTTCGGGATGGACTCGCGCCAGGATGGATTCGATCGCGCCGGCGCCGAGCTCCTCCCGCGTCAAGGCCAGCAGGGCGCACATCTCGTCCGAGAACTCCACCCGCCGCTCGGCGATCTTCCAGGTCCAGCTGCCCAGCTTGGCGAAGCTCTGGGCCTTGGCGAGATCTTCGTGGGACCGATGCAGCGCCTCCTGGGCGTCGTGCAGGGGATTGTAGTCGTAGAAGCTCATCATCACCGCCTCCACCTCTCCCCGGTGGTCCTTCAGCGGCATGGCGGTGACGAGATTCCAGTCGATCCCCGCGCCATGCCTGATGCCGATGACGGTGGGACCGACCTTGGCGCCGCTCCGGAGGGCCCTGGCCGCCGGAAGTTCCTCGAAGTCCAGGCTGCGCCCATGGTCATCGACGACCCGGCATCCGCTCACCTCACCTCGGCCTTTCTCGGGACTGCAGAGATCGTGCGCCGCATAGGCTGCCTCGTTGCGGTAGAGGATTTTAAAATGAGGATCGTAGACGATGATCCCGCCGTAGCTGCTCTCCACGAGGGTCTCGAATTTCCGCACGGAGAGCATGAGATCCCGGGAGGCGCGCTTGGAGTAGGTGTAGAACACGAAGAGGATCAGCGCGAACAAGGCGGCGACACTTGCGCAGATCAGCGTCAGATTCCTGAGAAAATCGTTGTCGCTCTGGTCGAGGGGCGCAATCGCCACGAATCCCGCGCCGAGCTCGGGCACGAAGCAGTAGGCCGACACGATGCGGCGCGAGGACGAGGATGGACCGATGTAGATGCCGTGATTTCCCTTCGCGGAGTCGGAGAAAGGACTGAGGCCCGGCATCCGGCGTTCGGGAACGCGCCGGCGTTCGGGCTCGTTCGGATGATTGAGCACCCTGAGGTTCTCCTTGTCGCCTTTAACGAGATAGTAGTCGTAGTTGATCAAAGTCGGATTGTCGCGTACATGCTGATCCACTAAGAGGGAGACGGCCAGGTCTTGCGGCACTCCCCGCCTGAGGGCTTCCGAGAGAGCGATCGCCTTGCTGTTCACGAAATTTTCCAGGATGGCGCCCTCCCGATGGACCTCCGCCTCGTGGCTCATGACCATGACCAGGACGAGGGTTCCGAGCGCCATGAGGCCGATGAGTACGGCAGAGAAGAGCATGTGCCGGGGACCGGATGTCCGCGCGGACTGGAACGAGGTCATTGGGCGGCATTATAGACGGAAACCCGATGCCGGCGCAAACGGACCCGGTCGGCGAGCCCGCGAAGCCGACGTGTCTCGTCGCGCAACGCGGGCTCGGTTCGCCGGCATCCGCCGCTATCCCGCGCAGCGGTTCCTGCCCGCTTCCTTGGCGCGGCGCAGGGCGGCCTTGGCGCGGCGCAGGAGCTGCTCGCCGCTTTTGTCCTCCGGGGCGAGGGCAGCGAAGCCGAAGCTGGAGGTCAGGGCCAGGAAGTCGAGGCCGGAGCGGTCGCCGGCCTGGGTCTCCACCGCTTCGCGCAGGCGCTCGCAGGCGATCTTCCCTTCATCCTGATCGAGGCCGGGGAACAGGACGACGAACTCGTTGCCCGCGTAGAGGCCGAGGATGTCGTAGCTCCGTAGGCGGTCCTTGAGGACGGCGCCGACGCCCTTGATGACGGCGTCGCCGTCGGCGTGGCCGAAGTCTTCGTTGATCCTGCCGAGATTGTCGATGTCCGCGACGGCGCAGACGAAGGAGCCTCCGGTCCGCCGGGCGCGCACGAATTCCACTTCGAGGCGCTCCTCGAGGCCGGCCTTGTTGAGGACGCCGGTGAGCGCGTCGAGCACCGCGCTGCGCGAGTGGCTTTCCCGCTCCGCCTCGAGGCGCGAGCGAAGGCCGTGGTAGAAGGCCGCCGCTACGCCGAGGACGAGGAAAAAACCGAAGACGGCCGCGAAGCCCATGCCGACGACGAAGCGGCGGACCGATTCGGCGAGGCCGGCGCTGTCCCCGCCGAGCGGCAGCGCCCCGCCCTCGGCCTCGCGCAGGATCGAGCGCACGCCGAAGTCCAGGCCGACGAGGAGGCTGGCGAGCACGAGGGCGAGGGAGACTCCCAGGGCGAGCAGAAAGCTCTGCTGGACGCGGCCTTCGTCGACGGGGATTTTCGGCTTGGGATCGGGCATGGCCCTTGCCTCCTTGCCGGCGCCTGCCGGAAGGGCGATCGGCGCTTTAGTCGATTTTCGCGCGATCCCGGGCTTCGGTCAATGGCAGCCGGAGCCTGAAGGTCGTGCCGCCGAGCTCGTCGGAGCTGAAGGAGATCGTGCCGCCCAGATACTCTTCGGTCAGGATCTTCATGCTGTAGGTGCCGAGGCCGCGCCCCGTGCCCTTCGTCGAGAAGGAGCGCTGGAATATCTGCAGCTGGACGTCGCGGGGGATGAACGAGGAATTGTGGACTTCGATCGCGATCGCGCCATCCTCCTCGCGGCGCAGCGCGAGGGATATTTCCTCCTCCGGCTTCGAGGCTTCGAGGGCGTTCTTGAGCATGTTCCCGACGACCCGCCTCAGGAGCACGGGATCGGTGAAGGCGATGAGGCTCGCCCCCTCGGGGCAGGCGAGGGCGATCCGGCTCTTGGCGTAGGCGGTGATCTCGACATGGCGGACGGCCTCGCGCGCGAGCTCGGCGAGGTCCGTCTCCCTGGGATCGGCGCAGAACTCGCCCTTCTCCATGGTGATGATCTCCCGCTGCTGCTGCACCTCGTCGATCAGGTTCTCCGTGGTGGAGACCAGCCGCCCGAGATAGTCGTGCTCGCGGGCCGCGGGGCCGATCTCCTCGGCGAGCAGCTCGACGCAGGCCCGGAGATTGGTGAGGCTGTTCATCACGTCGTGGAAGAACATGCGCTCCAGCACCTCCCGGCGCTTGGAGTCGCCGATGTCGTCCAACGTGACCACGGCGAACCTGCCGTCCTCGGAGGCGATGGGCACGGCGGTCACGAGAAGGTCGAGGCTGGACGGCCCCTCCGGGCCCTGGACGCCGATCCTGCATTCCCTGCTGTTCCTGCGGTCGTCGTCCAGGGCCTCGAGAATCGCGTTGACCGCCCCGCAGACCCGGCACGCTTCGGAGCTGCCGCAGCCGCCGGGCATCTCGCGGCTATGGATGCAGCCGAGGACCTCGCCGGACCTCGCGCCCAGGATGTCTTCGGCCCGGATCTTCAGCTTCTCGAGCGCCGCGGCGTTGGCGAAGAGAATCTGCCGCCGGGAGTTCACGATGAAGGAAACGCTCGGCATGAGGTCGAGGACGAAATGGTAGGGCAGTTCGGCGTCGAGCGCCGAGAAGCTTCTCCGGACCTCGTCGATCGTGTCGCGTTCCGCCGGCGCGTACAGTGTTTCCATTCGCAGCTCCTCTTCATACTATACCGCATTTCGGCGCCTCGGCGCCCCTTTTCATTTTCGAGCCCTTTCTGCTACGCTGTACGACGCCCAAGTCCGGCCGCGAAGACTCGCGGCCGCAGAGGCGACGAACGGAGGGTTTCCGATGAAAGCGATCGAGCTTTCCAAAGCCTACGATCCCAAGAGTTTCGAGGACCGCATCTACGAGGCCTGGAAGAGCAAGGGGCTCTTCCAGCCGGCGAGCGTCCCCGGCAGGAAGCCCTTCGTCGTCGTAATCCCGCCCCCGAACGTCACGGGGGTCCTGCACATGGGCCACGGGCTCAACAACTCGCTCCAGGACATCCTGGTGCGCTACCACCGCATGCTCGGCGAGCCGACCCTCTGGGTGCCGGGCACCGACCACGCGGGCATAGCCACCCAGCACGTGGTGGAGAAGCGGCTGCGCGCCGCCGGCGTCGACCGACGCGACCTCGGCCGCGAGAAGTTCGTCGAGGAGACCTGGAAGGTCAAGGCCGAGCACCACGCCGTCATCACGAAGCAGCTCGAGAAGATCGGCTCCTCCTGCGACTGGAGCCGCGAGCGCTTCACGCTCGACGAGGGCCTGTCCAAGGCGGTGCGCGAAGTCTTCGTCACGCTCTTCGAGCGCGGCCTCGTCTATAAGGGAAAATACCTCGTCAACTGGTGCCCCTCCTGCGGCACCGCCCTCTCGGACGACGAGGTCGAGCACGAGGACGAGGCGGGGGCGATGTACCACATCCGCTATCCCCTCGTCGGCGGGCCGGCTCCCGGAGCTCCCGAAGGTTATATCGAGATCGCGACCACTCGCCCCGAGACCCTGCTCGGCGACACGGCCGTGGCCGCCCATCCCGACGACGAGCGCTACAAGGCCCTGGTCGGCAAGCGGCTCGCGCTCCCGCTCACGGGGCGTAGCATCCCGATCATCGCCGACTCCTACGTGGACCGCGAGTTCGGCACGGGGCTCGTCAAGATCACGCCCGCCCACGACCCCAACGACTTCGAGGTGGGCAAGCGCCACGACCTGCCGCAGATCAACGTGCTCGCCCCCGACGGCACGATGGGCGACGCGGCTCCCGGGAAGTACCGGGGCATGAAGGTCAAGGACGCGCGCAAGGCCGTGGTCGAGGACCTCAAGGCCTTGGGCCTCTTCGTCGCGGAGAAGCCCATCACCCATTCGGTGGGGCATTGCTACCGCTGCCGCCACGTGGTCGAGCCCTTCCTCTCCGAGCAGTGGTTCGTGAAGATGAAGCCCCTGGCCGACAAGGCGCTCGCGGCCTGGCGCTCGGGCGAGGTGCGCTTCTACCCGCAGCGCTGGGAGAACACCTACGAGCACTGGCTCACGAACATCCGCGACTGGTGCATCAGCCGACAGCTCTGGTGGGGCCACCGCATCCCGGCCTGGCACTGCGCGCACTGCGGCAAGACGGTCGTGGCGCGCGAGGACCCGACCGAGTGCCCCTACTGCAAGTCCACCGAACTCACCCAGGACGAGGACGTCCTCGACACCTGGTTCTCGAGCTGGCTCTGGCCCTTCTCGACCCTGGGCTGGCCCAAGGACACGGCCGACCTGCGCAAGTACTATCCGACGAGCTCGCTGGTCACCGGCTACGACATCATCTTCTTCTGGGTCGCCCGCATGATCATGGCCGGCATGGAGTTCATGGAGAAGCCGCCCTTCCGCGACGTGTGCATCACCACCCTCGTGCGCGACAAGCAGGGGCGCAAGATGTCCAAGTCGCTGGGCAACGGCATAGATCCCCTGGAGATCGTCGACGAGCACGGGGCCGACGCCCTCAAGTTCACCCTGGCCTTCCTCTTCACCTCGAGCCAGGACATCCTCATCGACAAGGACGACTTCAAGCTCGGCTCCAAGTTCGCCAACAAGGTCTGGAACGCGAGCCGCTACATCCTCATGAATCTCGAGGGGCGCGGTCCCGTCGCCGTGCCCGCGTTAGCCGACATAGATCGCTGGGTCCTGCACCGCCTGGACGCGGCGGCCGCTTCGGTCAGGGACGCCTTGGCCGGCTACCGCTTCAACGACGCGGCGGCCGCGGTCTACGAGTACTTCTGGAACGACTTCTGCGACTGGTACATCGAGGCCACGAAGCTCTCGCTCAAATCGGGCGACGAGGCCGAGAAGGACCGGGCCATGGCCGTGCTCGTGTCGATCCTGGCCGAGTCGCTCCGTCTCCTCCACCCCTTCATCCCCTTCGTGACCGAGGAGATCTACCAGAAGCTGCCGCGCGAGGCCCTTTCCGCGGCCGAGGGCACGGCCCCCGCCGGAGAGTCCTGGCTCATCGCGGAGCGCTATCCCGAGCCCAGGCCCGGGCGCTCCGACCCGGCTCTCGCCTCGCGCTTCGAGTCGCTGCAGGAGCTCGTGCGCCTGGCCAGGACGCTGCGCTCGGAGTTCCAGATTCCGAGCGAGGCCAGGATGCGCCTGGCCCTGCGCTTCGAGCCCGGCTTCGACGGCGCGGACTTCCTGCGCGGCAAGGCCGCCCTCCTGGGCCTCCTCGTCAACGGGCCCGAGCCCGAGGTCGTCGAGTCCAGGCCCTCGGGGACCGTGGCTCTCGTCGGACGCGGCTTCGAGGCCTTCGCCTTCGTGAAGGAGGCGGTCGATTCGGCCAAGCTCGTCGAGAAGCTGCGCAAGAACATCGAGCGCGACCGCCAGTTCGCCCAGCGCACCGAGGCCAAGCTCGCCAATCCCGGCTTCGTCTCGGGCGCCCCCGCCGAGGTGGTCGCCAAGGAGCGCGACAAGCTCGAGGAGGCCCGTCGCCGCGCCGATACCTATTCCCGCTATGTCGAGGACTTGACGTGAACGAGCCCGGATCCTCCGGCGATCTCGGCGGCGACTGGGACGGACTGCCGGGAGACGAGGGGGGCGGGAAGCTGCGCGACCGGGCCTCGGGCATGGCCGTGGACGAGATGCTGCGCCTCAAGGAGATGCATCTCGCCCCCTACATCCAGCTCGCCACGGCGCTCATCGGCAAGCCGCGGCGCTCGGGCGGCAACATGTTCCGCCACCAGATCGACACCTTCGGCATCCTGATGGACTACGGCTACATCGACTCCCCCCTGCTCAAGGCTTCGGTGATCCACGATCTCCTGGAGGACGTGCCCGGCTTCGACCGCGACCTCATCCTCGAGATCGAGGACGAGGCCGCCGATGTCTACAAGCTCGTCCTCGAGGTGACGCGGCGGCCGATCGAGACCAAGGCGGAGTTCCTGACGCGCATCCGCGATTTCGGCTCCGAGAAGGCCCGCGTCCTGAAGTCGGCCGACCGCATCTCCAACATGATCAGCCTCGGCTACGTCACCGATGTGCAGTTCGTCAGGCGCTACACGGACGAAACCGAGGCCCTCATCTTTCCGATAGCCGAGCTCGCCGACCGCCGGATGCTCGAGGAGCTCCGTACCCTGGTCGACACCAGGCGGGAGTACCTGGCGCGACGTTTTGAGATATGAAAGGCATCCGGATGCCCGGCGGCTTCCATAAATAGTCGAAACGAGCCGGCCTGAGCCGGCCCAAGAAGGAGTGTGCTTATGCCCAAAGAATGGACGAAGGCCAGCCTGGCCAAGACGATCGATCATACGCTTTTGAAGGCGATCGCGACGGAGCAGGTCGTGCGCGAGCTCTGCGCCGAAGCTCGGAAGAATAATTTCGCGAGCGTGTGCGTCAATCCCGTGTGGGTTCCGCTCTGCTCCCGGGAGCTGGCGGGCAGCCAGGTCATGGTCTGCACGGTGGTCGGCTTTCCGCTCGGGGCGAATGCCAGCGAGATCAAGGCGGCCGAGGCCAAGCTGGCCGTCTCGCAGGGCGCGAAGGAAATCGACATGGTCATCAATCTGGGCGCCGCCAAGGCGGGCGACTGGAAGATCGTCGAGGAAGACATCCGCGCGGTGGTCAAGGCCGTCGGAAGCGTCACCGTCAAGGTGATCATCGAGACCTGCTACCTGAGCGACGCCGAGAAGGTCAAGGCCTGCGAGGCCGCCGCCCGGGCGGGAGCGCGCTTCGTCAAGACGAGCACGGGCTTCGGCACCGGCGGGGCGACGGTCGAGGACGTGCGCCTCATGAAGAAGACCGTCGGCGACAAGCTGCTCGTGAAGGCCGCCGGCGGCATCCGCACCTACCACGACGCCCTCCTCCTGCTCGACGCCGGCGCCGACCGGATAGGTGCAAGTTCTGGTGTCATCATCGTCAGCGAGCTGCCTGAGTAAGGAAGGGTATCCGGTCGGCGCCGGACGGGGCCCCGCCGAAGCGCTCGCGCTTCGGCGCCGCGAGCCCCAGGCTCGCGCCGGATCGGCGCAAGTTCAGGCGTCATCATCGTCAGCGAGCTGCCCCCTGTCGTCCTCTCCCAGGACCCGCCCGGCAATGCCGTTAAAAGCGAGCGCTTGCACAAAATAGGTAGGACGACTAAAATCATTTCTTGAACCTTCGATGAAAAGAAGGAAAAGGAGTGACTCATGAAGAAGTATCTTCTCTTCGCCCTCCTCATTCCGGCCATCCTGTTCGCCGGATGCCAGAAAAGCGGGCAGGCCGCAGGGCCGAAGGCCAAGTTCAAGATCGGCCTCGCCTTCGACGTCGGCGGCCGCGGCGACAAGTCCTTCAACGACAGCGCCTACAACGGCCTCAAGTTGATCGCCCAGCAGTACAAGGGCTTCATCAAGGACGACCCCGACAACGTCAACTTCGGCACGGACGTCGAGATCAAGTACCTGGAGCCCAAGCAGGGCGGTCAGGATCGTGAGCAGCTTCTGCGCGTCCTCGCGGAAGGCGGCTACAACCTGATCTTCGCCGTCGGCTTCATGTACACCGACTCCGTCGTCAAGGTCGCGAAGGACTTCCCGAAGGTCCACTTCGCCCTGATCGACGGCTATACTCCCAATCTCGACGCCAGCTCCAACATCACCTGTCTGAGCTTCGCCGCGGACCAGAGTTCCTTCCTCGTCGGCGCGCTCTCCGGCCTCATGGTGGCCGACAAGCCCAAGGACAAGGTCGGCTTCATCGGCGGCATGGACATGCCTCTCATCCACGACTTCCAGGCCGGCTACATCGCCGGCGCGGCCTACGTCAATCCCCGGCTCCGCAAGCCCGGCATGATCCTGAGCCAGTACATCGGCAAGGATCCCAGCGCCTTCAACGATCCCAAGACCGCCGCCTCCATCGCCGACACCATGTACAAGCAGGGCGCCTACGTGATCTATCACGCCGCGGGCGGCTCGGGCACGGGCCTGTTCGAGGAAGCCAAGGTCAACGGCAAGTACGCGATCGGCGTCGACTCCGACCAGGGCTACGGCTACATGACCAACGACAAGGACCCGGCGGCCAAGGAGATCGGCAAGTACATCGTCACCTCGGCGCTCAAGCGCGTCGACGAGGCGGTGCTCCTCACGGCCAAGGGCCTCATCGAGACCGGCACCGTGGCCGGCGGCTACAAGACCTTCTCTCTCGCCGACGACGGCGTGGGCATCGCCCAGAACGACTTCAACAAGGATCAGCTCGCCCCCTACATGACCAAGCTCGACGATCTCAAGGCCAAGATCATCTCGGGAGACATCAAGGTTCCCACCAACGATCAGGAAGCCGCCGATTTCGTGAAGGCTCTCAAGTAGTCTAGTCCGGAGCGTACGAAGGACCGTGGACCGTTTTCGGTTTGCGGTCCTTTTTTCTTCCGCTACTGCGCGGTTCCGATCCGAAGGCCTCCGATCTTCCGGATCGGCTCAAGGAGCGTCATATATGCCGACGAACGCGGCTGCCGCAGCCCCGTCCGCCGTCGGGGGCGGAGCCTCAGGCTCGATCCTCCTGCGGATGGAGGGCATCACCAAGGCTTTCCCCGGCGTCGTAGCCAACGACAAGATCAGCCTCGATCTGCGCGAAGGCGAGATCCTGGCTCTCGTGGGCGAGAACGGGGCGGGCAAGAGCACCCTCATGAAGATCCTGTACGGACTCTACCGTCCCGATTCCGGCGAGATCCTCATCCGGGACCGCAAGACGCGCATCGCGGGGCCGCGCGACGCGATAACGCAGGGCATCGGCATGGTGCACCAGCACTTCATGCTCATCCCTCCGTTCACGGTGCTCGAGAACATCATGCTCGGTTCGGAGTCCTCCCGCCTCGGCGTGCTCTCCTACGCCAAGCCCAAGGCCGCGGCGGCCAGGCTCATCGAGCTCAACAACCTTCACATCGACCTGAACACCTCGGTCGAACGCCTGCCCGTGGGCCTGCAGCAGCAGGTCGAGATCCTCAAGATCCTGTACCGCGGCGCCGAGATCCTCATCTTCGACGAACCCACGGCGGTGCTCACGCCGCAGGAGTCCGACGAGCTCTTCAAGACCTTCCGGCAGATGCGCGCCCAGGGCAAGGGCATCATCTTCATCAGCCACAAGCTCGACGAGGTGCTGGACATTGCCGACCGCATCACCGTCATCCGCCGCGGCAGGGTCATCCGCACCCTCGACCGGGCCGAAGCGACGAAGCCGCTCATCGCGGAGCTGATGGTCGGCAAGCCCGTGATCCTCAACGTCGACAATCCGCGCCGGAGCGCCGGCGAGACCGTCCTCGAGGTCGACAAGCTGGGCTTCGTCAACGCCGAGGGCGTGGAGACGCTGCGCGACGTGAGTTTCCGGGTCCGCGCGGGCGAGATCTACGGGATCGCCGGCGTCGAGGGCAACGGCCAGTCCGAGCTCATCCGGGCCATAGCGTACCGCACCAGGATTTCGGGAGGCTCCGTGCGCCTCCTCGGCAGCGATCTCTCCGGGCTCGACGTGCGCTCGCGGCGCGAGCTCGGCCTGGCCCACATCCCCGAGGACCGGCACAAGTTCGGGCTGCTCCTGAGCTTCTCGCTGGCCGACAACTTCATCCTCGGCTCCCATTACAAGAAGCCCTTCGTGAGCGGCCTCAAGACGCAGGTCCGGAAGCAGATCGCCGAGAACGCGAAGCGGCTGATCGCGCAGTTCGACGTGCGCACGCCGAGCGAGCAGACCCCCGCGCACGCGCTCTCAGGCGGAAATCAGCAGAAGGTGATCATCGCGCGCGAGATGAGCCAGAAGCCCCGCCTCCTGCTCGCCAACCAGCCCACCCGGGGCGTCGACGTAGGCGCGACCGAGTTCATCTACAAGCAGCTCGTCGAGGCCAAGAAGAACGGGGCGGCGGTCCTCCTCGTCTCGGCCGACCTCGACGAGGTCATGTCGCTTTCCGACCGGATCGGCGTCATGTTCAAGGGGAGCATCATCAAGGAATTCGAGCGCGAGTCCGCGACCAAGGAGGAAGTGGGCTTCTACATGATGGGGGAGAAGGCCAGATGAAGCGGTTCAACAAGTATGCCATCTACGAGGTGATGGCCCCTCTCGTCGGCTTCGCGGCCTCCATGGCCCTGCTCATGCTGATCGTCGTCATCGTGGGGGAGAATCCCGGCAACGCCGTCGACGCGATCTGGAAGATGACCTTCGCCACGAGCACGAGGACGGCCACCGTCCTGTCCACCTCGGTGCCGCTCTTCCTGGCCGGGCTGGCCGTGGCCTTCGCCTTCAGGGCCAACATCTTCAACATCGGCGTCGAGGGGCAGTACTTCATCGGCGGCCTCGTCGGGGCCATGGCGGGCATCTACGTGCCGCTGCCCGCTTTCCTGCACATTCCCTTCGTGGTGATCGCCGCGATGATCGGCGGCGCCCTGTGGGCGGCCATCCCCGCGGCGCTCAAGGTCTCGCGCGGCATCCACGAGGTCATCACGACGATAATGTTCAATAACATCGCGCTCGCCCTGGTGAACTACCTGGTCAACGGGCCGATGTCCGGGCTCGGGGCCACGGGCAGCCTGGAGCCCCAGACCAGGCACATCCTGCCCACGGCGCTCTTCGGCAACATCGACTGGATGTTCCGCGCGGTGGGCTGGAACGTGCCCGATTCGGTCTACCTCGACTACAGCCTTCCCGTGGCCGTCCTCGTGGGCCTGCTCGTCTGGTTCATCCTCTTCCGGCTGCGCATCGGCTTCGACGTGCGGGCCGTCGGAACGAGCACCGACGTCTCGCTCTACGCCGGCATCAAGGTCGCCAAGGTCCAGCTCGGCGCCTTCCTGTTCTCGGGCGCCCTGGCGGGTCTCGTCGGCCTGCAGGAGATCTTCGCCGTACGGGGCTACTACACCTTCCAGATCGCCTCGGGGCTCGGCTTCGACGGCATAGCCATAGCGCTGATCGGGCGCAACTCGCCTGTCGGCGTGGCCTTCGCCGCGCTCCTCTTCGCCTTCCTCCGCCAGGCCGGCTACGGACTGCAGTTCTTCACGAAGGTCCCCAACTCGGTCATTTCGGTGATCACGGGTCTGATGATACTCATCATCGTGGTCAGCAACGAGCTCGTGAGCAGGTACATCAAGGCCCTGCGCAAGAAGGAGGCGATGTAATGCATTGGGGAACGCTTTTCGACTACATCTGCAAGGGGCTCGACACCTCCGCGCCGCTCGCCTTCGCCGCGCTCGGCGGCGTGTTCTCCGAGAAGTCGGGGGTCGTCAACATCGCCCTCGAGGGCGGCATGCTCTTCAGCGCCTTCTCGATAGTCTGGGGCTCGATCATCTTCCACAGCCTCTGGCTCGGCCTGCTCTTCGCCGTGGTGATCGGCATGGCCTTCGCCGCGATCCACGCGGTGGTCACCATCACCTACAAGGTCAACCAGATCATCTCGGGCGTGGCGCTCAACATCCTCGCCGAGGGCATCGCCCGCTTCCTGTCGCAGAACATCTTCGGGCAGGAGACCCAGTCGGCGATGAATCCCTATTCCTTCCCCTCGTACCGCGGCATGAACGTCTTCTCGCTCGTCGTGATCCCCGTCGCCATCCTTTCCTGGTTCGTCCTCAACAAGACCGTGTTCGGGCTCCGCCTGAGGTCGGTCGGCGAGAACCCCGAGGCCGCCGACACCCTGGGCATCAACGTGACGCTCATGCGCTACTCGGGCGTGCTCATCTCGGGCGCGATGTGCGGTCTCTCGGCCGCCGTCCTGTACCCGAGCCGCTGGGTCTCCGGCATGACGGGGGGGCGCGGCTTCATCGCGCTGGCGGCCATGATCTTCGGCCGCTGGAGCCCCATCGGGGCGGTGCTGGCCTCGCTGCTCTTCGGCTACGCCGACGCGGCGCGCATCTCCTTCGCCTCGAGCATCCAGATCCCGAGTCAGTTCGTGCAGATGTTCCCGTACGTCCTGGCGGTCGTGGTCCTCGCCGGAGTGGTGGGCCGCTCGCGCGCGCCGGCGGCGGACGGCATTCCCTACGAAAAGGGCGAGGACTGAAGACGAAAGGCAAACTAGCAAGAAGATTTTTCACGCAAAGGCGCAAAGGCGCGGAGGGGATGCAAGAGAGGGGGAATAGGGATAAAGTATGGAAGAAATCAGCCTTTTTTCTGGCTAAATTCCATTTCATCCCCCTTTCTTTGCGTCCCTGGCGTTATCCCCTTTTCACTTCCTCTTTCGCTTTTCGCCATATTCAGAAATACGTAATGGTTATGACAGCCCCCCTTAATAAGCATGCCGTAGCATTCATGCGTGAGTGATCCCAATCCCGGAGCGTTCCGAGTCGAGAGCCGAAAGCGGGAATCGGAACTGGTGGGAGGCCTATGAACGCTGGAATATCGTCGGGCGGAAGGCGTTGCGTCCTCTCGTCGCTGCTTATCGCGTCGTTCGCGGGGGCTCTCTTCGCGCAACAGGCCGCCGGTCCTGCTGCCGCTGCCGCCGCTACCGCCGCTCCTGCCGCCGTTCCTGCTGCTGCCGCGCCCCTCGGCCCCGGGGCGGCGCTTTCGCCCGCGGCGTCGGCTCCGATCGCTTCAGGTTCCGGCCCGGCATCGGTGGATCTGGATGAGTGTCTCGCGGCGGCCGAGGCCGATGCCCCGAGCCTCAAGACGGCGCGGCTGAGCCTCGACAACGCCGCGGCCCAGCTCAGCCTGAGCCTCGGCGCGGAGGGCCTGACCTTGGGCGGGAAGGGGAGCTATTTCCACGAGGGCGATCTCCCCGGCTTCGCTCCGTCGGTCTCGTCCTCGTCGCTGACCACGAGCGGAAGCGGCGTCGTCGGCGACAATGTCCAAGCCGGCCTGTCGCTCTCGGGCCCTTCGACCAGCCTCGACCTCAGCGCCCTGCAGGGCATCGCCGCCGGCGGCGCCCAATCGACGACCCTCAGCATTTCGGGGAGCCAGGTGGTCTACGACGGATTTCCCGGCGGCCGGCCGGCGGGCATTTCGAGCCAGGCCCGGCATTCCTACCGGATCGCGCAGGTCGCGTACGAGGCGGCGCTCAAGAGTCTCGTCTACCAGGTCAAGCAGGCCTATTACACTCTCCTCGCCGATCAGCACACGCTCGTGGCTAGGCAGGCCACCCTCAAGCAGGCCCAGGAGGAACTCGCCCAGATCCAGGGTTTCTTCGCGGCGGGCCGGGCCACGAAGCTCGATGTCCTGCAGGTGCAGGTAGCCCTGACGCAGGCGCAGCTCGACCTGAGGTCGGCGCAGAACTCCATCGAGACGGACATGAAGCGGCTGTCGCTCGCCGTCGGCTGGCCGCTCCGGAGGGCCTATACGGCCGCCGAGGTCCCCGCTCCGGCCCTGCCGCAGACCGACTCGGCCCAGGCCCTCGACACGGCCTTCTCGAACCGGGCCGAGCTCAAGACCCTCGACCTGCAGATCGCCTACGCCGGTCTCGACCTTACCCTGCAGAAGAGTCAGTACGCTCCATCGGTCTCGGTCGACGGCTCGCTCGGCTTCGGGGCCGATTGGACCGGGGCCAGCTCGGGCGGCGGGACCTTCAGCGCCGGCGTCACCGTGGCTCTGCCGCCGATCTACGACGGCAAGCGGCAGGCGTCGCTGCTGCGGCAGAAGTCCGATCAGGTAGATTCCTACCGGGTCCAGCGCGACGAGATGCTGCAGAGCATCACGATCGACGTGAGCGACGCGCTCTTCTCCGTGAACGACTCGAGCGATCGCCTCGCCCTGGCTCGGCAGAATCTCGAGCAGGCGCAGGGCGTCTACGATCTGCAGAAGGAAAAATTCACTCTGGGTTCCGCCACGACCCTCGATGTCATGACCGCCTTCTCGGCGCTCGCCGCCGCGCAGGTGGGGCTCGAGCAGGCGAAGTCGACCTACAATCTGGCGGTGCTCAATCTCTACAATGTCATGGGATTATAGGAGAATCGGCATGAAGAGTCGATCGAAGGCAATCGCCGTCGCGATCCTCGCCGCGGCCGTCGTCGCGGGGGCGTTTCTCGTGCTGCGCCCGCGCATGAACCCGGGCTCCGATATCACGTATGTCACGCGGCCGGCCGGCTACGCCGATATCGCCGCCACCGTCAGCGAGACCGGTACGGTGAATCCCGTCAATCAGGTCGAGGTGGGCAGCGAGGTTTCGGGCACGATCAGGACCATCACGGTCGACTACAACTCCCTGGTCAGGAAGGGAGAGGTCCTGGCCACCCTCGATCCGACGACCTTCCAGGCCGCGGTGGACTCGGCCAAGGCGAGCCTCAGGCTCGCCCAGGCGAATCTGGCCAGCGCCCAGGTCAATGTCGGCAAGATGAAGGCCCTGATGGATCTCGCCGGCCAGACGGTCAAGCAGGACGAGCCGCTCGCCCAGCAGGGGCTCATCAACCAGCAGCAGATAGACACGGAGCGGACCTCCGCGATCGCGGCGCAGCAGGACTATCTCGCCTCAGAGTCGGCGGTGAAGGTCGCCGAGGCCCAGGTCGAGGTGGCGCAGGGCCAGCTGGAGCAGACGCAGTACAATCTCTCCCGGACGGTGATCACCAGCCCCTTCAACGGCATAGTGATGGCGCGCAACGTCAGCGTGGGGCAGACGGTCGCCTCCTCGCTGCAGACGCCCACGCTCTTCACGCTGGCCACGAATCTCACCGACATGCAGGTGGACACCTCCGTCGACGAGGCCGATGTCGGGAGCGTCAAGACGGGGGAGGCGGCCCAGATCATCGTCACCGCCTATCCCAACCGACCCTTCAAGGGCAGCGTCAGCCAGGTGCGGATCAATCCGACGACGGTCCAGAATGTCGTCACCTACGACGCCGTGGTGGCCGTGCACGACAGCGCGGGCATGCTCCTGCCGGGGATGACCGCCCAGGTGAACATCGAGGTGGGCAAGAAGAGCCACGCGCTTTCCGTGCCGATCGCGGCGGTGCTGTACCGGCCGCTCGCGGTCCAGAACCGCGCCGAGGGCTCGGCTTTCGGCGGCCCCGGCGGCGGCCTCGTGCAGACCTCCGGCGCCGCTCCCGGCGCCGGCGCGGTGGCCGGGGCCCCCGGCTCCCGGGTGACGATCTGGCTGCTGCGCAACGGCCGTCCCGCTCCGATCCAGGTGGTCATCGGCCTGTCCGACGGCAAGAACATCGAGATCGCGAGCGACAACTTGGCCGAAGGCGACCAGGTTATCGTGGCTCAGTATCGCGGAGCTCGACGCGGTTCCGCGAGCGGCTCTTCGCCGAACGGCCGCGCCGCCGAGGCCGCGCCTTCCCGGAACGGCCAGGCCGCGGCCGGCGCCGCGGACAGCGCTTCGACGGGGCGGTCGCCATGAGAGCCGAGGGCTATGCGAAGAGCGGCGCGCCGATCATCGAGGTGCGGGATCTGTCCAAGGTCTACGGCGAAGGGCCCTCGGCGGTTCGCGCGCTGGCCGGCGTGAGCCTCGACATATTCCCCGGCGAGTTCGTCGCGATCATGGGGCCCTCGGGCTCGGGCAAATCGACCTTCATGCACCTCCTCGGCTGCCTCGACCGGCCGAGCTCGGGATCGTACCGGCTGGCGGGCCGGGAGGTCGCCGGCCTGACGCGCGATCAGCTCGCGGCCCTGCGCTCCAGGCAGATCGGCTTCGTGTTCCAGAGCTTCAACCTCCTGTCCAGGACGAGCGCTCTCGAGAATGTCGAGCTTCCGATGCTCTACGCCGGCATTCCGCGCGAGGAGCGGGATCGCCGTTCGAGGACCCTCCTGGAGGAAGTCGGGCTGGGATCGCGCCTCGGCCACAAGCCGAGCGAGCTCTCGGGCGGCCAGCAGCAGCGAGTCGCGATCGCGCGCTCGCTCGCCAACGGGGCTCCGCTCCTCTTCGCCGACGAGCCTACGGGCAACCTGGACAGCGCGAGCAGCATCGAGATCATGAATCTGTTCAGGCAGCTCAACCGCGACGGCGGCATCACCATCGTCGTCGTCACCCACTCCACCGACATCGCGGCCTGGTCCGATCGCATCGTCACCTTCAAGGACGGGCTCATCGTCGGCGACGGGCCCGCCACGGCCGCCGCGAACGGCGGCGCCGACGGGACGTCAGCGAGCCAGCGCCGCGGGGAGGTCCGCTCATGAGTCCCCTCGTGCTCGTACGGACCTCCTGGAAGGCCCTGAGACGGAACATCTCGAGGTCGCTCCTGACGATGCTGGGCATCATCATCGGCGTCGGCGCGGTCATAGCCTCGATGGCGATAGGGGCCGGTGCCCAGGCCGCGGTGCTCAAGCAGATCGAGACCCTGGGCGCGAATCTCGTCATCATCACGCCGGGCAGCGTCACCTCGGGAGGCGTGCGGCTGGGCTCCGGCACGCGCACGACGCTGAGCTTGAGCGACGTGCAGGCCATCGCGGACAACGTGCCCGAGGTCGCCGGCGTGGCTCCCTACTCCCAGACCACCGCCCAGGTCATCGCCGGCGGCCTCAACTGGTCGACGTCGATCGCCGGGACCAACACCGCATATCCGGAAGTGGGGAATTGGAGCCTCGCCCAGGGGCGCTTCTTCCAGGACTCCGAGGTCGCGAAGGTCGCGAAGGTAGCCGTGCTCGGCAGCACCGTCGCCGCGAACCTCTTCCCGACCGGGGCGGCGGTGGGCGGCCTCGTGGCCATCAAGGGCGTTCCCTTCAATGTCATCGGCGTGCTCGCCCCCAAGGGGCAGTCGGGCTTCGGCCGCGACCAGGACGATGTCATCCTGGTGCCCATCACGACCTTCCAGCAGCGGCTCTCCGGCCAGACCTGGATCAACAGCATCCAGATCTCCGCCTCGTCGCCCGACACGGTCAACGGCGTGGTCGATTCGACCGAACGGCTCCTGCGGCTCCAGCACCATCTCTCTCCCTGGGAGGCGGACGACTTCACCATCCGCAACATCGCGAACGTGCAGCAGGTGAGGATCGCCACGACCCAGACGCAGACCCTCCTGCTCGCGGCGGTGGCGATCGTCTCGCTGGTCGTCGGGGGAATAGGCATCATGAACATCATGCTCGTGTCGGTGAGCGAGCGGACGAGGGAGATCGGGCTGCGCATGGCCGTGGGCGCCCGGGGCCGCGACATCCAGCTGCAGTTCCTCATCGAAGCCCTCACCCTGGCGATAGCCGGAGGCTTCATCGGCGTGGGCATCGGCATCGGCGTTTCGGCCCTCGTGTCCAGGCTCGGGCACTGGCCGACCGTGATCACGGCCTTCTCGGTCATCCTCGGTCTCGTCTCCGCGGCGGGAACGGGGGTGCTGTTCGGCTACTACCCCGCGCGGCGGGCCGCGGCCCTCGACCCGATCGAAGCCCTGCGCTACGAGTGACCGCTCCCTCGCTCCTCTGCGGCCAGGCGTGATTATAGTATATCGCGCACGGCGCCGAGGAGCCGCGTCCGCCGCCCCGGGCGCCGCGCCCGCCGGAATGGCCGCCCCGGGCGCCGCGCCCGAGGACGAGCCGCACCCATAGGAAGGGAGGGCGTTCGGTCTTTCCTTCCTCCTTCCGCCGTTCCGGCCCTTGGCGTTCGGTTCCCGCCTTTATTACCTTTCATCGAGCAGGCGGCACAAGGTTGCGCGATGCCCGAGCCGCCGCATGCCTGGGTCCGAGCCCTCCAAAACAACGTTCCGCGAGGAAGGTTTCAGGAGACTCCGCAGCGCCGGATCGGGAAGCGCTCAGGCGGCGCTCCGGTCTCCGGCCGGCTTCGAAAGTAACCATCCAGGTTCCGAGAGGTTATATTTATGTCGGTGAATCGCACCGCAAGGAGATTTGTATGTCATTCAAAGACAAGCTGAAGTCCAAGTACGCATTGACCGTGGGACTCGTCCTTGTCGGGGTTCTCATGGGCTTCGGTCTGGCCTTCTCCGGTTTCTCCCGTTCCGTGGGCCAGGCCATAGGGCTCGCGGCGCCGACGATCGCCGCGGAGTCGCCCGCTGACAGCGCCCCGCCCGACGTGAAGGCCGCGATCGCCACGGCCGAGGCCGTTCAGACCGCCTTCAGGTACGTGGCGGACACGGTCAAGCCCTCCGTCGTGGAGATCGACGTGACCATCACCAAGACCGAGCAGGCGCCCCAGCAGCAGTTCCCGTGGCCGTTCTTCTTCAACGGTCCGCCCGACCAGGGGCAGCAGGCGAAGCCGCAGCCGCAGAAGTTCCAGGAGAAGGGTCTCGGCTCGGGCGTCATCGTCCGGCGGGACGGGAACACCTACTATGTGCTCACCAACAATCACGTCGCCGGCTCCGCGAGCGAGATCACCGTCATCACCAACGACGGCAAGCAGTATAAGGGCACGTTAGTCGGCAAAGATGCCCGGCGCGATCTCGCGCTCGTCAAGTTCGAGAGCTCCGCGAGCGGCATCACCGTGGCCACGCTCGGCGATTCCTCGGCGCTCCATATCGGCGACTGGACCATCGCCATCGGCAGTCCCCTGGGCCTCGTTTCGTCGGTCACGACCGGCATCGTGAGCGCCCTTCACCGCACCGGCGGCCCCGACGGCAACATCTCCGACTTCATCCAGACCGACGCCGCCATCAACCCCGGCAACTCGGGCGGGGCGCTCGTCAACATCCGCGGAGAGGTCGTGGGCATCAACACCTGGATAGCCTCGGGCAACGGCGGCAACGTGGGCCTCGGTTTCGCCATCCCCATCAACAACGCCAAGCGGGCCATCGACGACTTCATCGCCCACGGCAAGGTCCAGTACGGCTGGCTCGGCGCCTCGCTCGGCCAGATCGACCAGGCCACCGCGAACGAACTCGGAGCCGATCCGCAGAAGGGCGCCTTCGTGGCCGATGTCTTCCGCGACAGCCCCGCGATCAAGGGCGGGCTTGAGCCGGGCGACGTCGTGCTCAAGGTCAACGGCAGGGATGTGACCGGCGTGGACCAGCTCGTGAACATGGTCGGCGATCTGCCGGTGGACAAGCAGGCCCGGTTCGAGGTTCTGCGCCAGGGCAAGACGATGCAGATCGACGTCGTGATCGCCGTGCGCAAGGAGCATGTCGCGGCCAACGGCGGCAGCGAATACCCGGGCGTCGACGTCGTCTCCGTCAAGTCCGATCAGATCGACGCTTCGGCCTTGCCTCCCCATCCGAGAGGCGTGTTCGTGGCGAACGTCGCGGCCAAATCGCCCGCCGACGTCATCGGCCTCAGGCCCGGGGACATCATCACCGCGGTGAACGACAAGACTATTTCCACCGTGGGGGAGTTCTACCGCTACCTGAACGACCCCGCCGCCAGGAAGATCGATTTCACCGTGCTGCGCGACGGCCAGACCCTGACTACGATGAAGTTCGACAAGCCGTAGTTTTCCGCCGCGCCCGCACCTCGGGGCGAGGCGAGAAACGCAAGATGGGCCGTCCGGGATGCAGTTCCCGGGCGGCCCTTTCTTGTGCCGGAGGCGGCAGGGAAACCGGAGCGAGGTCCCGGATCGGAGCCGCGGCCGGGATGAGGCGTCTCCGGCCTAGGCGAAGTATCCCTTCAAGGTCCCTTCGTATCCGCTGAACAGCCGGTACGCCTGATCGTCGAAGGGAAAGTCCCAGCAGCCGCGCTTGTGCAGGTAGCGCCCTCCGAAACCGGTCTTGAACCGATACAGCCCGTACATCCTATGGGCGGGATCCTTGGAGGGCGGCAGGCCGAACAGATCGTACTCGCGGCATCCCTTCCGCCTGGCCAGCCGTATGGCATGCCATTGCAGGGCGTAGGACGGCATGTACTCCTTCTTTTCGCGCGTCGAGGCACCGTACAGGTAGGTGGCCCTATCGCCCCACAGAGCGACGATGATGCCGGAGACGAGCCGGCTCTCGGCCTCGGCAAGCAGCAAGTGGAATTCGGGAGCCTCGCCCTCGGCGGTTTCGCCGAGCCGCAGCAGGGTCTCGAAATAATCCTTCGGATGCAGGGTGAGCCCCTGGCGGCGCGCGGTTTCCTCGTACAGGGAATACCAATCGTCCAGCATCCCGTTCGGCGCCTCGAGTACCCGCACGCCCTTGCGGCGCGCGAGCCCGATGTTGTAGCGGGTCTTGGGCTTCATCGAGGCGAGTATCGCCTGGTCGCTGTCGTCGATATCCAGGATGATCGTATCGGGCGGCTGGATGTCCGTGGCGGACTTCCTGAGCCGCCACTGGAGCGTCCCGAAGTTCATCCGCATCTCGCGCACGCGGGGATCTGGCCGGATGTCCTCCCAGCCGCAGTTCCGCGATCCCTCCGCGAACGGCGTCTTCCATTTGAGGTCGTACCGTATGAACGCGCAGCCGGGCGGAAGGCTGCGCCGCAGCGCGGTGGACAGCTCTTCCAGGAAGGGGCCTTGCTCCTCCGAGGAGAGGCTCAGGTCGGGGCCGTTGGGCACGTAGGCCATGCCGGAGCCGTCCTCGAGATCGCGATAGAGCAGCAGCATGCGGGTGTCCTTGCCCGAGAACCGGAACCTGAACGCGAAGGGCCTCCACTCGTAGTGGGACTTGAAGAGACCCCAATAGGAGCTTTGAAGCAGGTTGTTATAGTTATGTAATTCATCCAATGAGGTTTTGATCACATTCAACGGCATTCCTCGGGGAATTTTTTGCAGTATGGCCTAAATTCCCGGAGAGGACAACCCGGGGCGGTTAACCTAGCACACCCGGTGTCAAGCGCGAGAGCGTTATGGTTTACGCGCTTTTCGATAAGACCGCGCCGAAGTAAGCCGATCCTTCGCAGCAGTTTCCCTCCCCTTCCTCCTCCTGACATCCCTCCTCAGGCGGTGCTATTCCATGTCCCGTCCGTGGTTGATTCCACCCTCCCTCGGGCGTCCGACACTCCTCCCATAACCCCCGATGCAGAGGCATGGGATCACTTATGCAGATGCCAAGCGCTTAGTCAGAAACTCATTGAGTACAAGAAGATAGTCGTCGCGGGGAAGCGACTACGCCTAGCTACGGTCAAAGAACCTGTAGTTCCTTCTCTGCAAGGATGATTCGCTTTCGGTTTTGCGCATGCTCTGGCATTATCGTCCTGGAGCTCGGCGATCTCAGCATGGCTTTCTTTGGTGTTATGGTGGAACAATGGCAACAAGTCCCATTTTTCGGTATGCATCGTTTCAAGTCTTTCCCTCCAGCCTTGCTTACCATGGCGGCCTACGACCTTCCGAAAGTATCCTCCTTTTCGTCAAGACTGGTATTGTGCAATACCGAAACATGGAGTATATTGGATGAAAGATGTCGGGGCCGCCCAGGAGTTCCTAGACCGCCTTCAGCCCCTTCTGGAGGCTGGGGCGCTGCGGTTTGAGCCTAGGAACCGAAAGAAGACCTGGGAGTTCATGCTGGCGGAAGGTTTGGGGGAGGAAGACGCCTACGATATCGTGGCCAGGCTTGGCCCTGCGGACTACGAGTGGGGACCGGAGCCGGACGACAACGGCACGGTCGGTGACGTCATGCTCTTCTCCTGCCCGTTCACAAGACTGCTGCCTCCAAGCGATCGGATTCGTTTGTACATCAAGCTCAAGATATGGACCGGTATCGATGGCGATACCGGGCTCGTGATGTCCTTTCATGAATGGGGTACTGTATGACTACTCGCTTGCCATGCTCCCGCTGCGCGACGACTCGCGATATCGAGGTCATCGAGCGCGAGGAGAAGGTAACCATCAAGGGCAAGGAGATTACCTTCGTCGCCCATTTCTCTCGCTGTACTGCGTGCGGCGAGGAGTTCGAGGGCCGTGGTCAGCTTGACGCCAATCTTGATGCAGCCCGAGAGGCCTATGCTCGCCTCTACGAGTCACCCTCTCCCGAAGCCCTAGTAGCCCTGCGTTCTCGTTATGGCGCGAGCCAGAAGGCCTTCGGCGCCATTCTCGGTTTCGGCGAGCTTACCATGAACAGCTACGAGAAGGGATCTTCTCCTGATCCGACGAATCGCCTCCTGCTCAAGCTTGCGGCCGATCCCTGCATCTTCAAGGCGATGTATGACATCAATAAAGGCAAGATCGGAGCCATCCAGCGGCGGCGGATCGAGGATTCCGAAGGCTTCCAAGAAGCGCTCTGCTGGTCGGGGCTTGGTGCGCTTTCATCCCACTTGACGCAGCTTCAGCAGGAGAAGGTCGAGGCCTGCGCTGAGCGTAACGACAGGACGATACCGGAGCAGATCGCCGTATACGTCGGGTCCGCCTCTTTCCAGGACTACTCACGTCTTTATACTGAGGCATGTTGGCCCGACGAGGCGCCTGCCGAGCTTCCGAGCGCAATCGTTCAGCCCAGCTCCACCCAGGGGGCGGCATGATGAGCGGCGATATTAACGATCGATTGACGCGCCTCCTCCATGCACTCGCGCTGCAAGACATCAAGCCAATGTTGTTACATTCCGAGGCGCTCGGCCCGATGCCACCACCCGGGAATGAACTCAAACTTGAATGGAAACAGTCCTTTGCGAATGGCGATCCGCTAGCTCCAACGCCTGAATCCCGGGTGTTTCGACCTAAATATGAGTTTACAGTCAGCTTTCAAGATGCTCTTATCTTCAAACAGGTGTCCGTCTTCATCATCGGATTTGGTGTCATCGATCTCCCGACCTACACGGAACTCTGGGTCGACGAAGAGCTCTGCAAGGTTTTTAAGGAGAAGCAGATTCAGAAGACCTTGTGGCCGCTCTTCCGCCAGCACGCACACGATGGGATGAGTCGCCTGGGAATGTCGCCCGTTCCGCTCCCCTGGCTCATGTAATGATTGCTGCGCTTCGTGCCGTACTCGAGAGGTAGTGTCAGCCCAACTTGACCTGGACCGGCGAGGAAGATTCCCACAGAGCCGCATCCCGCGTTCCCTTTCGTCTTCTCGACCCGTATCCTGTCGTAGAGGGTGAAGTCGTCGGCGACCTCAAGGCCCTGCTTCTCTACAACGGCGTACGGGTCGAATGCATCTATACCGATCCGCCCTACAATACCGGCAACGCTTTCGAGCATTACGGCGGCAACCTCGAATATTCAACCTGGCTCTCGATTTTGTATCCAAGGCTAGAGCTACAGAGTCGTCTTCTCATAGTTGAAGTTAGGGGCAAGCGCCGGTTTCCTGGTGGCTCGGCTATTCTCTTACGAGCTAATGCCAGGGACGGGCATCGCCCTCGGCTCGCGTTCGTCCTGAACGCTCGCTTCGGGCCGCCTCGCTCGCTGAATCGCGCGTCCCTGCGCGATTCGCCCATGTCGCGCTCACAGGATCGCGCGCCATGGGCCGCTCGCTCGGTTCGATGCCCGCCCCGGCTCGTTAGACGGAAAGAGCGCCCCTGATCGGAGCGCTCTTTCCGTCTGCCGGGGACGGGCATCGAACCCGCACGCCGCTTGCGCAGCAAGGGATTTTAAGTCCCTGGTGTCTACCGATTCCACCACCCCGGCGCGTAGATTCCTTCGCCGGGGCGAGGCCTCGGCGAAAGTTCGCCGCGAGGATGATAGCGGCGGCGGGGCCTGGGGTCAAGGCTCGACGCTGCGCTGCCCGATACGGAAACCGACTGCACGCTACAGCGGCTGCGCGGAGAGCCCGGCTTTTCGGAGCTTGGGAGCGATCACCGCCCGGCAGTAGGCCGCGTTGGGATGGAGATCGAAATACTGTTGATGGTAGTCCTCGGCGGGCCAGAAGCGCGACGCCTGCACGAGCTCGGTGACGATGGGGGAGGCGAAATCGTTTTGGGCCGAACGCAGCGAGCCTTCGGCCGTCGATTTCTGCCCCTCGTCGACGAAGAAGATGACCGATCGGTATTGCTCTCCCAGATCCGCGCCCTGTCGGTCGAGGGTGGTGGGGTCGTGCAGCTTCCAGAAGAGTTCGAGGATGTCGGCATAGCCCAGTCGCGAAGGATCGTATCCGACCCGGATTGTCTCGGCATGGCCGGTGCCGCCGCCGCAGACTTCCTCATAGCCGGGGTTCTGCTTCGAGCCGCCCATGTAGCCGTTCACGACCTCGACGACTCCCGGCACGCGCAGGTAGGCGGCTTCCATGCACCAGAAGCATCCGCCGGCCAGGTAGGCGTATTCCAGTTGCTGACTCTCGCTCATTTCGCCCTCCGTTCGAAGGGTTCGGCCTGCCGCCGAGTCCTACGATGAAGATACTCATATTGAGGGTTTTCCTAAAATTGAATGGAATAGGCCGGCGCTGAAGCCTAGCGGGCGAGGTTCCTGAGATCGTCGCCGTCGATGGACGGCAGCCGAAAGACCGCGGCCGCCGCACCCAGGGTGCGGCGGCCGCGGAGTCGATGGCGACCGCAGTGCCGCGGCCGCCCGAGTTCTACTGGGCCTTCTTCTTCGAGAGCACGTCGAAGGCGACGGCCAGGAGCAGGACGAGGCCCTTGACGACCTGCTGGACGTCGGTGCCGACGCCCATGATGGACATGCCGTTGTTGAGCACGCCCATGACGAGGGCGCCGATGATGGAGCCGACAATGGTGCCCACGCCGCCGTAGGCCGAGGCGCCGCCGATGAAGCAGGCCGCGATGGCGTCGAGCTCGAAGCCGAGTCCCGCCTGGGGCGAGGCCGCGTTGAGGCGCGAGGTGAAGGCGATGCCGGCGACCGCCGACAGGACGCCCATGTTGACGTAGGCCGCGAAGAGGATCCGGTTGGTATTGATGCCGGAAAGACGGGCGGCCTTCTCGTTGCCGCCCATCGCGTAGAAGTACCGTCCGGGCACGGTCCTCGTCGTGAAGAAGCTGTAGGCGGCCACCAGCACGAGGATGATGATGAAGATGATGGGCAGCCCCTTGTAGGCTGCGAGCCAGACCGCGATGAGCATGATGACGGCGCTGATGGCCACGATCTGGACCGTGAAAAGCGAGAGAGAGGAATTCTCGAATCCGTTCTTCGTCCTGGAGGCGCGCCGGCGCAGGCTGCTCAAGATGTACAGCACCGTGACCACCACGCCTGCGAGCACGGCCGTGATGTTGAACGACTCGCCCGAGGGCCCGAAGAAATCCCTGACGAAGCCCGAGCTGATCTGCTGGAAGGAATTGGGGAAGGGCGCGATGGTCAGGCCCTGCAGCATGGTCAGGGAAAGCCCTCGAAAGATAAGCATGCCGGCCAAGGTCACGATGAAGGCCGGTATTCTCACATAGGCGATCCAGTAGCCCTGCCAGATGCCCACGAGAAGGCCGGCGATCAGCGAGAGCGCTATGCCCAGGGCGACGTTCATCCTCATCGTCACGATGAGCGCTCCGGCGATGGCGCCGATGAAGGCGACGAGCGAGCCGACCGAAAGGTCGATATTGCCGCCGGCGAGGATGGTGAGGGTCATGCCGATGGCCAGGATGAACACGTAGGCGTTCTGAAGTATCAGGTTGGTCACGTTCATCGGCACGAGCAATATCCCGCCCGTCGTTACCTGGAAGAAGGCCATGATGACGATGAGCGCGATGATCATCGCGTACTGCCGAATGTTGTTCCGGAAAAGGTATTTAATGTTTTCCATCGCCGCCCTCCCCGCTGCTCTGCATAATGCACTTCATGATGCCTTCCTGTGTCGCTTCTTCGCGCATGAACTCGCCGACGATCCTGCCTTCGTTGACGACATAGATGCGATCGGACATTCCTAGTATCTCCGGAAGCTCCGAGGAGATGAAAATGACCGATTTCCCCTCGCTCGCCAGCTGGTTGATGATCGTATAGATTTCGAACTTGGCCCCGACGTCTATGCCGCGGGTGGGCTCGTCGAGGATGAGCACGTCCGGATCGGTGAAGATCCATTTGCTCAAGACGACTTTCTGCTGATTGCCGCCCGAAAGGTTGCCCGCTTTCTGGAGGATGCTGGGCGAGCGGATGTTCAGGCGCTGGCGGTAGGCCTCGGCGACGTTGATCTCCCGGTCGCGGTCTATCACCCATTTCGGCGAGACTTTCTTGAGCCCCGCGATAGTTATATTTTCCTTTATGTCGCCGATGAGGTTGAGTCCGGCGGTCTTGCGGTCTTCCGTAGTGTACGACACGCCGTGATTGATCGCGTGCCGCACGGTGTCCATCTCGATTTTCCTGCCGTCCTTGAAGACCGAACCCGTGATGTGGACCCCGTAGGACTGCCCGAAGACGCTCATGGCCAGCTCCGTGCGCCCCGCGCCCATGAGCCCGGCCAGGCCGACGACCTCGCCCTTGTGGACCTTGAGGTTGACGTTCTTGATGATCTGGCGCTCGGGGTTGATGGGGCTGAAGACATTCCAGTCCCGGATCTCGAAGGCGACCTCGCCGATCTTGTGTTCCCTCTTGGGGAACCGGTCCACGAGCTCGCGCCCGACCATGCCCTTGATTATCCTGTTCTCGTTGATCTCGTCCTTGCCTTTGACGAGCGTCTCGATGGTCGAGCCGTCGCGGATGATCGTGATGGCGTCGGCGACCTCGGTGATCTCGTTGAGCTTGTGCGAGATGAGGATCGAGGTGATGCCCTTCTTCTTGAGTTCGACGAGGAGCTTGAGCAGGTTCTCGGAATCGTCCTCGTTGAGCGAGGCGGTAGGTTCGTCGAGGATGAGGAGCTTGACGTTCTTGGAAAGCGCCTTGGCAATCTCGACGAGCTGCTGCTTGCCTACGCTGATGTCCTTGATGGCGGTGTGCGGATTCTCCTCGAGCCCCACGAGCTTGAAAAGCTTGGTCGCTTCCAGATAGGTCCGGTCCCAGTCGATGATCTGATTCCTCGCCCGTTCGTTGCGGAGGAAGATGTTCTCTCCGATGGATAGATAGGGGATGAGGGCGAGTTCCTGGTGGATGATGACGATCCCTATCCGCTCGCTGTCCCCGATCTCCTTGAACGTGCACTCCTTCCCCTCGAAGACGATCTGGCCCGTGTAGGTGCCGTGGGGGTAGGTTCCGCTCAGTACGTTCATGAGCGTGGATTTGCCCGCGCCGTTCTCCCCGACGAGAGCGTGTATCTCCCCGCGCTGGATCGACAGGTTGACGTCGCTCAGCGCCTTCACGCCCGGGAAGGTTTTTGTTATGTCCCTCATCTCCAGGATGATGCTGTCCACAATCGCATTCTCCCTCCGTATCGGACGGCGGTCTTCCCGATACGGCATTCGCGCCTCGAAAAGGCTCCGCCCGACGCGCGGCAGGATCGGAAAAAAACCGGCCCGCGGTACGGCATGCGTCCGCGGGCCAGAAACCTATCCTACTCCAGAAAATCCGGCGAAACGACTATTTGAGCTGGTCAGCCGTATAGTAGCCGCTGTCGAGGAGCACGGACTTGTAGTTGCTCTTGTCGACGAAGACCGGGGTGCACAGGAAGGAGGGAACCACCTTCACGCCGTTGTTGTAGGTCGTGGTGTCGTTCACGGTGGCGGGCTTGTTGGCCATGATGGAGTCGACCATGTCGACGACCTGGGCCGCCAGGGTGCGGGTGTCCTTGAAGATGGACATGGACTGCTCTCCGGCGATGATGGCCTTCACGTTCGGGATATCGCAGTCCTGGCCGGTGAGCACGGGGAAGGGCTTCCTTGCGGTGCCGTAGCCGTTGTTCTTGAGCGAGGCGACGATGCCGATGGCGAGGCTGTCGTTCGGGGAGAGGATGGCATCGAGCTTCTTACCCTTGGAGTAGAAGGCGGTGATGAGGTTGTCCATGCGGGCCTGGGCCTTGCCGGAGTCCCAGCCGGGGATGGCGATCGTGTTGAAGTCGGTCTGCTTGCTGGGGACCACGAGCTTGCCCGAGTCGATGTAGGGCTGGAGGATGCTCATGGCACCCTGGTTGAACATGGTCGCGTTGTGATCGTCGGGCGAGCCGGCGAAGAGCTCGATATTGAAGGGGCCCTTCGCGGTCTTGAGCTTGAGCGCATTCTCGATGTACTGGCCCTGGATGACGCCGACCTTGAAGTTGTCGAAGGTGGCGTAGTAGTCCACGTTGGGCGTGTTCATGATGAGCCGGTCGTAGGCGATGACCTGGACCTTGCGGGCCTTGGCCGTCTTGAGCACCTCGGTCAGCGAGGAACCGTCGATCGAGGCGATGACGAGGACCTTGCAGCCCTTCGTGATCATGTTCTCGAGCTGCTGGACCTGGGTGTTCACGTCGTTATTGGCGTACTGGAGAATGACCTGGTAGCCCTTGGCCTCGAGCTGGGTCTTCATGTTCGACCCGTCCTGATTCCAGCGCTGCAGGGACTGCGTCGGCATGGCTACGCCGATCAGTTTGCTGTGGCTGTTGTCCTTGGCGCAGGCGCCGAACGACAGGGCGATCGCCACGCCGAGAACTGCCAACAATGCTTTTCTCATCGTAGATTCCTCCTCGATCTTGCCACGAATGGCGTATAATAATTTTCCCGGGGTCCAGTATAGTACCCTATTCCCCGAACCCACTATGGGAGACATTGATAGTATATATCCCTAATTGATCAGCATGGGAATACCCCTAACCGGTTTAGGGCCGAGGGCCGCGGAAATCGTCCAGGGAACGAGTCTTCTCCCTGCAGGCTGGAGATATGTCATTTATTGAGATTGTCTAATTTTCCCACCGCGATGCGGCCCTCCCCGGGAGCCAGGCACTCGCCGATGACGGCGGCCTCGGGGCAGTCCGCCGCCCGGAGGGCAGCGACGTAGGCTTCGGCGTCCTTCGCCGCGATCGAGACGAGGAGGCCGCCGCTCGTCTGGGCGTCGCAGAGGAGGATGCGCGTCAGGTCCGACAGCCCCGCTTCCCAGTCGACAATGTCTGAGACCAGAGCTTCATTGTCCCGGCTGCCGCCCGGTATCATGCCCGCCGCGGCCAGGGAGCGCGCCTCCTCGAGCATGGGCACCCGGGCGGCGTACACTCGCATGTCGACCCGGGAGCCCCGGCTCATCTCCCGCAGGTGGCCCATGAGGCCGAAGCCGGTGACGTCGGTCACCGCGCCCACGTCGAAGCGGCCCAGGAGCTCGGCCGCGGAGCGGTTGAGCCGCTCCATCACCGCGATGGCCGCGGCCACCGACTCGGCCGAGGCCAGGCCGCGCTTCATCGCCGTGGAGAGCACCCCGAGCCCCAGGCTCTTGGTGAGGACGAGGCGGTCGCCGGGCCGGGCCCGGGCGTTGGTGTAGATTTTCGCCGGATCGATGCGGCCCGTGACGGCCATGCCGAACTTGGGCTCGGTGTCGTCGATGCTGTGGCCGCCCACGATGGGCACGCCCGCCTCGGCGGCCTTGTCCGCCGCCCCGCGGAGTATCTCCTCGAGCACGCCGAGGGGGAGTCGGTTCGTGGGAAAGCCCACGATGTTGAGGGCGAAGAGGGGAGTGCCCCCCATCGCGTAGATGTCGCTCAGGGCGTTGGCGGCCGCTATGGCGCCGAAGTGGTAGGGATCGTCCACGATGGGCGTGAAGAAGTCCACCGTCTGCACGATGCCGAGCTTCTCGTCGATGCGGTATACGGCCGCGTCGTCGGAGGTCTCGGTGCCGACGAGGACACGGGGGTCCGAGACCGGCGGAAGGCTCCGCAGGACGCGCTCGAGGGCCTGCGGCCTGAGCTTGCAGGCGCAGCCGAGGCCGTGGGTGAAGTGGGTGAGCTTGATCTCGCCGCCCCCGGCCGCCGCTTCCGGGACCTCGCCGGCCGCGGGCCTCAGGCGCCTCGCCGCGGCTATGATCTGGGCGGCCGCCTCCTCGACCTCGGCGCGCGAGAGGAAGGCGCCGGTGGAGAAGCGCACGGTGCCCATGGCGTACTCCAGGGGCAGGCCCATGGCCTTGAGCACCGACGAAAGTTCCACCGAGTCGGCGTGGCAGGCGGCTCCCGCCGAGGCCGCCACCCCTTCGAGCTCGGAGAGGAGGGTGTCGGCCTCCAGGCCCGGGAAGGCGACGCTCAGGGTGTTCGGGAGCCGGCGCTCGGGGTGGCCGTTCAGGCGGATCTCGGGGAGGGCCTCGGACAAGAGCCGCCACAGGAGGTCGCGCAGCTCTCGGGCGTGGCGGCTCCGCTCGGGCAGCTCGCGCAGTGCGAGCCCGGCCGCGGCCCCGAGGCCCACGATCTCCAGGACGTTCTCCGTCCCCGCGCGGAGGCCCCGCTCGTGGCCCGCGCCGTGGATGAGCTTGGCGAGCCTGACTCCGGTGCGGATGTAGAGGGCGCCTACGCCCTTGGGCGCGTAGAGCTTGTGTCCCGCGATGGACAGGAGATCGACGCCGAGCGCGTCCACGTCCACCGGAATCTTGCCGACCGACTGGGCGGCGTCGGAGTGCACGAGGACTCCGGCGCGATGCGCGATATCGGCCAGCTCGCGCACCGCCTGGATCGTGCCCACCTCGTTGTTGGCGTGCATCACCGAGAGGAGAATGGTGTCGGAGGCCAGGGCCTTCTCGAACTCGGCGGGGTCGACCAGGCCGTGGGAGTCCACCGGGAGGAGGGTGGTCCGGAAGCCCTGGGTCTCGAGCCAGGCGAGGACCTCGAGCACCGCGGGATGCTCCACGGCCGTGGCCACCACGTGGCGGCCGCGCCCCTGTTCGCGCAGGGCGAAGGCCGCGCCCTTGATGGCGTAGTTGTTGGCCTCGCTGCCGCCGCTCGTGAAGACGATCTCCTCGCTCGCGGCGCCGATGAGTCGGGCCACGCTCGCGCGCGCCTCTTCCACCGCCTTCCTCGCCTGGATGCCGTACCAATGCGAGGAGGAGGGATTGCCGAAGCCGCCTTCGAGGTAGGGCCGCATGGCGGCCGCGACCGCGGGATGCAGGGGCGTGGTGGCGTTGTAGTCGAGATAGATGGGCTCTTTCACGGCGAAACCTTGGCCGGTCCGGGGCCGGCGACCGAATCGGCGGCCGAGCCTAAGACCGGGCCGGCGGCCGAGAGCGCGAGTGGCGTGCGATCCATGGGCGAATAGTAGCCCGGGCGCGCCCGGCGGATCAATCTTCCGGCGAGGGCCTTCAGGATCTGCCTTCAGGCCCTGCCTCAGGCTTCGCCTCGCGCCTTCTTCGCCATTGCGCGAATCTCCCATATATGTGAAAATACGCCTCCCGAACCTCGCGCCGCGAGGTCCGGGCCCTGAGCAGGAGCGCGCGATGAACACGACAGATGGAGTCTTCCGCTACGACGCCCGCGCCAAGGTCACGGGCCGCGCCAAGTATGCCGCCGACATCAAGCTGAGCGGCATGGCCCACGCCGTGCCCGTGTATACCCGCTTCGTGCGCGCCCGCGGCCTGCGCGTCGATGTCGCGGCCGCGAAAGCCGCGCCGGGAGTCCTCGCGGTCCTCGTCGCCGAGGATGTGCCCGGCCAGGTGCGCTACGGCCAGATCGAGCCCGACTACCCCGTACTCGCTCAGGATCTCGTCAATTTCGAGGGCGAGGTCATCGCCCTCGTCGTGGCCCGGACCAGGGCCCAGGCCCTCGCCGCCGCCGCCCTCGTCGTGGAGGAGGCCGAGGAGCTGCCCCCCGTGCTCGACCCGGAGACCGCCCGCGGGCCTTCGGCACCCCTCCTGCGAGCGGGCAAGAAGGACAACATCGTCAACCACGGCAAGATGCGCCGCGGCGACGCCGAGACCGCCCTCGCCGGCTGCGACCTCGTGCTCGACGAGCGCTTCTCCACCCAGTTCATCGAGCACGCCTACATGGAGCCCGAGGCCGCCGTCGCCATCCCGCGGCCCGACGGGGTCATGGAGATCCACGGGAGCATGCAGCATCCTTTCTCGACGCGGCGCTTCGTGGCGGCGGCCCTGGGCAGCCTCCTCGCCGGGGTCGAGGTCTTCAATCCTCCCATGGGCGGAGGCTTCGGCGGCAAGGACGACACGGCGGCCCTCGTCTGCGCCCGCGCCGCGCTCGCGGCCCGCGCCGTCAGGCGGCCGGTGAAGCTCGTCTACGACCGCGAGTGGTCCATGCGCGAGAGCTACAAGCGCCATCCCTACAAGCTCCACTACCGCGCGGGCTTCGGCGCGGACGGCCGCTTCCGCGCCGCCTCGATCGACATGCTCTGCGACTCGGGCGCCTACACGAGCGTCACGCCCTGGGTGAACTGGCGGAGCCTCGTGCAGTGCTGCGGCCCCTACTCGGTGGCCGACGTGCGCACCGACGTCTACGCCGCGGCGACCAACAATGTCTTCACGGGCGCCATGCGCGGCTTCGGCTCCCCGCAGGTGAACTTCGCCGTCGAGCAGCTCATGGACATGGCGGCCGAGCGCCTCGGCCTCTCGCCCCTGGAGATCAGGCGCATCAACATGCTCAGGCAGGACGGCGAGACCGTCACGGGGCAGAAGCTCGACGGCCACGTCGTGAGCCTGGGCCAGGTGCTGGACGCGATCGTCCGGGCGACCGACTTCGAAGCGAAACTCGCGGCCTCGACGCGCGGCACGGCGCGCGACGGCACGTTATACGGCATAGGCCTGGCCCTGAGCTACCGGGGAATGAGCCTCGGGGCCGAGGGCGCCGACTTCTGCTCGTCCATCGTGAACTGCCAGGCCGACGGCTCCGTGATCCTCGACGCGGCCATCCACGAGAACGGCCAGGGCGCCGAGTCGGTGCAGATGCTCGTCCTCGCCGAGGAGCTCGGCATCCCCCTGGCTCTCATCCGGCGCCAGCGGTCCTCCACCTCGATGATCCCCGACGGCGGCACGACGGTCGCGACGCGCGGCACCATCATGGGCGGGGGCGCCGTGGCCGTAGCCGCGCGGGAGCTCAAATCCCTCATGGCCCGCACCCTCGCCCCGAAGCTGGGCGTCGAGAGCGGGCGCATCGTCTTCCGCTCGGGCCGCGTGGGAGCCGAGGGCGGCCCGAGCCTGAGCTGGGAGGAGGCCGCGGCGGCCATGTTCGCCGAGCGCGTCTATCCCTACGCCTTCGGCACCTTCCGCGCCCCCGATGTCTCCTGGGACGAGGAGACCGGCCAGGGCGACGCCTACTTCACCTACGTCTACTCCTGCCAGGCGGCCGAGGTCGAGGTCGACGCGGCCACGGGGGCCGTGCGACTCCTCTCGATGACCGCGGCCCACGACGTGGGCCGGGCGATCAACCGCGCCCTCACCATGGGCCAGGCCTACGGCGGCATGGTCCAGGCGGCCGGCATGGCTCTCTTCGAAGACCTCGCCGTCAAGGACGGCCGCGTGGGCAACCGCAACCTCGACCGCTACAAGATTCCGCGCGCCCGCGACGTTCCCGACCTGCTCTGCATCCTCGTCGAGAACGCCGACCCGGCCTCGCCCACGGGCGCCAAGGGCATAGGCGAGCCGGCGATCGAGCTGATGGCCCCTGCCATAGCCAACGCCGTCTACAACGCCACGGGCATCCGCTGCCGCGACCTGCCCCTGCGCATCGATCCCAAGGAGCTTTCATGAGCGGCGACGACGAGAGGTTCATCATAGTCAACGGCATACGGCGCGAGCTGACGAGCGCTCAGGCGGAGGGCGGCCTCCTCGAGTACCTGCGCGAGGAGCTCGACCTCACCGGGGCCAAGAACGGCTGCGGCGTGGGCGCCTGCGGCGCCTGCACCTGCCTCGTCGACGGCCAGGCGCGGAGAGCCTGCGTCACCAGGATGAGCTCGGCCCTCGGCAAGGAGATTGTCACGATCGAGGCTCTGGAGGGGCCCGGCGGCGAACTCCACCCCCTCCAGCAGGCCTTCATCGACGCGGGCGCCATCCAGTGCGGCTTCTGCACTCCCGGCATGGTCATGAGCGCCCTGGCGCTCCTCCTCAAGGAAAAGCGGCCGAGCCGCGAGCGCATCCGGCAGGCGCTCGCCGGCAACCTCTGCCGCTGCACGGGCTACCAGCAGATCGTCGACGCCGTGGAGCTCGCCGCCGGGCGCATGTACCCCGAGGCCTAGGTCCGCGGGGGCGGGTGGATCGTTTCGAGGCGGGCGCTCGGGCAGTTTCCTGATGTAGTCCGATTCGGCAGCAGTATGCACTTCGGCCCCGCGCCCTCGCTTGACCCCGGTGCGGGCCTGGTCTATCCTGGCATCACTCCGAACCGCGTCGTCCTCCAGCATCCGCCATGGCGCGCGGTCGAGACCCCGGTATTCCATCCGCCGACCGGATCGAGGGTGAGCGCCGCTCGCCCTTCCGCCCGGTGTCGAGGTCGAGGGCCAGGCCGGAAACGGCCGGGCCTCCCATGCTTGGAAAGGAGCCTTCTCATGGAAAGCTTGCGCCTTGTCCACCCGGACGAGGCTATGCGTCTTGTGCTGGAGAACCTTCCCGCCCCGACGGCCGAACGCGTGCCGCTCGCGGCGGCCCTCGGCCGAGCCCTCGCGGAAGATCTGCCCGCCCTCGTCGACCAGCCGCCCTTCGACAAGTCGGCGATGGATGGTTTCGCCTATCGCGCCGCCGACCTGGCCGCGCGGCCGGGCGCCGGGGCCGCCCTCCCCGGGGCCGCCCTCCCCGGGGGGGCGGCCGGGCAGCCCGAGGGGGCGGCCCCGGTGTTCCGCGTGGCCGCCGTCGTGGCCGCGGGCTCGTCTCCGCCCGGCGCCCTCGGCCGGCTCGAGTGCGTCCGCATCATGACGGGCGCCCCGATTCCGGGCGGAGCCGACCGGGTACAGCGCTTCGAATGGGCCGAGGAGCCCGAGCCGGGGCTCGTGCGTTTCACGAAGCAGGAGCAGGTGAGCAACATCATCCAGCGCGGCGAGAACCAGAAGGTCGGCGCCCCGCTGCTCGACCGGCGTTTCCTGTGCGCGCAGGACCTGGGCGTGCTCGCCTCCTCGGGCTACGCCGAGATTCCGGTGGCGCGCCGGCCCCGCGTGGCGGTGATCTCCACCGGAGACGAGCTCGCCGCTCCGGGCGGCCCTCTGGGCGAGGACCGCATCTACGACTCGAACGGAGCCCAGCTCACCGCCCAGGCCCTCGCCGCCGGCTGCGAGGCGCGCTTCCTCGGCATCGTCCGCGACGAGCCGGGCCGCCTCGAGGCCGCGGCGGCGGCGGCGCTGGAAGACTGCGACGTGCTCGTCCTCTCGGGCGGCGTCTCGATGGGCGACTTCGACCACGTGCCGCGGGCCCTCGCCGCCGCGGGCGTCCGGACCGTCTACCACGGGCTGGCCGTCAAGCCCGGCAAGCCTTCTTTCTTCGGCCGGCGGGGCGGGCAGGCCGCCTTCGGCCTCGCGGGCAATCCCGTCTCGACCTTCGTCGGCTTCGAGCTCTTCGTGCGGCCCCACCTCGAGCGCCGCATGGGCCTGGAGCGCCGAGCGCGAATCGTGCGGGCCCGGCTGGCCGCTCCCCTGTCCCGCCGCGAGAGCGACCGAGTGGAGTTCCTGCCCGCGCGCCTGGAGACCGCGGCCGACGGCGCCGCGGCGGTGCGGCCCCTCGGCTACAAGGGCTCCTCGATGCTGAGCGTCCTCGCCGAGGCCGATTGCCTCCTCAGGCTGGAGATCGGGCAGACCCGGGTCGAGGAAGGGAGGCTCGTCGATGCGCGACTCGTTCGGCCGTGAGATCAGCTACCTGCGCGTGTCGGTGACCGACCGCTGCAACCTGCGCTGCGTCTACTGCATGCCCGCCTCGGGCGTCGAGCTGCTCCGCCACGAGGACATCCTGAGCTACGAGAGCATCGCCCTCGTGGTGCGCGCCGCCGCCGAGCTCGGCTTCAAGAAGGTGAGGCTCACGGGCGGCGAGCCCCTGGCCCGGAAGGGCCTCGTCGACCTGGTGTCGCTCCTCGCGGAGATCCCCGGCATCCGCACCCTGGCCATGACGACCAACGGCACGATGCTCGCTCCGGTCGCCCAGGAGCTCAGGCGCCGCGGCCTGGCTTCGGTCAACGTGTCGCTCGACACGCTCGATCCCGGGCGCTACCGGCGCCTGACGCGGGGCGGAGATCTGCAGGACGCCCTCGACGGGATCCGGTCGGCGGTCGCGGCAGGCTTCCCCGTCAAGCTCAACGTGGTCATGCTCGAGGACACGACGGACGAGGAGTTCCGGGAACTCGCGAACTTCGCCGCGAGCCTGGGCGCCCGCGTCCAGACCATAGCGCGCTACAGCCTGGCCGAGGAGAAGATGGACGGCGGCGAGTACGACCGGCCCCCGCCCTGCTCGGCCTGCAACCGGCTGCGGCTCCTCGCGAACGGCACGCTGCGTCCCTGCCTGCACGGCTCGACCGGCGTCCCCGTCGACTTCTCCGACCTCCGGGGCAGCATCGAGCGGGCCATACTCGCCAAGCCCGAGCGGGGACTCGTATGCGAGGATCTCGAAGTGGGACAGATAGGAGGATGAGCATGGGAGAGGGCTTCAGCCACGTCGACGAATCGGGCCGCGCGCGCATGGTGGACGTCTCCGCCAAGCCGCGGTCGAAGAGGCGGGCGCGAGCCGCCGGCCGCATCGACCTTGCGCCCGCGACCGTCGCGCTGGTGCGCGCCAACGCCCTGGCCAAGGGCGACGTCCTGGCCGTGGCGCGCGTGGCGGGCATCATGGCCGCCAAGCGCACGGCCGAGCTCGTGCCCCTGTGCCACAACATCGAGATCGAGCAGGTGACGGTGGAGCTCACCGTGGTCGACGACGGCATCGAGATCGAGGCCGCGGCCCTGTGCAGCGACAAGACGGGCATCGAGATGGAGGCGCTCACCGCCGTGTCCGTCGCCGCCCTCACCGTCTACGACATGTGCAAGGCGGTCGACACGTCGATGCGCATCGGAGGCATCCGCCTCCTGGAAAAGACGAAGGAGGAAATAGCGTGAACGAGCGCAAGAACGCTGAGGCGCCCCGCGAGGGCTGGTTCGATATAGTGTCGCTCAACGTATCCCCGGCCACCGGGACGCGCAAGAAGCCGGTGCCGGCCTTCCGCCTGGAGGCGGGGCGCGGCGTGGCCGGCGACGCCCACGAGGGCCTCATCGAGAACCGGCAGGTCTCCTTCCTGGCGGCCGAGGAGATCGAGGAGGCCTCGGCCGCGCTCGCGGCCGCCCTGGCCGGGCGCGGCGCGGCGCCCGGCGCCGCCGGCCGGGGCGCATCGGCCGGTGAAGCGGCGGCGCCCGGAGAAGCGGGCGGGCGGCTCACTTCGCTCGTGCCGGGCGACTTCGCCGAGAACGTGACCACGCGGGGCGTGCGGCTCCACGAGCTGCCGCTCGGCACGGTGATCGAAATGGGGACGGCGGTGCTCGAGCTGTCGAAGATCGGCAAGGAGTGCCACACTTCCTGCGAGATCAGGAACCTCGTCGGCGACTGCATCATGCCCCGCCGCGGGATTTTCGCGCGGGTCGTCAAGGGCGGAGAGGTGAAAAATGAAGATCGCGGTCATTACCGTATCGGATAGGGCCTCGGCGGGCGTCTACGCCGACCGCTCGGGACCGGCCATCGAGGAAGTCCTCAGGAAGGCCCTGCCCGGCGCCGAGATCGAGCGTCGCATCGTGAGCGACGACCGGGAGCGCATAGCCGAGGCCCTGGCCGCCTCGGGCTCGGCCGACTGGATCATCACGACGGGCGGCACGGGCCCCGCGCCCCGCGACGTCACGCCCGAGGCGACGCGCGAATGGTGCGACCGCGACATGCCCGGCATCGCCGACTATCTCCGCGCCAAGTCGCTCGAGGAGACGCCCAACGCCGTCTTCTCGCGCGGCTACGCCGGCATGCGCGGGGCGCAGTACGCGGTCAACTTCCCGGGCAGCGAAAAGGCGGCGCGTTTCTGCGCCGCCGTCCTCGCTCCCCTGCTCGAGCACGGGCTCGCGATGGCCCGCGGCGAGGGGCACTGATCTATCCGGCGACCTTTCGGAATACTTCGCAGGGCGGGTCCTGACCGGGTACGGAAGGGGGCGGCTCGCTGCGCTCGGCCCTCTCCCGTACCCGGCCACCCGCCGCACTGCGGCACAGCGCGAAAGTGAAACCGGGTTCGATCCCGAAAGCATTCGCTTCTGAGCGGTTGCTTCCATTCCGCATGAAATCGAGGCTGCCTTTTAACCGGCAAGGTTATCAGGCAGCCTCGATCGAATTTGCACTCGAGAAAACTGTATCGGTTTCCTGCTTCTCTGCTATCTTAAAGAGAATCGCGAATTGACAGCAACCGAATTACCAGCCGCCGCCCTGCTGACCGTAACCGCCCATCATTCCGCCGCGAGGACCGTAGCCGCCCATGCCGTAACCCGGGCCGCCGCGTGAGCCTTCCCTGCCGCCGAAGCAGCCGCCCCTGGGGCCGAAGGCGGAGAAGTCGTAGGTCTTGGAGCCGATGGTCGCCGAGCGCACCATGACGAAGGGCTTGTCCTGGCCGGGGAAGGTGGGCAGCACGAAGCCCTGGACCTTCATCTGCGCGCCCTCGCGGATGTTGTCGGTGTAGGCGTAGTAGTAGAAGCGCGGCATCCGCAGCATGTAGGTCGCGTCCTTGGTCTGCAGGGCGGGATACTGGTCGATGAAGACGAGCTTGCCTTCGAGGGTCACGGGGGTCGCCGCATAGCCCGAGCCGCCGGCGAAGCCTCCCATCATGCGGCCGTAGCCGGGGCCGCCGAAGGGCGGCTGGGCGTTTTGCGTGCCGCCGTTCTGCTGCGCGAAGGCCATGCCCGCCGTAGCCAAAGCTATGGCGAGAACGATAATTGTTCTTTTCATCTTGAACTCCTCAGGGTCTATTTCTTCCGGCTCCAGGAGCCGGTGTACCGTACCGGTGCACTATCTATTAAGCAATAATCGTGCCAAATATCGGCAATCCGAAGAATAAAAACCATTCTGCTTTCACAAGGGAATCGGGCGATAGAGTTTGCTTGCGTCCGGCGGAAGGCGATCGGGAAGTATAGTTTTATCTTATATAGAATTGAGATTGGCCCGCGATCCGATTGGCCGCCCGATTGGCCGCCCGGCTGGACCCCGAGTCACGACTCTGCCCGCATAGGCGAGGCTTCCCACGCAGGCGCTCACCGAAGACCGAGAGGCCGGGAATGAGGCGATGGTGTCGGGCTCGGGGGTAATTCTTTCGCTTGATGGGCAATTATTGCCCAGGTTCAGTGGGCGGGGAGGTCGGCGTACAGCGCCTTGTCGCGGCAGACCTGGGCCTCGTCGGGCTCAGGGGCGAAGATCATGAAGATCCGGTCCACGAGACTGCCCGGCCTGAAGCTGATCGACCGTGCGAGGTTCCTGCACATCACCATGCCGATCCCGCGCCAGCGCCGGTGGAGGGGGTCGAAAATGGGCAGCGGCGCGCCGCCGTTCGAAGCGAAGGAAGCGAAGCCGTGGGAGCGGAAATAGAAGCTGAGGGCAATGCTGTCCGTGCGGCGGGCGGCCCGGACCGCGATGCCGCCTCCTTCGAGCGGCGCCGAGTGGCGCAGGAGGTTGTCCAGTATCTCCTCGCCGGCGAGCTTGAGCCTGTCGCGCTCCCGGTGGGAGAGAAACTCGAGCCCGTCGGCGAAGTCCTCGAACGAGAGCACCGAAACCGGGCTCGCGTCGAGCACGAGTCTCGCCGCGAGCCTGGTTCCGACGGCCCGTTCGGGCGCGGACGGAGCCATCAGAAGTCCTTGACGCTCTGGATGATCGGGAAGCGCTCGGCGAAGCCGGTCGAGTCGAAGGCCAGCTTCACTATTTCGGAGGGGCGGAGTATGGCCAGCCTGCGGCCGGCATCCTCGGCGTCGTCCAGGGCGGCCATGAGCACGCCGATGCCCGCCGAGGAGAGCGTCGTCACGTTCTCCATGTCGACGACGAGGTCGGCGGCCGCTATGGAGTGGAAGACCTTTTCCTGGAATTCCGTGAACGTGTAGCTGTTCACCGGTCCCGATACGCGGAGGAGATCGTAGTCGCCCTCCCTCGTAACCGTCACTTCGAGCTGGGTCATTGCGTTCTCCTGGAAAGGAATTTCATGACGAGGAGGGTGATATCGTCCTCCTGCCGCTGATCAGTGAATTGGAGCAGGTCGGCGATGACGCCGTCGGCGGCGCCGCGGGCGCCTGAGCCGAGCCGGGCGGCGACCGAGCGCCGGAGCCTTTCCTTGCCGAAGCGCTCGCCGCGCAGGCTTTCGCATTCGGTGATGCCGTCGGTCGCCGCCACCAAGGCCGAGCCCGGGGGCAGCGAGAGCTTGCGCGGCTTGAGCGACTTCGAGATGTCGCGGACGAAGCCCAGGACCTTGCCCTCGCCCTGGACCTCGATGAAGGTCTCGAAGCTCGGCGAATAGAAAAGCATGGCGGGTATGCCGCAGTTGATGTAATAGAAACTTTCTTTCGCGAGGTCGAAGTAGCCGAAGACGCCGGCGAAGAAGCTGCCGCGGGGCAGGTTGTCCTTGATGAAGAGATTGACGCGCGACACGAGACCGACGAAGTCCTTCTCGATCCGGAGGAAGGTCCGGATCATGGACTTCAGGATGAGCATGTTCATGGCGGCCGAAAGTCCCTTGCCCGAGACGTCGCCCATGACGAAGAACCAGCGCTCCTGGGAGAGCCTCACGAAGTCTATGAAGTCGCCTCCGAGGCGGCGGGAGGAGCGCATGGCCCAGGCGGCGTCGACCTTGGGACTGTCGAGGACGTCGATCTTCTCGAGCGCGAAGCGGATGATCTGGTCGGAGAGCGCGAGCTCCCGGTCCACGGTGCGGATGATCGACTCGCGCGCGACGTTCTTGAGGTAGTAGGCGAACACGAACAGCTTGCCGTAGATCGAGCGGAAGGTGTCGTAGTCGTAATACGTGTACTCCGCCCCGGTGCGCCGCGGGCCCAGGCTGAAGATGCCGATGATGCGGCGGCCTTCCCGCACCAGGATGAGGGCCTCGGCGCGCAGCGATTCGAAGAGGCCGAGCAGCTCGCCCCGCATCGCGGCGTTGGCCGGGTCGGCTATGGCCTCCGACTTGAGGAGAACGGTCGAGCGGGAAGCCTCGAGCGCCTCGGCCAGGGAGCCGCCGCGGTCGATGACCGCCTTGGCTCCCGTCGGCGAGTAGACGCTGCGGAGCGTGCCGCGGTCGTCCTCGATGATGACCGTGAAATCGATGAAGTCCAGCGCCCCGGAAAGAAGCCGGTACAGTTCGGAGAGCACCTCGTCTCGGCCCGAAGACAGGTCGACGTGCGAGAGCGCGCTTTCGAGGTCCTCGCGGTAGTCGCCTCGGCTGAGGGATCTCGCCAGGAACCGCCTGACGAAGCGCAATGCCTGGGAGTACGCGATGAGGAAGAGCAGCGGGGTGCCGATGATCGGCACCAGGGGCGAGACGACGCGCAGGAAGACGAGGAAGGCCAAGGCCGCTCCCGTGGGCACGCCGACGACCAGGATGAGCAGGCAGTAGGCGAAGACCGTGCGGCCGATCGTGCGCCAGTCGAAGAGGCGCGAGAGGTAGAAGCCGTAGGTCGCCGTCGAAGCCAGGAGAAGGGCCGCCAGCGGCGCGAGCACATAGGTCTCGCTGACTCCCGAACGGCTGGGCAGGGCTCCGGAAAGGAACCAGATGAGGGCCGCGCCCGCGATCACGCCGAAGAGGACGACCGCCGACCTCTGGCGCTGGATCCGGCTGCGGTCCGCGAGTCCGCGGATGGCCAGCAGGACGGAGGCCGCGAGGGCGAGGAGGGCCTGGGCGTGGATGAACGGCAGGAAGTACGGCCCCGTGAGCCTGATCGTCTCGACGCCCTTGCGCACCAGGTCCGCGACGACGTTGTACGACGTCAGTATGAAGTACCCGGCGAAGGCCGAGGCCGCGGCCACGGCCATGCCGACCGCGATGCGCGCCGCGCGGGAGGCCTGGGCGGGGAACTCCAGGGCGAGGAGCACGAGGAGGGCGTGGGCGGCCACCAGGAACACGAGAGAGATGCGGTCGACGTAGAGGGGCAGGCTGCCGGCGTCCGGGAAGGCGATGAGGAACTCGAAGCCCTGGAGGAGCGCGAAGGCGGCGAGCAGCAGGTTGAGGGCTTCGACGACGCGGCCGGCGGTCGTGCCGCGCCCCCTGGTGCGGGCGAAAGCGAAGTTGAGGAGGAAGGCGGGAACCGCGAGGAAGGCGACGATCGTCAGTCCCATAGCCTGCCCACCTTGGCCGCGAGTATCGTGACATCGTCCTTGAGCGGCCGGTCGCCGACGTAGGAGTACAGCATGTTCGACACGTTCGACACGAAGTCTGTCGCGCCCATCGTCGAGGCGTGGGCGAGGGTCTTGTCGAAGAACTCGGTCTCGCCCAGCCGCCTGCCTTCTTCGTCGGCGACCTCGGTGACGCCGTCGGAGGCGAGCAGCAGCATCTCGTCGGTGCGCAGGGGTATCTCCTCGATGCCGATCTCCTCGATGGCCACGAGGCCCAGGAGCCCCATGGTCGGTTCGAGCCGCTTGACGCGCGGCCCGAGCGCCGTCTGAGAGATGATGATGGGATCGGCCATGGCGGCGTTCACGTAGCGCAGGGTGCGCGCGCGCGTGTCGACCAGCCCCATGAACAGGACCGTGTACTTGTCGTCGAAGCCCATCTCCCGCACGGAATGGTCGACCGAGCGGATCAGCGCCTCGAGATCGGTCTTGTCCTTGGCCACGCGGATCGTGTTCACGATGATGCCCATGATCAGGGCCGCCGCCAAGCCTTTGCCCGAGACATCGCCGACGACGAGGAGGGTGCGGTCCCCGTCTATGGCGATGGCATCGTAGTAATCGCCCGACACGTTGAGCAGGGGGCGGTAGGTCACCGCCAGATCGAGCTTCTCGACCTTGGGGAGGGATCGCGGCAGGAAGGAACGCTGCGTCTCGGCGATGAGTTCCCATTCCTTGGAGAGCGAGGCGACCTCGAAGAGATCCGAGATCGTGATGACGCGGTCGAAGTAGATCCGAAGCTCGCCGTAGAGGGCGCGGAAGGCCTCGAGCTCGATCCGGGCGCAGAGCCAGGTGAGCACGAAGAGGTGAAAGCCCTTGGTGTTGACGAAAAAGCCCCGGGCGCCTTCGTTGGACGCCGCCACCCCGAAGTCCGGGCCGATGAAGCAGAAGCCCTCGGACCATTCGCGGAAGTTGCGCTCGAGCGCTTCGAGGGTATGGGGGTCCGAGGCCGAGGCGGTGGGGCTCTGGTAGATGACTTCCCAGGTATTGGACTTGACCAGGATGGCGCTCATGTCGGCAGGCTTCTCGAGCTTGTCGCGCAGCGCGTCGACGAGGTCGGGGATGGTGAAAGCGGCGCCGATGCGCTCGGAGAACTCGAGGAGCATCCTCGTCTCGGGCCTGCGGAAGCGGACGCGGTACACGGCGCGGTCGATCGCGCCCACCGCGGCGTTGCGCAGCGCGAAGAGGATCACGAAGGCGACGGCCCCGATCGCCGCCGCCGCGACGAGCCCTACGTTGGCGGCCGCCACGAAGGGCGCGATGAGGAAGGCGAGGGCCGCGGCCGCCGTCCCCCCGGCCTCGACCAGGCTCCGCGTTGTACGATAGGTCATTGCTCAGCTTGCTCCGGGCTAGGATATCGGCATCCGTTGTAGCCCCATAGAGAGCTGACGTCAACCGAATTCAGGACGAAAGGACCGAGTTGATGAAGCTCACGAGGACATTGAGGGCGCGTTCGTTCGCTCCGCCCTCGGGGATGATGATGTCGGCGAACTGCTTGGTGGGCTCGATGAACTGATAGTGGCCCGGCCGGACGACGGTGAGGTACTGCTCGACCACCGAATCCAGGGTGCGGCCCCGCTCCTTGATGTCGCGGGTGAGACGCCGGATGAAGCGGATATCGTCGGGCGTGTCGACGAAGATCTTGAGGTCGATCCTGTCCCGGACCTCCTGGTTCGTGAAGATCATGATGCCCTCGAAGATGACCAGCTTCCGGGGCTCGATATGGATCGTCTCGTCCTTGCGCCGGTTGCGGATGAAGTCGTAGCTGGGCATGTCCACAGCCTCGCCCCGCCGCAGGCGGTCCAGGTGCTCGATGAGCAGGGCGTTGTCGAAGGCGTCGGGATGGTCGAAGTTGAAGGCGGTGATGTTGGAGTTGGAGATGTATTCCGCGGACTTGTAGTAGTTGTCCTGGGGGAGGAAGACGAAGTCCGAGACGAGCTCCGAGATCTTGCGGACGATGGTCGTCTTGCCCGAGCCCGAGCCGCCGCAGATGCCGATTACCTTGGCTGGTTCCACGCCATGCAGGGTAGCGAGAACTCCCCGGTCTGTACAGGCCTCGGGCCCCGGCCGCGACGCCGCGGGTCATGCCGAGGCGAGCGGACTGGCTAGGGGGAGCGCGGGCCGGGGCGAGGAAGGCCGGCCTACCAGGGCTTGTCCCAGGAATCCCTGAAGGCCACCTCCGACAGGCTCTTGCGCTGGCGCGCCCCGTGCTCGCGCTCGAGCTGCCACTCGGCGAGAAGGCTTTCGTCTCCCGGCTTGCCGACGATGATCAGGTTGAAGGCCGTGAAATCCTCGGGCAGGCCCACGGCCTTGGCGGCCTTGACGGGGTTGTAGCCCGCTATGGGGTGGGCGCGGAGCCCTTCCTTCGTAGCTTGGAGCATGAGGCCCATGGCCGCCATGCCCAGGTCGAAGGCCGCGTAGTCGCGGCCCTGGTCCGAGCGGCAGTCGAGCGAAGGCTTGGTGGCGAGCACGACGATGAGGGGAGCCCGCGTGGCCCACTTGTTCCCTTCGGTGAGGGCCTCGCGAAGCGCGGGGAGCCGATCTCCGGTGACCGCGACGAGGCGCCAGGGCTGGTAGTTGAAGCACGAAGGCGCGAGCGTGGCCGCCTTCAGGAGACGCTCGATCTGGTCTTCTCCCAGGGGTTCGGGCGCGATGGCGCGGAATGCGCGGCGATTTTCGATTTCGGCAAGGATGTCCATGATGCCTCCCATTTTGATTCCTGCACAAAATTCGTACAAAGTGGAAAGAAAGGAAAGCTAAACCGCAGAGTCGCCGGGGGGCGAAGGCGCTAGGCGGAACCGCGGGCCAGACGCTCCTCGACCTCGTCGACATAGCTGTCGGGCGTGCTGGCGCCCGAGGTGAGGCCCACGCGCCCGTAGCCGAAAATCTCCGGCGGCAGCTCGGCGGCCCGCTCGATGAGCCAGGCCGGCTTGCCGAGCTCCACGGCGGCTCGGTGGAGCCGGCTCGTGTTGGCCGAGTTGCGGCCGCCAATGACCAGGATCGCGTCGCAGACGCGGGCGAGCTCGGCGAGGGCCTCCTGGCGCTCGGCGGTGGCCGGGCAGATCGAGTCGACTATCTCGATCACGGGAAAGCGCCGCGAGAGTGCCTCGCAGATGGCGCGGTATTCCTCCGCCCGGATAGTCGTCTGGGCTATGACCGCCACGGGGCCTTCGGCCTGCAGGGTCTCGGCCTCGTCCGCCGAGCCGACCACGGCCCAGCTCCGGTCGGAGCCGCCCGACTCGCGCGCGTGCCCCGCGATGCCCGCGACTTCGCCATGGTCGCGGTCGCCGGCAATGACGACGGTCCAGCCTTTCTGCGCGTAGGCGGCCGCGCGCCGTTGGCTCGCGATGACGCGCGGGCAGGTGGCGTCCACCACGCGGCCGCCCAGCTCGACGATTCGGGCCTTCAATTCGGGCGCCACTCCGTGGGCGCGGATCACCACCGTCCTCCCCGCCACGCGCTCGTCGAGCTCGTCCTCGGATAGCGGCACGACGCCCTGGTCGCGCAGCTCGGCCACGGCCTGCGGGTTGTGGATGAGGGGCCCGAGCGTGTAGACCGAGCCCTCGGACCCGGCCAGGCTCCGGGCCAGGTCGAGTCCGCGCTTGACGCCCATGCAGGGACCCATCACCGACGCTCGTCTGACGATCATGGGAATGAGTATAGCGTAGAGGCCTGGGCTGGGATAATATACGATGGCTAGGAGACCGTCGGGCTGAAAGCCAACGGCTTTGATTGTAGGCCTGATTCAGGCCCGCCAGCTCTTCACCGCTTCCTCGCTGAAGTAGCCGGTATCCGCGCAGACCGTACTCGGCTGTCGCAGCTCGGGTGCCACACAGGCGACGGCCGGGACCAACTTCGTACTAGATGAAATCTGGATCACTCCGCGCGCGGCGCGCGTGGGGAATATCCTAAATCCGGTACCCGGGTTTTCATTGCCATGACGCGTCAGACGGAGCCGAAGTCCTTCCAGCTCAGCACCCGGGCGCCGAGATAGTTGTCGATATTCTCGTCTCCGCCATAAAAAAGGTAGCTCTGCCGAAGTCTGGGATTCAGGGCTCCAAATGCGCGGAGGTTCTTGAAAAAGTCGGGGTGGAGGGTCCGCGAGGACTTGACCTCCACCGCATCGCACTCCACGCCACGATCCAGGATGAAGTCGATCTCGAAGCCACCCAGGTCGCGATAAAAATAGAGGGAATCGGGGAGCGCGCTGTTGTACCGGACTTTGAGGAGTTCAGAGTAGGCAAAGGTCTCGAATATGGCTCCTCGCAGAGGGTGGGCGCCGAGCTGATCGAAATGCTGAATCCCCAAGAGGAAACACGCAAGCCCGGTGTCCAGAAAGAAAAGCTTGGGAGATTTTATCAGGCGCTTGTTCAGATTCGCGAAATAGGGACGAACGAGCTTGACGATATAGCTCTCTTCCAGGACCGACAGCCATTGCTTGACCGTGTTATGCGAGATGCCCACTTCGTCCGACAGCGCTTTCAGGTTCACGAGTTGTCCTGTCCGCCCGGCGCAGAGCTTAAGGAAAAGCTGGAAGGCCCCCAGGTCTTTCACGTTGAGAATGCTCCGAACATCGCGCTCGACATAGGTGGAGACGTAGAACGACAAGGCCTCGGAGGGATTCAGCTCCTTGTCGTAGATCCTGGGATAGAGACCTCGAAAAAGCACCTCGTCGAGAAGCAGATTCGGGTATTCATGGCGGATTTCTTCATAGGAAAAAGGAAGAAGCTTGAGTAACGCAGTTCTACCCGCCAAGGACTGACCCACATGGGCGAGCATATCGAACCCGCGGCTTCCCGTGAGAATATAGCCTGCCCCCGTATTCCCGCTGTCCACCCTGACCTGTATCTCCGAAAGAAGTTCCGGCACTCGCTGTATCTCATCAAGGACAGCCCCTTCGGGGAATTGCGCAAGGAATCCTCGAGGGTCCGTTTTGGCGAACTCGCGCTCTGCGATGCCCTCCAGGTTCACATAGGGCATTCCGGGGAATGAGCTCCTGCAGAG